>NZ_BAAIHU010000001.1:0-424340 GCF_054590795.1 Kineococcus anabasis
GGAAGCTAAGCCCACCAGCGCCGATGGTACTGCCTCCGAGAGGGGGTGGGAGAGTAGGACACCGCCGGACTACCCGTGACAGGCCCCACCCCCTACCACACCACGTGGGCAGGGGGGTGGGGCCTCCACCATTTCCCGAGGAAGACGACCCGACGGCCAGGTGTGTCGTCGGCCGATGATCGACCGGGCAGGCCTTCCGTCCGCCGTCCCGTGGTTCACCTCGGCGACGCCCGCACCGCTGTCGTACGGTCGTCCCGACAGGATCCGGTGCCCCCGCGAGCGGTGCCACCGGAGTCCGCCGGTGGCGAGGGTGTCGGAGGAGCACGTGGACGACCAGCGCGAGGGCCGCCCCGCCGGAACCCTCTACGACTGGGTGCAACGCGGCACCGACCTGCTGCGCCGGGGCGACGCCGCCGCCGCCGTCACCCTGCTCAGCCACGCGCACGAGGTGGACCCCACCTCCAGCGCCGTGCTCGAGACCCTGGCACGTGCCCGCTACGACTCCGGGGACTTCGCAGGCGCCGCGGACTCCTTCGAGGAGCTGGTCCAGCGCCGTCCCGACGCCGACTACGCTCACTTCGGCTTGGGCCTGAGCCTGAGCCGGCTCGGACGCTTCGCCCTCGCGGTGGAGCACCTCGCCATGGCGCACGCCATGGCGCCGCACAGCGCCGAGTACGCCGACCGCCTGCGACAGGTCCGCGCCACGCTTGCGGCGCGGCGGACACCGGGGAGCACGTGAGCCACACGCACCACCGCACCGTCAGCGCCACCGCCGCGGACCTGCTGCAGCCGTCCACCGGGCCGCTCGTCGCGGGCCACGACGTCGTCCTGCTCGACCTGGACGGGGTCGTGTACATCGGCCCGGACGCCGTTCCCGGTGCGGCGCAGCACCTCCAGCACGCACGCGGGACCGGAGCCCGGCTCGTGTTCGTGACGAACAACGCCTCCCGCCCGCCCGAGACCGTCGCCGAGCACCTGCGCGACCTCGGGGTCGACTGCGCCGCCGACGACGTCGTCACCTCGGCCCAGGCGGCGGCGCACCACCTGCGGACCTCGCTCCCGGCGGGCTCGCCCGTCCTGCGCATCGGGGGGGCCGGGCTCACCCGCGCCCTGCAGGAGGAGGGTCTGGTACCCGTGGACTCCCTGGAGGAGCAGCCGGTGGCGGTCGTGCAGGGGTTCTCCCCCGACCTCACCTGGCGGCACCTGGCCGAGGCCACGCGCGCCGTCCGCTCCGGTCTGCCGTGGGTCGCCACCAACCTGGACCTCACCGTGCCCGTGGTCGGCGGTCCCGCCCCCGGCAACGGCACCCTGGTCGGCGCGGTGCGCACCGCCTCGGGTGTGGAGCCGCACGTCGTCGGCAAGCCCGAGCCGGCGCTCTTCACCGAGGCCGTCCGCCGCTGCTCCGCGGAGCGCCCCCTGGTGGTCGGGGACCGCCTCGACACCGACCTGGAGGGCGCCCGGCGGGCCGGCATGCCAGGCCTGCTCGTGCTCACCGGGGTCAGCGGGGTGCGCGAGCTGCTGCAAGCCCACCCCGGGGAGCGCCCCACCCAGGTGGCGCGAGACCTCGGCGGCCTGCTCGAGGAGCACCCCGCGGTGGTCGTGGGGTGGGACGGCGACCGGCTGGAGGTGCGGTGCCGGCACGCCCGGGTCGTGCGCTCCGGCGGGGTGTGGGACGCCCCGGCACCCGGCACGGCGGACGGCGTGGACGTGCTGCGCGCCGCCGCGGTGGCCGCCTGGACGCTGGCCGACGCCGGGCAGGACGCGGACGTCGCGGCCCTGACGCTCCTCGTGCGGCGCGTCGGCGGCCCGCAGCTCGCGCAGCGCTGACCGGGGCGCCCCGCGGGAGATGTCGCCCAGCGCGGGTAGCGTGACCGCGTGACCGAGCCCGACCAGCGTCCCCGCCCCGTCCCGGGCCCTCCCACCACCCCTCCGCCGGCGCGCTCCGGGCAGGAGCTCGGCGAGGCGCTGGCGCGCCTGGACGCCCTGGGCGCCGTCCCCGTGCACGACCACGTCCCCGCCTTCGAGGAGGTCGACCGCGCGCTGCGCGGGCGGCTGGCCACGGCCGAGGGATGAGGCGCCCGTGCGCCGACAGCGCCTCGACACCGAGCTGGTCCGCAGGGGGCTCGCCAGATCGCGGCAGCACGCCGCCGAGCTCGTCGGCGACGGCAGGGTGAAGGTGGCGGGAGCGGTCGCGACCAAGCCCGCGACGCAGGTCGGCACCGGTGACGCCATCGTCGTGGCCGACGCGGCCGAGGAGGAGTACGTCAGCCGCGGGGCGCACAAGCTCATCGGGGCGCTCGACGCCTTCGCACCCGGCGTGCCGGTGGCGGGCCGGCGCTGCCTGGACGCCGGTGCCAGCACCGGCGGGTTCACCGACGTCCTGCTGCGCCGCGGTGCCGCCTCGGTCCTCGCCGTGGACGTGGGCTACGGGCAGCTGGCGTGGCGGTTGCGGCAGGATCCCCGCGTGCGCGTGATGGAGCGGACCAACGTCCGCCACCTGACCCCCGGGCAGGTGGCCCCGGCCCCGGACCTCGTCGTCTCGGACCTGTCCTTCATCTCCCTCACCCTGGTCGTGGGCGCCCTGGCGGCCTGCGCCGACCCGGCCGCGGACCACGTGCTCATGGTCAAGCCGCAGTTCGAGGTGGGGCGGGAGGCCCTCGGCTCCGGTGGCGTCGTGCGCAGCGCGGCGCTGCGGGCCGACGCGGTGCGCGGGGTGGCGCGGGCCGCCGCCGAGCACGGCCTCGGCGTGCGCGGGGTCGCCGCCAGCCCGCTGCCCGGGCCCAGCGGCAACGTGGAGTACTTCCTGTGGCTGGCCGCCGGCGCACCGGCGCTCGACGAGGACGACCTGCAGCGCGCGGTCGCCGAGGGTCCCCAGGTGGGGCTGGCGTGAGCGCGCGCAGGGTGCTCCTGCTCGCCCACACCGGGCGGGCCGAGGCGGTCACCGCCGCCACCCAGGTCGTCCGGCTCCTCACCGCGGCGAACATCCGCACCGTCATGGTGCCGGAGGAGGCCGCGGCGCTCGGGACGGCGGAGAAGTCCCTGCTCGACGTGTGCAGCATCGAGGCCGGGGTGCGGGACGCCGAGCTCGTCATCGTGCTCGGCGGTGACGGCACCATCCTGCGCGCGGCCGAGCTCGTCCGGGGCACCGACGTGCCCCTGCTGGGCGTCAACCTGGGTCACGTCGGCTTCCTCGCCGAGAGCGAGCGGGAGGACCTCGACGAGACGGTGGCGCGCGTGGTCGCGCACGACTACCGCGTCGAGCACCGCATGACCCTCGACGTGCGCGTCATGCACGCCGGGCGGGTGATCGCCCGGTCCTGGGCGGCCAACGAGGCGTCCGTGGAGAAGGCCAACCGGGAGCGCATGCTGGAGCTCGTCGTCGACGTCGACGGCCGCCCGCTGTCCCGCTTCGGCTGCGACGGCATGATCGCCGCGACGCCCACGGGTTCCACGGCCTACGCCTTCTCCGCCGGCGGCCCCATCGTCTGGCCCGAGGTGGAGGCGATGCTCGTGGTGCCGCTCAGCGCCCACGCCCTGTTCGCCCGGCCCCTGGTGATCGCCCCGACCAGCACGGTGGCGTTCGAGGTCCTGCCCGGGATGGGCGACGGCGGCGTCCTCTGGTGCGACGGACGCCGCACGTTCGACGTGCCCGTGGGGGCCCGGGTGGAGGTCCGGCGCTCCCCGCAGCCGGTGCGGCTGGCGCGCCTGACGCGCGGGGTGTTCACGGACCGGCTGGTCGCGAAGTTCCGGCTGCCCGTGCAGGGCTGGCGCGGCCCCGCGCCCCAGGGATGACGGCGCACCCGGTGGACCGGGCGGGGACACCGGCGGGGACACCGGCGGGGACACCGGCGGGGACGTGGACGTTGGCGAGAGCGGTGGCGGGCACGCGGCGGGCACGGCGCGGGAGGGGGGCACGGTGATCGAGGAGATCCGCATCCGCGAGCTGGGCGTCATCCGCGACGCCCGGCTCGAGCTCGGGCCGGGCCTGACGGTGCTGACCGGGGAGACCGGGGCCGGCAAGACGATGGTCGTGACCGGGCTCGGGCTCCTCCTCGGCCAGCGGGCGGACCCGGCGGCGGTGCGCCGGGGCGCCGCCACCGCCGTGGTGGAGGGCCGCGTCCTCGTCGAGGAGGGGGGCCCCGCGGCCACCCGTGCCCTCGACGCAGGCGGGGACGTCGACGAGGGCGTGCTCGTGCTGGCCCGCTCGGTCGCGGCGGAGGGACGCAGCCGTGCCCACGTCGGGGGCCGCGGCGCCCCGGTGAGCGTCCTGGCCGAGCTGGCCGAGCACCTCGTCGCCGTGCACGGGCAGACCGACCAGCTCCGCCTGCGCGCCCCGGCCCAGCAGCTGCGGGTCCTCGACGCCTTCGCCGGGACCGCGGTGCGCGAGCCGCTGGCCGGCTACACCGCGGAGTACACCCGCTGGCGGGAGCTGCGGTCCGAGCTTGAGGACATCCGCACCCACGCGCAGGAGCGTGCCGCCGAGGCGGAGCGGCTGCGCCTGGTCCTGGCCGACGTCGAGCGCACCGACCCGCAGCCCGGGGAGGACCACGAGCTGCGCGAGGAGGCGGCGCGGCTGTCGCACGTGGAGCAGCTGCGCACCGCGGCGGCGACCGCCCACGCCGCCCTCGCCGGGGGCGCCGACGGCGCCGACGAGGGCCCCGGTGCGGACGTCCTCGTCGACGCGGCGCGCCGCGCGCTGGCCGCCGCCGGTGAGCACGACCCCGCGCTGGCCGCGCTGGAGGGCCGCCTCGGGGAGGTGGCGTACCTGCTGGGCGACGTGGCGGTGGAGGTGGCCGCCTACGCCGCGGGCGTGGAGGCCGACCCGGCGCGGCTGGCCGCGGTGGAGGACCGCCGGGCCGAGCTGTCGGCGCTGGTGCGGCGCTGCGGTGCGCTCAGCGGCGCCGCCGACGTCGACGGCCTGCTGACCTGGGCACGGGGCGCGGCGCTGCGCCTGCAGGAGCTGGACGACGACGGGCGCACGGAGGAGCTGGGCGCGCAGGTGGCGGCCGTCGAGGCACGTCTGGCCGGGTACGCCGACGCCCTCGGCGCCGCGCGCCGCGCCGCCGCGCGGGAGCTGTCCGAGCGGGTGGGGCAGGAGCTGGCGGAGCTGGCGATGGGCGGCGCCCGGGTCGAGGTGGACGTGCGCACGGGCGCGGACTTCGGCCCGTCGGGCCGCGAGGAGGTGGAGCTGCTCCTCGCGGCGCACTCGGGGGCGGTGCCGCGCCCCCTGGGCCGCGGCGCCTCCGGTGGTGAGCTCTCCCGCGTCATGCTGGCCCTGGAGGTCGTCCTCGCCGGGACGGACCCGGTGCCGACCATGGTGTTCGACGAGGTCGACGCGGGCGTCGGCGGCCGGGCGGCCGTGGAGATCGGCCGGCGCCTGGCGCGCCTCGCCCGCACCACCCAGGTGCTCGTGGTGACGCACCTGCCGCAGGTCGCCGCCTTCGCCGACGCGCACCACACCGTCGTCAAGACCGACGACGGCAGCGTCACCGAGTCCGGGGTGGTGCGGCTCGACCACGACGGCCGGGTGCGGGAGCTGGCCCGGATGCTCGCCGGACGCGCCGACTCCGACGCCGCGCGCGCCCACGCCGAGGAGCTGCTCGACTCCTCCCGCGTGCAGGTGGAGGAGGACGCGGCTCCCGGCGGACGGGGCGGCGCGCCCGCGGCACCGCCCGGCCGGCGCAAGGGCTCGGCGGGCCGCCGACGCGGTGGCGCACCGGCGGCGGGTGCGGCGCAGAGCGCCCCGGAGCGCGTGGGACGATCGGCGGGATGAGGCGGGGACGGCGGTGAGGAGCGCGGGCGTGCGCGGGCGGCGGCGGGAGAAGGCGGTGACCCCGCCGGCGGTGCAGTCGACGGCGGAACCGGCCGGCGCCACCGGTCCCGCCCGGATCGACCGGCGCACCAAGCGCCTCACCAAGCGGCTGCAGCCCGGGGACGTCGCCGTCATCGACCACGTCGACATCGACCGCGTCTCCGCCGAGGCGCTCGTCGCCTGCCGCCCGGCCGCCGTCGTCAACGCGGCACCCAGCATCTCGGGGCGCTACCCGAACCTCGGCCCGGAGATCCTCGTCGCCGCCGGCATCCCGCTGCTCGACGCGGTCGGGGAGGACGTGGTGACCGCCCTCGCGGAGGGCAGGCCGGTCCGGCTGCGCGGTGAGGAGCTCCTCGTGGGCGAGGAGGTCGTCGCGCGCGGCCGCCTCCTCGACGAGGTCTCCGTCGCCGCCGCGATGGCCGAGGCGCGCGCGGGCCTGTCCGTGCAGCTGGAGGCGTTCGCGGCGAACACCATGGAGTACCTGCGCCGCGAGCGCGACCTGCTGCTCGACGGTGTCGGCGTGCCCGACGTGCGCACCTCCCTGGAGGGGCGCCAGGCCCTCATCGTCGTGCGCGGGTACCACTACAAGGAGGACCTCGTCGCGCTGCGGCCGTACGTGCGCGAGTACCGGCCGGTGCTGATCGGGGTGGACGGCGGCGCCGACGCCATCCTCGAGGCCGGCTGGAAGCCCGACATGATCGTCGGGGACATGGACTCCGTCTCCGACGCGACGCTGCGCTGCGGCGCGGAGGTCGTCGTGCACGCCTACCGCGACGGGCGCGCCCCCGGCCTGGAGCGCGTCCGCTCCCTGGGCATCGAGCCGGTGGTCTTCCCCGCCACGGGCACCAGCGAGGACGTCGCGATGCTCCTGGCCGACGACAAGGGCGCCTCGCTCATCGTGGCGGTCGGCACGCACGCCACCCTCGTGGAGTTCCTCGACAAGGGCCGGGCCGGCATGGCCAGCACGTTCCTCACCCGCCTGCGGGTGGGCGGCAAGCTCGTGGACGCCAAGGGCGTCTCCCGGCTGTACCGCTCGCGCATCTCCAACTCCCAGGTCCTCCTGCTCGTGCTCGCCGGCCTGCTGGCCCTCGTCGCGGCGCTGGCGGTCACCCCGACGGGGCAGGCGATCCTCGCGGTGGTCGGCGCCCGCCTGGGCGACGTGTGGGCGCTGCTGACGGGCTGGCTGCCCGGCCTGCCGACGGACACGGTGCGCACCGCCACCGGAGGCACCCGCCCGTGATCGACTTCCGCTACCACCTGGTGTCGCTGGTCTCCGTCTTCCTCGCCCTGGCCGTGGGCATCGTGCTCGGCGCCGGGCCGCTCAAGGAGGGCATCGACGCCGGGGTCACCGACCAGGTGCGCCAGCTCACCGCGGAGAAGGCCGACCTGCGTAGCCAGCTCGACGCCGCCGACCGGGCGATCGCCGCACGCGACGAGTGGAGCGAGGCCGTCACCCCCGAGCTGCTCACCGGCACCCTGACCGGGCGGGACGTCGTCCTCGTGCTGCTGCCGGGCGCCGAGCCCGCCCTCGCCGACGGTGTCGCCGCGGCCGTGGAGGTGGCGGGGGGCGCCGTCACCGGCCGCGTCAGCATCCAGGACAGCTGGACCGACCCCGAGCAGCAGGCCGCGCGTGCCTCCGTCGCGGCCCAGGCCAGGGCGCGGGACGAGCCGTTCCCCAGCGCCTCCCCCTCGGGCGGCCGCAGCGACGAGGTGGAGCTCGCCGCGGCCCTCGCGCGCGGCATCGTCATCGACCTGCCGGCGCGCCCCGCCGGTGACCCCACACCCACGGCGACACCCGACCCCGCCGCCGGTGCCGCCGTGGCGCCCCTGCTGAGCGCGGGTCTCGTCACCGGTGAGGTGTCCCGGCCGGCGACCCTGGCGGTCGTGGTCGCCGCGCCCGCCGACACCGACCCCAGCGCCCCGCAGACCGAGGCGCGCAGCGCGTCGCTGCTGGCCCTGGCGGCACAGCTCGACGCCGCCTCCACCGGCACCGTCGTCGCCGGCCCGATGGCGGCCAGCGCCGAGGAGGGCCTCATCGCGGAGATCCGCGCGCAGGACGCCGTCTCGGAGGCGGTGAGCACCGTGGACGACGCGGACGTGCCGATGGGCCGCGTGAGCGTGGCGATGGCACTGGCGGAGCAGGCGCGGGGTGCGGCGGGGCACTACGGCATCGCGACGTCCGCGGACGCGGTGGCGCCGGCCCGTCCCACCCCGGCGCCCGTGCCGTGAGGGTGGGCGGCGTGCGTGCCGCGGCGGCGCGCACCTGCGCCGCGGCGGGGCTGGCCGCGCTGGCCGGTGGCGCCACGGCCGCCGGCGCGCTGCGGCGCCGGCCCCCGGGCGGTGCCGCGCGCTGGGAGCGCACGAACCACCGCGGTGAGCCGGTGACGCTGCTGGAGGGACCGGCCGTGGCCCTCGCCGCGGTGGCCGGGGCGCTGGCGGTGCCCTCGGTGCCGCTGCGCTGGCGGCTGGCCGCGGCGGGGGCCTGCACCGGCGCGGCGGTCTTCGGCGCCGTCGACGACCTCACCGAGGGTGCGGGGGAGCGGGCGGCCGGCGCGCGCGGGCTGCGCGGGCACCTGGCAGCGCTGCGCCGGGGGCGGGTCACCACCGGAGCGCTGAAGGTGGCGGGCATCGGCGCCACGGGACTGCTCGCCGCCGTCGCGGCGCCCCCCGCCGGTCCTCCCACCGGTCGGGCGGGGACCCTCACCCGTGCCGTGGACGTCGCGGTGGCCGGCGCGCTCGTGGCCGGCTGCGCGAACCTCGTGAACCTCTTCGACCTGCGCCCCGGCCGGGCCCTGAAGGTGACGCTCGCCGCCGCGGCGGTGCTGGCCCACCCGGCGCCGGTCCCGGGCCCGCGGCAGCGCGCGGCCTGCGCCCTGGCCGGTGCGGCCGCCGGTGCCGCGGCAGCCGCGCTGCCCGCCGACCTCGCCGAGCGCAGCATGCTGGGTGACACCGGGTCCAACGCCCTGGGCGCCCTGCTGGGGGTGGCGGTGCTGGCCCGCTGCGGGCGCCGGGGCCGCGGCGGGGTGCTCACCGCGGTGAGCGCGCTGACCCTGGCCAGCGAGCGGGTGAGCTTCTCGGCCGTCATCGCCGCCACGCCGGTGCTGCGCGAGCTGGACGCGCTGGGTCGGCGACCGGCCCGATGAGGGCGGTGCGCACCCTCGCGGGCGCCGCCGCGTCGGTCGCCGCGATCACCGTGCTGGCCCGCGCCGCCGGGTTCGGGCGCGTCGTGGTGTTCGACGGCGCGGTGGGCGACAACTGCCTCGGCGACGTGTACACCGCGGCCAACCTGGTGCCGAACGTGCTCTTCGAGGTCGTCGCGGGCGGGGTGCTGGCGGGGGTGCTCGTGCCGCTGCTGGCCGGGCCGCTGGCCTCCGGCGACGCGCGGGAGCGGGAGCGGGCCTCGCGCACCGCCTCGGCGGTCCTCACCTGGAGCGTGCTCGCCCTCCTCGCCGTCTCCGCCGTCGCGGCGCTGCTCGCGCGTCCCGTCGTCGGTGCCCTGCTGGAGTGGCAGCGCACCGGCGGGTGCGGCTCGGACCCCGCGCCGGTGGCGCTCTTCCTGCTGTACGTGTTCCTGCCGCAGGTCCCGCTGTACGGCATCGCCGTCGTGCTGGGCGGGGCGCTGCAGGCCCAGCGCCGCTTCACCGCCCCCGCCGCCGCCCCGCTGGTGAGCAGCCTCGTCGTGGCGGGCGCCTACCTGCTCTTCGCGGCGCTGCTGCCGGCCGGGGTGGACCCGGACGCCGGGGCGCTGGCCGAGGTGCCCCGCACGGCGCTGGCGGTGCTGGCGGGCGGCACCACGCTCGGGGTGCTGGCGATGGTGCTCACCCACCTGCCCGCCCTGCGCTCGCAGGTGCGCTGGCGCCCCGCCCTGCGTGCCGCCGCGGGCGACGGGCCCCGGCTGCGGCGCCTGGCCGCGGCCGGGCTGGCGGTGCTGCTGGCGCAGCAGGCGGTGTCCGTGGTGGCGGTGCTGCTGGCGCTGTCCCAGGGGGCGGGCGAGGGCGCGGTGGTGCGCTGGAGCTACGCCTGGACGCTGTTCCTGCTGCCGTACGCGGTGCTGGCGGTGCCGGTGGCCACGGCGGTCTTCCCGCGGCTGGCCGCGGCGGGCGGCGCGGGGGACCCGGCGCTGGCGCCGCTGCTGGCGGGCACCTCGCGGCTGGTGGTGCTCGCCGGTGCGGCGGGGGCGGCGGTGCTGGCCGGTGCGGCGGTGCCCACGGCGCGCTTCTTCGCCCTGGACAGGACGGGCCGGGTCGACGGTGCCGCCGCGGCGGACCTGGCCGGTGCGCTGGTGCTGCTGGCCCCGGCGCTGCTGGGGTTCGGGCTGACCGCGCTGCTGGTGCGGGCCCTGTACGCGGTGGGTCGCGGCAGGTCGGCGGCGCTGGCGGGCACCACCGGGTGGGCGGTGGTGCTGGTCCTCGCGCCGGTGCTGGCGGCGGCGTGGCCAGGTGCGCGGGTGGTCTCGGCGCTGGCGCTGGCGCACGCCGTGGGCCTGACCGCCGGGGGTGTGCTGCTGGCGGTGGCCGTGCGCTCGGCGTGCGGGGCGGCGGCCCTGGCGGGGCTGGTGCGGGCGGCGGCCGCGGGCGCGGTGGCCGCGGCCGCGGGAGGAGCGGCGGGGCAGGTGCTCGCCCCCGTGCTGCCGTCCGCCGGCAGGGCCGCGGAGGTGCTCTCCGCGGCGGCCTGCGCGGTGGTGGCCCTGGCGGTGTGGGCGGCCGTGGTGGCGCTGCTGGACCGGCGGGACGTGGCGGTGCTGGCCGGGCGGCTGGGTGCCCTGGTGCCCGGTGGGCGGGGCGGCGGACGGGATCGCGGACGAGCTGGAGGAGGCGCGTGAGCGCTGCGGAGGGGCGGCAGGTGCTGCTGGTGCTGGCCACGAGCGCGGGCGGGGTGGGCCGGCACGTGGCCGGGCTGCTGCCGGGACTGGCCGCGGCGGGCTGGCGACCGCGGGTCGCGGCGCCGCGCGCGACGCTGGAGCACTTCGGCCTGCCCGCGCTGGCCGCCTGCGCGGTGGTGGAGGTGCCCGCCGCGCCGCACCTGCGCGCCGACGCCCGGGCCGTGCGGGCGCTGCGCGCCCTGCTGCGGGACCTCGGTGCGCGGGACGTGGTGCACGCCCACGGGGTCCGGGCCGGGCTGGTGGCCTTGGCGGCCGTGCGGACGGTGCCCGCCCCGCGCCGGCCGGCGCTGGTGGTGACGCTGCACAACGCGGTCCTGGCCGGCGGGGCGCGCGGGCTGCTGGGCCGCGTCGCGGAGCGGCTCGTGGCGCGGGGCGCGGACGTGGTGCTCGCCGTCTCCCCGGACCTGGCGGCCCGCGCCCGGGCGGCGGGGGCGCGCGGCGTGGAGCGGGCGCTGGTGCCCGCCCCGCGGCGCGCGGCGCGCGGCGTGGACGGGGGCGCGGGTGTGGGCGGGGACGGCGGCGGGGGGAGGGCGGCGGTGCGGGCGGAGCTCGGTGCGGCCGGGGCCCCGCTGGTCCTCACCGTGGCGCGCCTGGCCCCGCAGAAGGGCCTGCCGCTGCTGCTGGACGCCCTGGGCCTGCTGCGGGACGTGCACCCGGCCCCGGTGGCCGCGGTGGCCGGGGACGGGCCGCTGCGGGCGGAGCTGGCGGCCCGTGCACAGGCGGACGGGCTCGCGGTCCGCTGGCTGGGGGCGCGCTCCGACGTGCCGGAACTGCTGGCCGCCGCGGACGTCGTGGTGGGTCCCAGCGCCTGGGAGGGGCAGCCGCTGCTGGTGCAGGAGGCGCTGCGGGCCGGTGCCGCGCTGGTCCTGACCGACGTCGGGGGTGTGCGCGACCTCGTCGGGGAGGCGGCGGTGCTCGTGCCGTACGGCGACCCGCAGGCCCTGGCGTCGGCGGTGCGGGAGCTGCTGGCGGACCCGGCGGCGCGCGCGGAGCTGAGCGGGCGGGCGCTCGCGCGGGCCGCCCGGCTGCCCTCGGAGGCCGACGCCGTCGCCCAGGTGACACGCGCCTACGCCCAGGCGACGGGCACACGACGGCCTGTGGGGTAACCTCGAAGTCCGTGGCGGACCGCACCTCGCAGCAGAACCCCAACCAGCGCACGACGCAGCACATCTTCGTGACCGGGGGTGTGGCGTCCTCCCTCGGCAAGGGGCTGACGGCCTCCAGCCTCGGTCGCCTCCTGCGGGCACGCGGACTCCGCGTCGCGATGCAGAAGCTGGATCCCTACATCAACGTGGATCCCGGCACCATGAACCCGTTCCAGCACGGTGAGGTCTTCGTCACCGAGGACGGCGCCGAGACGGACCTGGACATCGGCCACTACGAGCGCTTCCTCGACGTGAAGTTCGACGGCGCCGCGAACGTCACCACCGGGCAGGTGTACTCCGCGGTCATCGCCAAGGAGCGGCGCGGGGAGTACCTCGGCGACACCGTGCAGGTCATCCCGCACATCACCAACGAGATCGTCGAGCGGATGCGCGCGCAGGCCCGCGACGACATCGACGTCATCATCACCGAGGTCGGCGGCACCGTCGGCGACATCGAGTCCCTGCCCTTCCTGGAGGCGGCGCGGCAGGTGCGCCAGCGCCTCGGGCGCAGCAACGTCTTCTTCGTCCACGTCTCCCTCGTGCCCTACATCGGCCCCAGCGGGGAGCTGAAGACGAAGCCGACGCAGCACTCCGTGGCGGCGCTGCGCAGCATCGGCATCCAGCCCGACGCGATCGTGTGCCGCTCCGACCGCGACATCCCCGACAGCGTCAAGCGCAAGATCGCCTCGATGTGCGACGTGGACGAGGAGGCCGTGGTCGCCGCGATCGACGCGCCCTCGATCTACGACATCCCCAAGGTGCTGCACCGCGAGGGTCTCGACGCGTACGTGGTGCGCAAGCTGGGCCTGCCGTTCCGCGACGTGGACTGGCGCACGTGGGACGACCTGCTGCGCCGGGTGCACCACCCCGCGCACCGGGTGGAGGTCGCCCTCGTGGGCAAGTACATCGACCTTCCCGACGCGTACCTGTCGGTCACCGAGGCGCTGCGCGCCGGGGGTTTCGCGCAGGACGCGAAGGTGTCGATCCGCTGGATCGCCTCCGACGACTGCCAGACCCCCGAGGGCGCCCGCAAGGCCCTGCAGGACGTGGACGCGGTGTGCATCCCCGGCGGTTTCGGGGTGCGCGGCATCGAGGGCAAGCTCGGCGCGCTGCGCTTCGCGCGGGAGAACCGGATCCCCACCCTGGGGCTGTGCCTAGGCCTGCAGTGCATGGTCATCGAGTACTCCCGCAACGTCGCCGGCCTCGCCGGGGCCAGCTCCACCGAGTTCGAGCCCGACTGCGCGCACCCGGTCATCGCGACCATGGAGGAGCAGAAGCACATCGTGGCCGGCGCCGGGGACCTGGGCGGCACCATGCGCCTGGGCTCGTACGAGGCGGCGCTGACCCCCGGGTCGGTGGTGGCGCAGACGTACGGCGCCGAGCGGATCTCCGAGCGGCACCGGCACCGCTACGAGGTCAACAACGCCTACCTGGACCGGCTCACCGACGCGGGCCTGGTGTTCTCCGGCACCGCCCCGGAGCTGGGGCTGGTGGAGTTCGTGGAGCTGCCGCGCGAGGCGCACCCGTACTACGTCGCGACGCAGGCGCACCCGGAGTTCCGCTCGCGCCCGACGAAGGCGCACCCGCTGTTCTCCGGCCTGGTCGCCGCGGCCCTGGACCGCCAGCGCGAGGAGCGCCTCGTGGACGTGGAGACCGCCCCCGTGGTGGAGGTGGCCCTCCCGTGAGCCCTTCCGTGAGCGAGGACCTGCCCGGCACCCCGGCGTCGGGCGAGCAGCTCGCCGACCGCCCGGTGGAGCGGGCCGTGACACGCTCGGAGGTGGTGTTCTCCGGGCGCGTGTGGGACGTGGTGTCCGAGGACGTCGTCCTGCCGGGGGAGGGCGGCGGGCAGAGCGTCACCCGGGAGTTCCAGCGCCACCCGGGTGCGGTGACCGTCCTGGCCCTCGACGAGGAGGAGCGCGTGCTCTTCCTGCGCCAGTACCGCCACCCCGTGCGGCACGAGCTGTGGGAGCTGCCCGCGGGCCTGCTGGACGTGGTGGGGGAGGACCCGCTGACCGCGGCGCAGCGCGAGCTGGCGGAGGAGGCGGACCTGCGCGCGGGCAGCTGGGCGGTGCTGGTGGACTGGTTCAACTCCCCGGGCGGCTCGGACGAGGCGCTGCGCGTGTACGTGGCGCGGCACCTGACGCCGGTGCCGCACGCGGAGCGGCACGTCCGCGAGGACGAGGAGGCGGACATGCCGCTGGTGCGGGTGCCGCTGGAGGAGGCCCGCGACGCGGTGCTCGCCGGGCGGGTGCACAACCCGGGCGCGGTGGTGGGGGTGCTGGCCGCCGCGGCGGCACGGGCGCAGGGCTGGTCGACGCTGCGGCCGGCGGACGCGCCGTGGCCGGAGCACCCGCGCCTGGGCTGAGGCCCGCCCGGCGGCGGGCCGGGCCGGGGTCCGCCTGGCGGCGGGCGGTGTGGCGCGGCCGGGGCGCGGGCGGGACGGCAGCTACTGTCGGCCCGTGCCCCCCGCCGCCGCCGCGCCGAGCCCGCTGGAGCGGGCCGTGCAGGACTACCTGGGGCACCTGGCGGTCGAGCGGGGCCTGGCGCAGAACACCCTGGGCGCCTACCGGCGGGACCTGCAGCGGTACGTGGACTTCCTCGCGGCGGGGGGCATCGGCGACGCCGCCTCGGTCCGCGAGGAGCACGTCGCGGCGTTCGTCTCGGCGCTGCGCAGCGGCTCCGACGGCCGGATGGCGCTGACGGCGAGCTCCGCGGCGCGCGCGGCCTCCGCGGTGCGCGGGTGGCACCGCTTCCTGCTGGAGGAGGGCCGCACGAGCGACGACCCGGCCACCGGGGTGCGCCCGCCCGTGCCGCCGCGCCGCCTGCCGAAGGCGCTGGACGTGCACGAGGTGGCCCGGCTGCTGGACGCCGCCGGTGCCGCCGGGCCACCCGCGGGACTGCGGGACCGGGCGCTGCTGGAGCTGCTGTACGGCTCCGGGGCGCGCATCAGCGAGGCCGTGGGCCTGGACGTGGACGACGTGGTGGCCGCCGCCGTCGGCGAGGACGGTGTGGTGCGGCTGCGGGGCAAGGGCTCCAAGGAGCGCATCGTGCCGGTCGGCTCCTACGCGCGGGTGGCGCTGGAGGAGTACCTGGTGCGGGCGAGGCCGGCGCTGGTGGCGGCGGGCCGCGGGACGCCCGCGCTGTTCGTGAACTCCCGCGGGGGCCGGCTCTCCCGGCAGAGCGCGTGGGCGGTGCTGCAGTCCGCCGCGGTGCGCGCCCGGCTGGGCAGCCGCGTCTCCCCGCACACGCTGCGGCACTCCTTCGCGACGCACCTGCTGGCGGGCGGCGCGGACGTGCGGGTGGTGCAGGAGCTGCTGGGGCACGCCTCGGTGACGACGACGCAGGTGTACACGCTGGTCACGGTCGACTCCCTGCGCGAGGTGCACGCGGCGACGCACCCGCGGGCGTTGCGCTGAGGCGGCGGCCCGGCGCAGGACCCCGGGGGTGTCACCCGGTCGCGGGGCAGGACTAGGGTCGCCCCGTCCACGGAGCGGCGCGGCCCCGGCAGGTCCGGGAGGCGCGGGCGGGCCGGCCGCCCACGGGGGGCGCGGAGCCCCGTCCCGCGCCGCGGGTAGAGTCCCAACGCCCGCCCCGCGGGCTGAGCCGAACACCCGCCCGTGCGGGTGACGTCAACACGAGGAAGAGCCGCACCCGTGAGCAGCGATCCTGAGTCGGCCGTCCCCGCGCCCGGCGGCGAGCAGCCGCACGGTCAGCCGGGCGGGCAGCCCCTGGGCTGGCCCCGGGACCACTCCGCCCCGGCGGCGGCGCCGGTGGGCTGGCTCGGTGTGCACGCCGGCCCGGCCGCGGACGGTGTCGCAGGAACGCCGGGGGAGGAGCCGCGAGCGGGCGCCGACGGCGCGCAGGCCGTCGAGGCGGCCCCCGTCGAGGTGGCGCAGGTCGAGGTGGCCCAGGTCGAGGTGGCCCAGGTCGAGGCGCCGCACGTGCCCGTGCCGGAGGTCTCCGCCCTCCGGGTCCCGGTGCCCGAGGCCGTGGTGCCCGGGCGTCCGGCGCCGGGGGACGGACCGCCGCAGCCCGCGCCGCCGCAGCCCGCGCCGGTCGCGGACGCGGCGCCCGACGCCGGTGCACCCGCCGGGGAGCCGGAGGCCGGGGAGCCGGAGGGCGACGCTCCCGCGCCGCAGGCCCGCCCCGAGGCGCTGGGGCCCACGGGACGGCCCGTCCCCCGCTTCGCCGCACCGGGACCGCTCGCCCAGCACGGCCCGGCCCGCGTCATCGCGATGTGCAACCAGAAGGGCGGTGTCGGCAAGACCACGACCGCCATCAACCTGGGGGCGGCGCTGGCGGAGTACGGCCGCCGGGTGCTGCTGGTCGACTTCGACCCCCAGGGCGCGCTGTCCGTCGGTCTGGGCGTCAACCCGCACGAGCTGGACCTGACGGTGTACCAGGTGCTCATGGAGCGCGGCACGGACGTGCGCTCGGTGGTCCGCGAGACCGCGGTGGAGAACCTGGACCTGCTGCCGGCCAACATCGACCTCTCCGCGGCCGAGGTGCAGCTGGTGGGGGAGGTCGCCCGCGAGAGCGTGCTGACCAGGGCGCTGCGGCCGGTGCTGCAGGACTACGACGTCGTGCTGATCGACTGCCAGCCCTCGCTGGGCCTGCTCACCGTGAACGCGCTCACCGCCGCGCACGGGGTGATCATCCCGCTGGAGTGCGAGTTCTTCGCGTTGCGCGGTGTGGCGCTGCTCGTGGAGACGATCGAGAAGGTCCGGGAGCGGCTGAACCCGGCGCTGGAGATCGACGGCATCCTCGCCACGATGTACGACGGCCGCACGCTGCACAGCCGCGAGGTGGTGACGCGGGTGGTGGACGCGTTCGGGGACGACGTGTTCCACACGGTCATCGGGCGCACGGTGAAGTTCCCCGACGCCACGGTCGCCGCCGAGCCCATCACCTCCTACGCGCGGCAGCACGCCGGTGCGGAGGCGTACCGGCAGCTGGCCCGCGAGCTCATCGCCCGCGGGGACGCCGCCTGAGCGGGGCGGGTTGCTCCGCCCGCAGCATTCGCCCTGTCGGTCCCCGGTGCGGACTCCGGGTGTCGGAAAGCTGACGCAGAGTTCTCCTGGGGAGCTCGTGGGAATACCCGACCGCCATTTTCGGCACGGTGGGTGAGAATTCGATTCCGCCGTGTCAGCGAATTCCGACACTGCCGCGAGGGGAGGGTTTTGCTCCGGAGATCTCCGTGCGAAGGATTTCCGGAAGAGCACTATCCTTCTCCTTCCGAGCAGAGGGGGGCCTCGTGGCGACAGAGGTACGGAACCGGGCCAGGCGCCCGGGGCGGCGGGCCGGTGCACCGGAGCTCGCGGAGGAGATGGCCGAGGGGCTCGTCGGCCACCGCGCCGTGGACGTGGCGCTGTGGAACCTCGACCGCGTCCTGGTCGGTGACGCCCGCACCCGGCTGACCGGCCGCGACCTGCTCCTGGGCGCCGCCGCCGTCTGCGCCGCCGTGCGCGCCGCCGACGCCACCGGCTCGCCCGTCGCGGTCCTGCGCGGGCACGACGCCGGCGCCGTGGCGGCCGCCCTCGGCGTCGTCTCCTCCGGTGCCCCGCTGCTCGTCCTCGACCCCCGCACCCCCGCCCCCCGGCTGCGGCAGTTCGTCGAGAGCGCCGGGGCGCGCCTGTGCATCACCGACGCCGCCCTGGCCGCCACCGCGGCCGAGCTCGGCATCCCCGTGGCCGACCCCGCCGGAGCGGCCGACCCCGCCGGGGCCGACGTCGACGCCGCCGTCCGCGAGCTGAGCGCGGTCCCGCGCGAGCCGACGGACACCGCCCTGATCGTCTGCACCTCCGGCTCCACCGGCCGCCCCAAGGCGGTCGCCTGCGACCACCGCTCCGTCCTGCACGACGCGTGGACGAACTCCGTCGGCACCGGCTGCTACGGCGCCGGTGACACCGTCGCCCACGTGCTGCCCCTGGGTTTCTCCGCCGGGATCGGCGTCACCCTGGCATGCCTGCTCTCCGGGGCGCGCCAGGAGCTGTTCGACCCCCGCGTCCGCTCCGCCGCGGAGCTGCCCGCATGGCTGCGCGAGATCCGCGCCACCGCACTGCTCGCCAGCCCCGCCATCCTCCGCGGTGCCCTCGCCGCCCTGCCGGCCGGGGAGCGCATGGACGGCCTGCGCGTCGTCACCATGGCCGGGGAGACCGTGCACGGCGCCGAGCTGGCCGCCGTCCGCGCCGCCGTCGGCCCGGACTGCGTGCTGCGCAACCGCTACGGCTCCACCGAGACGTGGCTGATGAGCGAGTACCTCCTGGCGCCGGGCGACCCCGCACCCGAGGGCGCCACCCCCGTCGGGTGGGCCGTCCCCGGCGTGCGGCTGCAGGTGGAGACCGAGGACGGGCAGCGCTGCGACAGCGGGACCGGGCGCATCGTCCTGACCTCCCGCTGGCTGGGCACCCGGTACTGGGGCGCCGACGACCTGACCGGGGCCTCGTACACGGAGAACGCCGACGGCACGCGGTCCTTCCGCACCAGCGACGTCGGCAGCATCGCCGCCGACGGCTGCCTGCGCCTGCTGGGCCGGAGCGACCACAGCGTCAAGATCCGCGGTCTGCTCGTGGAGCCCGGGGAGATCGACGCCGTGCTCTTCGCCCTGCCGGAGGTGCGCGAGGCCCTGGTGGTGGGGGCCCCCTCACCCGCCAGCGGCCGCATGCGCCTCGTCGCGTACGTCGTGCCGCACGGGGAGCCCCCGTCCGTCGCCGCACTGCGCGCCGCGGTGCGCGCCGCCCTGCCCGCCCACATGGTGCCCGAGCAGGTCGTGTTCCTCGACGCACTGCCCCGCACCGAGCGCGGCAAGCTCGACCGCTCGGCGCTGCCGACGCCGCCGGAGGTCGTCATCGGGCGCAGCGGGCCGCGCACCGACCTGGAGCGGATCGTCGCCGAGTTGTTCGCCCGCGTCCTGGAGCTCGACCGGGTCGGCATCCACGACGACTTCTTCGCCCTGGGCGGCGACTCGCTCGCGGCCGAGGCCCTCATGGCCGCCGTCGCCGAAGAGACCGGCATCGACGACGACCGGCTGTCCACCTCCATGCTGGTGAGCACCCCGACCGTCGCCGGCTTCACCGCCGCCCTGCGCGAGACCCGCCGGGACGCTCCCGGCGGGCCGGTCGCCCTGCGTGGCACCGGAACCCGCCGCCCCCTGTTCCTCGTCGCCGGCGCCGGCGGTGTGGCGATCGCCCTGCGTCCGCTGGCGCAGCGGCTGCCGGACGAGCAGCCCGTCTACGCCCTGCAGGCCCACGCCCTGGAGAGCGGTGGCCTGCCGGACTGGTCGATCCGCCGCGTCGCGCGCCGCCACGTCGAGGCGGTGCGCAGCGTGCAGGCGCGCGGCCCGTACCGCCTGGGCGGGCACTCCCTCGGCGGGCTCGTCGCCCTGGAGATGGCCCACCAGCTGCGGGCCGCGGGGGAGGAGGTCGAGCTGCTGGCGGTCCTGGACTCCTTCCCGCCGGACCCGCAGCTCGCCCCGCCCGTCCTGGAGGGCTCCGCCTGGCAGAAGGCCAGGACGGTCGTGACCGTCATGGGCACCGGGTTCATCCCCGACCGCGTCGGCGGGCACTACCGGCGCTTCCACCGGCACGGCATGCTGCTGCACAAGATGTACCGGTGCGCCCCCTACGGCGGGCGCACCCTGGTCGTGGTCGCCACCGACGACGTCGACACCGCCGCCCGCTCCCGCTGGCAGCGCCACCTCATGGGCGACTGGTCGATGGTGCGCATCCCCGGCGACCACATGTCCATCCTGCGCGAGCCGCACGTCGAGGCCATGGCCGCCGCGGTCGAGGCCGCCCTCGGTGCCCTCGACGGCGACGACGGGGCACCCGGCGGCGAAGCCCCCACCGTCCCCCCGCAGCGCGGGGGCGTGGCCGGGACCACGGCTGAACGGTCGGTACCGTGAAGGGGTGCTGACCCCGCCGACCACCGCCTCCGCGCGGACCGGTGACGGCAGGGGCGGCCCCGCGTTCGAGGTCCACCTGGAGAACTTCACGGGGCCCTTCGACCTGCTGCTGGGCCTGATCGGCAAGCACCAGCTCGACATCACCGAGGTGGCGCTCGCCCGCGTCACCGACGAGTTCATCGCGCACATCCGCGCGACGTCCGCCGCCGGGCAGGGCTGGGACCTCGACGAGGCCAGCGAGTTCCTCGTGGTGGCCGCGACGCTGCTGGACCTGAAGGCGGCGCGGCTGCTGCCCGCCGCGGACGTCGAGGACGCGGAGGACCTCGCGCTGCTGGAGGCGCGGGACCTGCTGTTCGCCAGGCTGCTGCAGTACCGCGCCTACAAGCAGGTGGCGGAGGTCCTGG
The DNA here is from genome assembly GCF_054590795.1 of Kineococcus anabasis. NCBI lineage: Bacteria > Bacillati > Actinomycetota > Actinomycetes > Kineosporiales > Kineosporiaceae > Kineococcus > Kineococcus anabasis. The sequence continues at coordinate 20,147 of NZ_BAAIHU010000001.1, forward strand.
CCGCGCGCATGGCCGAGGGCTCACGCCGCGTGCCGCGCGCGGTGGCCCTGGAGCCGCACCTGGAACGCCTGCTGCCCGAGCTCGTGCTGACCGTCACCCCGGAGCAGTTCGCCGCGGTGGCCGCGAGGGCGCTGACGCCGAAGCCGGTGCCGGCGGTGCGGCTGGACCACCTGCACACGAGCACGGTGAGCGTGCGCGAGCAGGCGGCGGTCGTCGTGGCCCGGCTGCGCTCGCGCGGCAGCGCCACGTTCGCCGACCTCGTCGCCGACGCGGGTTCCGGGCCGGAGGCCACGCTGGTCGTGGTCGCCCGGTTCCTGGCGCTGCTGGAGCTGTTCCGCGAGCGGCAGGTCACGCTGGAGCAGCCGGAGGCGCTGGGACCGCTGACGGTGCACTGGCAGCCGGAGGCGGGCGCCCTCAGCGGCGTGGACGTGCTCGCCGGGGTCGACGAGTTCGACGGGACGGGCCCGGAGGTGCCGCCGGCGCCGCGCGACGGGCAGCGGCAGACGCCGCCGGGTGCGGACGGGCACGACGCGGGCGGGCAGGACTCGAGCGGGCACGACGGGAGCGGCCACGGGGCCGGGCCGGGCAGCGGGGACGACGGGACGGGAGAGGCGTGAGCGCGACCGCAGGAGCGGACGGGGCCGTGGCGCAGGCTGCGCCCGGGGACGACGGGGCCCGGGCGCAGCCGGGTGCGGCGCCGCAGGACGAGGCGGCGGGGCTGCGCCCCGCGCTGGAGGCCGTCCTCATGGTCGCCGACGAGCCGGTCGCCCCCGCGGCCCTGGCCCGCGCCACCGGCTCGGAGGAGACCACCGTGCTCGCGGTGCTGCGCGAGCTCGCCGGGGAGTACTCCGACGCCGGGCGCGGTTTCGAGCTGCGCGAGGTCGCCGGCGGCTGGCGGATGTTCTCCCGCGCGGAACACGCCGGGGTCGTCGAGGCGTTCCTGCTGGACGGGCAGACCGCCAAGCTCACCCAGGCAGCGCTGGAGACCCTGGCCATCGTGGCCTACCGGCAGCCGGTCAGCCGGGCCCGGGTCTCGGCGGTGCGGGGGGTGAGCGTGGACGGCGTGATGCGCACCCTGCTGACCCGCGGGCTGGTGTGCGAGGCGGGGGTGGAGGCCACCTCGGGTGCCACGCTGTACCGCACCACGGACGAGTTCCTGCACCGCATGGGCCTCAGGAGCCTGGAGGAGCTGCCGCCGCTGGCGCCGTTCCTGCCGGAGCTCACCGAGGTGGACGCGGTGCTGCAGGAGCTGGAGGCGCCCGAGGTGCTCGCCGGTGCGGAGCCCCCCGCGGCGGGCACGGCGCAGGAGCACGGGCCGCAGGCCGGGGACGACCCCGGCGCGGACGACGACGAACAGCTGACGACGGGCCCGGACGCCGGGCCCGCCGACGAGGAGGACCGATGAGCCCGACCCCACCCCGCCGCGGCGGGGGTACGTCGTCAGGACGACCCGGCGGTGATCGGCGCGCCTCCGGCGGAACCGGCAGGCCGGCCACCGGACGGGGCGGCAAGCCCGCCGCGCGCGGGACCGGCGGCAGCGACGGATCCGGCGCCGCCGGACGGGGCGCCCCCGGACGTGGTGCCGCTGGACGTGGTGCTGCTGGACGTGGTTCTGCTGGGCGGGGCGCCGGCAGCGGCGCGGCCACCGGGCGCGGGACGGGAACCGGCAGGCCCGCCACCGGGCGTGCGGGTGGACCCGCCACCGGGCGTGCGGGTGGACCCGCCACCGGGCGTGGGGCGGGGACCGGCAGGTCGACCCGCGACGAGGCCACGGCGCGCGGCGCGACGACGGACAGCAGGGAGACGGGCAGCAGGGAGACGGGCAGCGGAGCCACGGGCAGCAGGCCCGCCACCGGCAGGCCCGCCGGCCAGAGCCCTGCCGCCAAGAGCCCCGCCGCGAAGGCCTTCGCCGCCAGGAGCGCGGCGGGCAGGCGTCCCGCCGCAGGAGGCGCGGCGGGCAGGCGTCCCGCGGCCGGGGGCGCGACCAGGCGTCCCACCGCGGCGGGCGCGCCCGGCAAGGCGGTCGCCGGCGGCCGGGCCGGGACGCGCCGGGGCGCCGCCAAGCGCATGACCGACGACATCACCCCCGCCCCGCAGCCGCCGCGCCGCGCACCGCGACCCAGCAGCCGCCGCGACGCGGACGTCCACGACCCCGCCGGCATCCGCCTGCAGAAGCTCCTCGCGCAGGCCGGGGCCGGCTCCCGGCGCGCCTGCGAGGAGATGATCGCCGCCGGCCGCGTCACGGTCGACGGCGAGGTCGTCACCGAGCTCGGGGTGCGGGTGGACCCCGCCCGGCACGTCGTGCACGTCGACGGCCTGCGCTTCCAGGTGGACGACGACCTGGTCTACATCCTCGTCAACAAGCCCACGGGCGTCGTCTCGACCATGTACGACGAGGACGGCCGGCTCAACCTCGCCGACATGGTCGGCCCGCGCGAGGAGCGGCTCTTCCACGTCGGGCGCCTCGACATGGACACCGAGGGGCTCATCCTCCTCACCAACGACGGCGCGCTCGCCCACCGCCTGCAGCACCCCTCCTTCGGGGTGCAGAAGACGTACCTGGCGGAGGTGCGCGGCCCCGTGAAGAAGGAGCTCGGCAAGAACCTGCGCGCCGGGATCGACCTGGAGGACGGGCCGGTGACCGTCGACTCCTTCCGGCTCGTGGACTCCAAGCCCGGGTACGCGCTCGTGGAGGTGGTCCTGCACGAGGGCCGCAAGCACGTGGTCCGGCGCCTGCTGGAGGCCGAGGGCTACCCGGTCCTGAAGCTGGTGCGCACCCAGATCGGTCCGCTGGTCCTCGGCGACCTCAAGCCCGGCCGCAACCGGCGCCTGACCAAGGGCGAGGTGCAGCAGCTGCTGAAGTCCGCCGGGCTGTAGCGGTCCGCCCGCCCGCGGCGCCCCGGCCCGGCACACCGGACCGGGGCGCGGCAGGATGGCACGCCGTGACAGGCGCGGCAGCGGACCTCCCCCTCCCCCCGGACGGCGCGCACACCAGCCCGCCGCTGACCCGGGGGAGCGTGCGCGTGGTGGGCACGGGCCTGCTCGGCGGCAGCATCGGCCTGGCGCTGAGCGCGCGCGGGGTGGACGTGCTGCTGTCCGACCCCTCGCCGACGGCGGCGGCCCTGGCGCGGGACATGGGTGCCGGGCGCGTGCACGCCGAGCACCCCGGCGCCCCGGCGCCCTCCCTCGTGGTGGTCGCCGCGCCCCCGGACGTCGTCGCCGGCGTCGTCGCCGAGGAGCTGACCCGCTGGCCCGCCGCGCTCGTCACGGACGTCGCCAGCGTCAAGGGGGACCCGCTGCGGGTCCTGCGGGCGGCAGGTGCGGACCTGTCGCGCTACGCCGGGGGGCACCCGATGGCCGGCCGGGAGCGCTCGGGGGCGGTCTCGGCCCGCGGTGACCTCTTCGTCGGGCGCCCCTGGGCCATCACCCCCGCCCCGGAGACCTCGGCCCGGGCGGTCGACGCCGTGCGGGCCCTGGCGCTGGACTGCGGCGCGAGCCCCGTGCAGATGCCGCCGGAGCAGCACGACCACGCCGTCGCGCTCGTCTCCCACACCCCGCAGGTCGCGGCGAGCCTCGTGGCGGCGCGGCTGCGCGACGCGCCCGACGCGGCCGTGGGCCTGGCGGGGCAGGGGCTGCGGGACGTGACGCGCATCGCCGCGAGCGACCCCGCGCTGTGGGCGCAGATCCTCACCGGCAACGCCGGGCCGGTCGCGGACGTCCTGCGGGCGCTGCGCGAGGACCTCGACCGCGTCATCGGGGCGCTGGAGGCGCTCGCGGCCGACCCCGCCGCGGTGGGTGCGCGCGGGCAGCTGGCCCGGGCCATCGCCGACGGAGGCGCCGGCCGCGACCGGATCCCCGGTAAGCACGGCACCCCTCCCACGCGGTACGCCACGGTGACGGTGGTCGTGCCCGACGCGCCGGGGCAGCTGGCCCGGCTGCTCGGGGACGTGGGCGACGTCGGCGTGAACCTGGAGGACCTGCGCCTGGAGCACTCCCCGGGGCAGCGGGTGGCGCTGGCGGAGGTCGCGGTGCTGCCCGCGGCCGCGGAGCGGCTCAAGGAGGAGCTGCGGGCGCGCGGCTGGACCGTCCCGGACTGACGCGGGACCGGTGCGGGAGGGGCGCCCCGCAGCGGCGGGTGTGCGGGGGCCCGCGCGCTTTCGACTAACCTTCGACGGTGCCCCTGCCCGAACGCCCCAGCTCCTCCGCGTCCGCAGCGGCGCCGCTCGTCGTGGCCGTCGACGGCCCCTCCGGCTCCGGCAAGTCCAGCGTGTGCCGCGCCGCCGCGTCCCGGCTGGGGACCGCCTACCTCGACACCGGGGCCATGTACCGGGCGGTGACCTGGTCCTGCCTCCAGGCCGGGGTCGACCTGGCCGACGCCGCGGCGATCGCTCGGCACGTGCGCTCCGTCGCCCTCGTCGTGGGCACCGACCCGGCCGCCGCGACCACCCACGTCGGCGCGGTCGACGTCACCGGGGCCGTGCGCGGCGCGGAGGTGACGGCCGCGGTCAGCGCCGTGGCCGCGGTCCCCGAGGTGCGCGCCGACCTGATCCTGCGCCAGCGAGCCCTCATCGACGCCGCGTGCGCCGCGCCGGCCGCCGGGTTCGAGCCCGGTGTCGTCGTGGAGGGCCGCGACATCACCACGGTCGTGGCCCCGCAGGCACCGGTGCGGGTGCTGCTGACGGCGCGCGAGGAGGTGCGCCTGGCCCGCCGGGCCCGGCAGGACCACGGTGCCGCGGACGAGGGCGCGCTCGAGGCCGTGCGCGACGGCGTGCTGCGCCGGGACAGCGTGGACTCGCGCACCACGGACTTCCTGGCCGCCGCGGACGGGGTGGTGACGCTCGACTCCAGCGACCTGGACCTCGAGGGCACCGTCGAGGCCCTGCTCTCGATCGTGCGGCGCGCCGTGGCGGTGGCGCGGTGAGCGCCGACGTCACCGTCGAGACCCCCCGGCGCTGGACGAAGCACGTCGGCACGTTCCTCGCGCACGGTGTGTGGAACTCCGCGGTGCACGGCGCGGAGGACGTGCCGCGCACCGGGCCGGTGCTCTTCGCCGCGAACCACGCCTCCATCCTCGACGGTCCGCTGCTGTTCGCGGTGGCCCCGCGGGACGTGCACTTCCTGGTCAAGCGGGAGATGTTCACCGGGGTGGTGGGCTGGGCCCTGACGCGGGCGGGGCAGGTGCCCATCGACCGCAGCCACGGCGACCGCGGCGCCCTCAGCGCCGTCCTGTCGGTGCTGCAGCAGGGCGGCGCGGCGGGTGTGTTCCCCGAGGGGACCCGCGGGCGCGGGGACGCCTCCTCGGTGCGCTCGGGCGTGGCGTGGCTGGCGCTGCAGTCGCAGGCCCCGGTGGTGCCGGTGGCCTGCCTCGGCGCGCACCTGCCGGGGGAGCGGGAGCGCAAGCTGCCCCCGCCGCGGCGCAGGCTGCACTTCGCCTTCGGGGAGCCGTTCACGGTGACGAGGGAGGCGGGCGTGCCGGGCCGGGTGGCGCTGGCCGCCGCGGCCGAGCAGGTGCGCACGCGGCTGTCGGGCCACGTGCTCGGCTCCATGCAGCGCCTGGGGATGCCGCTGCCGCAGGACATGGCGGGCGATGAGCTGGGACTGGGCGAGCTGGCGTCCGGGGACGTGCCGGGAGGGCAGCGATGAGGCCGGGCGACGACGGGATGCGTGGGGACGTGCACGAGGTGCCGGAGCAGGACGTGCCCGAGGAGTTCGACGCCCCGGGACAGCTCGACGCCGGAGAGGAGCTCGACGGCGGGCCCGGCGGCGACGGGCCGGGCCGGGAGCGGGCGCTGCGCGCCGGCCTGGAGGAGTACGAGCTGTCCGAGGAGGACCTCGCCCTCCTGCACGGCGGTGGCTCCGACGGCGAGGAGGACGCCCCCCGCGGCCCGCTGCCGGTGCTCGCCGTCGTCGGGCGGCCCAACGTGGGCAAGTCCACGCTGGTCAACCGCATCCTCGGCCGCCGCGAGGCCGTCGTGGAGGACGTGCCGGGTGTCACCCGCGACCGCGTGATGTACCAGGCGGACTGGTCGGGGCGGGACTTCACCCTCGTCGACACGGGCGGCTGGGAGCGCGACGTCGTGGGCCTGCACCTGCGCGTCGCGGAGCAGGCGGAGATCGCGATCGAGCTGGCCGACGCGGTCGTGTTCGTCGTGGACGCCACCGTCGGGGCCACCGCCACCGACGAGGAGGTGGTGCGCCTGCTGCGCCGCTCCGGCAGGCCCGTCGTGCTCGCCGCGAACAAGGTCGACGACGAGCGCGGTGAGGCGGACGCGGCGGCGCTGTGGTCCCTGGGGCTGGGGCAGCCGTACCCGGTCTCGGCGATCCACGGGCGCGGCACCGGTGACCTGCTGGACGCGGCGGTGGCGCTGCTGCCGCAGGTCTCGCAGGTCGGCGGTGCCGTCGCGACGGGCGGCCCGCGCCGCGTGGCGCTGCTGGGCCGGCCCAACGTCGGCAAGTCGAGCATGCTCAACAAGCTCGCCGGCTCCGAGCGGGTGGTCGTGGACCCCACGGCGGGCACGACGCGGGACCCGGTGGACGAGCTGATCGAGCTGGGCGGGCGGCAGTGGCGGTTCGTGGACACCGCCGGCATCCGCCGCCGGGTGCACCAGACGAAGGGCGCGGACTTCTACGCGTCCCTGCGCACGCAGGCGGCGCTGGAGAAGGCCGAGGTGGCGGTGGTGCTGCTCGACGCCAGCGAGCCGCTGACGGAGCAGGACATCCGCATCGTGAGCATGGTGCAGGAGTCCGGGCGCGCCCTGGTGCTGGCCTACAACAAGTGGGACCTCACCGACGAGGAGCGCCGGATCTACCTGGAGCGGGAGATCGAGCGGGAGCTGGTGCAGACGCAGTGGGCGCTGCGGGTGAACGTCTCGGCGTTCACCGGCCGGCACGTGGAGAAGCTGGTGCCCGCGCTGGACACCGCCCTGGAGTCCTGGGACACCCGGGTCCCGACGGGCCGGCTCAACGCGTTCCTCGGTGAGCTGGTGGCGGCGCACCCGCACCCGGTGCGCGGCGGCAAGCAGCCGCGCATCCTGTTCGGCACGCAGGCCTCCACCCGCCCCCCGCGCTTCGTCATCTTCTCCACCGGCTTCCTGGAGGCGGGCTACCGCCGCTTCATCGAGCGCCGGCTGCGGGAGACGTTCGGCTTCGTGGGCTCGCCGATCGAGGTGAGCGTGCGGGTGCGGGAGAAGCGCAAGCGGTGAGGTAAGCTCTCACCCGGTCCGGAACGCGCGAGCGTGTCCCGGGCCGATCGGGCTGTGGCGCAGCTTGGTAGCGCACTTGACTGGGGGTCAAGGGGTCGCAGGTTCAAATCCTGTCAGCCCGACAGGTTCAGCAGCAGGTCAGAGCGGGTCTCGCCCTCCGGGGTGGGGCCCGCTCCTTGCGTTCCCGCGGAGCCTGACCGTCGCGCCGGCTGCTCCGCTCCGGCGGCGCCCTCTGCCACCTCCCGCGCGTCGTCGCCGGCGCGGGCGCCCCGGACCCCGCCGTCGGGCGTGCGCCGCCGCTCCCGCGTCGGGTGGGCACCCGGCGCCGGGAGGTGCATCGTGGGACCGGTGCCCCGCGCGTCACCCGGTCGCCGCATCGAGGCGGTGCGCCGGAAGCCGATACAGGAGGCGAGGCCGCCTCTCCGGGCGGGGACCGGGGAGGGTGGTGGTCGACGGTGCTCCAGGGCTCGCAGGTGCGCGCGGCCGTCGCCGCACCCGCGCGGACGGCGGCGCTCGCACAGCTGGAGTCGCTGCTGCCCGAGCTGCGCGAGGACTTCGCGCGGCTGGCGGGTCTCGCCGCGGCCGTCACCGGCGCGGCGGTGGGCTGCGTGACCCTCGTCCTGCCGGGACGGGTGGTCGTCGCGGCCGCCACCGACCGCTCGGTGCCCCCGCAGGCGGACGTCCCCGACGAGGCGAGCGCCTGCGCGCACGTGGTGGCCGGCGGGGAGCCCCTCGTCGTGCCCGACTGCGCGGCCGACGAGCGCTTCGGGGCCGCCCCGGCGGTGCGGTGCGGGGACGTCCGCTTCTACGCCGGGGCGCCGCTGCGGGACGCCGGCGGCCACGTGCTCGGGACGCTCTGCGTCCTCGACCCCTCCCCGCGGCCGCAGGTCGACGACCGCGTCGCCGGGCACCTGGCGGCGCTGGCGGAGCAGGGCAGCGCCCTGCTCGCCCAGCGCCTGCGCAGGCGGGAGCAGGAGGCCCAGCGCGACGTGCTGGAGGCGGTCGCCGCCGGGCGCCCGCTGCCGCAGGTGCTGGACCGTCTCGCGCGGCACGTCGAGGCGCTGCTCGGCCCCGGTCTGCTGTGCTCGGTCCTCCTGCTGGACGAGGACGGCGTCACCCTGCGCGACGGGGCGGGGCCGAACCTGCCGCCGGCGTACCGGGCGGCCATCGACGGGGTGCGCGCCGGTGAGGGCGTCGGCTCGTGCGGGACGGCCGTGCACCGGCGCGAGACCGTGGTCGTCGCCGACATCGCCACCGACCCCAAGTGGGCAGGGTTCCGCGACCTCGCGGCGGAGCACGGGCTGGCCTCCTGCACCTCCCTGCCCGTGCTGGGCGCCGACGGCACCGTGCTGGGCACCTTCGCCCTGTACCGCCGCGAGGCGGGGGAGGCGGGGGCACCGGACGCCGCCACGGTCGACAGCTTCCGCGACCTCACCCGCGTCGCCGTCGAACGGGACCGCTCCCGGCGCGAGCTGACCCGCCTGGCCACCCGCGACACGGTGACGGGCCTGCTCAACCGGGCGGCGTTCTTCGCCGCGGCGGGGGACGTGCTGGCCCGCGCTCCGGCCGCCGGGACGGTGCACGCGCTGCTCTCCTGCGACGTGGACCACTTCAAGGCGGTCAACGACTCCCTCGGGCACACCGCCGGGGACCTCTACCTGGCGGCGGTCGCCGACGCGCTCGGGACCGCGCTGCGGCCCCGTGACGTGGTCTGCCGGTTCGCCGGGGACGGTTTCGCGGTCCTCGTCCCCGACGTGCCGCCGGCCACGGCCCGGGTGGTCGCCGAGCGCGTGACGGCCTGCTTCACCCGGCCCGTGCGGGTCCCCGGCCACACCATCGAGCTGTCCGCGAGCGTGGGGCTGTCCACCACGGAGCTGAGCGGCACCGCGGACCTGGACGTCCTGCTCCGGGACGCCGACCTGGCGATGCGGCACGCCAAGCGGTCGGGGCGGGCGCGCGTGCAGGCCTGCGACGGGGCGCTGCGGGCGCGCGCCTCCGCCCGCCTGCGGCTGGACCTGGCCCTGCGGCAGGCGGTCGGCACCGACGCCCTGCACCTCGTCTACCAGCCGGAGGTCGACACGGTCACCGGGGAGCTCGTGGGGTTCGAGGCGCTGCTGCGCTGGACCTCGCCCGGCCTCGGCACCGTCTCGCCGGCCGACTTCATCCCCGTGGCGGAGGAGAACGGCCTGATCGTGGAGATCGGCCGCCGGGTGCTCCTGGACGCCTGCCGGCAGCTGGCGAGCTGGCGCGCGGGCCACCCGGCCACCCGGGGGGTGACCATGTGGGTCAACGTCTCGCCCCACCAGCTGGCCGACCCCGGTTTCGTCGCGACGGTCACCGACGCCCTCGACGCCACCGGCCTGCCCGGCGCCGCACTGGGGCTGGAGATCACCGAGACGGCCGTCATGGCGGACCCGGAGGCCGCGCGGGCGACGCTGACGCGCCTGCGGCGGCTCGGGGTCCGGGTCGCCCTCGACGACTTCGGCACCGGCTACTCCAGCCTCGCCGTCCTCAAGAGCCTCCCCGTGGACGTGGTCAAGGTCGACCGCTCCTTCGTCCGCGGGCTCGGGCAGGACCTCAGCGACACCCGGCTGGTGGCGGCGATCGTCTCCATGGCCCACGCCCTGGACCTGTCGGTGGTCGCGGAGGGTGTGGAGGAGGAGGGGCAGCACGCCGTGCTGCGCGAGCTGGGCTGCGAGGTCTCCCAGGGCTACCTCTTCGGGCGCCCGGTGCCCGCGGCCGACCTCGGGCCCGTCCTCGCCGCGGGCAGCCCGGTCGCGCGCTGAGCGCCCGCGGAGGCGCCGGCGGGGTGTGCTGGGCTGCCGGAACGGAGCACGCGCGGAGGGCGCCGGCCGCGTGGCCGGCGCCCTCTGCGCGTCGTGCTGGGTGGGCGGGAGTTCTCAGAGGGCGAAGTTCACGCTGACGGACTTGGCGGCGCTGGAGACCAGCGCGCCGGTGGCGGCGGCGTAGCGGCGGGACTCCACGCGGCTGATCTGCCAGCGGGAGAAGTCCGCGGTGGTGCCGGCGGCGCAGGTGATCGAGGACGGGGCGCCGTAGTCGGAGCGCAGGATCGACTCGTGGAAGGTCTGGGCGGTGGCGCGGGTCGCGCCGGCGGCGGCGTCGGCGGTGACGTAGTCCACGGTGGAGGCGGCGTAGCGGTCGGCGCCGAGGACGCCGACGGTGCGGGTGCCGATCGCCTGCTCGGTGCCGGCGACCAGCACGCCCTCGCGGAAGCAGCCGACGGTGACGGTGCCGCTGACGGCCGAGTGGACGTAGGTGGCCTGGCCGGAGGAGCCGAGCACGGCGTCGACGAGGACGCGCTGCTGGCCCTGGGCGTCGGTGCCGACGCGGGCGGTGGGGTCGACCGTGCCCGAGGCGGCGGCGGTGGTCGTGGCGGTGGCGGTGGCCACGGAGAGCGAGCGGTCGCGCTTGTTGTTGGTCTCGTTGCCCTCGGCGATGCGGCGGGCGTCGTCGACCTCGGCGGTGACCACGTGGCTGCCGGCGGTGGCCTTCCAGGTCGCGGTGCGGGCCGGGCCGTAGTTGGCGGTGACGGTGCGGCTGGCGCCGGGGGCCAGGGAGGCGGTGGAGGTGTCGGACCAGGTGACCATCGCGCCGTCGACCTTGAACTGCACGCCGTGGATGACGCCGGCGCGGGTGGCGGCGGTACCGGTGTTCTTGATCGTGGCGGAGAAGGTGACGGCGGAGCCGGCGGCGGGGGACGCGCTGTTCCAGGTGACCGCGGTGACGACCAGGTCCGGGGTGCCGGTGGCCTGGGCGGCCGGAGCGGCGCCGAGGGCGAGGACGGCGCCGGTGGCGGCGGTGAGCAGAGCGCGAGCGATGCGGTTCATGGTGTGTCCCCCGTGGTGTTCTCTGGCCTGTGGCCGCTGTGTGTGCCTTCCGCGTGGTGTCCCGGGGGCGTTGCCCCGGTCCGCGTCCGGCAACCCTCCATCGGCCGGTCGCTGCGCTGCGTTAGGAAAGGTGACTCGTAGTTACTCCGATCGGGTGAGGGCAGTTCGGGGCGGTGTGACGGGCCGTGGCGCCGGGACCCCCGCCGTACGCTGCGCACCGCCCGCCGAACCCGCCCCGCCGAGCACGCAGGAGGACCCGCTGCCCCGCCACGACCCCCACCCGCCCGGCGGCGGCCGGCACCCCGCAACGGCCCCGGACCCGCGTCCGGACCCGCCCCCGAGCCCGCCCCCGGGCCCGCCCAGGGGCCCGGACCCGGCAGCGCTCCTGGCGTCCCTGCGCGGGGACTGCGAGGCCTGCTCCGCCCTGTGCTGCACCGTCCTGCCGTTCACGGCCTCCGCCGACTTCCCCGTCGACAAGCCCGCCGGCACCCCCTGCCGCCACCTGACCACCGGTCACCGCTGCGGGATCCACGGTGAGCTGCGCGCACGCGGGTACACCGGCTGCACGGTGTTCGACTGCTACGGCGCCGGGCAGCGCGTCACCCGCGACACCTCCACCGCGCCGTCCACGGCGCCGTCCACCGCACCCTCCACGGCGCGGTCCACCACGTCCCCGCCCGACGTCGCCGCGCTCTTCGCCGCGCAGCGCCGGCTGCACGAGCTGCTCTTCCACCTCGCCCAGGCGCTGCTGCTCGACGTCCCCGCCCTGCACCCCGAGGTGCGCCGCGCCCTCGCCGGCGTGCAGCGGCTGGTGGACACCGTGTCGGCGGGCGGGGAGCTGCCGGACGTCGCGCCGCACCACGCCCGGGTGGGCGAGCTGCTCGCCCGGGTCAGCGCCCGGGCGCGCGCCGCGGTCCCCGGCTCCCGCTCGCTGCGCGGCGCCGACCTCGCCGGTGCCCGCCTGCGCGGCGCGGACCTGCGCGGCGCGGACCTGCGCGGCGCCTGGCTGCTGGGCGCGGACCTGCGCGGCGCGGACCTGCGCCTGGCGGACCTGCTCGGGGCGGACCTGCGCGGCGCCCGGCTGGAGGGTGCGGAGCTGTCCACGAGCCTGTTCTGCGCCCGCCCCCAGCTCGCCGCCGCCACCGGCGACGCGACCACCCGGGTGCCCGCGCACCTGGAGGCGCCCGCGCACTGGGGCGCGGCCTCCCGGCCCGTCGCGCTGCCCGACCCGGCCGTGCGGCGGGGCAGGCCCCGGCGCCCCGGCCCCGGCGGGCGCGCGCGCCGGCGCCGTCCCTGATCGGCGGGGGCGGGCGCCCGCCCGGGAACCCGGAGGCCCCGCCCGCGGGCGGCACGTAGACTCGCACCCGTCATGCCGCAGCCGGGGAGTCGTGCACCGCAGGGCAGCCCACCGGGCGGCCCCCGCACCAGCCGTCGCCCGACGGCCCGCCAGGAGGCCCGCGACCGCCGCGGCACCCCCGGGCGGGGCCCGGCCTCCGCGGGGCACCGCCCCGCCACCCTCCCCGACGACTCGCGCGCCGCCGACCTCGCCGCCCGCCTCACCGGCTGCACCCTCGGCGACGAGCAGCGCCTGCTCCGCCGCCTGCACGCCCTCTCCGGCCAGCGCGACCCGCAGCGCTTCGAGGAACAGCTCAGCGCCATCACCGCCGACGTCGAGCGCGCCGAGGCGCGGCTGCAGGCACGACGGGCCGCCGTGCCCGTCCTGTCCTACCCGCCGGAGCTGCCCGTCAGCCAGGACAAGGACCGCATCGCCGAGGCCCTGCGCGAGCACCAGGTCGTCGTCGTGGCGGGGGAGACCGGCTCCGGCAAGACCACCCAGCTGCCCAAGATCTGCCTGGAGCTCGGCCGGGGGGTGCGCGGCACCATCGGGCACACCCAGCCGCGGCGCATCGCCGCCCGCGCGGTCGCCGAGCGCGTCGCCGAGGAGACCGGATCCGAGCTCGGCGGGGCCGTCGGCTACGCGGTGCGCTTCACCGACCAGGTGGGCGAGAACACGCTCGTGAAGGTCATGACCGACGGCATCCTGCTGGCCGAGATCCAGCGCGACCGGGAGCTGCGCCGCTACGACACGATCATCCTCGACGAGGCCCACGAGCGGAGCCTCAACATCGACTTCCTCCTCGGCTACCTCGCCCAGCTCCTGCCGCGCCGGCCCGACCTCAAGCTCGTCATCACCTCCGCCACCATCGAGACCGAGCGCTTCTCCGCCGCGTTCGGCGGCGCGCCCGTGCTGGAGGTCTCCGGGCGCACCTACCCCGTGGAGGTCCGCTACCGCCCCCTGCTGGCGGCGGAGGCGGAGGAGCAGGACGAGGAGGACGACGACGAGGACGACGACGGCGTCGGGCACGCCCCCGAGGACGCCCTCGCCGCGCGCGACAGCGACCGCGACCAGAGCGAGGGGATCGTCGACGCGGTGCGCGAGCTCGCCGCCGAGGGCCCCGGCGACATCCTCGTCTTCCTCTCCGGGGAGCGGGAGATCCGTGAGACCGCCGACGCGCTGCAGCCGCTGCTGCGGGAGCGGCAGTTCACGGGCACCGAGGTCCTGCCGCTCTTCGCGCGGCTGTCCGCCGCCGAGCAGCACCGCGTGTTCTCCCGCTCGGCGCACCGCCGGATCGTGCTGTCCACCAACGTCGCCGAGACCTCCCTCACCGTGCCCGGCATCCGCTACGTCGTCGACGCCGGCACCGCCCGCATCTCCCGCTACAGCCACCGCACGAAGGTCCAGCGCCTGCCGGTGGAGCGCATCTCCCAGGCGTCGGCGAACCAGCGCGCCGGCCGCTGCGGCCGCGTCGCCGAGGGCGTCTGCATCCGGCTGTACTCCGAGAAGGACTTCCTCTCCCGGCCCGAGTACACCGACCCGGAGATCCTGCGCACCAACCTCGCCGCCGTCATCCTGCAGATGACCTCCCTCGGCCTCGGGGACATCGCCGCCTTCCCCTTCGTGCAGCCACCGGAGAAGCGCGCCGTCACCGACGGCGTCCACCTGCTGCAGGAGCTCGGCGCGCTGGAGCCCGGCACCACCAGCGGCGTGCCGCGCCTCACCCCGGTCGGGCGGGACCTCGCCCGCCTGCCCATCGACCCCCGCCTGGCCCGCATGGTGCTGGAGGGTTCCCGCAACGGCTGCCTGCACGACGTCCTCGTCGTCGTCGCCGCCCTGTCCGTGCAGGACCCCCGCGAGCGCCCGCACGAGCAGAAGCAGCAGGCCGCGCAGTCCCACGCGCGCTTCCGCCACGAGCAGTCCGACTTCCTCACGTACCTCAACCTGTGGTGGTACCTCAAGCGGCAGCAGCGGGACCTGTCCTCCTCCGCGTTCCGGCGCCGCTGCAAGCAGGAGTTCCTGCACGTCCTGCGGGTGCGCGAGTGGCAGGACACCTTCGAGCAGCTGCGCCGCGTCGCGCGGGACCTGAAGCTGGACGTGAGCGTCCCGGAGATCCCCGAGCTCCCCGAGGAGCGGGCCGGCGCCGCGGGGAGCGGCTCGGAGGCCGTCACCGCCGCGTCGGTGGACGCCGACGGCCTGCACCGCTCCCTGCTGGCCGGGCTGCTCGCGAACATCGGGATGAAGGAGCTGCCCACCAAGGGCACGCGCACCGTCACCCGGCCGCAGACGGAGTACCTCGGTGCGCGCGGCGCGCGGTTCGCGCTGTTCCCCGGCTCCTCCCTCGGCCGGCAGCAGCCCGCGTGGGTGGTGGCCGCCGAGCTCGTGGAGACCTCCCGGCTGTGGGCGCGGGTCGTCGCCACCATCGACCCGCGCTGGGTGGAGCCGCTCGCCGAGCACGTCGTGAAACGGCAGTACTCCGAGCCGCACTGGGAGCGCCGCCGCGCCGCCGTCGTCGCCACCGAGCGCGTCACCCTCTACGGGGTGCCGATCGTGCCCGGCCGCACCGTCGCCTACGGCCGCATCGACCCGGAGCTCTCGCGCGAGCTGTTCCTCCGGCACGCCCTCGTGGAGGGGGACTGGGAGACCCGGCACGAGTTCTTCGCCCGCAACCGCGAGCTGCTGGAGGAGGCGGAGGAGCTGGAGCACCGCGCCCGCCGCCGCGACATCGTCGTCGACGACGAGACGCTGTTCCGCTTCTACGACGCGCGCGTCCCCGCCGACGTCGTCTCCGGCAGGCACTTCGACTCCTGGTGGAAGCGCACCCGCCGCGAGCAGCCGGAGCTGCTGACGTTCGACCCCGCGATGCTGGTGGCCGAGGGCGCCGGCACCGTCCGCGAGGAGGACTACCCCGACCTGTGGTGGCAGGGCGACCTCGCGCTGCGCCTGACGTACCAGTTCGAGCCCGGCAGCGCCGCCGACGGCGTCACCGTGCACGTGCCGCTGGGGGTCGTCAACCGCCTCGACGCCGACGACCTCGCCTGGCAGGTGCCCGGCCTGCGCCAGGACCTCGTCACCGCGCTCATCCGCTCCCTGCCCAAGGCGCTGCGGGTGAACTTCGTGCCCGCCCCCGACTGCGCCGCCGCGGTGCTGCGCCGCCTGCGCCCGCACACCGAACCGCTCACCGCGGCGCTGGCGCGGGAGCTGCCGCGCCTGGGCAGCGGCGTGGAGCTGTACGAGGACGACTTCGAGGTGGAGAAGGTCCCCGGCCACCTGCGCATGACGTTCCGCGTCCTCGACGACTCCCCGGACGCCGCGGAGGGCACCGTGCTCGCCGAGGGCAAGGACTTCGCCGCGCTGCGCGCCTCGCTGGCCGAGCAGGTGCAGGAGACGCTGGAGGAGGCCTCCGACGAGCTGCAGCGCAGCGGCGCCACGAGCTGGGCGGAGCTGCCCGAGGAGATCCCCGCCACGCACACCTCCACCCGTGCCGGCGTGGAGGTCACCGGCTTCCCGGCGCTCGTCGACGAGGGGGACGCCGTCGGCGTCCGGACCTTCCCCACCGCCGCCGAGGCCGAGCGGGCGATGTGGCGCGGCACCCGGCGCCTGCTGCTGCTCACGCTGCCCTCCCCGGCGCGGGCCCTGCAGGCCGACCTGCCCAACGACGCCAAGCTGCTCCTGGCCCGCGCCCCGCACGGCAGCGCAGCCGCCGTGCTGGAGGACTGCGTCACCTGCTCGGTGGACTCCCTGCTGGCCGCCGCCGGTGGGCCCGTCCGCACCCGGGAGGGGTTCGCCGAGCTCGCCGCGCGCGTGCGCGCCGGGCTCCCGCAGCGCGCCGCCGAGACCCTGCAGCGCACGATGCGCGTGCTCACCGCCGCCGCGGAGGTCGAACGGGCGCTCTCCCGCACCACCAGCCTCGCGGTCCTGCCGTCCCTGTCTGACGTGCGCACCCAGCTCTCCGACCTCGTCGGCCCCGGGTTCGTCACCGCCGCCGGCCACGACCGGCTGCCCGACCTGCTGCGGTACCTGCGTGGTGCCCAGCGGCGCCTGGAGGCGCTGCCCGCCAACCCCCAGCGGGACCGGGTGCGGATGGCTGAGCTCGCGCGCGTGCGGGCCTCCTACGACGCCGTGCGCGCCCGCTCCGGCGACTGGGACGACGTGCCCGAGGGCGTGCGGCGCGTGCGCTGGATGCTGGAGGAGCTGCGCATCTCCAAGTTCGCCCAGCAGGTCGGCACCGCGCACCCCGTCTCGGAGGAGCGGGTCCTCAAAGCGCTGGCCGAGCTCGGCTGAGCCCTGCCGCGGCCCGCCGCTGCCCGCCGAGACCCGGAGATGGGCGGGGTCGGGGGTGCTTGTGCCCACCGAAACCCGGAGATGGGCGGGGAGCGGCCGCGCTGGTCAGCTCACGTACTGCCGGGCCGTGGAGGCCTCCTGGGCCGCCTCGAGCGCCCGGAAGCGGGCCTCGGCGTGCTCGGGCAGCACCCGCCGCTCCCGCACCACCCACGGCGCGCCCCGCACCGCGTCGAGCACCGCGAGCGCGGAGACGCGGTCCCGGGGCACGGTGCGCAGCAGGAACGCCGTGCGCCGCAGCGCCACCGGGGCCGGGCGGCGCAGCCACGTGAACCACAGGGTGTTGCGGATGCCGTCGCGGCGGCGGCGGTGGGCGTCGCGCAGCACGGACGCCTGGTGGTGGACCACCATGTCCTGGACGTGGCACAGCTCCCAGCCGGCGGCGGCGAGGTCGGCGGCCATGAGCTCCTCCTCCCCGCCCAGCCAGAGCCGCTCGGAGAACCCGCCGATCCGCAGGAACGCGTCGCGGCGCACCACGGAGGCCCCCGCCAGGAAGCTGCCCAGCGCCGGGCCGGGCAGCCCGGGGGCGCCGCGCACGGGCGACTCGCGCAGTTCGGCGTTGATGGGGTCGTCGATCCCGCCGGGCTCCACGAGGATCGTCGCGGTGAGCACCGCCACGCGGGGGTCGGCGTCCAGGACGTCCGCGGCCAGGCGCAGCGACCCCGGCTCCCACCAGGTGTCGTCGTCGCAGAACGCCACGTAGGGGGTGTGCGCGGAGGCCACGCCGATGTTGCGCGCCACCGCGCCCTCGTTGCGGTGCAGGGTGATGACGTCGAGGCGGTCGGCGCCAGGGGACCCCGCGGGGTGCTGGGCGCGCAGCGCGGCGCTCGTGCCGTCGGTGGAGGCGTTGTCCAGGACGATGACGCGCGGGCGCTCCGGCAGGGCCAGCAGCCTGCGCACCGCCAGCAGGGCCTCCTCCCGGCGCTGCCAGGTGATGACGACCACGGTCACCCGGTGATCGGGCGGGCCGTCGAGCGGCTGCTCCGGCCACGGGGCCCGCTGCGGCCCGGTGAACTGCCCGGGAACCCGGCCCGCCCGCTGTCCTGCCCCCGACCCCGTCCCGGACCCCGTCCCCGGCTCCCCGTCCACGGCCTGCTCAGGCAACGCCGCCTCCTACGGCCGCCAGGACCCGCAGCCTGCGCTCGACCTCGGGGTCGTTGACCCGGCGCATCCGCAGCGCCCGCGGCAGCATGCGCAGGGCCTCCACGGCGCCGGCCCGCTCCGGGCCCCCCGCCTGCAGCCGCCACGCCGTGCTGCGGGCGGCCGAGGCCACCGGCCGGCGCATCCAGGCGGTGAGCACGATGTTGCGGTGGATGCGCCGGGCGCGCACCGCGGCGCTGGAGCGCGCGGGGGAGGGGTGGTGGTGGGCCACCAGGGAGTCCACGTAGGCCAGGCCCCACCCGGCGCCCACGAGGTCGTAGGCGACGCGCTCCTCCTCCCCGGCGAAGAAGTTCACCTCGTCGAACCCGCCGACGGCGAGGAAGGCGTCGCGGCGCAGCACGCTCGCGCAGGCCACGAAGCCCAGCACGTCCGGCCCGGGGAGGTCCGGCGCCCTGCCCCACGGCGCGGCGGCCATCTGCGCGCAGATCGGGTCCAGCTCCTCCTGCGGCCCCACGAGGATGCGGGCGGCCAGCAGTGCCGTGCGCGGGTGCGCGTCGAACAGCTCCACCGCGCGGCCCAGGGCTCCCGGCTCCCACCAGGAGTCGTCGTCGGCGAAGGCCACCAGCGGGGTGCGGGCGGCCTCCACGCCGAGGTTGCGCGCGGTCGCGCCCAGGTTGCGGCCCGGCTGCAGCAGCCGCAGCCCCGGCTCCCCGGCCTCCTGCCGGCGGCGGGCCTCGGCGCGGACGACGTCCAGGGAGCCGTCGGTGGAGCCGTTGTCCACCACCACGACCGGGGCCTCGTGGCGGTGCAGGGTGGCGCGCAGGTCGGCGGCGCGGTCACGCGTGGCCACGACGACGCTCACGCGGTGGGCGGGCGCGGAGGAGGGCGCGGGTTCGGGCACGTGCGCAGACGCTAGCGCCCCGCGTCCCGCCGGGCGCGGCGGCACGGCGGGTGCTTGACTGCGCCGGAACCGGGGCGGTCCCGGGGCAGGTGCACACGTCCGGCGGCCCGGTGCGCGGCCGGCGGGACACGGAGGAGGGGACGTGACGGGAACGACCATCGCCGGGACGCTCGGGGCCCGCACCACCAGGCGCGCGGTCGTCACGGGCGGCGCGGGTTTCCTCGGTTCCCACCTGTGCGAGGCGCTGCTGGACGCGGGGGTGGAGGTCGTCTGCCTTGACAGCTTCCTCACCGGCGGCCCGGCCAACGTCGAGCACCTCCTGCAGCGTGACGGCTTCCGCCTGCAGCGCTGCGACATCACCGACTTCGTGCACGTCCCGGGCGAGGTCGACCTGGTGCTGCACTTCGCCTCCCCGGCCTCGCCGGTGGACTACCTCAAGCTGCCGCTGCAGACGCTGAAGGTGGGTGCGACGGGCACCTGGCACGCCCTGGGCCTGGCCAAGGACAAGGGCGCGCGGTTCGTGCTGGCCTCCACCTCCGAGGTGTACGGCGACCCGCAGGTGCACCCGCAGCCGGAGACGTACTGGGGCCACGTGAACCCCATCGGCCCGCGCGGGGTGTACGACGAGGCCAAGCGCTACGCGGAGGCGCTGACGACGGCGTACCGGGCCACCCACGGCGTCGACACCGCCATCGTGCGGATCTTCAACACCTACGGCCCGCGCATGCGCCCCCACGACGGCCGGGCGATCCCCACCTTCATCCGGCAGGCGCTGGCCGGACAGCCGCTGACGGTGGCCGGGGACGGGGAGCAGACCCGCTCGATCTGCTACGTCGACGACCTGGTCGCCGGCATCCTCGCCCTCGCCCGCTCCGGGGAGCCGGGGCCGGTGAACATCGGCAACCCCACCGAGCTGAGCGTGCTGCGCATCGCGCAGGACGTGATCGCCGCGACGGGTTCGTCCTCGGAGATCCGGTTCGTGCACCGGCCCGTGGACGACCCGCAGGTGCGCCGGCCCGACACGACGCTGGCGAGCACCCTGCTCGGGTGGGAACCGCGCGTGCCGTGGGAGGAGGGTCTGGCCCGCACCGTCGCCTGGTTCCGCGCCAACGTCCCGGACGGTGCCGTCGACCTCACCGAAGGCAGCAAGGCCCTTACGTAGGGTGAAGGCCCGGGCGTAGACTGCGGACCTCTCGGGGCCCGCCGTCCGAAGAAGGTCGTCATGCAGCACGCCCGGGTCGCAGCCGCCGCCGTCCTCGGCACCGTCCTCGCCTGCGCGGGCGCCACCTCCGCGCCCGCCGCCCCACCGGGGAGCGTCCCGCCGGCCGCGGTGACGTCGCACACGGCCCTCCTGAGGTGCGGCGACGTCGTGACCGCCAGCGTCCGGCTCGCCGCCGACCTCGTCTGCCCCGACGGCCGCGGCCTCACCGTCGCCGCCGACGGGGTCGACGTGAACCTCAACGGTCACACCCTCACCGGAGCCGGCACCGACGGGGACTGGGAGGAGCACGTCGGCATCCGCGTCGACGCCGAGGACGTCACCATCCGCAACGGGCGGCTGAGGAACTGGGGTGTCGGCGTGCGCGCCGGCGTCGTCGACGGCCCGGAGACCCCTGTCGCCTCCGCCGTCCTGCGCGGGCTGCTGCTCGAGGGGAACCGCTGGGGCGCCGTCGCCCACCCCGGTGCGGCGCTGGCGCTCGACCGCTCCCGGCTCGTCGGCAACCTGGTGACCGGCGCCGCGATGTGGGGCGGGACCCTGCGCGTGGAGAACTCCACCGCCGACCGCAACGGCAACGGTTTCCTCGTCTTCGGCGCCGCCCCCCGGCAGGAGGCGTTCGTGCTGCGCGACAGCAGGGTGCTGCGCTCCGGCGAGGCGGGCGTGTCCTGCTTCACGTCCGCCGGGACGATCCTGATCGAGCGCAGCCTGCTGCAGCGCAACCAGTTCGGCTACGACGACTACGGCTGCCGGTGGTGGACGGTGCGCGACTCGGTGTTCCAGTGGAACACCTGGCACGTGGCGGGGGACCTCTTCGCGCCCAACTACACGATCGAGTGCACGACGTTCCTGCCGCGCTCGCGCCCGATCGACCTGCCCGTCCTGCCCTGCGCGTGAGCGCGTGGACCGCGGTCCGGCCCTTACGCAGCGTGACGAGCTGGGCGTAGGCTGCGGACCGCCCGAGGCCCGCCGTCCAGGAGGTCGCCATGCCAGGTGCGCGCAGAGCCGTCGCGGCCCACGTGCTCGCAGCCCTGTCCTGCGCGGTGTTCGTCCTCGCCGGCGCCGCCCCGGGCTCCGCCGCGCCACCCGGCCCGGCGGAGCAGGTACCCGCCGGCGCCCCGCGGGCGGACTTCTTGCGCTGCGGGGACGTCCTGCTGCGCAGCGTGCGACTGGCCGCGGACCTCACCTGCCCCGCGGGCCGGGGGATCGTCGTCGCGGCCGACGGCGTGGACGTCAACCTCAACGGCCACACCCTCACCGGCCCCGGTGCCGGTGAGGCGGGCACCCCGGCGCCGCACGTCGGCCTCGACGTCCGCGGCCGGGGCGTGACGGTCCGCAACGGCACGGTCGCGGCATGGGGCTACGGCGTACGGGTCGGGGCGGACAGCGGTGACGGCGGGGGTGAGCCGCCGACCGGCGCCGTGCTGCGCGGGCTGCGCCTGCAGGAGAACCGCTGGGGCACCCTCGCCGGTGCCGGTGCGGCGGTCACCGTGGAGGACTCCTGGCTGGTCGGCAACACCCTGGCCGGCGCGACGGTGTGGGGCGGCAGGCTGCTCGTGCAGCGCACCACCGCGGACCGCAACTTCATCGGGCTGCTGGTCATGGGCACCGATCCGGTGGACGGCGGTTTCGTGCTGCGCGACAGCGTCGTGCGCCGATCCACCGAGGCGGGGGTGGACTGCTCCTCACCCGTGGCACGGATCCTCATCGAGCGCACCACCCTGCAGCGCAACTTCAGGGGCTACGACGACCACCACTGCGGGTGGTGGACGGTCCGGAACTCCGCGTTCCTGTGGAACTCCTGGCACGTCGGGGGGGAGGTCGACACCCGCACCCCGAGGTACACGCTGGAGTGCGTGCGCTTCATCCCCCGCGACAGGCTCGGCGACATCCCGGTGCCGCCCTGCCCGTGAGACCCGGTGCCCCGTGCCGCAACGGCACGGAGCACCGGGTCGGCTCAGCGCGAGCCGGCCGGGTTCTGCGCCATCCGCCGCGCGTGCGCCGACAGCAGGTCCGCCGTCGGGCTGGGGTACACCACGCGGTGCCCGTCGTAGTCCGGGTACAGCGCACCGCTGTCCTCGCGGCCGGTGAGGATCCAGAACTGGTCCCCGTTGCCGCCGTCCTCCACCGCCGCCGTCCACGCCGCGAACGCCTGGTCGGTGACCTCGGTGATGCCGTACTCCTCCAGCACGACGGGCTTGGCGACGGCGGGGTGGTCGACGTGGTCGCGGATGTACCTCGTGCCCCACTCGATGCGCTGCGCCTTGGTCAGCCCGCCCATCCAGTAGTCGGGGTAGAGGTGCAGCGTGCCGTAGTCCACCGCGGGCAGGTTCGTCAGGTCCGCCCACCGCGCGCCCTCGTACGCGGAGTACGGGTACTCGGGGTGGTCGGGGATGCCGAGGAAACCCTCGTCGCCGACCGCGACGAGCTGGTCCTTCGCGAGCTTCTTCACGTAGCGGGACGTGCGGTCCGCCCAGGCGAGCAGCGTGCGGCCGCTCTTGTCGCTGCGGCAGCGCGGCTCGTTGGCCAGCTCCCACGTCATGACGGTCGGGTCGTCGGTGTACCGCAGGCCGGTGTAGCGGTTCCTGCGGGTCAGCAGGTGCCGAACCCACGCCCGGAAGCACCGCTCGATCTCGGGGTCGGTGTAGAACAGGTCGTGGTTGGCCTCGTCCTCCGCGGCCGCGAGGTCCAGGCCGCGGAACCACTGCAGGTACTGCGGCATGCCGCCGTAGTCCTTCCAGTTGTTCGTCAGCGGCAGCACCAGGCGCAGGCCGAGCTCCCCGGCCCTGGCGACGGTGTGGTCGAGGCTGTCGAACGCCGCCTCGTCGTAGACGAACGGCTCCGGCTGCAGCGCCTTCTCCGTGCGCTCGGTGCCGTCCGCGAACGCCCACGCGCGCACCACGCGCAGCCCCATCGCGGCGGCGTCGTTCAGGACGCTGTCGATCATGTAGTGCGACTTCTGGTGCAGGTAGTAGCAGTTCGTGCCGGCGAAACGCCACGGCGCGCCGTCGACGGTGAGGTGCACGCCCTGGACGCCCACGAACGAGCGGTTCCGGCGCGGCTGCGGGCCGCGCCCGGGTGCCGCGGTGGCGGGCGGGGCCGCGGCCGCGGCGGCCGCCGCGGCCGTCCCCGCGGTGCCGAGGAAGAGCGCGCGGCGGCTCAGGGCCGCGGGGGAGCGGCGCGTCGGGTCGAGGGCGGGGTGCTGCGGTGCCATGGAGGGCCTCATCGTCGTCGATGTCCCGGTGCCCGCGCGCAGGCGTGCACCGCCCCGCCTGCGCGGTGGCCGACGGATCGTAGGCAGAGCCGCGCGATGACAGCAATACCGGTTCAGTAGATTCCGCGCGGAAACTCCGAGCGTGCACCGCCGGTCACACGCCGCGCCGCCCCCGGGGGCCGCGCGGGGCGTCTCAGACCTCCGCCTCCCGCGGAAGGAGGCGCTCGGCCGCCGCCAGCACCTCCGCGGGCCGGATGCGCCCGAGCGTCGGGTCGAGCGAGGTCCCGTGCGGGTCCCCCACGTACGCCGTGGCCGAGGGGTCCCCGTGCCACAGCACCACGTGCCGGTCCGCGTCCAGCGCCGGGCCCCACCAGTGCGGCGGCGTCGGGCCGAACAGGGTCACCGACGGCACCCCCAGGGCCGTGGCCAGGTGCGCGGTGCCCGTGTCGCCGGACAGCACCAGCCGGGAGCGGCCCACCACGTCCGCCAGGCCCTCCAGGTCCAGCCTGCCGCCCAGGTCCAGCGCCCCCGGTGCCAGCGCCGCCAGCTCCTCCGTGAGGTGCCGCTCGTCGGGGGAGCCGGTCAGCACCACGGGGTGCCCGGCCCCGACCAGCTCCCGCGTCACCTGCGCCCACCGCGGCACCGGCCAGCGCCGCGAGGGGAACGCCGCACCGGGGTGCACCACCACCGGCCCGGCCGGCGGCAGCAGCGGGCGCGGGCGCAGCCGCAGGTCGTCCGGCCCGCACCACACCCCGCCCGAGCGCGGGGAGGACCAGCCCAGCAGCCGGCACCAGCGGGTCACCTCGTGCTCGTCGAGCCACCAGTCCGGCCCCGCCGGGTTTGCGGGGCTGCGGAAGGCCAGCAGCTCCGCCGGGTCCGTCTGCAGCAGCAGCTCCTGGCTCTCCGGCCCCTTGCCGTGCAGGTCCACCGCCACGTGCGTCCCCGGTGCGCGCAGCACCGCCTCCGCCCCCCGCAGGGGGCGCAGGCCGGAGGTCACCAGCACCTCGTCGACGACACCGCGGCGCTGCAGGAACCCCCCGATGCCCGCGGGGGCCGCCAGCACCAGCCGGCGCCCCGGCCAGCGCCTGCGCACCCCCCGCAGGGGTGCCACGCCGGCGAGCAGGTCCCCCAGGCCCAGCGCGCGCAGCACCAGGACGTCGCCCGCCCGCCCGGTGCCCGCGCCGGGGTCCTCCGCGGCGCCCGCACCGGGTCCCTCCCCGGGGGCGGGGTCCGGGGGGTTCACGCCGGGCCGGCGAGCGGCCCCGCCACCGGGGCGCCCGCGCGGTCGCCCAGGATGCGGCTGGAGGAGCGCCCGTCCAGGTACGGCAGCAGCACCACCCGCCCGCCCCAGCCGCGCACCAGCTCCGCCTCCGGCAGTTCCGCGCCGCCGTAGTCGCCGCCCTTGGCCCACACGTCCGGGCGCAGCTCGGCCAGGGCCCGGCGCGGGTCGTCCTCGGTGAAGACGGCCACCGCGTCGACGCTCTCCAGGGCCAGCAGCACCCGGGCCCGGTCCGCCTGCGTCACCGCCGGGCGCGTGGGGCCCTTCAGCCGGCGCACCGAGGAGTCGGAGTTGATGAGCACCACCAGCGCGTCGCCCAGGCGCCGCGCCGCCGCCAGGCACGCCACGTGCCCGGCGTGCAGCACGTCGAAGCAGCCGCCCGTGGCCACGAGCGTCCCGCCGCGCCGCCGCAGCCGCGCCGCGACCTCCGCCAGGGACTCCGCCGGGGACTCCGCCGGGGACTCCGCGGGCGACCCGGCCGGTGGCGCGGCGGGGACCCCGCCCCGCGCCCGGTCCTGCGCGGGCACGCCCGCCCCCGCGGCGGCGCGCGCCCAGAACCCGCCCGAGCCGCCCGCCGCCACCCACGCCGAGGCGTCGGCCACCGCGTCCGCCACCGACTCCGACAGCAGCCGGCCCGCCGCCAGGGACAGCGCCACCGTCGCCGCGAACCGGTCACCGGCGCCGCACGGGTCCGTCGCCGCGACCGCCGGGGCCGGCAGGTACAGCGGTTCCGTGCCGTCCGCGGCGAGGAACGCGCCCCGGTCGCCGGCCGTCACGCACACCGAGCGCGCCGTCCAGACCCCGCGCAGCACCCCGGCCACCACGTCCGGCTCCCCGCCCGCCCCCGGGGCCGCGGCCCGGGCCTCCGCCAGGTTCGGAGTCACCACCGTGCAGCCCGCCACCGGCTCCCCGCCGCGCGGGTGCGGGTCCCACACCACCGGCCGGCGCCGCGCCACCTCCGCCAGCAGCTCGCGCAGCCCCTCGTGCCGCGTCGTGCCCGCGCCGTAGTCCGACACCAGCACCGCATCGGCCTGCGCCAGCAGCGCCGCGACCTGCCCGAGCAGCTCCCCGTCCACGTCCCCGGGCGTGCCCGGGCCGCCGTCGTCCACCCGCAGCAGCGACTGCCCCGCCGCCCGCATGCGGCTCTTGCGGCGGGTGCCGCCCGCGTGCGGCAGGGCCAGCACCCGCACGCCGCGCGCGGCCAGCAGCTCCCGCAGGCGCGCGCCGGCCTCGTCGTCCGCCACCGGCGCCACGAGCACCACCTCGGCCGCCGGGCCCGCCGGCGGCAGCGCGCACAGCACCGCCGTCAGCCCCGCCCCGCCCGGGGACTCGCGCACCCGCGCCACGTCCAGCACCGGCACCGGCGCATCGGGCGCCACCCGGGACACCGTGCCCTCCACGTCCCGGTCCAGCACCACGTCCCCGACGACCACGACCCGTCGCGGGCCCCCCGCGCGGCTCACGCCGGCACCCCCGACGTCGGCTGCAGCTCCGAGGCCGGCTGCCGCTCCGGCTGCGCCGCCCCGTCCACCACCCCGGTCACCGGCACCCGCACGTCCACCACCGCGGGCCGCTCCGCGGGCAGGTGCGCCTCCACCGCCGCGCACAGGGCGTGCACGTGCATCAGGTGGCCCTCCTGCACCGCCGACGTCGAGGGCACCGGGACGCTCAGCACGTCGTCGGCCAGCGTCGCCAGCGGGTTCGGGACCGGTCCCGTCATCGCCCACACCGTCACGCCCACCTCCCGGGCCCGCTCCGCCGCGCGCAGCAGGTTGGGGCTGCGCCCGCTCGTGGACAGCAGCAGCAGCACGTCACCGTCACGGCCGTGCGCCTGGACCTGGCGGGCGTACACCTCCTCGCCGCCGTAGTCGTTGACCACCGCGGTGACCGTGGAGGTGTCCGCGTGCAGCGCGATCGCCGACAGCGGCCGGCGCTCGCCCTCGAAGCGGCCCACCAGCTCCGCCGTCAGGTGCTGCGCCTCCGCGGCGCTGCCGCCGTTGCCCGCCACCAGCAGCCGGCCCCCCGCGTCCACGACGTCCACCAGGTGCCGGCCCCAGCGGTCCAGCCGCTCCGCCTCCGCGGACAGCGACGCGACCACCTCGCGCAGCTCCACGACGTGCCCGCGCACCCACGCCTCCGTGGAGGGCCGCGGCAGCGTGCGCGAGGGGCGCACCAGCTCCAGGTACGCCGCCTCCGTGGCCGCGGCCACCCGCCGCCAGTCGTAGCGCTGCACCGCACGCGCCCGGCCGGCCGCGCCCATCCGGTGCAGCAGGTCCCGGTCCGCCAGCAGCTCCCGCACCGCCTCGGCGACGTCGGCGGCCGTCGCGTCCGGGCGCGTGCGCGGGTGCCCCGGCGGGACCAGCCGCCCCGTCACGCCGTCCTCGACGGTGTCGAGCATCCCGCCGACGGCCGTGGCCACCAGCGGGCGGGCGCACGCCATCGCCTCCAGCGCCACGATGCCGAACGGCTCGTACCAGGGGGTGGCCAGCACCACGTCGCACGAGCGCATCAGCGCCGGCAGGTGCTCCGGCTGCACCCGGCCCAGCATCCGCAGCCGGTCCGCCACGCCCAGGTCCTCCGCGAGCTGCCGCAGCCGCACCGCCTCCGGGTCGCGCGCGAGCTCCGCCGCGTCCGGTCCGCCCGCCACGACCAGCTCCGCCCCGGGCAGCAGCGCCAGCGCCCGCACCGCCAGGTCCACGCCCTTGCGCGGCACCAGCCGGCCCACCGACAGCAGCCGGCCGCCACCGCCGCGCCGGCGCAGCGGCACCGTGGCGCGGGGGCTGCGGTCCGCGGTGAAGGCGTCCGTGTCCACCCCGCACGGCACGATGCGCACCCGCCGCGGTGTGGCGTCCGCCGCGTCCAGCTCCGCGACCTCGTCGCTGCAGGTGGCGATGACGAGGTCGGCCTCCCGCGCCAGGCGGCGCTCCACGCCGATGCGCTCCGGCGGGCTGGAGTCGTCCGCGCCCTGGTAGCGCCGCTTCACCGCGCCCAGGGCGTGGAACGTCTGCACCAGCGGGATGCCCAGGGCCGCGGCCGGCTTGGCCGCCGCCATCCCCGACATCCAGAAGTGCGCGTGCACCACGTCCGGGCGGGACGCCCCGCCCCACACCCGCGCCAGCTCCCGGCCGAACGCCGGCATGAACGGCGGCAGCTCGTCCTTGGGCAGCGCCGCCGGCGGGCCCGCCGGCACGTGCACGACCGTCACCCCCGGGCGCATCTCCACCCGCTCGGGCAGGTCCGCCGCGTCCCGGCGGGTGTACACGTCCACGGTGTGACCGCGGTCGGCCAGCGCCGACGCCAGCGCCGCCACGTGCACGTTCTGCCCGCCCGCGTCCACCCCGCCGAGCACCGCCAGGGGGCTGGCGTGCTCGGACACCATCGCGATCCTCATGCCGACCTCCACTCCGCCACGACGTCGGCCAGCACGTCGTCCCAGTCCCGCAGGAAGCGCTCCACCCCGAACGCCGCCAGGGCGTGCTCGCGCGCCGCCAGGCCCCGCTCGCGGGCCTCCTCCGGCTCGTGCACCCAGCGCCGCGCCGCGGCCAGCAGCACGTCCGGGTCGCTGGAGAGCACCCCCGCCGACGGCGGCACCGCCTCCGGTGCGGCCGTCGCCGGCAGCGCCAGCACCGGCATGCCGATCATCATGGCCTCGATCAGCGACAGCCCCAGGCTCGTCCAGCGGTAGGGGTGCAGGTACGCCCGGTGCTCGCCCACCAGCTCGTGCACCCGCGCCTGCGGCAGGTCCTCCAGCACCGTGAGGTTCTTGCCGGCGGCGGTGCCCTCCACCTGCCGCGCCAGGGACTCCACGCCCATGCCGTACAGCGACACCGGCAGCTCCTCCGCCGCGCGCAGCAGCAGGTCCGTGCCCGCGATCCGCCAGCGCCGCACCGGCTCGTTCACCAGGGCCGCCAGCGACGCCGAGGCCCCCGTGTAGCGGTACCCCGGGTCCAGCACGCCGTGGTCCACCACGCGGGTGCGGGCCGAGCCGCAGTCCCAGAACGTCCGGTTGAACCGCGTCACGTGCACCACGGGGATGGTGCTCTGCTCCGCCAGGGGGTGCCGGCTGTCGGCGGCGCCGGCCCGGGGGGCGTCGTGTTCCACGTAGACGGCGGGCACGTCCACGCCCGGGCGCCGGCCCGTCCAGCGCTCCACCAGCTCCAGCTCCTCCGGCCGCTGGAGCACCACCACGTCGAGGTCCGCCTCGCGCAGCTCCTCCGGGGTCGTCTCCACGGCCGCCTGCGGCCACGTCCAGGTGCGCGCGCGCCCGCGGCCGTCGGGGCCGCGGCCGGGCACCACGGGGAGGAGGTAGTCGTGGCGGCCCTGCACGAACGCCGTCATCCACGAGCCGTGCACGTGCCAGGCGAGGATCCTCATCGCCGTCCTCCTGCCGAGATCGTCTGCTGGTGCACCGCCGTGCCCGATGCCGGGCCGGGGTGATCGAACTGCGAAGGCTGCCCCGTGGCCGCGTGATCCGCGACCGCAGCCAGCCGGGCCACCGCCGCCACCACCGCCGCCGGCGGCACGCCCGTCAGGCACGGGTGGCCCGGCACCGGGCACTCCCGGGCGCGGCTGCCCCGGCACGGCGCGCCCTGCTCGCCGAGGAGCTCCACCGGCACGCCCCAGGGCGCCCACCGGGCGGCGGGCACCACGGGGGAGAAGAGCGAGACCACGGGCGTGCCCACCGCCGCGGCCAGGTGCGCCGGGCCGGTGTTGCCGACGACGACGACCGCCGCGGCGGCCAGCACCGCGGCCAGCTCCGGCAGGCTCGTGCGGCCCCCGAGGTCCACCCCGGCGCCGCCGGCGACCCGGGCGGTCAGCTCCCGCTCGCCCGGCCCGCCGGTGACCGCGACCGTCCAGCCCGCCTCCGCCAGGGCCGCCACGACCTGCGCGGCCTGCTCGGGGGAGGGCGCCCGCGCCGGCACCGAGGCGCCCGGGTGCAGGACCACGAACCCGCCCGCGTGCGGCAGCCCGGCCGGCACCTGCGGCAGCGGCCCGCGCAGCCGCAGGCGCCCGTCGTCGCCGGCGGGCAGGTCGTGCCCCGCCGCCCGCACCAGGTCCAGCGCGGCCTCCACCTCGTGGCGCTCCGGCGCGCCGGGCACCTCCCGGCGGTGGCGCACGTCCAGCAGCGAGCCGGGGTAGTCCTCGCTCGTGGCGCACACGCGCGGCACGCCGGCCAGGCGCAGCAGCAGCGCCAGCGGCAGCGGGCTCTGGTGGAAGGAGGTGAACACCACGGCCTCGTCGTAGCCGCCCGCCCGCACCCGCGCCACGAGGGCCTCCACCGCCGCCGGGTCCACCGGCGCGGGGGAGAAGCCGCTCCACGGCGGGTCGAACACCAGCACCTCCTCCACCCCCGGCAGCAGCCGCGCCGCCCCGGCACCGGCCGGGGAGGCCAGCACGTCCAGCCGGCCCCCGCCCGCGCGGGCCGTGGCGGCCAGCGCCCGCAGCGCCGGGCCCGTCACCAGCACGTCGCCGTCGTTGTCCAGCCGCGCGGCCAGGATGCGGCTCACGCGGTGCCCGCCGCGGCCAGGGCCACCTCGACCGCCCCGGTGAGGGTGGCGGCCACGACCGGCGCGGCCGCGACCTCCTCCGGCCGCGTCACCGGCGTCGGCACCAGCACCGCCCGGGCCCCCGCGGACAGCGCGGCCTCCACGTCGGCGCCGATGTCCCCGATCAGCAGGCACTCCGCGGGCGACACCCCGAGGCGGCGGGCCGCCTCCAGCACCATGCCGGGTTCCGGCTTGCGGGTGCTGGAGGGCTCGTCGGGGCCGTGGGGGCTGTAGAGGACGGCGTCGAACCCGCCGAGCAGCTCCGCGACGCGCTCGTTCACGGCGTCCACCTGCTGCGCGGTGAGCAGGCCGCGGGCGATGCCCGACTGGTTGCTCACGACCGCCGTGGCCAGCCCGGCCGCGCGCACCCGCTGCAGCGCCTCCGCCGCGCCGTCCACCGGCTTCACGAGCTCCGGGTCGCCGTTGTAGGGGACGTCGTGCACGAGGGTGCCGTCGCGGTCGAACAGCACCGCCCGCACCGGCGGCGGCCACGGTGCCGGTGCCCCCGCGCCGCGCAGGCGCAGCTCCGCCCGAACCCGGTGCCACACCGCCAGCGGCGGGATCACGGCGCTCGTCAGCAGCATCCGGCCCACCTCCCCGCCGGTGCGCGGGCCCGGGGCGATGCGCCGCCACGCGAAGTCCGCGCACAGGCCCGCCCACGCCAGGGCGCCCGCCGCGGCCAGGCGCGGCCGGCGCGCCGCGGCACCGGCCAGGCCCGCCGCGGCCGCGGCCACCGTCGCCGCGTGCCAGGGCAGGCGGCCCACCGCCGCGTCGGCGCGCTCGCGCCAGCGCGGCCCGTGCAACGCGCCCATGAGGACGTCGTCGGCGTTGCCGCGCTGCTGGCGGGCGCTGGCCATCGCGTCCGCCGGGCGCACCGGGTGCACGGCGGTGTGCCCGCCGCGCACCAGCCGCCAGCCGGCGTCCTGCACGCGCAGCGCGAGGTCGGAGTCCTCCCGGAACGCCCGGGGGAAGCGCTCGTCGAAACCGGCGACGGCCTGGAGGGCCTCGTGCCGGTACGCCATGTCCGCGGTGATCCACGAGGCCGTCGCCAGCCCCGCGGTGCCGCGCTCCCAGTCGGTGGGGCGCCGCCCCGGCGGCAGGGGGACCTCCAGGCGGCCCTGGCACCCGCCGACGTCCGGCGCGCAGCCGGCCAGGTCCGCCGCGAGGGCGGTGGCCCACCCGGAGGGCAGCTCCACGTCGTCGTCGACGAACGCCACCCACGGGGTGCGCGCCCGGCGCCAGCCGGCGTTGCGGGCGGCGGCGGGCCCGCGCCCGCCCGAGCGCACGAGCAGCACGTCGAGGCCCGCGTCCCGGGCCGCCGCGCACGCCTGCTCGCACGGGTCCTGCGCCGCGGGGGCGCGCAGGCCGCCGGGACCGGGGCGCCGGTCGTCCACGACGACCACCCGTTCGGGCGCAGGGCCGTCCTGGGCGGCGAGGGTGTCCAGCAGCCGCGCCAGGCTCGGGCGCCCGACCGTGGGCACGACCACCGCGTACGCGGTGCCGCCGCCCGCCGCCGCCGCGCCGTCCGCCCCTGCGGGTGCGCTCACGCGCCGGCCCGGGCGAAGATCCGCGAGCGCAGCACCAGGTGCGGGCCCAGGACCAGGGCGTCCACGGGCGCGGAGCCGAACAGCTCCAGCGCGTCACGCGGGTCGTCCACCATGGGCCGCCCCGCGGTGTTCAGGCTCGTGTTCACCACGACCGGCAGGCCGGTGCGCTGCTCGAAGGCCCGCAGCAGCGCCGCCACCCGCGGGGTCTGCTCCTCGTGGATGGTCTGGATGCGGGCGGTGCCGTCGACGTGCACCACGGCGGGGATGCGCTCGCGCCACGCGGGCAGCACGTCGTGCACGAAGAGCATGTACCGGCTCGGGAACGGCCCGCCCGTGAAGATCTCCTGCGCGCGCTCGGCCAGCACCATCGGCGCCACGGGGCGGAACTGCTCGCGGCCCTTGACGTCGTTGAGGCGCTCCAGGTTGTCCCGGTGCCCCGGGTGCGCCATGAGGGAGCGGTGCCCCAGGGCGCGCGGGCCGAACTCCGCGCGGCCGTCGAACCAGGCCACGACCCCGTTGCGCGCCAGCACGTCCGCGACCTCCCCGGCCAGGTCGTCGGGGGTGGTGAACGGCACGGCGGCCCGGCGCAGCCACGCGGCGAGGTCGTCGTCGGACCAGCCCCGCCCCAGCGCCGCGTCGGTCATCGGCTCGGGCAGCTCCCCGCCGTCGGCGGACAGCTGCAGCGCCGCGCCGAGGGCGGTGCCGGCGTCCCCGGCGGCGGGCTGCACGAACACCTCCTCGAAGGGGGTCTCGCGCCAGATGCGGCTGTTCGCCACGCAGTTCAGGGCGGTGCCGCCGGCCATCGTCAGGACCCGGTCGCCGGTCTGGGCGTGGACCCAGCGCGCCAGGTCCACCAGGGTGCGCTCCAGCACCTCCTGCACGGAGGAGGCCAGGTCGGCCTGCGCCGTGTCGCGGCGCGGGTCCCACTTCTCCCCGTCGGCCAGCGCCTGCGCCCAGCGCGACCAGTCCGGGACCTCGGTGACGAAGCCGCCGTCGCCGGTGGCGTGCACGAACTCGGCGATCTCGTCGGCGAAGCGCGGCGTGCCGTAGGAGGCCAGCGCCATGACCTTGTACTCGTCGGAGGAGTGCAGGAAGCCCAGGTGGCTGGTGAGCGTCTCGTACAGCAGGCCCAGGGAGTGCGGCAGCTCCTGGCTGGCCAGGACCTCCAGCCGCCCGCCGCGGTAGCGCCCGGCCAGGTGCGAGGCCCGCTCGCCGCGCCCGTCGAGGACCAGGACGCTGCTGCCGCCCGCCGCGGCCGCCGCCGGGGCCGCCAGCGCCGCCGACGCCGCGTGCGCGACGTGGTGGGGCACGAAGCGCACCTGCTCGGGCGACAGGCCCCGCAGCGCCGTGGCCAGGGCGGAGGGCGCCTCCTGCGCGTACGTCACCCGCAGGTGGTCCCACGGGTCCTGCAGGCCCAGCTCCTCCGCGGGCTTGGTCAGCCCCGGGTCGAAGGAGTAGCCGACCGCGTCGAGGTCCTGGGGGCGCAGGCCCGCCTCGGCCAGGCACCAGCGCATCGCCTGCTCGGGCAGCTCCCACGCCGAGAACGGCACGGGCCGCTTGCCGTGCTTGCGCCGGCTGAAGCGCTCCTCCTCCGCGGCGGCGACGATCTGCCCGTCGACGACCAGCGCCGCCGAGGGGTCGTGGAAGATCGCGTTCACACCGAGGATCCGCATGGGTGCCTTCCGTCCCGCCCACCGCCTCCGCGGTGCGCACGTGGTCCACGCCGGCGGCGCCGCGGGGAGCTCGTGCCACCCCCCGCCCGCCGGCTGCGACGTAGGCTGCCAGACGCGCTGTGCACCTGCCCGGCGAGATCATGAGCGTGTCGCGGAGCGGCGCCAGGCCGCGGCGGAGGGGGACGGAGGGGGAGATGGGGGCCGACGCGGCCGACCACCGCGGCGCAGCGGGCGTGCCGCTGCCCGGGCCCGGGCTGGTCAGCGACCGGGTGCTGACCCTCCCCAACGTGCTGAGCTTCCTGCGCCTGCTGCTCGTGCCGGTCTTCGCCTTCCTCATCGCCTGGGAGCAGGACGGCTGGGCGCTGGTGGTGCTGGCCGTCAGCGGGTTCAGCGACTGGCTCGACGGCTTCCTGGCGCGCCGCTGGCAGCAGATCACGCGCCTCGGGCAGCTGCTGGACCCCTTCGCGGACCGGCTCTACATCCTCACCGCGCTGCTCGGGCTGGCGTACCGGGGGATGGTGCCGTGGTGGCTGGTGGCGGTCCTGGTGGGGCGGGACCTGGTGCTCGCGGCGACGGTGCCGTTCCTGACCCGCGCGGGGTACGGTCCCCTGCCGGTGCACTTCCTCGGCAAGCTGGGCACCTTCTGCCTGCTGTACGCCTTCCCGCTGCTGCTGCTCGGGGAGGCCGTGCCGGCGCTGGCGGAGGTGGCGGGCTCCTTCGGCTGGGCCTTCGCCCTGTGGGGCACGGGCCTGTACTGGTGGGCGGGGCTGCTGTACGTGCGGCAGGTGCGCGACCTCGTCGCGGGCGGGGCCGCCCGGGGCGCGGGGTGACACCCGCCCGCCCGCCCGCGCCGGCGGGCGGGCGCACCCCGGCCGCGCCCTGGGACGGGCCCGACGCCTCCATGAGCCTGCTCAACGGCCTCATGGACGCCCCGCTGGACCCGGGCTACGCCGACGCCGCCCGCCGCCGCGCCGGAGGGGTGCGCCCCGCCGCGCGGCGGGCCCGCGCCGCGACCTCGGCCGTGCTGGCGGCGCTGCTGGGCGTCCTGCTGGTCACCGCGGCGCGCGAGGCCGCCGGGCGGCCGGAGGCCGACCGCGGCCGGGAGGAGCTGCGTGCGCGGGTCGCCGAGCGCGCCGCCGAGGCCGACGAGCTGGCCCGCCGCACCGCCGCCCTGCGAGCCGCCGGCGAGGAGCTGCAGTCGCGCGTGGCCGGTGCCGGGGCCGCCGCGGACGCCGGCCGCGCCGACGCGCTCGCCCCGGCCGTGGGGGCCGCGGCGGTGAGCGGGCCGGGGGTGGAGGTGGTGCTCTCCGACGCGGCCTCCGCCCCGCTGGGCGCGGAGGCGGGTGAGGCCCCGGCGGGCGCCGGCGAGGGGGAGGGCCGCGTGGTCGACCGGGACCTGCAGGTCCTCGTCAACGGGCTGTGGGCCGCCGGGGCCGAGGCCGTCGCGGTCGACGGGCAGCGCCTGACCGCCCTGGCCGCGATCCGCTCGGCGGGCCCGGCGGTCCTGGTGGGCTACCGCCCGCTGGTGCCGCCCTACGAGGTGCGCGCGATCGGCGACCCCACGGCGCTGCAGACGCGCCTGGCGGCCTCGCCGGCGGGCAGCTACCTCAGCGCCCTGCAGGACAACTACGGCATCGGCGTCACCGTCGCCGGGCGCGAGGAGCTGCTGCTGCCGGCGGCGGACAGCGTGGACCTGCGCCTGGCGGTCCCGGCGGGCCCCGCCCCGGCGCAGGGGCCCGGGACGCTAGCGTTCCCGCCCGTGGACCCCTCGCGGCAGGAGCGCCCGTGATCGCCGCCCTCGGCCTGCTCGTGGGCGTCGTCGCCGGTGTGCTGCTGCGCCCGGAGGTGCCCCCGGCGCTGCAGCCGTACCTGCCCATCGCGGTCGTCGCGGCGCTGGACGCGGTCTTCGGGGGGCTGCGCGCGGTGCTGGACGGCATCTTCGACGACCGCGTGTTCGTCACGTCCTTCGCCAGCAACGCCGTGGTCGCCGGGCTCATCGTGTACCTGGGCGACCAGCTCGGGGTGGGCGCGCAGCTCTCGACGGGCGTGGTGGTGGTGCTGGGGGTGCGCATCTTCTCCAACGTCGCCTCGATCCGGCGGCACCTGCTGTCGGCGTGAGCGGGGCGAGCGCGTGAGCGGGCCCGGGGACGTGGGCGGGGACGTGGGCGGGGCGGACGCCGCCCGGCCGGGACCCGGACCGGAGCCCGCCCCGCAGCCGGAGGCGGCCCCGCCGCGGACGCGGCGCCCACCGTGGGCGCGCCTGGCCCGCGCCGCGCGCCCGCGCGCCAGCCGGGGGCAGCTGCTGGCGGGCGTGCTGTGCGCAGCCCTGGGGTTCGCCGTGGTCGCGCAGGTCCGGCAGACGCAGGCGCAGGGCCTGGAGCAGCTCGGGGAGAGCGAGCTGGTGCGCATCCTCTCCGACACCTCCGACCGCGCCGAGCGGCTGGAGGAGGAGGCGCGGCAGCTGGAGCGGACCCGCTCGGAGCTCACCGCCGGTGGCGGGGCCGAGGCCGCCGAGCGCGCCGCGCGCCAGCGCCTGGAGACGTACTCGCTGCTCGCCGGCACCGTGCCGGCGGAGGGGCCGGGCATCGTGCTGCGGCTGGAGGGCGGCGTGTCGGCGGTGCGGGCCAGCACGCTGCTGGACGCCGTGCAGGAGCTGCGCGACGCCGGCGCGGAGGCCCTGCAGATCGGGCCGGCGCGGGTGGTGGCCTCCACCGCGCTGACCGACGACCCCGCCGGTGTCCTGGTGGGCTCGCGGCTGGTGCGCCCGCCCTACGAGGTCGTCGCCATCGGCGAGCCGGACACCCTGGCCCCGGCCCTGGACATCCCGGGCGGTGTCCTGGAGGCGGTGCGCTCGCGCGGGGGCGGCGCCGAGGTGACGACCGCGGAGCGGGTGGTCGTCGACGCCGTGACCGACGCGCCGGCGCTGCGGTGGGCGAGCCCGGTACCGCGGGCCCCGGCGCCCTGAGCACCGGACGGGTGCGCCCGCCGCGCCGCGCGTCCCGCCACGCGGCGGGGGGAGGGCCTGCTGCGGCCCGGCGGCGGGGCGGGTAGCGTGCAGGGCGCAGCCAGACCACCGCGTGACCCGGGAGCCGCCATGCCGCACGACGTGCCCGCCGAGCTGCGCTACACCAGCGAGCACGAGTGGGTGCGCGTCCTGGAGGACGGCACCCTGACGATCGGCATCACCGACTACGCCCAGTCCGCGCTCGGGGACGTCGTGTACGTCTCCCTGCCCGCCGAGGGCGAGGTCGTGGAGTCCGGTTCCTCCTGCGGGGAGGTGGAGTCCACCAAGAGCGTCTCGGAGGTCACCGCCCCGGTGTCCGGGACGGTGCTGTCGCACAACCCGGGCCTGGAGACGCGCCCGGACCTGGTGAACTCCGACCCGTACGGCGAGGGCTGGATGTTCACGCTGCGACCGCAGGACGCCTCCGCGGTGGAGGGACTGCTCGACGCGGAGGCGTACACCGCCCACGTCGGCTGAGGAGGCACCGTGCCGGCCGGGGTGCTGCTCCGGCCGGGTCCGCTCCCGGGCCTCGCTGGAGCGGGCGGTCGTGCCGTGGATAGTCTGATGTCCGGTGATCGCCGCGCGGTGCCACGGGGAGCACCGACAGGTCACACCAGTGCCAGCGTCGCGAGAGGGTGGTGCCATGTCGCCGCAGGGTGGCGGTGCTGAACCGCACGGCCCGGGCGCCCGTCCGCCGGCCGGGACCGAGCGCCAGGTCGAGACGACCATGTCGTTCGCCGGCCTGGTGCCGGTCGAGACGCACGACGGCGAGGCGGGGCTGTCCGCGGACGAGAAGGCCTCCGTCGACGCGCTGCCCCCGGGCTCGGCGCTGCTGATCGTGCGCCGGGGCCCGAACACCGGGGCCCGCTTCCTGCTCGACGCGCCCCGCACGTCCGCGGGCCGGCACCCGAGCAGCGACATCTTCCTCGACGACGTCACGGTCTCCCGCAAGCACGCGGAGTTCGTCCGCGGGGACGAGACGGGGGACACCCGGACCTTCCGGGTGCGGGACGTCGGCAGCCTCAACGGCACCTACGTGGACCGCGAGCGCATCGACGAGAAGGTGCTGCGCACGGGCGACGAGGTCCAGATCGGCAAGTTCCGGATGGTCTTCCACGCGAGCAGGCGTTCCGACGACCCGCCCGCCGGCGGGTCCGGGCGCTGAGCGGTGCCGGCGGGAGCGCTGCGGTGAGCGGTGCCGCCGACCGTCCGGGGCCCGCGCCCGCCCGCTCCGGCGGCTCGCGGCGCGCCATGACCATCGGGGAGGTCATGGCGCAGCTGTCGGGGGAGTTCCCCGACGTCACCATCTCCAAGATCCGCTTCCTGGAGGAGCAGGGTCTCGTCGAGCCGGAGCGCACGCCCGCCGGGTACCGCAAGTTCTCCGGGGCGGACGTGGAGCGCCTGCGCTACGTGCTGGGCGCGCAGCGGGACCACTACCTGCCGCTGAAGGTGATCCGCGAGCACCTGGAGGCGCTGGACCGCGGGTTCGACCCGCCGCGCCTGCCGGGCACGGCGCCCACCGTCCCCCAGGCCGCCGCGGAGGAGGAGGCACCCGGGGCCGAGCGGTTCGGCGGGCGCGCGGCGCGGCTGCGCCTGACCCGCCGGGAGCTGCTGCACGACTCCGGCGCCGACGAGGGGCTGCTGGAGGCGCTGGAGACGTACGGCGTGGTCACGGCCGCCCCGGGCGGGCCCTGGTTCGACGGGGAGGCGCTGGAGATCGTGCGGGCGGCGGCGCAGCTGTCGGCGTTCGGGATCGAGGCGCGGCACCTGCGCCCCTTCCGCACGGCCGCCGACCGCGAGCTCGCCCTGGTCGAGCAGGTCGTCGCGCCCCTGCAGCGCCAGCGCCAGGCCGACCCCGACCGGGCGGGGGAGGTGGCGCGCGAGATCGCCGCCCTGTGCGTGCGGCTGCACACCGCCCTGGTCGCCGGGGGCCTGCAGCGGCTGACCACCTGAGGCGGCGCGCCCGCCCGGCTCGGCGCGGGACGGGGCGGCGGGGGTAACGTGGCGGGGTGCGTGAGCTCGACGTCATCGGGGTCCGGGTGGAGATGCCCTCCAACAACCCCATCGTGCTGTTGCGGGAGCGGGGCGGGGACCGCTACCTGCCGATCTGGATCGGGGCGCCGGAGGCGAGTGCGATCGCCTTCGCCCAGCAGGGCGTGGTGCCACCGCGCCCGCTCACCCACGACCTGCTCCGCGACGTGATCACGGCCCTGGGCCGCACCCTGCAGGAGGTGCGGATCGTGGCCATGCAGGACAACGTCTACTACGCCGAGCTGGTCTTCGACGGGGACCTGAAGGTCAGCTCCCGCTCCTCCGACGCGATCGCGCTGGCGCTGCGCGTGGGCTGCCCGATCGTGGGTGCCGAGGAGGTCCTGGAGGCCGGCGGCGTGCCGGTGCCGGACGAGGACGAGGACGAGGTGGAGAAGTTCCGCGAGTTCCTCGACCACATCAGCCCCGAGGACTTCGAGGCGGGCGAGCCGGACGAGCCGGGTGCCGGGCCGCCGGGGCGCTGAGCACGGTGCGGGCAGCCGCGACGGGTCCCGTGCCCGGCGCGGTCGGTGCGCGCACGGGCACCGTCGGACGGCTGCCGGCGGCCGCTGGTGACGGCGGGCCGAACTTTCCACGACACCCCGCGTGTCGCAGGCGGTTGTCGTTGACGACCCCTTGACTCACCCCTAACGTCTGTGCAGAAGCGTTACCAGCGGAGTCCTGGCACGAGTGTCCCGGGGAGGGATGCGCGCGGGAGGCGTGGCACCTGGCCGCGTCGGCGGCAGCCGGTCGGTGGTGGCGATGACGAGGAGGCCGGCGTGAGCAGTGGCGGCGACGTGACAGCGGGACCGCGGGCGGTGGGTGCGGGTCAGGCCCAGCGTCCCGACGGGTCGCGCCCCGGGCAGGCGGACGCCGTCGTCCACGGGTCGGTGCCGGGCCTCGACGCCGAGGTCGGCTACCGCGGGCCCACCGCCTGCCGGGTCGCCGGCATCACCTACCGCCAGCTCGACTACTGGGCGCGGACGGGTCTGGTCGCGCCGAGCGTGCGCTCCGCCGCCGGGTCCGGCTCGCAGCGCCTCTACAGCTTCCGCGACGTGCTCGTGATGAAGGTCGTCAAGCGGCTGCTCGACACCGGCGTCTCCCTCCAGCAGATCCGCACCGCCGTGGAGCACCTGCGCGAGCGGGGTGTGGAGGACCTGGCGCGGATCACCCTGATGAGCGACGGCGCGAGCGTCTACGAGTGCACCTCCCCGGACGAGGTCATCGACCTGGTCCAGGGCGGGCAGGGTGTGTTCGGGATCGCCGTGGGGCGGGTGTGGCGGGAGATCGAGGGCACCCTGGCCGCGCTGCCCACCGAGCGTCCCGCCGACCGGGTCCCCGAGGTGCCGATCGCCCACCACGACGAGCTGAGCCGCCGTCGCCGGGCCCGCGAGGCAGGCTGAGCCGGACGCCGGTGCCCCCCGGGTCCTCCCGGGGCAGGTCCCCCCGGTGGGGGTCCTAGTCCAGCAGGTGGCCGTTGCGCACGGTGCGCGCGGAGAACGGGTCCACGACCCAGTCGCGGGCGTCGGGCAGCCAGATGACGCTCGCGAGCAGTGCGTTGGCCCACGTCTCCAGCAGCGTGGTCAGGTGCACGGACCAGGCGACGCCGAAGGGTGCGCCTGGATCGTCGAGGACGAGCAGGTCGACGATGCTCTCGGCCGTTCCCAGCCGGACCGCGAGGACCTGCTCGTCGCGGCCGAAGAGGGGCAGGCGGCGCCCGTGGTCCGCGGGCTCGCGCTCACGCACGCGGCGCACCGCGGCGTCGAGGGAGAGGGGCACCCACCCGCCGGGGCCGATGCTCGGGGTCCAGCTGCGGTAGCGCGTGCGCACGGGCTCGACGCCGTCGAGGGCGCGGAACCACGCGCGCGCCCCGGGGGGCAGCGGCGCACCGAGGGTGGCCTGCGCCGCGGCCAGCTGGGCGTCGTCGGCGCCCGGCCGCAGCCGGGTGGCGATGTCCGCGCCGACGCGGGCCCACTGGGCGTACAGGTCGGCGACGTGCCGCAGGACCTCCGCGGCCTCGTCGTGCCCGGCCCGCTGCGCCTCCTCGTGCCCGACCTCCTGCACGGTCTGTGACAGCTGCCCGGTGTCCCGGGTGCTCCCGGTGGTGCTCCGGCTGCTCATGCGGCCTCCTTCGATGTCGCTCAGCGACCCTCCGATCCGAAATGTCATCACTCTGTGTAAGCAGCTTCGTCCACGGTAGGCCACGGCGCACCGGCGCCGCCACGTGCCGCACCGTCCCCTGGCCGGACCTCAGGCCCGCGTGGTCAGCACCCGCTCCAGCAGGGCGTCGAACGTGGCGCACAGCTCCCGTGCGCCGGCGGTGCGCACCGCGTGCAGCGGGACCCCGGCGCCCTGCGCCTGCTGCACCGCGGCGCGCTCGGGCACCGGCTCCAGCAGCAGGTCCCCGACCAGGGCACGCAGCTCCTCGTAGCGGAACCGCTGCTCGGGCGAGCGCGGGAGGTAGCGGTTGACGAGCACGCCCAGCGGGGCGCCCGCGTCGTCCTGGGCGGCGAGCTCGCGCAGGGTGCGCTCCACCGCGGCCACGGCGAAGCGCCCGGCGTCGGAGACCACGAGCACGGCGTCGCTGCCGGCCCACGCCGAACGGGTCAGGGCGCCCAGCGACGGCGGGCAGTCCAGCAGGACCAGCTCGTGCTCGGGTGTCTTGCGCAGGGCCTTGGCCAGCACCGTCAGCTCCCGCCCGGCCGCCGTGGGATCGTCGCGCAGGGCCGAGCCGGCGGAGCCGATGAGGACGTCGAGCTGACCGGGGTGGTCCTGTGCCCACCCGCTGGGCGCGACCGCGTCGTCCACGACCTTGCGCTTGGGGCTGGCGAGCACGGTGGCGAGGTCACCCTTGCGCCGTGCGGTGACGTCCAGCCCGCTCGTGGCGTCCGCCTGCGGGTCCAGGTCGGCCACCAGCGTGGGCACCCCGCGGCGGAGAGCAGCGGCCGCCAGACCGAGGGTGACGGTGGTCTTGCCGACGCCCCCCTTGAGGCTGCAGACGCTGAGGACGATCACCGGCACACCGTAGTGGCCCCCGCGCCACCGGGAGCGCAGAGCGGGCGTCGGTTACCCTTTCGGCGGCCGTCCACCCCGCGCGGGAGAGTCCCCGCCGACGTCCTCCGCCCCGGATCGCGGGCTGCGCGCGGCGCAGCACGGACCGGCGGCGGGTCGAGCGGGGCGCCGAAGGGGCAACCCTCCCCGGAACCTCTCAGGCGCCCGGACCGCGCGGGCAGGCCGCTCTGGAGCGCCCGGTGCCGTGCCGGCCGTGACAGACGGGGAGGTCCTCCCGGCGCGCCGCGCCGGGCCGCCCGGACGACGGAGACCTCCATGACGACCACCGACGCGACCCCCGACACGAGCACTCCTGGCACGAGCGCTCCCGGTACGAGCGCTCCCGGCGCGAGCGCTCCCGGCGCGAGCGCTCCCGGCGCGGGGGCGGACCCCGGCTACGCGGTCCCGCACCTGCCGCCCGCCGCGACCCGCTTCGCCGACCGCCACCTCGGGCCCCGCCCCGCCGAGCGGAACCGGATGCTCGCCGCCGTCGGCGTCTCCTCCCTCGCCGACCTCGTCGAGCGGGCCGTGCCCGCGGGCATCCGCGACGACGTGCGCGCCGGGGCCGGCCCGGACCTGCCCCCCGCCGCCGAGGAGCACGCCGTCACCCGCGAGCTGCGGCGGATCGCCGCGCGCAACCGCGTCGTGCCCTCCCTCATCGGCGC
Organism: Kineococcus anabasis; assembly: GCF_054590795.1. Classification (NCBI taxonomy): domain Bacteria; kingdom Bacillati; phylum Actinomycetota; class Actinomycetes; order Kineosporiales; family Kineosporiaceae; genus Kineococcus; species Kineococcus anabasis. The sequence continues at coordinate 62,099 of NZ_BAAIHU010000001.1, forward strand.
CGGGTACCACGGCACCCGCACCCCGCCGGTCATCCGGCGCAACGTGCTGGAGAACCCCGCCTGGTACACCGCGTACACCCCGTACCAGCCGGAGATCTCCCAGGGCCGGCTGGAGGCGCTGCTGAACTTCCAGACGGCCGTGGCCGACCTCACCGGCCTCGACGTCGCGGGCGCCTCGCTGCTGGACGAGGCCACCGCCGCGGCGGAGGCCATGACCCTGGCGCGCCGGGTCTCCAGGGCCCCCGCGGGCGCGGTGTTCGCCGTGGACGCCGACGTCCTGCCGCAGACACTCGCGGTGCTGCGCACCCGCGCCGTGCCCCTCGGCATCGACCTCGTCGTCGTGGACCCCGACGCCCCCGACCCCCTCGCCGCGGTGGGCGGGCGCGGGCTGTTCGGCCTGCTCGTGCAGTACCCCGGCACCAGCGGCGCCGTCCGCGACCACGCCGCCCTCGTGCGGGCGGCCCACGAGCGCGGCGCGCTCGTCACCGCCGCCGCCGACCTGCTCGCCCTGACCCTGCTGCGCCCGCCGGGGGAGATCGGCGTGGACGTGGCGGTCGGCTCCAGCCAGCGCTTCGGCGTGCCCATGTACGCCGGCGGCCCGCACGCCGCCTACATGGCGGTGCGCTCCGGCCTGGCCCGCTCCCTGCCCGGCCGCCTCGTCGGGGTCTCCAGGGACGCCGACGGCGCACCCGCCTACCGCCTGGCCCTGCAGACCCGCGAGCAGCACATCCGCCGGGAGAAGGCGACCAGCAACATCTGCACCGCGCAGGTGCTGCTGGCCGTGATGGCGGGGATGTACGCCGTCTGGCACGGACCGGAGGGGCTGCGGGCCATCGCCGCCCGCGTGGCCTCGACCGCCGCCGGCCTGGCCGCGGCGCTGCGCGCGCACGGCGTGGAGGTGGTGCACGCGGAGTTCTTCGACACCGTCACCGCCCGGGTGCCCGGCCGCGCGGACGAGGTGGTGGCCCGGGCGCTCGCCGCGGGCGTCAACCTGCGCCGGGTGGACGCCGACACCGTCGGCATCACCTGCGACGAGGCGACGGAGCCGGAGCACGCGGCGGCGGCCCTGGCCGGCTTCGGCATCGAGGTGCCGGCCGTCCTCGACGGGCCCGACGCCCTGCCCGGCGCGCTGCGGCGCACGTCGGGGTTCCTGACGCACCCGGTGTTCTCCCGGCACCGCTCGGAGACGGCGATGCTGCGCTACCTGCGGCGGCTGTCCGACGCCGACTACGCCCTCGACCGGGGCGCGATCCCGCTGGGCTCCTGCACGATGAAGCTGAACCCGACGACGGCCCTGGAGCCGGTGTCCTGGCCGGAGTTCGCGGACCTGCACCCCTACGCCCCCGCCGACCAGCTCGCCGGGACCGCGCAGGTCGTGGCGGACCTGGAGCGCTGGCTGGCGCAGGTCACCGGCTACGACGCGGTGTCGCTGCAGCCCAACGCGGGCTCGCAGGGGGAGTTCGCGGGGCTGCTGGCGATCCGCGCGCACCACCGCGCCAGGGGCGACGAGGCCCGCACGGTGTGCCTCATCCCGTCCTCCGCGCACGGCACGAACGCCGCCAGCGCCGTCATGGCGGGACTGCGGGTCGTGGTGGTGGCCTGCGACGAGAACGGCAACGTGGACATGGCGGACCTGCGCGCCAAGGTGGACGCCCACCGGGACACCCTCGCCGCCATCATGATCACCTACCCGTCGACGCACGGGGTGTTCGAGGAGTCCGTCGCCGAGCTGTGCGGCATCGTGCACGAGGCGGGCGGGCAGGTGTACGTCGACGGGGCCAACCTCAACGCCCTGGTCGGCGTGGCCCGGCCGGGCCGCTTCGGCGCGGACGTCTCGCACCTGAACCTGCACAAGACGTTCTGCATCCCGCACGGCGGCGGCGGCCCGGGCGTGGGGCCGGTGGCGGTGCGCGCCCACCTCGCCCCCTACCTGCCCGCCACCACCCTCGACGAGGAGAGCGCCCGCGCCGGTGTCGGTCCCGTCTCCGCCGCGCCGTGGGGCTCGGCGGGCATCCTGCCCATCTCCTGGGCGTACATCCGCCTCATGGGCGCCGACGGGCTGCGGGAGGCCACCGAGCAGGCGATCCTCTCCGCCAACCACGTCGCCGCGCGCCTGCGCGAGGCCTACCCCGTGCTCTACGCCGGTCCGGGCGGGCTCGTCGCCCACGAGTGCATCCTCGACCTGCGGGCCATCACGAAGGAGACGGGCGTGGGCGTCGAGGACGTCGCCAAGCGCCTCGTCGACCACGGCTTCCACGCCCCGACCATGTCGTTCCCCGTCGCGGGCACCCTCATGGTCGAGCCCACCGAGAGCGAGGACCTCGCCGAGCTGGACCGCTTCTGCGACGCCATGCTCGCCATCCGCGAGGAGATCCGCGACGTGGAGCGGGGCCGCTGGGCGGTGGCGGACAGCCCGCTGCGCCACGCCCCGCACACGGCGGCGTCGCTGGTGGGGGAGTGGGACCACCCCTACTCCCGCGCCGAGGCGGTCTACCCGGCGGGGGCGGACCCGCGCCGCAAGTACTGGCCGCCGGTGCGGCGCATCGACGGGGCGGCCGGGGACCGGCAGCTCGTGTGCTCCTGCCCGCCGCTGGAGGACCTCGCGGAGGGGTGAGCCGCGGGCCGGCGCCCTTTCGTGCCGTGTACCGCACCCACCGTGATCGGCTGTGCCTAGGATCGCCTCACGCACGCGGGAGGAGGGGCCGAGGTGGGGAACTGGCTGGATGCGCTGCGGGAGCAGCCGTGGCTGGTGTGGGTCGCCCTCGCCCTCGTGCTGGGGATCCTCGAGCTCGTCAGCCTGGACCTGGTGTTCCTCATGCTGGCCGGGGGCGCGCTGGCGGGTGCGGCCGCGGCGGGCCTGGGTGCGCCCGTGGCCGGGCAGGTGGCCGTGGCGCTGGCCGCGGCGGTCCTGCTGGCCGCGACGGCGCGCCCGATGCTGCTGCGGCGGCTGCGGATGCCGCAGGTGGGCACCACCGGGACCGCCGCCCTGGTCGGCCGCACCGCCGTCGTCGTGGCGGAGGTCGGCCCGGGCGGCGGGCTGGTGAAGCTCGCCGGGGAGACGTGGTCGGCGCGCTCGGCGACGGGCGCGGTGTTCCCCGCCGGGCGGGACCTCGTGGTCACCGCCATCGACGGCGCCACGGCCGTCGTCGGCCCGGCACCCCCCGTGCCACCCCCCGCGGTGCCGGACGTCCGTCCGGCACCACCGAGAAAGCCGGAGGAGAACTGATGCCCGACGTCGCCGGCCTGGTCATCCTGATCCTGCTGGTCGTCCTGGTGGTGGCCGCCATCGCCAAGACGATCCGGATCGTGCCGCAGGCCTCCGCGGTCATCGTGGAGCGCCTGGGCCGCTACTCCCGCACGCTGGACGCGGGGCTGAACATCCTGGTGCCGTTCATCGACAAGCCGCGCGCGGTGGTGGACCTGCGCGAGCAGGTCGTCTCCTTCCCCCCGCAGCCCGTCATCACCTCCGACAACCTCGTCGTGAGCATCGACACGGTCATCTACTACCAGCCGACCGACCCCAAGGCCGCGACGTACGAGATCGCCAACTACATCCAGGGCATCGAGCAGCTCACCGTCACGACCCTGCGCAACGTCATCGGCTCCCTGGACCTGGAGCAGACCCTCACCAGCCGCGACAACATCAACGCGCAGCTTCGCGGGGTGCTCGACGACGCCACCGGCCGCTGGGGCATCCGCGTCAACCGGGTGGAGCTGAAGGCGATCGACCCGCCGCACAGCGTGCAGGACTCGATGGAGAAGCAGATGCGCGCCGAGCGGGACCGGCGCGCCGCGATCCTCAACGCCGAGGGCCTGAAGCAGTCGCAGATCCTCACCGCCGAGGGCGAGAAGCAGTCCTCGATCCTGCGGGCGGAGGGCCAGGCGCAGGCGGCGATCCTGCGGGCGCAGGGTGAGGCCCGCGCCATCGGGCAGGTGTTCGACGCGATCCACCGCGGCGACCCCGACCCCAAGCTCCTGGCGTACCAGTACCTGCAGATGCTGCCGCAGATCGCCAAGGGCGACGCGAACAAGCTGTGGATCGTGCCGAGCGAGCTGAACGACGCGCTGAAGGGTTTCGGCTCCATGTTCGCCGCCCACGGCGCCGCTGCGGGCGGCGAGCAGGACGGGGCCTCGCGCCCGCCGGTGCGCGCCGCCGCGGCCGAGACCGCGCCGGGCTTCGAGGTCCCCGTGCTGGAGGACCCCGCCGCGGCCCTCCAGCGGGCCAAGGCGGAGGCCGCGGGTGCCACCCGCGCCGCCGACCGCGCCCAGCGCACCGCCTCGGGCGGCGCGCCGGCGCCCCGGCCGGAGGAGGGCCCGCAGACGCAGGCGATCCGCTGACGCCTTGAGGCCCGCCCGTCCCCGGGTTCCGGCGCCGCCGGGGCCGCCCGTGCCCGCCGAAATCCGGAGACGGGCGGGAGCGGGCCCCCTTGTCCCCGCCGGAACCCGGAGATCGGCGGGAGCGGGCCCCCTTGTGCCCGCCGGAACCCGGAGATCGGCGGGAGCGGGCCCCTCGGCCCGCCGAAATCCGGAGACGGGCGGGAGTGACGCCCCTCGTGCCCGCCGGAACCCGGAGACGGGCGGGAGCGGGGGTGCGCCCCGTGCTGTCGCACGGGCACGGCAGGGTGGGCGAATGGGCTCCTGGCTGTCGCAGTTCGTCCTCTCCTCCGGTTTCGGTGGCGCGGGTGCCGTCCTGGCCGCGGTCATCGCCGCGCTCGTGGCGCGCTCGGCGGGGCGGCAGCGGGCGCGCGAGACGGCCCGCGACCAGTGGTGGGACCGCGTGACGTGGGTCGCGGAGCGGGCCGCGGCCGAGCAGGAGACGCGCCTGGACCCGCTGGTGGCGGTGCACATGCTGGCGCGCCTGGCCGGCAGCCCCCTGGCGCAGGCGGACGACTGGCGCCTGCTGGCCGCCCTCAACGAGGACGTCGCCCGCCGCGCCCGCGCCACCCCGACGGCGACCTCGCTGGAGGGGCACGGCGACGTGGCGGAGGCCTCGCGGGCGCTGGCGGCCGACCTCGAGCGCAGGATCACCGCCGCCACCCGCTGACGCCCCCGCTCACCCGTCCGGCGCGTCCCGGCGCGCGCGGGCGCCCGCGCTGCGCCACGCTGGAGACGACGTGATCACGCCCGACGACACCAGGAGGCACCCGTGCGGCTCGGTTCGGCCATCGTCCTCATCGCCATCGGCGCGATCCTCGCGTTCGCGGTGACGCTCGACATCAGCGGCATCGACCTGTCCACGGTCGGCTGGATCCTCATGATCGTGGGGGTGCTCGGCCTGGTGCTGGAGATCGCGTTCTTCGCCCCGCGCCGCCGGCGCGTCAGCAGCTCCTACACCGAGCCCACCCCCCACGGGGTGCGCCGCACGACCGTCGACGACGTCTGAGCGAGGAGACGGCGGGCCCGGCCGGGCCCGCGCACGACCTCCCGGACCGCTCGCCCGGCACGCGCCGCTGGCTGTTCGCCGACCAGCTCGGCCCGCACTTCCTGGACCGGCCCGACCAGCCGGTGCTGCTGGTGGAGTCGCTCGCGGCGCTGCGCCGCACGCGGGTCCACCGGCGCAAGGCGCACCTGGTGCTGTCGGCGCTGCGGCACCGGGCGGCGGAGCCGGGCGGCGAGGTGCAGCTCGTGCGGGCGGGCACCTACACCGGGGCGCTCGCCGAGGCCGGCGTCGGCCCGGACGCACCGGTGAGCGTGTGCGACCCGACGTCCTGGGGCGCCCGCCGCCTGGTGCGGGAGCTGCCGGGCGTGGAGGTCCTGGCCTCGCGGGGTTTCGTCGTCTCCGAGGCGCAGTTCGCGCGCTGGGCCGCCGGGCGCGGGGGGCGGCGGCTGCTGCTGGAGGACTTCGCCCGCGACGTGCGCCGCCTGCACGGGCTGCTGCTGGACGGCCGGGGCGGACCGGTCGGCGGGCGCTGGAACTACGACGAGGACAACCGCGAGCCGCCCCCGCGGCGGGAGCGCCTGGGCGTGCCCGAGCCGTGGTGGCCGCAGGAGGACGACGTCGACGCGCAGGTGCGCGAGGACCTGGACCGCCTGGAGCGCGACCACGGCGCGGTGTTCCCCGGCGAGGACGGCCCGCGCCGTTTTGCCGTGACCCGCGCCGAGGCGCTGGCGGCGCTGGAGCACTTCCTGGAGCACCGGCTGGAGGCGTTCGGCGCGCACGAGGACGCCATGCTCTCGGGGGACCCGTGGATGGCGCACTCGCTGCTGTCGGCGCCGCTGAACCTGGGCCTGCTGGACCCGCTGGAGGTGGCGCGGCGCGCGGAGGAGTTCGGCCGCGCCCACGTCAGCCGTCTGCCGTCGCTGGAGGGTTTCGTGCGGCAGGTGGTGGGGTGGCGCTCCTACGTGTGGCACCTGTACTGGCACCTGGGGGAGGGGTTCCGCGACGCCAACGAGCTGGGCGCGCACGAGCCGCTGCCCGCGTGGTTCGCGGAGCTGGACCCGCACGGGCAGGTGGAGGCGAACTGCCTGGGCTCGGTGCTGCGGCAGGTCCGCGAGCAGGGCTGGGTGCACCACATCCCGCGCCTGATGGTGCTGGGCGGGTGGGCGCTGCAGCGCGGCTACGACCCGGCGGCGGTGTCGGACTGGTTCCGCCGCTGCTTCGTGGACGGCTACGAGTGGGTGATGACGACGAACGTCGTGGGGATCTCCCAGCACGCCGACGGCGGCACCACGGCGACGAAGCCGTACACCACCGGCGGGGCGTACATCGACCGGATGAGCGACTTCTGCGGGGGCTGCCGCTACGACCCCTCGGTGCGGGTGGGGCCCGACGCGTGCCCGTACACGGCGGGGTACTGGGCGTTCCTGCACCGCCACCGGGAGCGGCTGGCGGAGAACCCGCGCACGCGGCAGGCGGTGCGCGGGCTGGAGCGGCTGCCGGACCTCGGGCCGCTGCTGCGGCAGGAGGCCGAGCGCGGCGCGGAGCCACCCTGAGCCGGATCAGCCCGCCAGGACGAGGCGGCCCTCCTGCGCACCCCGGGCGGCGGCCACGAGCGGCAGTTCCGCCTCGACGGCCCGGAGCACCCGCCGCGGTAGGGGGGCCAGCGGGGTCAAGGTCAGCTCCACGCGCCGCCCCGACGCCCTGGGCCGCCACGTGCCGGCGACCTCCCCGTCCACCAGCAGCACCCCGGGGTTGCCGATGACCCGCCAAACCTCCTTGCGGGCGGCGGCGTCGGGCAGGACGAGCTCGCGGTCCCGGCTCTGGAGCCACGGGTCGCCGGGGGGCAGCAGCCGCACCACCCCGCGCGGCGACGGCGCGCAGAGCAGGGCGTCGAGGTGCTCCGCGGGCAGCTGCGCCCGCCGCCCGTCGACGAGCACCGTCGCCAGGTCCCGCGGCCAGACCGCGCGCAGGTGCGCCTGGGTGGTGCCGAGCCAGGAGGCGGCCTCCTTCGCGGTGGCGGGGCCGTGCAGGTGCAGGTACGCGCGCACCAGCTCCGCGGTGCCCTCCGCCGCCTGCGGCACGGCGGGGACCCCGTCCAGCGGCTGGAGTTCCGTGCCCTGCCCCTCGCGGTGCAGGCCCACCCGACCGGCGAGGGCGGCTGACTGGAACACGGTGCCGGAGACGTGGTGCGCCGCGCAGGAGCGGCAGTCGTAGCTGAGCTCCGCGGGCACCCGGGCGGTGACGGCGGCGCTGACCTCGCCCTTGGGCATCCGCCGGGTCACCACCTCCCGGAAGGCCTCGGCGGTGGCGCGGAACCCCTCCAGCCCGAGGGCGGGTGCGTCCGGGGTCTGCCCGCTGCGGATCCGCACCCCCGCGTCGGCGTCCGACAGCGGCCAGAGGGCCGCAGCCGCGGCGGGCAGTTCCTCGGTGCGGTGCAGGTGCGGGGCGCCCCGCGCCGCCCACACCAGCGTCAGCCCCTCCTCGTCGCCGGGTGCGGCGCCGCGCACCGCCAGGGCGAGGCGCGCGGAGCCGTGCGGCACGTCCGGCACGCCGAGGCCGGTCACGGCGAGGCCCCGCGCGGCGACGGGCGCGGGGCGGTGCAGTTCCTGCACGTGCAGGCGGTGCGCCAGGACCCGTGCGCGGTCCACGGCCGGTGGTGCGCTCACGGGAGGCAGGGTGCCCGAGCCACGCCCGGCGCGTCGAGGATCAGCTCAGCAGCACGAGGACGCCTGCGGCGAGCGCCCCGCCGGCCACGACGACCGCCGCGGACAGCAGCGTCACCCGCCACGTCAGGGCCCGCCCCACCATCACCATGGAGGGCAGGCTGAGGGCGGGCAGCACGATGAGCAGCGCCCCGACGACGGCCCCGCCGGCCCCGGCCGCGGCCAGGCCCTGCGCCAGCGGGATCTCCCCGGCGGTGGGGATGACGAGCAGGGTGCCCAGGACGAGGGCCGCCAGCAGCGCCAGCGCGCCGAAGGAGCGCGCGGACTCCCCGAGCGGGAACAGCCAGCCCGCCAGGCAGCCCACCGCGAAGACGACGAGCAGGTACTCCGGCACCACGACGAGGGCGGTGCGGGCCAGGGTGCGCGCGAAGCGCGACGGTGCCGTGCGCAGTTCCTCGTCGCCGGGCGCGGCGGCGTCCACGGCGGGCGTCGCCGCGCCCACCGCGGCGGCCGCCTCCGGTGCCAGGCGCGCGGTGGTGAGCCGGGCGACGAGCACCGCGCCGCCGACGACGACGAGCGCGCCGACGAGGAGGCGGGTGGCGGCCCACTGCCACGGCGCCACCAGGAGCAGGAACACCAGCACCGCGGGGTTCAGCAGCGGGTTGCCCAGCCAGTACGCCACCACCCCGGCGGTCGGCACGCCGCTGCGGCGCAGGGCGTTGGCCACGGGCGCGGTGCAGCAGGTGCACATCATCGACGGCGTGGACAGCAGCCCGCCGGCCACGGCCGAGCCGGTCGGGGTTCGCCGCGCCATCACCGACAGCAGCCAGCGTCTCGGCACCAGCGTCTGCACCGCCGCGGAGATCACCAGGCCGGTGAGGACGGCCTTCCACACGGCGGTGGAGTAGGCGAGGGTGAACGCCCACCCCGCGCCCAGGCTCGGGGCCGCGCCGGGCCGCACCCCTGCGGCGTCCAGCACGGAGGACCCGGCCCAGGTGTGGGTGCCGCCCAGTTCGAGGGTGCGCCGGGCGTAGGGGTCCCACTTGGACCACAGCAGCAGCGCCGCGGCCAGCACCGCGAAGACGAGCAGCCCCGCCAGGGCGGGGCGGCGGCTGGCGGTCGTGGTGGGCGAGGGTGCTGCGGTGCTCATCCCGGCGCTCCCGGTGCTCGGCGGCCTCCGCGGTGCGCGGCGGGCGCGGTCACGCTAACCGGCGGCGCGCCGGGCTGCGCGATCGCGCGCCGTGGTGGAGACTGTGCGCGCGGCGACGGTGCCCGACCCGGGGCGCGGCGACGGCGGGAGGCTCCTCATGGGTGTGCGCACCTGGATCGAGGGCTGGCCGGTGTACCGGCAGCTCACGGGTTCCGACCCGCTCGGCCGCGGCGCCGCGGCGCAGTCGGGCCGCTCGAAGGACCTCACCCCCCGCACGGTGAGCGCCGACCGCGTCGCCCGCTCCGTCTGCCCCTACTGCGCCGTCGGCTGCGGGCAGCGGGTGTTCGTCAAGGACGAGAAGGTCGTGCAGATCGAGGGCGACCCCGACTCCCCGATCTCCCGCGGCAGGCTGTGCCCCAAGGGCTCGGCCAGCGAGCAGCTCGTCAACGGCGACCAGCGCGTCACCACCGTGCGCTACCGCCGCCCCTACGCCACGGAGTGGGAGGACCTCGAGCTCGACACGGCGATGGACATGATCGTCGACCGGGTGCTCGAGGCCCGCCGGCGCGGCTGGGAGGACAAGGACGCCGAGGGCCGCTACCTGCGGCGCACCCGCGGCATCGCCAGCCTCGGCGGGGCGACGCTGGACAACGAGGAGAACTACCTCATCAAGAAGCTGTTCACCGCCATGGGCGCGATCCAGGTGGAGAACCAGGCCCGCATTTGACACTCCGCCACGGTTCCCGGTCTGGGAGCCTCGTTCGGTCGCGGCGGCGCCACCGGTGACCTCCAGGACCTGCAGAACGCCGACTGCATCGTCATCCAGGGCTCGAACATGGCCGAGTGCCACCCGGTCGGGTTCCAGTGGGTGATGGAGGCGAAGGCGCGCGGGGCCAAGGTCATCCACATCGACCCCCGCTTCACGCGCACCAGCGCGCTCGCGGACGCGTACGTGCCGATCCGCTCGGGCACCGACATCGTGCTGCTCGGCGCGGTCATCAACCGCGTCCTGACGCAGGGCCTGGAGTTCCGCGAGTACGTCGAGGCGTACACCAACGCGTCCTGGATCGTCTCGGCGGACTTCCGCGACACCGAGGACCTCGACGGGCTGTTCTCCGGCTTCGACGAGGACACCCGCTCCTACGACACCACCTCCTGGCAGTACGAGGGCCACGAGGGCTCCGGTGACGACGACGAGGAGACCGACCTCGCCCGCGAGAGCGAGACCGGTCAGCAGCTCGGGGCCGGCGGCGCCGCCCTCGACCACCACGAGGTCCGCAGGGACCCCACGCTGCAGCACCCGCGCTGCGTCTTCCAGATCCTCAAGCGCCACTTCGCCCGGTACACCCCCGAGATGGTCGAGGAGCTGTGCGGCGTGCCGCGCGACCTCTTCGACGAGATCGCCGACGCCTGGACCGCCAACTCCGGCCGGGAGCGCACCACCTGCCTCGTCTACAGCGTCGGGTGGACCCAGCGCGGCACGGGTGTGCAGTACATCCGCACCGGCGCGATCCTGCAGCTGCTGCTGGGCAACATGGGCCGCCCGGGCGGCGGGATCATGGCCCTGCGCGGGCACGCCAGCATCCAGGGCTCCACGGACATCCCCACCCTGTACAACCTGCTGCCCGGCTACCTGCCGATGCCGCACGCGCAGAAGCACGACTCGCTGCGGCAGTACGTCGACGAGATCAAGGGCGCGGGGCAGAAGGGCTTCTGGGCCAACGCCGACGCCTACACCGTCAGCCTGCTCAAGGCCTACTTCGGCGATGCCGCCACCGCGGAGAACGACTACGGCTTCGACCTGCTGCCGCGCATCGACGGCGACCACGGCACCTACGGCCAGGTCCTCGACATGATCGAGGGCGGGAAGATCTTCGGGTACTTCCTGCTGGGCCAGAACCCCGCCGTGGGCTCCGCCAACGGCCGCGCCCAGCGCCTGGGCCTGGCCAACCTCGACTGGCTCGTCGTGCGCGACCTCATGATGATCGAGAGCGCCACCTTCTGGAAGGACGCCCCCGAGGTCGAGACGGGCGAGATCGTGCCCGAGGAGTGCCGCACCGAGGTCTTCTTCCTGCCCGCCGCCTCCCACACGGAGAAGGAGGGCACCTTCACCCAGACGCAGCGGCTGCTGCAGTGGCGCGAGAAGGCCGTGGAGCCCCGCGGCGACTGCCGCTCCGAGCTGTGGTTCTTCTACCACCTCGGCCGCAGGATGCGGGAGCGCCTGGCCGGCTCCACCGATCCGCGCGACCGGCCCCTGCTGGACCTCACCTGGGACTACCCGGTGCACGGGGAGACCGCCGACCCCGACGCCGAAACCGTGCTCCGCGAGATCAACGGCTACGACCTGACGACGGGGGAGCTGCTGCCGGGGTTCACCGCGATGCGCGCCGACGGCACCACCTCGGGCGGCTGCTGGATCTACGCCGGCGTCTTCGCCGACGGCGTCAACCAGTCCGCGCGCCGCAAGCCCGGCCGCGAGCAGGGCCTGCACGCCCCCGAGTGGGGCTGGGCCTGGCCGATGAACCGCCGCGTCCTCTACAACCGCGCCTCGGCCGACCCCGAGGGCAGGCCGTGGAGCGAGCGCAAGGCGCTGGTGTGGTGGGACGAGGCGCAGGGGCGCTGGGTGGGCGACGACGTGCCCGACTTCCAGGTCACCAAACCGCCGTCCTTCCGCCCCGAGCCGGGTGCCAGCGGCCCGGACGCCCTGGCCGGGGACGACCCGTTCATCATGCAGGCCGACGGCAAGGCGTGGCTCTACGCGCCCAAGGGCGTGATCGACGGCCCGCTGCCCGCGCACTACGAGCCGGGGGAGTCGCCGTTCCGCAACGGCCTCTACGGCCAGCAGCAGAACCCCGCCCGGCAGATCTACACGCACCCGCTCAACGAGATGCACCCCTCCCCGCCCGAGGCGGGCTCGGAGGTGTTCCCGTACGTGTGGACGACGTCGCGGATGACGGAGCACCACACCGCGGGCGCCATGAGCCGCTACCTGCCCTACCTGGCGGAGCTGCAGCCGGCGCTCATCGTGGAGGTCTCCCCGGAGCTGGCCGCCGAGCGGGGCCTGGAGCACATGGGCTGGGCGCAGGTCATCACCGCGCGCGCCGTCATCGAGGCCCGCGTGATGGTCACCGACCGCCTCGCGCCGCTGCGCATCTCCGGGCGGGTGGTCCACCAGATCTGGCTGCCCTACCACTGGGGTTCCGGCGGCCTGACCACCGGTGACGTCGTCAACGACCTCGCGCACCTGACGCTGGACCCGAACGTGCACATCCAGGAGTTCAAGGCCGGCACCTGCGACGTGCGCCCGGGCCGGCGGCCCCGTGGCCGGGCCGCGCTGGACCTCGTGGACACCTACCGGCGCCAGGGGCACGTCACGCTGACGACGGGGACGGTGGCGACCACGGAGGCGTTCCTCCACCCGCACGGCGACAGCCGCGCCGAGCAGGCGACGGCCGGTGAGACCGGCATCGCCAGCGGGCAGGACGGCGAGCGGCTCGAGGAGTTCACGTCGGTGCGGCACGAGAGCGGCCGGCACGCCGGCTCCGGGGGAGAGGAGCGCTAGATGGTCTCGGCCAACAGCCTGTACGGGCCGGTGGACCCCGCCGCCGACGCCGGCTACGAGGACGCCCCACCGCGCAAGGGGTTCTTCACCGACACCTCCGTCTGCATCGGGTGCAAGGCGTGCGAGGTGGCCTGCAAGGAGTGGAACGCGGTGCCGGAGGACGGCATCGACCTGCTGGGGATGTCGTACGACAACACCGGCGGCCTGGGCGCGGACTCCTGGCGGGCGGTGGCCTTCATCGAGCAGTCGCGGCCTATCGGGAACAAGTCCGCGCCGTTCGCGGAGCTGCCGACGGGGCCCACCGGCACCGGGTACGCCGCGGCGGTCGCGGCGGAGGGCGTCGACGCCCTCGCGGAGGCCGCGCGCCTCGGCAGCGACGTTCCCCCGCGAGCGGGTGGGGGTCCCTCCCGCTCGCGGGGGAGTGCCCCCAAGGCCGAGCCCGACGCGGGTGGGCGCTCCCAGCCGGTCGCCGAGGCCGCGGAGGCCGTCTCGGGCGGTTGCGGCTGCGGTTCGGGCGGCGGGGGCTGCGGTTCGCGGGGGAGCGCCGCGACCAGCGCCGCCGCGGGGGCCGGGGCCGGCCCGAAGCTGCTCGGCATGCCCGGCACGCACGCCCCCGGGGCGATCCCCGACCGAGAGGGCCGCTCGGACGTGCGCTGGCTGATGATGTCCAACGTCTGCAAGCACTGCACGCACGCCGCCTGCCTCGACGTGTGCCCCACCGGCTCCCTGTTCCGCACCGAGTTCGGCACCGTCGTCGTCCAGCAGGACATCTGCAACGGCTGCGGTTACTGCGTCTCGGCCTGCCCCTACGGCGTCATCGACCGCCGCGAGGGCGACGGCCGGGCCTGGAAGTGCACCCTGTGCTACGACCGGCTCAAGGCGGACGAGACCCCCGCGTGCGCCAAGGCGTGCCCCACGCAGTCCATCCAGTTCGGCGACCTCGACGAGCTGCGCGAGCGCGCCGAGCGCCGCCGGCAGCAGCTGCACGACGTCGGGGTCACCGAGGCGCGGCTGTACGGGGAGGACCCGCACGACGGCGTCGGCGGCGACGGGGCGTTCTTCCTGCTCCTCGACGAGCCGGAGGTGTACGGCCTGCCCCCGGACCCGGTCGTCACCACGCGCGACCTGCCGGCGATGTACCGGACGATGGCCGTGGCGGCCGGCGCGATGGCCCTCGGCGTGCTGGTCTCGGCGGTGGGGCGCCGGTGAGCGGCGAGGGCCCGAACAGCGCCACCCGCCCGGACGGCCCGGCGGGTGCCGTGGCGCAGGAACCCGGCGGCGAGCCCGCGGGCGGCGTCCCCACCAGCCCCGACCCCCTCGGCGGGCAGGCGGCCCGCATGTGGGAGGCGGGCATGGGACGCCGGGACGGCGCACGTGGCGGACGCTCCAGGCGGCGTGGGCGCGGTGACGTCAACGCCGTGGTGCCCGACGCGGAGTTCCGCTCCTACTACGGCCGGGCCATCCTCAAACCGCCGATCTGGACGCACGACATCGCCTACTACCTCTTCACCGGCGGCCTCGCGGCGAGCTCGTCGATGCTCGCCGCGGTGGCCGACGCCCGCGGGGAGGTCTCCGTGCGCCGCGGGTTGCGGCTGACGTCGCTCGGCGCCCTGGGGGCCAGCGCGTACTTCCTCATCATCGACCTCGGCCGCCCCGAGCGGTTCTACAACATGCTCCGGGTGGCGAAACCCACCTCGCCGATGTCGGTGGGCACCTGGATCCTCACCGCCTTCGGCCCGCTCGCCGGGGCCGCCGCCGTCCTGGAGGCCGCGCCCCTGCTGCCCGAGCGGGGCGTCCTCGGCCTGGTCCGCCGGCTCGCCCCGCCCGCGGCCTCCGCGGCCGGCGCCGGGGCCGCCGTCGTGGCGCCCCTGCTGGCCACGTACACCGCCGTGCTGTTCGCCGACACCGCGGTGCCGTCCTGGCACGAGGTCCACCGCGAGCTGCCGTTCGTGTTCGCGGGCAGCGCCCTCGCGGCCGGTGCCGGCGCCGGGCTCGTGCTCGGCCGCACCGCCGAGGTGGGTCCCGCCCGCCGCGCGGCCCTCATCGGGGCCTGCCTGGAGCTCACCGCGGCGCACCGCGTCGAGCACGACCACGGCCTGCTCAGCGAGCCGTACCGGCAGGGCCGCCCCGGCCGCCTCCTGCGCACCGCGCGGGCGCTCACCGTCGCGGGGGTCGCCGGAGCCTGGCTCGGGCGCCGCTCCCGCGTGGCCTGCGCCATCTCGGGGACCGCGCTGATGGCCGGTTCCCTGCTGACCCGCCTGGCCGTGTTCGAGGCGGGCGTGCACTCCACCGAGGACCCCAAGTACGTGGTCGTGCCGCAGCGCGAGCGCCTCGCGCAGGGCCGGCCCGCCCGCAGCGACACCTGAGACCGGACCGGCGCCGCGCCGGCCACGGGACAGCCGGACACCGGGAGGCTCCGTGCCGTACAGGACGCCCGACCAGATCGCCGTCGCCGCCTCCGCGGCCGGGGAGAAGAAGGCGCGGATGCCCGTGCCGAACATGCTCGTCGGCGGCTTCCTCGCCGGCGCCTACATCGCCCTCGGCGGGCTCGTCGCCGTGGACGTGACCGCCGGGATGGACCCGCAGGTGTGGGGCGGGCTCATCACGTTCTTCAACGGTGCCGTGTTCAGCACCGGTCTGATCCTCGTCATCATCGCCGGGGGCGAGCTCGTCACGGGCAACATGGGCCTGGTCTCCCTCGCCGCGCTGAACCGCCGCGTCGGGGTGGGCCGCCTGGCCCGGAACCTCGTCGTCGTGCTGTTCGCGAACCTGCTCGGCGCGCTGTTCGTCGCCTACGTCCTGGCCATCGCCACCGGCGTCATCGGCCACGTCGGGGCGGCCGAGGGCACCAGCGGTGCCGCGGCGTACGAGCGCCTGGCCACCATCGCCACCGGCAAGGCGGTGCGCGAGACCCACCTGGAGGTCTTCCTGCGGGCGCTGGGCTGCAACTGGCTCGTGTGCCTGGCGGTGTGGATCGCCATGGCCGCCGACGACATCGCGGGGAAGATCCTGGCGATCTTCTTCCCCATCATGGCGTTCGTGGCCCTGGGGTTCGACCACGTCGTCGCGAACATGTTCTTCCTGCCCGCCGCGAACTGGGCCGGGGTCCCGGGCGTCACCTGGGACCGCATCCTGCTGAACTGGCTGTTCGCCGGGCTGGGCAACCTCGTCGGCGGCGCGCTGTTCGTGGGCGGTGGTTACTGGTTCCTGTACCTGCGCGGTGCCCCCGCCGCCGACCACCCGGCGGCCGGCTCCGACGCGAGCGGGACCACGGGCGGCGGGACCACCGGCGGCGGGACCACGGGGGCGCAGACCGGCCGCTGAGCCCCGCGCCTCCCGGTGGCCCGGCACCCGCCCATCCCCGGGTTCGGGCGCCTCGGGCTGGGCCTGTGCGCGCGCTTCTCCGGATCTCGGCGGGCCGGGGTGGGCCTGTGCCCGCCCTTCTCCGGATCTCGGCGGGCCGGGGTGCGTTCGTGCGCGCCCATCTCCGGGTTCGGGCGCGTCCGAGCATGCGCGGGTGCGCCCGAACCCGGAGAAGGGCGGGCAGGCGAGAGGGGCTTCAGGCCTGCAGGTCGTCCCCGCCGAAGTCCCCGCCGCCGAAGTCCCCGCCGCCGAAGTCCCCCCCGCCGAAGTCCCCCCCGCCGAAGTCCCCGCCGGCGTAGTCGCCGCCGCCGTCGTAGCCGGGGTCCTGGGTGTCGTACCCGGCGTCGGCGACGTCGCCGTCCTGGTAGCCCTCCTGATACCCCTCCTGGTACGCCTCCTCGGACGCCTCCTGCCCGGCGGCGGAGTCGTCACCCCAGTGGTCGTTGCCGAAGTCGTCGGGGATCAGCGCGTCGGCGATGGCGGTACCGATGAAGGCTCCCGCGACGCTGGAGAGCAGGCTGCCCGCGAGCATCCCGCCCATCCCCATCCCGCCGACGCCGAGGCCCGGGCCACCGTAGGCGTACCCGCCGTGGCCCGGCCCGTAGCCGCCGCCGTGACCGGGGCCGTACCCACCGCCGTAGCCGGGCCCGGGCCCGTAGCCGCCGTGCCCCGGCCCGTGCCCGCCACCGGAGCCGAGGAGCCGCTCCAGCGTGCCGGGCCGGCGGATCTCCGCGCGGGTCGCCGTCCGCGCGAGGGAGTGCGCGTCGTCGCCGCGCAGCTCCTCCCGCGGGACCTCCGTGGCGAGCTGCTGCAGCACCTGCCGCCGCTGCTCTGGCGTCAGCGCCGCGAACGCCTCCTCGTGGGCGCGCTCCAGCTGCTCCGGCGGCGCGGTGCGCAGCAGGTAGCGGTAGCGGGCGACGGCCGACTCGTCCTTCGACGCCGGTGGGCGGCCCTGCGCGGCCCACGCGGGCGGGGGTGGGGGCGGCGGCGGCACGTGGTGCGACTCGTGCCTGCGGCCCAGCAGCCGGTCGAGCAGTCCCATGACGGTCCCTCCCTCGGGTGCGTACCGGCCCAGGGTGTCCCACACCGGCGCGCCGCGCGCGCCGTGCCGCCGGCCGTGCACCCGGTCGGGCCCCGCCCGGACCCGCTGCGGGACACCGTCCGGGCACGGCTGCAGGCCCGCCGGATCGCGTGCCCGGTGCGGCGCCGACATGCTGACCCGCGGCACCGGCCGGGCACGCCGTCCGGGCCGCCGGGACAGGGAGGGGCGCGGGTGCGCGCGTTGATCGTCGAGCAGGGCTGGAGCCGTGGGGCGCTGGCCGCGGTGCGGGCGCTGGCCGCGGGCGGCTGGACCGTGGGGGTGGCCTCTCCGCGGGCACGCGGCACGGCGTCGTCCTCGCGGGACTGCGCCGCCCGCCACCGTGTCGCGTCCCTGCAGGACTCCCCGCAGGCGTTCGTGGAGTCGGTGGCGGACACCGTGCGCTCCGGGGGCTACGACGTCGTCTTCGGCGCGGGGGAGGCGGAGGTCCTGGCGCTGTCCGCGGCCCGGGACGCCGTCGGCGCCGTCGTCCCGCACGGGGAGCACGCCGGGGTGCTGCGCGCGATGGACAAGGCGGAGCTCTCCCGCGCCGCCACCGCCGCCGGCATCGCCGTGCCCGACGTGCTCACCGTGGAGGAGGTCCCCGACGAGCGCACCGCCTGCATCGTCAAGGCCCACCGCCACGCCCGCCCCGACGTCGCCGGCTCACCGCCGCGCATCGACACCCTCGTCGTCACCGGCCGCACCGCCATCGCCCGGCGCGCGGCGGAGATCGCCGCCCTCGGCGGGGAGGCGGAGGTGCAGGTGCTGCACCCGGGCACCCTCGTGGCGTACTCCGCGGTGCGCGGCCCCGACGGGGTGGTCGCCGAGTGCATGCAGCGCGCGGGGCGCATCTGGCCGCCGGGCGCGGGGGCCAGCAGCCGCGCGGAGACCACCGACGTCGACGAGGACCTCGCGGCCCGGGCCGGTGCGCTGCTGGCCTCCCTCGGCTGGTTCGGCCTCGCGGAGCTGCAGTACGTCGAGGACGCCGACGGCACCCGCCGCCTCATCGACCTCAACGGCCGCTTCTACGGCTCGCTGTCCCTGGCCGTGGCGGCCGGAGCGAACCTGCCCGCGGTGTGGGCCGACCTCGCCGTCGGGCGCCGGCCCGCGCCCGTGCGCGCCCGGCCGGGGGTGCGCTACCAGTGGGGCAGCGCCGACCTGCGCCGCGCCGTCACCGAGCGCGACGGGGGCCTGCTGCCGGACCTCGGCGGCACCCTGGCGTACGCGGTGGGCGCGCGGCACAGCGTCGCGGCCCTGCGCGACCCCGGCCCGGCGCTGGCCCGGGGCGTCGAGCCGCTGCGCGCCGCGCTGGAGCGCTCCCCGCTGCGGGCCGCGCTGGGCCGGGTGGTCCTCAGCCGGGCAGGGGACCGATCTCCCGCAGGTGCGCGGAGTCGTTGTGCCGCACCACCAGCCACGGCCCGCGCGGGTCGTCCGGGCTGAGCGCCCGCACCTCGCTGACCCCCGTCGGCTCCACGTGCATCCGGTGCATCACGACCGGCGGCACCCCGAGCGCGTCGGTGACGGTCAGCTTCACCGGGTACATGTGGCTGACGAGCAGCACCGTCGCGCCGGGGTGCGCCCGCACCAGCCGCCGGCGCACCGCGGCGACCCGCGCGGCCACCTCGTCCACGGACTCCCCGCCCGGGGCCGGTTCGGCGCTCTGCCGGCGCCACGCGGCCTGCACCCCCGGCCAGCCGCGATCGACCTCGGCGGGCGTCAGCCCCTCCCAGTCCCCGAAGTCGATCTCGCGCAGGTCCTCCTCCACGGCCAGGGGCAGCCCCAGGGCTGCGGCGAGCGTCTCGGCGGTCTGCCGCGCGCGCCGCACGGGGCTGCACGCCAGGACGTCCACCCCGCCGACCCGCGCCAGGGCCGCCGCCAGCCGGTCCGCCTGCGCCTGCCCCACGGGTGACAGCGGCGGGTTCGCGCCCGTGCACCCGGACAGCCGCAGCTCCGCGGTGTGCGCGGTGGCCCCGTGCCGGGCCAGGAGGAACGTCGTACCCGCCACCGCGCCGTCAGCCACCGCGCCACCTTCTCCCGCGCTCACGGCGCCACCTCCCCGTCCGCCCCGCCCTGCGGGGTCACCTCGAACCAGACCACCTTGCCCGCCGCGTCGTCCCGGACCCCCCACGCGCTGGCGAGCATCTCCAGGATGTCCAGGCCGCGGCCGTCCAGCGCGGCGTCGTTGCGCTCCGCGCGCACCGGGTGCCGCGCGTTGTCGTCGCCCACCTCCACGTGCACCAGCGCGGGTGTCGCCACCACCAGCAGGCGCGCCTCGCTGCGGCCGTGGATGAGGGCGTTCGTCACCGTCTCCGACACCAGCAGCACCGCGTTGTCGACGGTGTCCTCGTCCACGCCCGCGGCGTGGCAGCGGTTGCGGACGTGCGCCCGCGCGGCGCGCACCGCCGTGAGGGCCGGCTCCAGCACGAGCAGCGTGCTGTTCTCCGGCGTCACGGCGGCGAACAGGGGCCGCGGCGGCGCGGCGGGCGGCGCCTGCGGCTCCGGCGCCGCGGGGTGGCGGGTGCGCAGGGCCAGCAGCGCGATGTCGTCCTCCACCTCCCCGGGCAGCTCCGACAGCAGCGCCTCGCAGAACTCCGGCAGCGGCAGGTGCGCCAGCCGGGACGCGGTGTGCCGCAACCAGCCGATGCCCTCGGTGAGGTCCGTGCCGCGGCGTTCCACCAGCCCGTCGGTGTAGAGCAGCACGGTCGTGCCGGGCGCCAGGACCCGCTCGTGCTCGGTGCGCTCGGTGTGCGGGTCCAGGCCCAGCAGCAGGTCCGGGCCGCCGTCGAGCAGTTCCGAGCCGCCGCCGGGCAGCAGCAGCAGGGCCGGCGGGTGCCCGGCGGTGGACCAGCGCAGCACCCGGGTGCCCCAGCGCGCGCCCCCGGCGGGCCCGGTGCGCGGCTGCTCCAGCTTCGCCAGCACCGCCGTCGCCAGCGCCTCCACGCCCAGGTCCGCCATGGCCCGGTCCAGGGCGCTGAGCACGTGGGCGGGGGACTGCGGCACCGCGTGCGCCACGCCGCGCAGCACGTTGCGCACCTGCGCCATCGCCGCGGCGGCGTCCCGGTCGTGCCCGGCCACGTCGCCGACGACGACCACCACGTCCCCGCCCGGCACGACGAACGCGTCGTACCAGTCCCCGCCGACCTGCGCCTCCTGCGCCGCGGGCTGGTAGCGCACCTCGATCTGCAGGTGCTCCAGCTCGGGCGGCTCGGTGAGCAGGCTGCGCTGCAGCGTCTCCGACAGCCGCTGTGAGGCGGCGACCGCCTCCCGCTCGGCCTGCCTGCCCCGCAGCCGTTCCAGGGCCTGGGCGCACTGCGCGGCGAACGCCTCGAGGATCTCCACGTCCTCCGCGGGGAACACGCGCGGGGTCCGCCAGTGCAGCACCACCCCGCCGAGGCGGCGTTCCCCGACGGTCAGCGGCAGCGCCGCCCAGGCCTGCGCGCCGCTGGCCTCCGCGACCAGCGCCATCTCCGGCGCCCACGCCAGCGCCTCGGAGAGGTTGCCCAGCAGCACGCGCCGGCCGGTGGCGCTGGCCACGGACAGCGGCAGCGGCCCGTGCAGCGGGAGGCTGCCGAAGAGCGGCTCGGTGCGCGGGCCGAGGGCGCCCGCCACGGTGGCGCGCACGGTGCCGGCGCGCTCGTCGGCCACCCCCAGGGCGCCGCCGAAACAGCCGAGCGCCGCCTGCGCCCGCTGCACGAGGGCGGTGGTGAGGTCCCGCACGGTCTCGGCGTCGCTGAGCTGCAGCGCCAGCTCCGCCAGGCCCTGCAGCCGACGGGCGGTGGCGGCCTCGGCGGCGAGGGCGGCGCGCAGCTCCTCACCGCGGGCGAACAGGTCCGCCTCGACCTCCTCGATGCGCCGGCGCCACACCGCGTCGTCGGCGCGGGCCTGCTGCGCCCGGTCGCGCTCGCGGACGTAGTCGGTGATGTCCTCCGCGCGCTGCACGACGAGGGCGGTGCGGCCGTCCGCGTCGAGGACGGGCACGCTGATGAGGCTCCAGAACCGCTCGGTGTACGCGCCCGTCGCGGCGTCGACGATGTCGTACTTGTGCACCGGCATCGTGTCGGGCCGGCAGGTGTCCCGGGCCCGCTCGAAGGAGGCCCGCACCTTCGCCACGCCGCCGTCGGGTTCCGCCTCGCTGGGGTTGCCGGGGAAGACCTCGAACACCGGCCGCCCGACGATCTCCTCCAGCGTCCGGCCGGTCGTGGCGAGGTAGGCGGCGTTGGCGTCCACGATCACCAGGTCGCGGTCCATGACCATGTACGGCGTGGGGATGGCGGCGAAGACCGCGGAGTGGTCCACGGGTCGGGCAGGTCGCGCCACGGTGCTCCTCGGGCCCTCGCTCGGCAGCCGCGACGGCCCCGCACCGGGCCCGTCGGCGCGCCCAGTCTGGCACGCGGCCCGCGGCGCGAGCGGGGACCCCGCGCTCAGCGCACCACGACCGTGACCCCGGCCCGGGCGGGCACCAGCTCCCCGACGACGGGGTGGCCGGGCACCTCGCCCACCACGAGCAGGCCGCCGGAGGTCTGCGCGTCCGCCAGCAGCAGCGCCTCCTCCTCCGCGACCGCGGACAGGTCGGCGTGCGGGCGGACCCAGTCGAGGTTGCGCCGCGAGCCGCCCGGCACGAACCCCGCGCGCAGCGCCTCGCGGGCGCCCTCCAGGTACGGCACGGCCGCCGCGTCCACCACCGCCGTCACCCCGCTGGCGCGGGCCAGCTTGTGCAGGTGCCCCAGCAGGCCGAACCCGGTGACGTCGGTGGCGCAGACCGCGCCCGCGGCCAGGGCCGCCGCCGAGGCCTGCGCGTTGAGCGTCGTCATCGCCGCCACCGCCTGGGGGAACACCTCACCGGTGGCCTTGTGCCGGTTGTTGAGCACCCCGATCCCCAGCGGCTTCGTCAGCGTCAGCGGCAGCCCCGCGCGGCCGGTGTCGTTGCGCAGCAGCCGCTCCGGGTCCGCGACGCCGGTGACGGCCATGCCGTACAGCGGTTCGGGCCCGTCGACGCTGTGCCCGCCGCCGACGTGGCAGCCCGCCGCCCGCGCCACGTCCAGCCCGCCGCGCAGCACCTCCCGCGCCAGCTCGAAGGGCAGCACGGCGCGCGGCCAGGTCAGCAGGTTCACCGCCACCAGGGGGCGCCCGCCCATGGCGTAGACGTCGGACAGGGCGTTGGCGGCGGCGATGCGGCCGGCGTCGTAGGGGTCGTCCACGACGGGGGGGAAGAAGTCGGCGGTGGCGACGACGGCGGTGCGCCCGTCCGCCGAGAGCCGCACGACGGCGGCGTCGTCGCCGGTGTCCAGGCCGACGAGCAGTTCCCCGGGTGCGCCGCCCGGCGGCAGCGCGCCGGTGAGGCCCGCGACGACGTCCTCCAGCTCACCGGGCGGGATCTTGCAGGCGCAGCCGCCGCCCGCGGCGAACTGGGTGAGGCGGACGGGGGCCGCTGCGTGCGTCGTCACGCCGCGCAGCCAAGCACCCCGCGGGCGAACCCGCGCGCCAGGGTCGGGCGGCGGGCCCGGGCGGGGGCGGGCAGAAGCCGGAGGGTGGGGCCGGGCGGTGCGTGGCATGCTCGCACCGGCACCCCCGTGGTGCCGGTGCGGTGCGTCCCGGAGGCGTCAGGGTGCCTGGTGGCCCCCGCGGTCTTCAACACCGACGTGGCCGGGTATCCCGGCCAGGCGGGTTCGATTCCCGTCCGCCTCCGCTCCGCGCCGACCGGTCCTCGCGCACCGGTTCTCCCGCACCGGTTCTCCCGCACCGGTTCCCGCGCACAGGTCTCCGCGGGCCCGGCACCACCGGGCCCGGCCGCCACCGCCCGCCTACAGTGCCCGCGTGAGTGCCCGCGCGCGCCAGCCGCACCCCGCCGCCCCCGGGGGCGGCGACCCGCGCCGTGCCGTGCCCCGCACCGACACCGTCCTGGCCGACCCCCGCCTCGCCGGGGCGCTCGGCGGGCTCGGGCGCGCCGCGGTGAAGGACGTGGTCCAGCGGGCCCAGCAGGAGGTCCGCACCGGCCGGCTGGACCCCGGCGACCTCGTCGCGGCCGTCCTGCGCGCCCTGCCCGGCGGGCCCCGGGAGGTGCTCAACGCCACCGGCGTCGTCCTGCACACCAACCTCGGCCGGGCCGTGCTGTCCCCGGCGGCGGTCGGGGCGCTGCGCACCGCCGCGGGCGCCACCGACGTGGAGCTGGACCTCGCCACGGGCCGGCGGGCGCGCCGGGGCCGCGGCGCGCTGGAGGCGCTGGCCGCCGCGGTGCCCGGCGCAGGCGGGGTGCACGTCGTCAACAACGGCGCCGCGGCGCTCGTGCTGGCCGCCACGGCGCTGGCCGCGGGCCGCGAGGTCGTCGTCTCCCGCGGGGAGATGGTCGAGATCGGCGACGGCTTCCGCCTGCCCGACCTGCTGGTCTCCACCGGCGCGCGGCTGCGGGAGGTCGGCACCACCAACCGCACCGCCCTGCGCGACTACACCGGCGTGCTCGGCCCGGACACCGGCATGGTCCTCAAGGTGCACCCCTCGAACTTCCTCGTCACGGGGTTCACCTCCGCCGTGGAGGTCGCGGAGCTGTCCGCCGCGTGCCGGCAGGCCGGGGTGCCGCTGGTCGCGGACATCGGCTCGGGCCTGCTGGCGCCGGACGCGCTGCTGCCCGCCGAGCCCGACGCCGCCACCACCCTGCGGCAGGGCGCCTCGCTGGTGACGGCCAGCGGCGACAAGCTGCTCGGCGGGCCGCAGGCGGGGCTGCTGCTGGGGGAGGCGGAGCTCGTGGAGCGGCTGCGCCGGCACCCCCTGGCGCGGGCGCTGCGGGTGGACAAGCTGACGCTCGCGGCGCTGGAGGCGACCCTGCGGGGCCCGGCCACCCCCACGGCGCTGGCCCTGCACGCCGACCCGGGCGCCCTGCGGGAGCGCTGCGACCGGCTCGCGGCCGCTCTCGCCGCGGCGGGGCTGCCCGCGCAGGTGGTGCCGCACGCGGCGGTCGTCGGCGGTGGCGGGGCGCCCGGCG
Organism: Kineococcus anabasis; assembly: GCF_054590795.1. Classification (NCBI taxonomy): domain Bacteria; kingdom Bacillati; phylum Actinomycetota; class Actinomycetes; order Kineosporiales; family Kineosporiaceae; genus Kineococcus; species Kineococcus anabasis. Next base: position 86,274 of record NZ_BAAIHU010000001.1, read on the forward strand.
TCGAGCTCGCCTCGTGGGCGGTGTCGCTGCCGGAGCGGCTGGCGGCGCCGCTGCGGACGGGGACCGTCCCGGTGGTGGGCCGCGTGGAGCGCGGGGCGCTGCTGCTGGACCTGCGCTGCCTCGAGGAGACGCGGGACGGCGACGTGGCGGCGGCGGTGCTGCGCGCGGCGGAGCACGAGGGCCTGCTGCGCCCGGCGGAGCCCGACGGCCCGCTGCGCCCGGCGGAGCACGAGGGCCTGCTGCGCCCGGCGGAGCCCGACGGCCTGCTGCGCCCGGCGCAGGGCTGAGCCGTGCACGTCGTCGCCACCGCCGGGCACGTCGACCACGGCAAGTCCACCCTCGTGCGGGCCCTGACCGGCATGGAGCCGGACCGCCTGGCCGAGGAGCGCCGCCGCGGCCTGACCATCGAGCTCGGGTACGCGTGGACGGAGCTGCCGCCGGCGGGGCAGGTGGCGTTCGTGGACGTGCCCGGTCACGAGCGGTTCGTGCCGACCATGCTGGCCGGGGTGGGTCCGGTGCCGGTGGCGCTGCTGGTGGTGGCCGCCGACTCCGGGTGGATGCCGCAGACGGCGGAGCACCTGGCGGCCCTGGACGCCCTCGGGGTGCGCTCGGGCCTGCTCGTCGTCACCCGCAGCGACCTGGAGGACCCGGAGCTGGCGCTGGAGGAGGCGCGCGCCGAGCTGGCGGGCAGCACGCTGGAGGGCTGCGGCGCGGTCGCGGTGAGCGCCGTGAGCGGCGAGGGCCTGCCGCGGCTGCGCGAGGAGCTGGGGCGGCTGCTGGCGGCCCTGCCGGCGCCCGACCCGGCGGCGCCCGTGCGGCTGTGGGTGGACCGCAGCTTCACGGTGCGCGGCAGCGGCACCGTCGTCACGGGCACCCTGCCCGCCGGGACGGTGCGGGTGGGCGACGAGCTGGCGCTCGGCCCGGACGGTGCGCGGGTGCGGGTGCGGGGGCTGCAGTGCCTGGGCCGGGCGGCGGGGTCGGCCCGCGGGGTGGCGCGGGTGGCGCTGAACCTGCGCGGGCTGGACCGGCAGGACGTGCGGCGCGGGGAGGCGCTGCTGACCCCGGGCACGCACCTGGCGGTGGACCTGCTCGACGCGCGGGTGACGCCCGCACGCGGGGAGGACCCCGCACAGGTGCCCGCCCGGGCGGTGCTGCACCTCGGCTCCGCGGCGGTGCCGGTGCGGGTGCGGGTGCTGGGGCGTGACGCGGCGGGCACGACGGTGCGGCTGCGCGCCGAGGAGCCCCTGCCCCTGCGGGTGGGGGACCGGGCGCTGCTGCGCGACCCCGGCGCGCACCGGGTCTGCGGCGGGGTGACCGTGCTGGACGTGCGCCCGCCCGCGCTGGCCCGCCGGGGGGCTGCCGCGCAGCGGGCGCGGGTGCTGGCGGGGCTGGACGGGCGCCCGGACGAGACCTCGGAGCTGGCGCGGCGCCGGGTGGTGGCGGCGGCGGAGCTGCGCGCGATGGGCGTGCCGGTCACGGCCGCCCCGCTGGCGGGGGACTGGCTCGTGGACCCGGCCGCCCGCCGGGAGCTGGCGCGGCGGCTGGCGGAGGAGGTGGCGGCGTTCACGGTGGCGCACCCGCTGGAGGCCGGCCCGCCGCTGGAGGTGCTGCGCCGGCGCCTGGAGCTGCCGGAGCGCTCCCTCGTCGACGCCCTCGTCGCCGGCTCGGGCGGGCGGCTGGAGGTGTCGGGGGGCCGGGTCGTCCCGGCAGGGCCGGTGGGCCCGGCGGGGTTGCCGCCGGAGGTGGCGGCGGCGGTGGAGCGGCTGCGGGCCGACCTCGCGGGCGCGCCGTTCAGTGCTCCACCGGCGGAGCGGCTGGTGGAGCTCGGGCTGGGGCCGAGGGAGCTCGCGGCGGCGGAGCGGCTGGGGCTGCTGCTGCGCCTGGAGGCGGGGGTGGTGCTGGCCGCGGGGGTGGAGCGGGCGGCGGCGCGGGAGCTGGCGCGGCTGGCGCAGCCGTTCACCGTGTCCGAGGCCCGCGGCGCCCTGGGGTCCAGCCGGCGGGTGGTGGTGCCGCTGCTGGAGAGGCTGGACCGGGCGGGGCTGACGGTGCGGGAGGGCGACGCCCGCCGGGTGGTGCCGCCGCAGCAAGCGGTTCCGGGCGATGTCCCCCGTGTGGCCGAGGCACGGCGTGTATCGGTGGACACGCGATCAACGGCAGGTGACGATGGCTCTACTCAACGTGGTGGCTGTGAGGTCGCCCCAGGCTGAGAGGGGCTCGAGGAGTGGGTCACGACATGGACGGCACGACCGGCGCCAGACAGGCCCCGCGGGAGCGCCAGCGCGCCGGGAGGCCCTGGTTCCGGCCCTGGGCCCAGCGCGACGGGGCGGGCGACGAGGTCCGCACGATGATGGTGCCCTGGGCGCTCGGCTCGCCGCTGCTCGTCGTGGGCGTCTACGCCATCCTCCAGTCGGCCCTGCCCCCGGGGAACCGCGCCGGCGGCCTCGTGGCCGCCCTCGTCGGCGGCGTCGTCAGCGCCCTGCTCCTCGCGCTCGTCGCCCGCCAGACCGCCGAGCGCGTCGACAAGCAGGGCTTCGACCGTCAGGTCAGCCTCGACGCCGCCCGCAGGCAGGCCCTGCACGACCCCCTCACCGACCTCGGCAACCGGCAGCTCTTCACCGACCGCCTCGAGCACGCCCTCGCCCGCCGCGCCGAGCGGGGCACGGCCGTCCTCTACATGGACCTCGACGGCTTCAAGGCCGTCAACGACGTCTACGGCCACCTCGTGGGCGACGCCATGCTCGTCGAGGTCGGCCGGCGCATCACCGCCGCGGTGCGGCCCGAGGACACCGTGGCCCGCTTCGGCGGCGACGAGTTCGCGGTGCTCTGCGAGGACGTCGGCGACGTCGTGGTCGCCACCCGCATCGCCGAGCGCATCATCGCCTCCATCGCCGAGAGACCCTTCGAGCTGGCCGGGCGCAGCCTGCGCATGACCCCCAGCGTGGGCATCGCCCTGGCCACCGAGGACGCCGACACCGCGGGCCTGCTGCGCCGCGCCGACGCCGCCCTGTACCGGGCCAAGGAACGCGGCAAGGCCCGGTTCGAGCTGTTCGACGAGGGCATGCACGCCCAGGCCCTCGCCAAGCGGGCGGTGGAGGACGACCTCGCCGGCGCCGTGGAGCGCGGCGAGCTGCGGCTGCACTACCAGCCGATCCTCGACCTGCACGCCAACCGCATCACCGGCCTGGAGGCGCTGCTGCGCTGGCAGCACCCCGTGCGCGGACTGCTGGAGCCCGCCGACTTCGTGCCCGTCGCCGAGCGCACCGGGCTCATCGTGGACATCGGCAACTGGGCGCTGCGCGAGGCGTGCCGGCAGCTCGGGGAGTGGTACGAGGTCGGGGACGACGACTTCGACCTGTACGTCTCGGTCAACGTCTCCCGCCGCCAGCTCGTGCAGCAGAACCTCATCGACGTCGTGGAGTCCTCCCTGCCGCGCGGCCGCGCCTCCGAGGCGCTGTGCCTGGAGGTCACCGAGGACCTCCTCGCCCAGGACGCCGACTCCAACATCAGCACCCTGCACGCGCTGCGCACCATGGGCGTGCGGATCGCCGTCGACGACTTCGGCAGCGGCCGCTCCTCCCCGGCGCACCTGCAGATGCTGCCCATCGACCACATCAAGGTGGACCGGCAGTTCACCGCGCACCTGGGCAGGCGGCAGCAGGCCGACCGGCTGTTCTCCAGCATCATCGGGATGGCCCGGACCCTCGGGATCGGTGTCATCGCCGAGGGCGTGGAACTGCCCGCGCAGCTGGAGGCGCTGCGCCGGCTCGACTGCGACGGCGCCCAGGGTTTCCTCCTCGGCTACCCCGAGACGCCGCCGCGGGTCGTGGACCTGCGCACCCCCGCCGCGGCCGTCATCGCCGTCCCGGAGGGCGAGCCTGCCGGCCGCGCCCGGGTGTAACGCCACCCCCACCCGGGGCGGGTGGTGCTCCGGGGTCAGGTGCTCCAGGGGCGGGTGCTCCGGGGGCGGGGACGTTGTGCGCGCGACACGCCGGTGTCGCCCGGCCGAACGTCCCCGCGCACGAACGCAGCCCCCTGGGCGGGGACGTTCCGTCGCGCCACGCCGGGCGTGTCGCGCCCGGACGTCCCCGCGCCCGGACGTCCCCGCCCGGACGTCCCCGCCCGGACGTCCCCGCGCCCGGACGTCCCCGCGGCCCGTGCCGGATCAGCGTCCGCCCGCGTTCCACACCCCGCTCGCGGCGGTCTCCCGCACGTAGTCCGCGAACCGCCGGGCCGGGCGCCCGAGAACCCGTTCCACGTCACCGGTGGGCTCGGAGCCGCGCCCGTCGAGAACCTCGGAGAACAGGTACAGCAGGAGGTCCACCGCTTCTGCGGGGACGCCCACCTCCCGCAGGGTCGCCCCGTACCCCGCCGCCGGGACGGTCCGGAACCGCACGTCCCGGCCGGTGGTGGAGGCGATGACCGCGACGGCCTCGGCGAACGTCAGCGACTCCGGGCCGGTCACCTCGTGCACCCGGCCGGCGTGGATCCCGCGCGCCGGGTCCGGGTCGGTCAGCGCCGCCACGGCGACGTCCGCGATGTCGCGCACATCGACGAAGGGCTCGGGGACCGCACCGACGGGCAGTTCCACCAGCCCGGAGAGCACACCGGGCAGCAGGAACTCCTCGGAGAAGTTCTGGGCGAACCACGCGGCGCGCACCACGGTGGCGGTGGGGAACTCGGCCAGCACCGCGTCCTCGGCCACGCGGGCGCCGTCCTCGCCGCGGCCCGACAGCAACACGAAGCGGGTCAGGCCGGACCGCTGGGCGAGCGCCGCGAGGGCGGCGACGCGCTCGGCCGCACCGGGGACGGTGAGGTCGGGGGAGTACGCGACGTACGCGGCCCCGGCGCCCTGCAGGGCGGCGGGCCAGCTCGCGGGGTCGTCCCAGTCGAAGCGGACCTCACCGCTGCGGGAGGCGGTGCGGGCCGCGACGCCGTGCGCGCGCAGGCTCTGCAGGACCCGCCGTCCGGTCTTGCCGGCGCCGCCGACGACGGCGACGAGGCCGGGGCTCGCCGGGTCCGCGGAGGCGCCGGCGGTCGTGGGGGAGTTGCTCGTGGTGGTCATGGTCCGATGCAACCCTCCCCGGGCCGGACGATCCATGGCCGGAACTCCCGATCCTGTGCGCGAGCGTCTACGCTGCCGCCGTGGACGGCCTGACGGGGTTGCTCGACGGCCCTCGTGCCCGCGGTGCGTTCGTGCTGCGCTCGCAGTTCGACCCGCCGTGGGCGCTGCGCGTGCAGGACCGCGCCCCGCTGACGGTGGTGGCCGTGGTGCGGGGCCGGGCGTGGTTGCACGCCGGGGACGGGCCGCCGGTGCTCCTCGGTACGGGGGACACCGCGGTGCTGCGGGGGCCGGAGCCCTACACCCTCGCCGACCCGCCCGGCACCACCCCGCAGGTGGTCGTCGACCCGGGGCAGGTGTGCCGGGGCGCCGACGGCCGGGAGAACCCGATGTCCGTGCTCGCCCCGCGCACCTGGGGGAACAGCGGCGAGGGCGCCACCGTGCTGCTCACCGGTACCTACCAGCTCGACGGGGAGATCGGCCGCCGGGTCCTGCGGGCGCTGCCCGACCGGCTGACCGTCGGCGGCAGCGAGACGTGCCGCGCGTTCCTGGAACTGCTCGCCGAGGAGGTGCGGCACGACCAGCCCGGTCAGGCCGCTGTGCTCGACCGGCTGCTGGACGTGCTGCTGGTGCAGGTGCTGCGCGCCTGGTTCGCCGAGCCCGGCCGCGCGCCGGGCTGGTACGCCGCGCACGCCGACGCCGTCGTGGGCCCGGCCGTGCGGTTGCTGCAGCAGGACCCCGCCCGGCCCTGGACGATCGCGGGTCTGGCCGCGGAGGTGGGCGTGTCCCGGGCGGCGCTGGCCCGCCGGTTCAGCGACGTGGTGGGGCAGGCGCCGATGGCGTTCCTCACCGACTGGCGCCTGGCGCTGGCCGCGGACCTGCTGCTGGAGGACGGCAGCACGGTGGACTCGGTGGCGCGCCGCGTCGGCTACGGCAGCGGGTTCGCCCTCTCCAGCGCCTTCCGGCGGGTGCGGGGCCTCACCCCGACGGAACACCGCGCCCGCGTCGGCGCCTGAGGGCCTGGTCGGCCGCGGCGGGGACGTTCGGCTGCGGCGCGTCGGGTGTGTCGGTGCACAACGTCCCCACCCGGTGCCCGCCCGGACCTGGCGGGGACGTTCGGCTGCGACGCGCCGGGTGTGTCGGTGCACAACGTCCCCACCCGGTGCCCGCCCCGTCCCCGCCGCAACCCCCGCTCAGGCCGGCGCCCGGCGCACCACCGGAACCAGCAGGACCAGCGCGAGGACCTGGGCCGCGGCGACGACGGCGACCAGCGCCGGCAGCGACACCTCGTACAGCGCACCCAGCGCGACACCGCCGACGAGGGCGCCGGCTCCCTGCACCCCGGCGAACCAGCCGTACGCGGTGGCGCGGCGCTCGCGCGGCACGAGGTCCGCCACGAGCGCCTTCACGGTGGAGTCCTGCACCCCACCGGCGGCGCCCCACAGCAGCACCCCGGCGACCGCCGCGGTCAGCCCCGGACCCAGCGCCAGCGGCGGGACCGCCGCCACCAGCAGCGGCAGCAGCAGCAGCACCCGCGCGCCCAGCCGGTCGTAGACGGCACCGGTACCGAGCGCCGAGACCGCGGCCGCGGCCATCGCCCCGGCGTACAGCAGCGGAACCCCGGCCGTGGGGAGGAGTTCGGCGTCGACGAGGTGGAAACCCAGCAGCCCGAACGTCACGAGCCCTGCGGTGCACAGGGCGCAGCCGGCCGCGAGACGCCAGAACCGCGCGGGCAGGCCCCCGGCCCCGGCGACGGGTTTCCGCGTGGGCTGCGGGACCGGCCCGCCCGCGGCCGCGGGGGACGCCGGGTTCCCGGGCACCCGCGCGCGCAGCACCCCGAGGAGGACCAGCGACAGCGCCCCCGGGACGGCCAGCAGCGCCAGCGCGGGCGGGAGCGCCCCGGCGGAGGCGGCGACCACCGCCGCCACGAGCAGCGGGCCGGCGAACGCCCCGATCTGGTCGAGGGCCTTGTGCACGCCCATCCCGCGGCCTATCCCGACCTTCGCGGCGGCGTCGGCGAGCAGCGCGGACTTCGCGGGGCTGCGCACCGCCTTGCCGAGGCGCTCGGCGAGGATGAGGGCCGCGGCGACCGCGAGGCCCGCGGCGCCCAGCAGCGGGGTGAGCGCCAGCAGCGGTACGCACACCGCCGTCAGCGCGTACCCGGTGATCGTCAGCGACCAGTAGCGCCGGCTGCGGTCGGCCAGCGGACCGGAGACCAGCCGGACCAGCAGGGCCGCGGCCTCCCCGGCGCCGGTGACCAGGCCGACGAGCAGCGCGGAGGCGCCGAGGGAGGCGAGCAGCGGCCCGTACACCGAGCGCGCGCCCTCGTAGACCATGTCCGCGGCGAGGCTGACGACGCCGAAACCCACCACCAGCCGCCACGGTGACGCGGTGGTCCGCTGCTCGCTCCTGTTCACGGCCGCATCCTGGCGCCCCCGGTGGCGCGCTAGCGTTCCGGGGTGCTGCTGCTCCTGCCCGAGCTCGCCGGGCTCGACCCCGCCGACCGTTCCCTGCGGGCGCTGCCGGAGGACGTGCGCCCGCTGCTGCGGGACTACCTGTCGCTGAAGGACGTGCAGCTGCGCGCAGTCCGGGAGCCGGCGGAGGGGCTGTTCCTCGCCGAGGGCGTGGAGGTGATCCGCCGCGCCTTGGCCGCGGGGCACCGGCCGCGCTCGTTCCTGCTGAGCGAGCAGCGCGCCGTGGACCTCGCCGCGGCGCTGGCCGCGCTGGATCCGGCGGTGCCGGTGTTCGTGGCCCCGGTGGAGGCGTTCGAGCGGCTGACGGGCGTGGACCTGCACCGCGGGGCGCTGGCCTCGATGCACCGGCCCGCTCCGCTCGGCGCGGCGGACCTGCTGCCGGGGGCGCGGCGCCTCGTGGTGCTGGAGGACGTCGTGGACCACACGAACGTGGGCGCGGTGTTCCGCTCGGCCGCGGCGCTGGGCGCCGACGGCGTGCTGGTCAGCCCGCGCTGCGCGGACCCGCTGTACCGGCGCAGCGTGCGGGTGAGCATGGGCACGGTGCTGTCCCTGCCGTGGGCGCGGGCGGTGTCCTGGCCGGGGGACCTCGACGTGCTGCGCGGGGCGGGGTTCGCGGTCGTGGCCCTGGCGCTGACGGAGGACGCGGTGCCGCTGGGGGAGTTCCGCGCGCCGGGGAAGGTGGCGCTGCTGCTCGGCACCGAGGGCGACGGCCTGAGCCGGCGGGCGGTGGCGGCGGCCGACGTGGTGGTGCGCATCCCGATGGCGGCCGGGGTGGACAGCCTCAACGTGGCCGCCGCCGGTGCGGTGGCGATGTGGGCGTTGCAGGGCTGAGGAGACCCCGTGCGTCACAGGGGTGCCGCCAGCCCCTCCAGCACCTCCGCCCCCGGGAGCGACAGCAGGTCCGCGCCGCGCACGACGAGTTTCGAGCGGCGCAGGCCGCTGCCGACCACCACGAAACCCGCCTCCACCACGGCGGTGTCCACGAGGACGCGCCACCCCGGCGGCAGCCCCACCGGGGTGATGCCGCCGAACTCCATGCCCGTCTCGGCGACGGCGCGCTCCACGGGCAGGAAGGAGGCCTTGCGCACGTCGAGCGCACGCTTGACGGCGTTGTTGACGTCGGCGTGGGTGGTGGCCAGCACCACGCACGCCGCCACCCGCTCCTGACCGCCCCGGCGGCCGGCGACGACGACGCAGTTCGCCGAGGCCGCCGCGGGGACGCCGTGCGCCTCGACGAGGGCGGCGGTGTCGGCCACCGACGGGTCGATCGACGCGACCGCCGCCGCGGCCGAGCCCGGCCAGCCCGGCAGGGCAGCGGCCACCGGGGCGGCCAGCAGTTCCGGGCGCGCGAGCGCCGGCTCCAGCTCCAGGTTCCCCGCGACGGCCAGGGCGCCGGGCTCGACCGCGCTCACCGCTGGAACGTCGGGCGCAGCACCCCGCGGGCCAGCGTGGAGAACAGCATCGTGAACGCCGCGGTGGTGGGCGTGGTGTCCGGGCCGAGGGCGAGGGAGTCCACGTCGAGGGCGTGCACCGCGAACACGTAGCGGTGCGCGCGGTCCCCGGGCGGCGGGGCGGCGCCGGTGAAGTCGGCGGTCCCGGCGTCGTTGCGCAGCTGCACCGCTCCGGGCGGCAGCGCAGGGGAGCCCGCGGTGCCGGCGCCGCGCTCCAGGGAGGTGACGGAGACGGGGATGTCGAGGACGGTCCAGTGCCAGTACCCGGCCGGGGTGGGCGCGTCGGGGTCGAAGCAGCTCACCGCGAAGGACCTGGTGCCCTCCGGGAAGCCCGACCAGGACAGCTGCGGGGAGATCCCGCCACCGTCGGCGGAGTGCTCGTGCGCCATCGGCTCGCCGTCGGCGACGTCCGTGCTGGTCAGCTGGAACGCGCCGACGCGGGGGAGCTGCTCGTAGGGGTCGGGGGCGACGGGGCGTTCGAGGGACATCGGGTCAGGCCTCCGGGTCGGGGAGCGCCCGCGCTGCGGGAGCGCGGACGGGTGGGCGCCCGCCCACCGCCTCGCACCGTAGGCACCACGGGGCCCGGACGCACGACGGGCCGGCCTCCCCGCGTGGGGGAGGCCGGCCCGTGTGGTGCCAGGTCGTGTCAGTCGCGGTCGCGGATGAGCATCGCCCGCAGGGGGAGGTCCCGCTCCGTCAGGATCGCCTGTGCCGCCTTGTGCGAGCGGTGGTTGATCACGACGGGTGCCAGCAGGTTCGCCGTGGCGTCCTCCAGGCTCTCACCGGGGTTGACGACCAGGAGCACCGCGGCGTCCTCGCCCTTGGTGAGCTCGAGGGCGTCGGCGGTCTCGTCGTCGATCTCCGGGGAGTAGCCGGGGAAGAACCTGTCCGGCGCCATCACGACGAGCCTGAGGTTCGGGTCGTCCATGGAGCGCAGGGAGAACAGGTTGCCCTCCTCGTCGAGCGGGTGGAGCTCGAACCGCGTGTGCGAGTTGAGCCCCGTGATAGGCGCGATGAACTCGATCTGGGGAGCCGCGACATCGGTGTCGGTCATGGCACTCATCGGAGGAACTCCATTCAGCGCAGGAAGTCCAGGAGGGTCGGCTGGATCACTTTGGCGGTCGCGCTCAGCGCGGCCTGGTAGGCGGTCTGCTGCAGGTTGTATTCGATCATCGCCTTGCCGAAGTCGATGCCCTCGACCTCGTCCAGCGCGTGGTTCAGGGCGTCACCCCGGACCTCGTTGGCGTCCGCGAGCGCCGACAGCTGGTTGCCGCGGGCCCCGACGGTGGTGAGAGCGGCGGTCACACGACCGATGGCGACGTCCATGTCTGCCAGGCTCGCCGCGATGGCACCGGGATTGGTGCCCTCCAGCTTGGCCGCCAGCTCCTCCAGAGCAACGAACGTACTGGTTGCGGCGGTGGTGCCGCCACCGAACGCCTCGGTACCGAGGACGTTCACCTGCACGTCGAGATCCGGGCCGACTCGGCGGGTGACCTCGCCGGCATTGCCATTGTAGGTGAAGGTGCCGTCAGAGTTCGCGGTGAACGCGGTCGAGGAATCGGCCGTTCCGGCGAACACCGGCCGGCCCAGGTGCGTCGCGTTGGCCGCGCCGAGCATCGAGGCCTGCAGCGAGCGGACCTCGATCGCGGCAGCCTTGCGGGCGGCGGGGCTGCTGCCACCGGTGCTGGCGGCCTGCACGGTGAGGTCGCGGACGCGCTGGAGGAGACCCAGGCCGCTCTTGAGCGACTCCTCCTGGGTGTCCAGGAGGGCCTGCCCGTTGGCGTTGTTCCGGGCGTACTGCTCGTTCGCCCCGATCTCAGTACGGTACCGCAGCGCGTTGCTGGCCGCGATGGGGTTGTCGGACGGCTTGCTGATGGCCTTGCCGCTCGTGAGCTGCTCCTGCAGCTTGTTGTGGCGGGCCGAGCTCTGCTGCAGGTTCTGCAGCGAGGACATGGCGGTGGTGCGGCTGGAGACGCGACCGATCATGGCGTGTCCTTCCTCTCAGGTCTCGGGAGCTCGAGCGTCAGCGGCCGACGAGGCCGGTGCGGTTGATGAGGGTGTCCAGGGCCTGGTCGATCGTGGTCAGGACACGGGCGGCGGCGCCGTAGGCGTGCTGGAAGGCGACGAGGTTGGTCATCTCCTCGTCGATGTTCACACCGGAGACGGCCTCGCGGGCGGCGGTCGACTTCAGCGAGACCTGCTCGGCGAGCACGGCACGCTGGCCGGAGGCCTGGGCGGCGGTGCCGATGCTCGTGACGTTCGCCTGCCACACCTGCGAGGGCCCGCCCGGGGCGGTGCCCAGCTGGGCCAGCGCCTTGGCGCGGGCGCGGTCGACCGTGCCTCCGGAGCTGTCCCTGAGGGACGCGGCGTCGGGCACGGCCACGCGGATCGTGCCGGCCGCGCCGATGTTCGACCCGGCGGCGATGGTGGTGGTGGTGAAGAAGTCCTGGCCGGTGCCGCCGGGGTTGTAGATGTCGTTGACCTGCTTGGCCAGGGTGGCGGCGGTGGCGTCGAGCTGGTTGGCGACGCCGGGGATGACCTTGCTGACGGCGTCGACGGCGCCCTTGAGGCGGCCGCCCTCGGGGATGGTGGCGTTGCCGCCGATGCGCAGGGCGAGCTGCATGCCGCCCTGGGCCTGGGAGAAGTCCAGTCGGGGGTTGACGACCTCGAGCTTGTAGGCGGTGGTGCCGGCGACGATGGGGGAGTTGCCCACGTAGACGTCGGACATGCCGTTCTCGCGCTGCACGACCCGCGCGCCGGTGATCTCGGCGAGCTGGCGGATGTGGGTGTCGCGCTGGTCCATCAGCTCGTTGGCGTTGGCGCCGGTGCTGACGATCTTGCGGATCTCCTCGTTCAGCGTGGCGATGCGCTGGGCCTGCTCGTTGGCGCCGGCGGCCATCTCCCCGGTCTGGTCGCGCAGGGACTCGAACTGGCCCTTGAGGCGCCGCTCGGTGGCGTTGAGGGTGTCGGCGACCACGTCGGCGGTGCGCAGGACGTTGGTCCGCGCGGCGGCGACGCCGTCGGGGCCGGAGGCGTTGGTGAGGTCGTTGAACGCCTTGTACATCGTGTTGAGCTGGGCGGTCAGGCCGGCGGCGGAGGGCTCGCCGAGGCTGTCCTCGATCTCCCCGTACACGCTGGAGGTGAGCTGGTGCTCGGCGAGCACGGCCGCGTCGTGGCGCTGCGCGGAGTCCGCCAGGGCGTCGGCGATGCGGGTGATGCCGCGGATCTCCACGCCGTTGCCGACGCCGTCCTTGCGGCCGTAGGTGGAGCCCGCGCCGTTGGCCAGCGGGGTCAGCTCGACGCGCTGGCGGCTGTAGCCCTCGGTGTCGGCGTTGGCCAGGTTCTGGCCCGCGACCTCCATCTGGCGCTGGGCGGCCTGCAGCGCACGCGAGGCGGAGTTGATGCCGGAGAAGGTGCTCATGTGTCCTGGGTCCTGTCTCGGGGTCTGCTCAGAGGGCTTCGTCGACGAAGTGGGCCCGCACGCGGCCCGCCGTGGCGGTCCGGTTGCGACCCAGGGCGGTGTACGTGTCGAGGTTGCGGTCGAGGCCCATGAGGGTCTCCCGCACGGCTCGGGCGCCCGCCTCCAGCAGGTCCCGGTTGGCTTCCGCGAGGTTCTGGATCTCCGCGGTCACGGTGAGGAACGCGTCGCGGTGACCGCGCAGCAGGTCGCCCCAGGGGGCGGGGGAGGCCGCAGCCAGGGTGTTGAGGCTGGGGTTGGGGTCCAGCCCCAGCTCCCCGGCGATGGCGTCGACCTGCACGGCCCGCAGGAGCTCCGTGGCGCGGATCTGGTCGAGCACGAACTCCACCTCACGGGTGGCGTGCGCCAGCCAGCGCGTGCGGCCGCTGGCCAGCACGAGCTGCTCCTCCTCGAGCTTGAACAGGAGCAGCTCGAGCAGCTCCCGCTCCTTCCAGAGGATCCCGGAGACCTCGGCGAGTCCCATGCGCGTCCTTCCTGCTCCGTGGCGCCCTGTGGCGTGTCCCTGCGTGTCGTCCGGTGCGGCATCCGTGGACGCCGCACCGCGTGCCGCTCTGCCGTACACATCGGCATCCGTGCGCAGAACCTGAGCCGCGCCGGTCAGCACGGTGTGGGGGGAACGCCGCTGGTGGGAGGGCCGGGAGGGGTGTCGGGGAGTCGGGCGCGGCGGGGGTGGACACCGTGCGCCCTGCGGCACTGCTCCGTCGACTTGAGAGGTCCGTACGGATGACGCTCAAGTCCGGGTGGGGGTCGTGCCGAGGAACAGGGTGTGACCGCAGACGCCGCTCTCGCCCCCCGTGAGCTCACCGACGCTGACCGTGAGGCGCTCGTCGGGGAGACCCTCCCGATCGTCGGCTACATCACCTCCGAGTTCATCGGCCGGCTCCCCTCCCACGTGAGCCGCGACGACCTCACCTCCGCCGGGCTGATGGCACTGGTGCAGGCCTCCCGCAGCTACGACCCCACCACGGGCGTGCCGTTCAACCGCTACGCCAACACCCGCGTCCGCGGGGCGCTGCTGGACGAGCTGCGCGGGCGCGACTGGGCCTCCCGCGGTGCGCGCAGCCGCTCCCGCCGCCTGCACGAGACCGAGGACGCCCTCACCGTGCAGCTGGGCCGTCGCCCCACCACGGAGGAGACCGCCGCGGCGCTCGGCGTCACCACCGCCGACGTCCACGAGGTGCGCGACGAGGCGCAGCGCTCGGTCGTGCTGAGCATGCAGGGCTTCACCGCCGAGGGCGCGTCCCTGGACGACCACCTGCCCGCGCACAGCCCCGGCCCGGAGGCGGAGCTGCTGCACCGCGAGCAGCTCGGCTACCTGCGCTCGGCCGTGGCGGCGCTGCCCGAGCGCCTCAAGGCGGTCGTGGAGGGCTACTTCCTGCAGGAGCGGCCGATGGCCGTCCTCGCCGAGGAGCTCGGGGTCACCGAGTCCCGGGTGTCCCAGATGCGCGCCGAGGCCCTGGTCCTGCTGCGGGACGGCATGAACACGCACCTGGCCCCGGAGATGGTCGCCCCGGTCACGGGCTCGCCGACGGCCGTCAAGCGCAAGGAGGCCTACTTCGCCGCGGTGGGCACGCAGGCCGACTTCCGCGCCCGCCTGGTGATGTCCACCGCCGGCGCCACCGGCTCCTTCGGGAGCAGGCGCAGCGCCTGATCCACCGAACCCCACGCACAGGAGCGCCCTCCCCGGCCGGTCACGCCGGGGAGGGCGCTCCTGCGCGTGGCGGGTCCTGCACGCGCGACCCCGGGGAGGGCGGGGGAGCGCCCGGCTGGACGGCCGCCGCCGGCTGGCGCATCATGGAGTGACTGTGCGTAACATGATGTGTGGCCTGAGTCACCCGATTGCTGCGAGCAAAAAGGCTCAGGTCCGCGTGCTCCGGGCCGATGAACACATTGGCTGGCCACGGATGGACAGCTGGAACAACTGACGACCCCACATCACGGAGGAAGATCAACCATGGGTCTCCGCATCAACACCAACGTCGCTGCGATGAACGCGTACCGCAACCTCTCCCAGACGGACAAGGCGCAGTCCACCTCGCTGGAGCGCCTGTCCAGCGGCCTGCGGATCAACAAGGCCGCCGACGACGCTGCCGGCCTGGCCATCTCCGAGGGCCTGCGCTCGCAGATCTCCGGCATGAAGGTCGCCGCCCGCAACGCCCAGGACGGCGTCAACGTCGCCCAGACCGCTGACGGCGCCCTCGGCCAGACCACCAACATCCTGCAGCGCATGCGTGACCTCGCCGTCCAGGCCTCCAGCTCCGGCGCCCAGGGCACCGCCGCCCAGGAGGCCGCCAACACCGAGTTCGGCCAGCTGAAGCAGGAGCTGACCCGCATCGCCAACGGCACCGAGTTCGGCGGCCAGAAGCTGCTCGACGGTAGCTACAAGGGTGACTTCCAGGTGGGCGCGAACCACGCTACGGATGTCAACCAGATCTCGGTCGACCTGTCCAGCGCGACCGGTGCGCTGAGTGGCGACATCAGCGGCTTCGACGCTTCCGGTCTCGGCCTGAACACTGCCGTCCTCGCGGGCGGTGCGGACGCCGCGGCGAACGCCACCAGCGCCCGTGAGGCACTGTCCCTCATCGACGACGCCCTCGCCGGTGTGAACTCTGCCCGCGCCTCCATCGGTGCGCAGCAGAACCGCTTCGAGTACGCGATCGCCAACCTCAACGTGACGGTCGAGAACCTCTCGGCGTCCGAGTCCGCGATCCGCGACACCGACATGGCACAGGAGATGGCCTCCTTCACGAGGAACCAGATCCTGTCCCAGGCCGGCACGAGCATGCTGTCCCAGGCCAACCAGGCTCAGCAGAACGTCCTCTCGCTGCTCCGCTGAGCAACGGGTACGACGTCCCGCTGAACCGCGACGGGGCGGGGAGCTGCACCACGGCTCCCCGCCCCGTTCCTGGTCCTAGGAAGGAGGAGACATGGCACCGAGTGTCGACGGCCTGGTCAGTGGCATGGACACGACCAGCATCATCACCCAGCTCATGAGGATTGAGGCGCAGCCTCAGGCCCGCCTGAAGAACACCCTCACCTCGACGCAGGGCGGAGTCACAGCCCTGCAGTCGGTCAACTCGAAGATGGCGGCGCTGAAGACGGCCGCCGAGGCGCTCCAGAAGGCCACCGCCTGGTCGCCGGCCACGGCCACGTCCTCGACGGACAAGGTTGCGGTGTCCACCACGTCGGGCGCGAGCGCGGGCTCGCTGTCCTTCAGCGTCAAGGAACTCGCGCAGAACCACGTCGTGCTGGCCAAGGGCACCTTCTCGTCGCTGGACGACACCACCCAGGACAACCCGCCGCTGGTGATGCCGCTCCAGGTCAGGGACAAGAACGGGACCGTCCTCGGCACCGTGAACCCCACGCCGACGAGCCTGCGCAACATCATCGACGAGATCAACCAGGCCGCCAACATCGGCGTCAAGGCCGTCGCGATCAAAACCGGCGAGAACCAGTACAGCCTCCAGCTCACCTCCACCGTGGCGGGGAAGGCCGGCGAGTTCAACCTCACGGACGGGAGCGGCAACCCTCAGCCTCCCGCCGCGTTGGCTGTGCTGTCCGCAGCGAAGGACGCCGAGCTCGACCTCGGTGGAGACGTCCTGGCGACGTCGTCGACCAACACGTTCGACGGGCTCATGCCGGGCACGAGCATCACGGTCATGGAGAAGACCGCTCCCGGGGGGACCGTCACCGTCAACGTCGCCTCTGACCCGGCCAAGGTCGCCGAGTCGGTCAAGGCCTTCGTCGACGCCGCGAACTCGGCGCTCGGCACCATCCAGGCGCAGACCCGCGGTGGCACCCTCGGCGCCGACGGCAAGATCACCGGTGCTGGCCCCCTCAAGGGCGATGCTGGTTTGCGTCAGCTCACCGCTCAGATCATCTCCACAGTGAGCGGCACGGCGCAGGTCGGCAACACCAGCGCACTGCAGTCGATGGCATTCGCCGGCATCGAGGTCACCCGCAACGGCGACCTGAAGTTCGACCAGGACAAGTTCCTCAAGAACTTCAAGGAGGATCCGGAGACCGTCCGCAAGCTCGTCGCACCGAGCAGCACGGCAGGCTGGAACCCGGTCTCCGGGACGCCGGGGATTGCGGAGCGGTTCGTCAAGCTTTCCGACCGGGCGACGGACTCCGTGGACGGCTCCATCACCCTGGCGATCAAGAGCCGCAACAACGAAGCCACGTCGTTGCGCAACAGGATCGACGACTGGGACGCCCGGCTGGAGCAGCGGCAGGAGCGGCTTCAGAGGTACTACGGTGGCCTGGAGACGGCGCTCGGGAAGCTGAAGTCCCAGTCGACCTGGCTCGCGGGCCAGCTCGGCGGCCTCTGAGGGGATGTCCACATGAGCTGACGGCGGTGTCCCTGTTCGGGGCCCCGCCGTCAGCTTTCTCACCGAGTGGCACTGTGGCCACCCTGCTGAAAGGTCATCGCCATGCTGGACTGCACCGTCGTCGTCGCGGACGTCGCCGGCCCGGAAGAGCTAGATGCTGTGCTAAGAGCAGCCCGTGCCACAGGGGCTCACGTCGTCGCGGTCAGCGAGGACAGGAGAAGCGTGCCAGCGGCCCACCGTGGGAAGGTGCGGATGATCGAGCGGCCCACGCTCGACCGCATCGCCCGCACAGTGCGGGCCGACCGGGGCGGTACCGAAGCGACGATCTTCGTCGCATCCACCGTGCTACTCGAAGGCGCCTGGCTCGATGACATCTGCGGGGCACTCAGCGAGGGTGCCGGACAGGTCGTGGTGCACGGCGTCCCGCGTGAGTTCCTCGTGGCGCGTCCGGGGCCCGCTGACGCCCCGCTCGTTTCCCAGGCGGAGACCACGGTGAGGTCCGGCGGCGTCCGGGTGCGCGCTGGCGCCGCGAGAATCCCGCATATCGGGGCGCGACGCCCGCTGCTCGGTGCCGTGCTCATCGTCAAGGACGAGGAGGAGACGCTCGCCGGCTGCCTGGAGTCGCTGCACGGCTTCGTCGAGGAGGTCGTCGTCTACGACACCGGTAGTGCCGACCGCACCATGGAGATCGCTCGCTCCGCTGGTGCCATCGTCATCGCCGGCTACTGGGACGACCACTTCGGCAATGCGCGGAACCGGGCCCTCGACCACAGCACCGCCGAGTGGGTCCTCTCCATCGACGCTGACGAGGTCGTCGCCGGGGACCCCGTCGCACTGCGCCGTACTCTTCGCGCGACAGCGCTCGACTACTTCGGCATCGTCGTGTCCTCAACGATCGGCCAGGCAGGGGGCGCGACCTTCGACGGCCTGGTCGGGCGCCTCTTCCGCCGTGCCCGTTGTCGGTGGACCGATGCCCTGCACGAGCAGTTGGCCTCCCGTGACCCGGCTCGCCCCAAGCTGTCCGGTGCCGCCAATGACGACATCAAGCTCCTGCACTCCGGATACACCACCGTGCGCTTGCGCGAAAGGGACAAGGGCGCTCGGAATCTCGCGATCGCCGAAGCGGCAGCGGCGGGCACGATCACCGCAGGGAGTGATCCCAACCGTGTCTGGGCGAACCTGGGTCGTTCTCGCGCTCTGACGGGCGAGCACGCGAAGGCGCTGGAGGCGTTCGACCGCTTCGATCCCGAGGATGATCGTCGGGAGATGGTGCTGGAGACGGCCAACAGCGCCTTCCAGGCGGCCGTGATCGTCGGCGACCGCCAGCGGGCGGAACATTGGCTCAACGTGCTGGAGCGCCGCGGCGAACCAGGTGAGCGCTTGAAGCGCCACGCGGCCCTGCTGTTGCACTCCCAGGGACGCTTCGAGGAAGCTTTGGCTTTGCTGAACACGATCGTCGACGCCGTGGACCGGATGGGTCGCCAGCACCGCAGAGTCGACAATCTCCAGCTGGAACTGGCGTGCCTCGTGGCGCTCGGCAGGACCGAGGAAGCGGCTGACGCGCTCGTCGCCGCTCTCCGTCAGGATGCAGTCGGTCTGACGCTGCACCAGTGCATCGCGCACTTCACGGCGGCCGACAGGCCCGTACGGAGTCTCGTGCAGGAACTGCCACTGTCCATGCACGTCAACTACCTCGGGCAGAGCCTCAATCTGCCGCCCACTGTCGCCGACGACTTCCTCGAAGCGATGTGGGAAGCGGGGCATGATCACCCCCGCACGCTCGTAGCAGCAGCCGCCCGTGCCACGGATTTCCCCGTCGAGCGGGCTGCCGCGTGGTCCCGGCGGCTGCGCGCCGCCGGCCTGGCGGAGGAGTGCCCGCTCCGCGAGGTCGCCCGGGACCAGGCGCTCCCGCTCCGGCGGCGGATCGTGGCGGCGGCGGTGGCGGTCGAGGAGTTCGAGGACGTGACGGTTCTGCCGCTCCTGGAGCAGTTGCTGTCCGAGGTGACCGACGACTGCGCCGCGGCGGTCATCGACGACCTGCGACGGCAAGCGCCGAATGTGGGAGCAGCGGTGGAACTGGCGACCTTCTGAGGCCGCACCGGTCGCACGCGAATGAATGGGTCCGGGTGACGTCCTCAAGTACCCGCTCTGCTGAGCCGAAGGAGTGAACATGACTGAAGGTGGCGCTGCGGTGGACATCATCGTGGCGATCGAGATCACTGACCTCGGCAGCGCTGCTGCGGATGTCGTCATCAGCGCCGCGGCCCAGATGTTCGGCTCCGCGGACCCTGTTGAGGTCCTGTACCACCTCTCCGGGGTCGACGAGCCCACCGAGGAGCAGGCGCAGCGTCTCGAGACGGCCATCCTCAGCGGCATCCCGGTCAGCGGCGCGCTGCCCCCCGTCCGCCTGAGCGGTCATGCACGCGCACTCGCCACCCATTGCGCCGTCCGGTTCCGCGCTACTGCGGACGTGGCCGAAAGCGCCCGTTCCGTCGCCCTGCTGACGAGCTTCGCCGGCGCTCTCTGGGACGAGCCCGCTGCTACTGGCGCCCCGAAGGCGACCCTCGCGCACGACAAGGTTCGCCGTGCCCGTGACCGGCGGCGTCGTGAGGACGGTGGCCGCCCGCTCCACGCCGTCGTTGTCGTCCAGCACCCCAACACCTGGGGAGCACTGGCGCCCATCGCCGCGGCGGCCGCCGCGCACCACCGCGTCGAGGTGAACGTGGTGGCCTTGGAGAGCGCCCTCAGTCGCAATGACCAAGAGGTTTCGCACTTCGTCCGTGCGGAAGGGTACGAACCGCGGGACGAGACGTGGTTCCAGAACAACCTCGACACCGTGGACGTCGTGGTTCTGGCCGACCCGTACGATGAGTTCCGCCCCGCCACCTTTCACGTCGACGCGCTCGCTGCCCGGGGCATCAGGCTGGTGTACTCCGCATATGCGGAGAACATCGGCGGAGGTCGTGACAGCCTCGCACGCCAGTACGACGCGCCGCTCCACAACCTCGCCTGGCGGTCCTTCCTGCCGAGCCGCGAGCAGGTGACCCTCTACGCGGAGCACTGCACCGCGGGCGGCGCTGCCACGCGTTGCCTCGGACCCGTGAAGGCGGACTGGCTACTGGGGACGGCGCCTGACCAAGGCGCCATGACAACCCTCCGTGCGGCCATCGGCGACAGGCCGACCGTCCTGTGGAACCCGCACTTCACGCACGGGCCGGGTGGGCTGTCCACCTTCCTGACGTACGCACACGAGTTCCTCGGTCACTTCGGTCAACATGCGGATCACTTCCTCATCGCGCGTCCCCACTTCAGACTCCTCGCCGATCTGGACCGGTCCGGGGACCAGGCGCGCCGCCTCGCCGATGACTTCCGACGGGCGTGCGGCCGGTTGGCCAACGTGCACCTCGACGAATCGCGCGACTACCGCGCCGCGATGCTGTCCGCCGACGTCCTCGTCAGCGATCTCAGCTCCCTGATCCCCGAGTTCCTGGAGCTGGGCCGGCCGGTCTACTACCTCGAGCGCCCCGACGCGGCGCCGACGGTTTCAGACGGTACCTGGCGCTCGAAGGTCACGACGGTGCGCAGCGCCGCCGAGTTGCGGGCGGCGCTCGAGTCCACGACCCGTGACGCCGAGACAACCGTCGGCTCCACTGCCCGGGGCGCGGGGCAAAGAGTGGTGGACGTCCTCGTCGGTGACTTCGTTCAGGAGGTGTGGGGTCGATGAGCGAGATGGTCCGCAGCGAAAAGGTGCTGAGGCGTGAGCTTCCGGTGATCGCGGTCCTTCTGGCAGGTGGTACGGGTACCCGGGCAGGCGCTCGTCGGCCCAAACAGTTCGTGCGCATCGCGGGGAAGCCTGTTCTCCAGCACACTCTCGAGGTGTTCGACGCCTCACCGTCGGTTGACGCTATCGTCATCGTGGCCGACCCCGAACACGGCGACGAGTTGGCCCGGATCCAGCGGGACAGCGGCGCCCGCAAGGTCATCGCCGTCGTCGCTCCCGGCGACACCCGCGGCAGGAGCACGCAGAACGCGCTGTCGGCCATCTTCGTCGAGGAGGCGAAGGTCCTCGTGCACGACGGGGTCCGTCCGTTGGTCGACGAACGCATTATCGCCGACTGCGCCGACGGGCTCGACGCCTGTGACGCGCTCGACGTCGTGATCCCTACCGCGGACACGATCGTCCGTGTCGATGCCGAGGGTACGGTGGTCGACGTCCCCGACCGGTCCACTCTGCGCCGAGGCCAGACACCGCAGGCGTTCCTACTCTCGGTCCTGCGGCGCGCCTATGCCGCTGCATCCGCCGAGCCGTCTTTCACAGCGACCGACGACTGCGCCGTGGTCCGGGCTTTCTGCCCGGAGGTGGCCATCTCCACGGTCCTGGGGTCCGAGAACAACATCAAGATCACCTACCCCCAGGACTTCCTCGTTGCGGACCAACTGTTCCGCCTGCGCACCTCGCCCCCGGTTCCCAGCGGCGGTGCGACGCTCCGCGGCCGGCGCTACGTGGTGATCGGCGGAACACGCGGCATCGGTTCGGCCGTCACGAACGAGCTGCGGAACCGCGGCGCCGATGTCGTTGCGGTCGGCCGAAGCGCCGGTGTGGACGTGCGCGATCAGGCCGGTGTCGAGCGAGCCCTCGCCGACGTGGCGCGCACGCGGGGTCAGATCGACGGTGTAGTAGTGACCGCCGGTGTGCTGTTGCCCGGGGCGCTGGTCACGGCTCCGGCCGCCGGTCTCGCTGAGATGCTCGAGGTGAACGTGCTGGGCTCGGCGAACGTCGCCAGGGCCGCGCATCCGTACCTCGCCCTCTCGCACGGCCACCTGCTCTTCTTCTCGTCGAGTTCCTACACTCGCGGCCGGGCCGGGCAGGCGCTCTACAGCGCCACCAAGGCGGCGATCTCGAACCTCACCCAGGGACTCGCCGAGGAGTGGGGGCACGACGGAATCCGCGTCAACTGCATCAGCCCTGGAAGGACCGCGACCGACATGCGCCAGGCCGGCTTCGGTGACAGTGACGGCCTTCAGTGCCCCGGCGTGGTGGCACACGCGACCGCACAGCTCCTCGCGTCGGAGACGTCGGGGAGCATCGTCGACGTACCGCCTCTCGACCTCATGTCCACTGACGGCCCCGTCACCGTGCTGGCGGGCGTGTGAGCCGGATGCCGGCCCTGTGAACACCTCACACCCAGCGTCGGTGTGAGGCTCGACAACCTGATAACCACATCAGTCCACTAGGAGACGACATGACCCGAGTTGTGCACCGTCGACGCCTCCAGGCGAGCGGCTATGTCGAGGACAGTCTCGGGACCGCCGGTCCTGCGACGCTACTTATCATGCTGTGGGACCGGCTTGTGCTGGATCTGAAGCGTGCGGAGGAGGCTCTGACGTCCGAGAACCGCGAGGTCGCACACATCAACCTCATGCACGCTCAAGACATCGTCCACGAACTGAACGCGACGCTCGACGTCACCGTCTGGGAGGGAGGTGCGGGGCTGCGTGCGTTGTACGTCTGGCTCATCACCGAGCTCACCCAGTGCAACGTTCAGGGGGACGCCGATCGCACGCGTGGGGTTCGTGAGACGATTGTCGAGCCGCTGGCCGACGCCTGGCGACAGGCTGCCCTGCAGCAGCTGAACGAGGGCGCCGGCGCGACGGTGGCCGAGGGATCCTGATGGCGTCCTCCGCGCGTCCTGCGGAGGTTCCGGCGGGAGCGATGGCAGAGTCGGCCGCCTGGCACGTCGCCTGGGTGGCGGCGCTTGACGACCTCGAACTCGACGTCGCCGCCGCGGAGGACCTCCTGCGAGCACTGCACGCCCAGGAGGACTTGCCGGAGTCCGCCGTCTCCGACCCGGACCTCGAGTGGAGGACTCCCCCTCTCGTCGGTCCTGTGCCCTCGGACCTGGTGGGACGGGCACGTACGCTCGCGGCTGCGCAGATCAGGGTGGCCGAGGAGCTCGCCAGGGCTGTAGTCGAGGCTCGGAGTCACCTGCGGACGCTCAAGAAGTTCGAAGACCCCGAGGCGGCTCCCCGCTTCGTCGACAGATCGTTGTGATGGAACCCGGCGTTGCGGCGAGCGCCGTGACGTCGGGTGTCGTCGCGCTGGCTGCGTTCGGTCCCGCTAACCGGCCGTTCGGCTCGGTACGTCGAACCTCTCGACGAACTCCTCGATAGGGCGCTGGAACCAGAAGGCGTTCCGTGTGATCCGCTCCTCGGTCCAATTCCACCACGCGATACGCAGCAGTGCATCGACGATTTCCGGTGCGAAGCGGTGTCGCGCCACGCGGGCTGGATTGCCGACCACGACCGCATAGGGGGGAACGTCCCGGGTCACGACCGCACCAGCGCCGACGATGGCACCGTGCCCCACCGTGACGGCGCCCAGCACGATCGCGCCGTGTCCGATCCACACGTCGTTGCCGATCACCTGTGGTCTGTCCTGCTGTTCATCGCGGGGGCGGTCGCACTCGACGTACCCGAGCCTGGACATCGGGTACGTCGTCGCCCGGCTGGGCCGGTGCAGCCCGTGCAAGTTGAGCATTGCGCTGCGGCCGGTCGCGTCGAAAACCTCACCCTCACGTGGATGTGGATGGAGCAGGCGTACTTCGTCGGCGATCGAGCAGAACGCCCCGATCTGGACCTGCTGCGTCGGACTGAGCGTCACAGCGCGGGCGTCGCCGTTGAGGAAGGTGTGGGCGCCGACCGTCACGCGCGACCCCGGGCTGAGGGGGCGGGGGGGCTGGACGACGGGGACCCCGAGTACCACTGCATCCCGCACGACGGTGTAAAGGTCAGTGCTACGCCGGCCGAGGGCATGGGTAAGGTGGTCCCAGGCCTGCGAGGGCGTCTCTACCCAGCCGAGACCGGCTCCGGCGAAACCGCGGATCTGTTCCAGCAGCGTCAAGCGGACCAGTGCAGCCGGAGCCGTCCTCGATCCGGGGAGGGCCAGGAGGCTGGAGGGCGCGGAGAAGAGCGCCCTAGCTAGGCGCACGAGGGCGTCAGGTGCGGGAGCGGATGCTGCCGTGCAGAGGTACACCAGCTCCGAGCTGCACGACTGAAGCGCGCTGTCCCATGCCTGGGTGGGGCCTCGAGCGGGCGCCATGCGCTGTACCTCAGCACCTTCGACACTCCCGAGCAGCTCCAGCACCTCCGGGTCCGTCGACCACGTCATGCACCTTGCGTCGACTCCCACGCCGAGCATGTCCTCCACCGCGTTCGCGGCGACGACGAGCGCTTGGAGCGACGCGCCCACCGCCGGAGCGGTCTGGTCAGCGTGCATGAGGACCGTCAGCTTCACCGATCACTCCTTCGGCCGGGCCGGAGGAGGACGAGCGGCGTCGTCCACCGCGGCGCTGGTGCTGCCATCTCGTGGCTGGCCGACGGCTCCAGGCCCGTGTTCATCCCGTTGAGGTTACTGCGATCCCCGCACCGCCGCACTCCCGCCTCAGCTCTGCCCGCGCCCCATGCATCCCTCCGGGAGGAACTCTCTCCTTACGGGCCCGGCGAGCGCTCGGACACCCGCGAACCCGGACGGGTGATCCCCCACCCCCGCCCCTCCAGCTCCCCGCGTCCGCACCGACAACTCCTCCCACGGGGGTGTCCCCGCCGGCCGGACGACGCGGGAGCACCTCGTGCCTCACACCACGAAGACCACGCTGCGGATGGCCGCCGTGTTCGCGGGCTCCTCGCTCGGTGCGGGCCTGGCGGCGTCGGCGCTCGCGGCGGCCCCCACCTCGCTGTCCGCCTCGCTGTCCACCGCCCTGCCGGCCGCGGTCGCCACCACCGCCGCCCCGATCCCCTCCGAGAGCCCGGCGCCCGCTCCCGCCGTCCCGGGCCTGCCGGCCTCCGCGCACACCCCGGGCGGCGCCACGATGACGCGCCTGTCCGTCGTCTCGGGCCCGCAGGCCGGCGGCGACCGGCTGCTCGTGCAGGGCGCGAACCTCCTGCGCCTCGACGGCGACCGCGCCGTCGCCAAGTCCGTCCTGTTCGGCGTGGCCACGACCACCCCGGCGACCGCGTCGGCCCTGACCCGCACCACCGTGACCGGCGTGAGCGTTCCCGCCGCCGACGTGCGGCCCCTGTCGTCCACGGCGCTGGAGGTCGTCGTCCCGGCCGCCGAGGGGATGTCCCCGGGCGCCCTGGGGTGGCGGTGTTCGTCGGCGAGGTCACGAGGGGCGCCGCCTACACCTGCGTGCAGGCCGCCCCGCGGGCCGAGGAGCTCACGCCCGCCGCGGCGCTCTCCCCGGACGCCGGGGGAGCGGGCAACGTCGTGCGCGGTGAGTTCTTCGAGGCCCCGACCGGCACCGTGCAGGGCACGAGGGTCGCGGTCGGCGGCAGGCCGGCGCTCGTGACGGGCGTGGGCGTCGACGCGTACGAGGACGGCGACGACAGGCTGGTGTTCACCGCCCCCGCGGACCTCACCGGGGTGCAGGACGTCGTCGTCACCACCCGGGGCGGGTCCGTCCACGCGGGTGCGATCACCTACAGCGCCGTCGTCCCCACCTTCACCCGGACACCACCTCCGGCCTCACGACCCTCCTGACCACCCTCACCCTCGCCGGGCAGAACCTGGACCCGGTGACCAGGGCGTCCTTCGTGCCGGCCGATCCCACGAGGGCGCCGGTGCAGTACCTGGCGCTCATCAAGGTCCCCGGTTCCGAGAGGACCCGGCCAGAGGTCACCCTGGCGAGGTTCGCGCCCACGGCGACGGTCAGATCGACCGACGCGGACGTGCCCGGCCACGTCGCGCTGGAGAAGGGGTATATCTATACCGCCGCAACGGGATCCGGTGCCTTCTCCTGGCGAGTGCCGCGCCGGCCACCGTCGCCGCGGTCGGCGAGAGCGTGGGCAGTTCTGCCGCGAACCGCCGCGACACCCTCACCGGCGAGCACCTCACCGGCGCCACGAAGGTCGTCCTCGCCCCGCGCCAGGTGGGCGGGAGGAATGTCGCCGGCGCGTTCGGCATCCGCCGCGGAGTCCCCGTGACCGCCGGCGCACAGGTCGCCGACACCGGGATCGGGCTGGACCTCCCGCAGCTCGCCGCGGGCACCTGGGACGTCTCCGTCGTCACGACCGCCGCCCATGCCCTCGGCGGTGCGCGTTCGACGCCCCGGGCCCGGCGCCCACGCTGAGCGCCGCGACCTGCGCCGAGTCCACGACCACGACCACGACCACGACCACCGGCACGACGACCACGACCGCGGTGTCCGCCACGGTGCGGCTCACGGCACGAACCTCAGCGGCCTGCTGAGGGCCCGCGTCCACACCGGGGACCCGGCCGTGGCCGGGGCGCTGCTCGTGACCGCCTCGGCCCCCGGCGCGGCGAGCGTGGCCCTGCCCGGGAACCTGCCCGGGCGGCGCCCACCGGGTCGAGGTCACCCACGACGGCGGCACCACCTGGACCACCGCGACCCCCGCCACGACCCTCACCCTCACCGCCCCGGCGCTCACCCGGGCCGTCTGCGCGAGTCCACCGCGGCGGCCGGCGCCGCCCCCACCGCACGGCTCACCCTCACGGGCACCGCGTTCACGAGGGGAACCCTCGTCCGCCACGGCCGAGGCACCCCCACCGGCGGCGCCTCGCCGCTCGTCCCGAGCAGCCCGATCGCCGCCACTGCGACCGTCGGCCCGAACCTGCCCGCCGGCGCGTACACCGCCCAGGTCTCCCTGGACGGCAGGACGTGGAGCGCGCCGGCCGGCTTCGACGTCGTGCACGCCGCGATCAGCGCGGCGACGTACGCGAGGTCCACCACCGCGGGTGCCACCGTCACCCGGGCCAGGGTCACCGTGACCGGCGCGAACCTCGGCGCCGCCACGAGGGTGCGGGTGTACTCCGCGGCCGCCACCTCCATCGACCCCGGTACCGCGATGCCCCTCGCCACGGGCTCCACCGCCTCCGGCTCGGTGCTGCTGCCCGCCGACCTCGGCGCCGGCACGTACCGCGTCGAGGTGGACGGCCACGGCACCTGGGGAGTGCAGGTCAGCAACGACGGCACCACGTGGAGCGCCGCGACGCCGCTGGCGGTCCAGGACCCCGCCCTGCTGAGCGGCGCGACCCTCGCGCGCTTCCCCGTGCGGGGCGACGCCGGCTCCCAGGCCGCGGCGCAGGAGCCGCCGCGCGGGGCCATCCAGGGGCAGAACCCCTGGAACCCGTAACCCCCGGGCCCTGCGGACCGATGTCCGGGGGGAGACAGCACCGCAACCCACCACGCCTGGAGCCGACCATGCCGAGCAGCCGTCCTCGCCTCGCCGCCTGCCTCGTCCTGCAGGGCACCACCCCGCCGGCCCTGGCCGCCGACGTGCGCGGGCTCGTCGCCCTCGCCGACGAGGTCGTCGTCTACGACACCGGCGACCACGTCGCACCCGGCTCCGCCGCCTTCGAGGCCACCCTGCACCCGGCCGTGACCGTCGTGCGCGGCTTCTGGGCCGAGGACCGCGAGCGCGCCCAGGAGGCGGCGCTGGCGCACGTGGCGGCCGACTGGGCGCTGTGCGTGCTGGCGGGGGAGCGGGTGCAGGCCTGCGGCGACGCGCTGCGCGACGTCCTGGCCGGCGCGGGCGGGCAGGCGGCGCTGTCGGTGCGGGTGGACGACGTCGTGCGCGGCACGCACCGCTCCGCGCGGCTGCTGCACCGCGACGCCTCCGGCCCGGTCGGTGCGGCGGGGCTGCCCGAGGTGCCCAGCAGCGTCCTGCGCATCTGCCAGCCGCCGGCGACGACGGCGTGCGTGCCGCGTCAGCGCGGGGTCTTCGACCGCGTCTGAGCAGCTCCGCACACCCTGCGGGGTGAGCGCTCCCGCACGGCACGTCGCCCGGCCGCGCCGCGGGCGGGGCCGATCCGCCCGCGACACGCCGGGGCGTGATGCTTCCGGCACCGCCCGTCACGCTGCCATGCTCACGCCGTGGGACGACACGTGAGGCAGCGCACCCGACTGCAGGCCGCCTGCGAGAGCGGCGCGGCCGTGCTCTGGCTGCTCGCCCTCCTCGGCGGTCTCGCCTGGGTCGTCGCGAGCGCCGTCGAGGGCGCCGTGCTGCCCGTGGCGATCGCCGCCCTGTCCGCGCTGGCGAGCCTGCTGCCCGCGCGCCGCCCCCGCCACCTGCAGCCCGCTCCGGCCGCCCCGGCCCGCCAGCGCCTGCGCCCCGCCACCGCCCGCTGAGGCGGCGCGGGTCCGCTCCTGCCCCGGTCCCTGCCGCCGGTCCAGGTGGGGCGCCCTCCCGATCCCCCGGGTGGGTGACCGGCAGCCGCTGGATAGTCACTGACCGTGAGTAAGCCCTTACTCTCGTTGCATGCAGGGCGTGCAGGGGCTGACACGTCGGAGCACGCAGCACACAGGTGCTGCGGAGGGCTCGCAGGCCCCGCCTGTGCCGGGCCTCCCGACCTCCTGGGTCGCTGACCACACCCCCTCCCGGCGTCTCCCGCGTCCCAGCACCCGCACCCCCCGCCCCTGCGCCGCCCGTGCTGACCGGCCCGGCGCATCCCCTCCGGCCCGTGCCCACCCCGGGCCGGAGCGAGGGCGCGACCGCCCGCTGGCGCGAGCCGATCGGCCGCCCGACTGCTCCATCCGGGTGAACCGGGGCGCGCGAGCGGGTTCGACCCCCGCTCAGGGCTCCAGTCGCTCAAGGAATCCGCGCGTTGCGCCGAATGAGGTGGTGTGCGCATGAAGCGCCACGCTCCACAGGCCACGGACAGGCCGAACGACAGCAGTCAGCAGCAGGCGCTCCGCGCCGACCGTCCGGAAGGTGGCACCCCGTGTCCGACATCACCAGCGTCGCGCTCCACACAGCGCTCAATGGTCTGCAGGCACGGCAGCGGGCCATCGCGGACAACATCGCCAACATCAACACCCCCGGGTACCTGGCGAACAAGGTCTCCTTCGAGGACTCCCTGGCCCAGGCCGTGAAGACCGGGAGCGCGGCCGCCGCCGCCACCTCCGGCATCGCGACGCGCAAGTCGCTCGAGCCGACCCGTGAGGACGGCAACAACGTCAACCTCGAGCAGGAGACGTTGTCGAACATCTCCACCGGTCTGAGCTACCAGACGGTCCTGGCGGCGCTGAACTCGAAGTACTCGGTCCTGCGCACGTCCATGCAGTGACGCGCACCGACCCGAGACCCTCCCCTGTCCGCAGCGTGACCCAGCAACACGGAGCCTGAATCGTGAGCATCTTCGACGCCATCGGCATCGCCGGCACGGGAGTGACGGTGAACCGCAAGTGGATGGACGTGGTGAGCGACAACCTCGCCAACATGAACACCGCCTCCCGCACCGACCAGGCCGGCTTCCGCGAGCGCTTCCTCGTGGCGACCGAGGCCGCTGACGGCAAGGGCGTGCAGGTCGGCGGTGTCGCCCTCGGCGGCACCGAGGGACGCATCGTCCACGACCCGAACCACCCCCTCGCCGACGCGGACGGCAACGTCAAGATGCCGGACATCGACATGGGCACCCAGATGACGAACCTGCTCATGGCCCAGCGCGCGTACCAGGCCAACCTGGCCGTGGTGGACCGCGCCAAGGACGCCTACCAGGCCGCGCTCGCCCTCGGGAAGTCCTGATGAGCATCGAGGCGATCGGCGCCATCGGCGGCGCGGGGCAGACGGACGGAACCTCCGCGTTCGGCTTCGGCCAGCGCCTGGAGGACATCGACAGCCGGCAGATGACCCGTGGCGTCAGCGACACGGTCTCCATGCCGAACACCGCGGTCAACGGCGTCAGCGCCGCCCGGGCCGCGACGGGCAACACCGTGTCGAGCGCCGGGGGAGCGGACTTCGCGTCCCTCCTGGCCGGCGGCCTGGACAAGCTCCAGGGCATGCAGTCGAACTCGGACGCGCTGGCCGTCAAGGCCGCGACGGGGAACCTCACCAACGTCCACGACTACATGATCGCCAGCAACGAGACCCAGCTGGCCACGCAGCTCACCGTCGCCGTCCGCAACAAGGCCGTTGAGGCCTTCAACGAGATCATGAGGATGCAGCTCTGATGGCCAGCGCCACGAAGGGTCCCGCCGCGATCGCCGAGAACGCCAAGCGTTTCCTGGCGAACTTCGGGGAGTTCTCCGCCGGCCAGAAGGCCGTCGTCATCGCCGTCGTCGTCGCCCTGCTGGGCGGGGGGATCATGTTCTCCCGCTGGGCCGCCACCCCGGCATACACCCCGCTGTTCTCGAACCTCACCGGCACCGACGCCTCGGCGATCGTCGAGAAGCTGAAGGCCTCCGGCACCCCGTACCAGATCAGCGACGGCGGCGCCACGATCCTCGTCCCGCAGGCGGACGTCTACGAGACCCGCCTGGAGATGTCCGGCGAGGGCCTCCCCGCCGAGACCGAGGCGGGCAGCACCCTCGCGCAGTCCTCCAGCGTCACGACCTCCAAGTTCATGGAGGAGAAGAACTACCAGCAGGCCCTCTCCCGCGAGCTCGCCAAGACGGTCAAGTCGATCAACGGCGTGGACAGCGCCGTCGTCAACCTGGCCCTGCCCAAGGCGGACGTGTTCATGGACGAGAAGGAGCCCGCCACCGCCTCCGTCCTCGTCGGCCTCAAGCCCGGCAAGACGCTCACCCCGCAGCAGGTGACCTCCATCGTCAACCTCGTCGCCGGCGGCGTGGAGGGCATGGACCCCAAGAACGTCTCCGTGGTCGACGGCGACGGCAACACCCTCTCCATGGACGGCTCCGGCGACGCCGCGCAGCAGGCCCAGGCGGACGAGTTCAACAACGCCGCCTCCACCAAGCTGCAGAAGATGCTCGAGGGCATCTACGGCAAGGGCAACGTCAAGGCCACGGTCACCACCGAGCTCGACTTCGACAAGAAGACCGAGAAGGTCACGGACATCAGCCAGAACGACCAGCTCCTGCCCGGCTCCGAGTCCACGACCACCGAGAAGTACGAGAACGGCGGCGGACCGGTCGTCGGCGGCGTGCAGGGCCCGGACAACATCCAGGTCCCGGCCGCCGAGGGGCAGGGCTCGACGTACGAGAAGGGCGGGCGGACGGTCAACAACCCGCTCGACACCCGCGAGACGGTCACCGAGTCCGCTCCCGGCTCCATCAAGCGCATGTCCGTCGCGGTCGTCCTCAACGCCACCAAGGCCGGCACCGCGGACGTCAACGAGGTCACCCAGATGGTCACCGCCGCCTCCGGCGTCAACGCCGCCCGCGGCGACACCGTCAACGTGATCAAGACGGCGTTCGACGACTCCAGCGCCACCGAGAACGCCAAGGCGCTGGCCGACGCCAAGGCCGCCGAGGCGCAGGAGCAGAACGTCGCCTACGCCAAGACCGCCGCGCTGGCCCTGCTGGTCCTGATCATGCTGATCGTGGTTCTCCTGGCCTTCCGCCGCCGCAAGGTCAAGGCCGTCGAGGAGATCGCGCTCACCAGCCTGCCGATCAACCTCGGCGACATCACCGCCGACGAGATCGGGGCCGGCGTCGAGGAGCTCGCGCCGGTCCGCACCCCGGCCCTCGTGGCCGCCCCGGTCGACCCGGCCCTCGAGGCCGCGGCCGCCCGCCGTGACGAGGTCGTCGAGCTCGTCTCCCGCCAGCCCCAGGAGGTCGCGGAGCTCCTCCGCGGCTGGCTCGCCGACAGGAGGTCCTGACCATGACGTCCACCGAGCTCGCGATCGCCCCCCTCACCGGGGCGCAGAAGGCCGCGGTCCTGCTCGTCCAGGTCGGTCAGGAGAACGCCGCGAAGGTCCTGGCCCACATGCGGCCGGCGGAGATCGAGGAGCTGACCGCGGAACTCCTGCGGCTGCGCTCGGTCGCCCCGGAGATCGCCGGGAAGGTCCTGGAGGAGTTCCACGGCATGGTGGCCTCCCCGCTGCGCGGCGGGGCCGGCGGCATGGACTTCGCCCAGGCCCTGCTCGAGGGCGCCCTCGGCGCCGACGGCGCGGCGGCGGTGCTCGGCCGGGTGGCCGAGACCCACTCCGTCCAGCCGTTCGCCTTCCTGCACCAGGCGGACCCCCAGCAGATCCTCACCTTCCTCAACGGTGAGCACCCCCAGGTCATCGCCCTGGTCGTCGCGCACCTGCGGCCCGACCAGTCCTCGCTGATCCTCTCCGGGCTCTCCCCGGAGATGCAGGCGGAGATCGCCTACCGGATCGCCACCATGGAGTCCACCAGCGCCGAGTACGTCCGGATGGTCGAGGACGTCGTGCAGCGCCGGACCTCCACCGTGCTGCAGCAGAAGAAGAACGAGGTCGTCGGCGGCGTCCAGCCCCTCGTCGACATCATCAACCGCGCCGACCGCGGCACCGAGCGCAGCGTCCTCGAGGGCCTGGCTAAGCTCAACCCGCAGCTCGCGGAGGAGATCCGCAGCCAGATGTTCGTCTTCGAGGACATCACCAACCTCGACGACCGCTCCATCCAGCTCGTCCTGCGCGGGGTGGAGACGGCCGACCTGGCCACCGCCCTCAAGGGTGTCAAGGAGAGCGTGCGCGACAAGATCCTGCGCAACGTCTCCCAGCGCGCCCGGGAGAACCTCCTGGAGGAGATCGAGATGCTCGGCCCGGTCCGCATGTCGGCCGTCGAGGAGTCGCAGGTCAAGGTCGTCCAGGTCATCCGCGGCCTGGAGGAGTCCGGCCAGATCGTCCTGACCCGTGGCGGGGACGATGACTTCGTCTCCTGAGTCCGGCTTCACCGCCGGCCTCCCGGGGATCCGGGCGGCGCGGGCGGCCACGTCCCGCGCCGCCACCCCCACCGCCCCCGTGCCGGCCTTCCAGGCCGCGCCGGGGGCGGCCACCCGGACGAGCACGGGGGAGGCCCGCGAGTTCGACGCGCTGCGGCTGCCCTCGAGCGGCGCGGAGGCCGAGGAGACGACCCGCATCCGCGAGTCCGCCCGCACCTCCGGTTTCGCGGAGGGCTGGGCGCAGGGCATGCGCGCCGCCGCGGCCCAGGCAGCCGCCGACCACGAGGCCGCCCAGGCCGCGGTGCGTTCCGCCGCAGAGGACCACGAGGTGCGCCGCGCCGCCGCCCTGCGCCGCGCCACCGCCGCGGTGCAGGCCGCCGCCGACGCCCTGCGCGCCGAGCGGGACCCCACGGTCGCGCAGCTGGCCGACACCGTGCTGGAGCTGGCCTGCGACCTCGCCGGCGCGGTCCTCGACCGGGAGGTGTCGCTGCTGTCCTCCCCGGTCCTGGAGGCGGTGCAGCGGGCGCTGCGCCCGCTCGACGCCACCCAGCCCGTCACGGTCCGTGTCCACCCCGACGACCTGGTGGTCCTCCTGGGCGACGGCCCCGTGGGGGAGGCGCTCAAGGAATCCGGCCTCGATGCCGATGCAGGGCTCGTGAGCTACGTGGGCGACAGGACGATGCAGCCGGGCGACGCGGTCGCGCGGCAGGGGAACACCGAGGTCGACGCCAGCCTGCGGGCCAGCGTCTCGCGCGCCCTGGAGGCGCTCACGGGTGCCGAGGTGCACGGGCAGGCGCAGTGACCGCCACCGTGGGTTCCGGCTCCCTCGTCTCCAGCCGGCTGGCGGCCGAGGTGCGCGAGATGGTGCGCCCGACCGTGCGCCGCGCCGTCGAGGCGGCGCGCCCCCTCGTGCAGGGGCGCGTCACCTCCCTCGTCGGCCTGTCCGTCGAGGTGTCCGGCCTGGAGGCCGCCGTGGGGGAGACCATCCTGCTCGGCGGCCCCGACGGCCCCCGCACCCCCGCCGAGGTCGTCGCCGCCGAGGACGGCCGCCTGCGCTGCCTGCCCCTGGGGCACCTCTCCGGCCTCGCCGCCGGCGCCCCCGCGGTCGCCACCCGCCGCCCCACCACCGTGCCCGTCGGCCCGGCGCTGCTCGGCCGCGTCATCGACGCCCTCGGCAACCCCCTCGACGGCGGCCCGCCGCTCATCGGCACCCCCCGCGGCCACCTGCACGCCACCCCGCCGCCCGCCATGCAGCGCGCCCGCGTCGACACCCCCCTCGGCCTCGGCGTGCGCGCCCTGGACACCCTGGTGCCCGCCGGCCGCGGCCAGCGCTTCGGCATCTTCGCCGGCTCCGGTGTCGGCAAGTCGTCCCTGCTCTCGATGATCGCCCGCGGCACCTCCGCCGACGTCTCCGTGCTCGCCCTGATCGGTGAGCGAGGCCGTGAGGTCCGCGAGTTCCTCGAGGACGACCTCGGCCCCGAGGGCCTGGCGCGCTCCTGCGTCGTCATCGCCACCTCCGACGAGGCCCCCGCCCTGCGCCTGCGCGCCGCGTTCACCGCCACCACCATCGCCGAGTCCTACCGGGACATGGGCGCCGACGTCGTGCTGATGATGGACTCCCTCACCCGCGTCGCCATGGCCCAGCGCGAGGTCGGCCTGTCCGTCGGCGAGCCGCCCGCCACCCGCGGCTACCCGCCGTCGGTCTTCGCCCTCATGCCGCGCCTGCTGGAGCGCGCCGGGCCCGGCATCACCGGCTCCATCACCGGCATCTACACCGTCCTCGTCGACGGTGACGACCACAACGAGCCCATCGCCGACAACGCCCGCTCCATCCTGGACGGCCACGTCACCCTCGACCGCAAGCTCGCCACCGCCGGGCACTTCCCGACGATCGACGTGCTGGAGTCCGTCTCCCGCGTCGCCAGCCGCGTCACCAGCCGCGACCAGCGCGCCCTGGCCACCACGCTGCGCCGCGCCATGGCCGCCCACCGCGACGCCAAGGAGCTCATCGAGGTCGGCGCCTACTCCCCGGGCGCAAACCCCGACGTCGACATGGCCGTCGCGGCCCTGCCCGCGATCAACGAGTTCCTCCGCCAGGACATCGAGGACGTCACCCCCGCCCCGCAGGCCTGGGCCCTGCTCGAACAGCTCGTCGCATCCATGGGAGGTGTCAGGTGATCGCCCGATCGCTGCTCGCCCTGCTCAAGCTGCGCCGCCTGCAGCAGGAGCAGGCCAAGGGTGAGCTCGCCACGTCCAGCGCGATCGTGCGCCGGGAGCAGCAGCGCGTGAAGCGCGTGCAGCACGACCTCGGCGACGCCCACCTGTCCGACGAGACCATGGCCGCCTGGACCGCCGGCGTCGCCCACCGCGCTGCGCTCGGGGCCGACCTCAACACCGCGCGCGCCGTCGTGGCCCTCGCCGAGGCCGACATGAGCGAGAAGCAGGCCGCCTGGGCCCGCGCCCGCCGCGCCGAGCGGGGCCTGGAGCGCCTCGTGGAGCGCCAGGAGGCCGAGCAGGAGAAGGCCGCCCTCGCCGCCGACCAGAAGGCCCTGGACGACCGCACGGTCGCCGAGTTCGCCGCGCGGGCCCGCCGCCGCGCCCAGCGTGGGGAGGACCCCCGATGAGCGGCATCTCCGAGATCCAGGGACGCATCGCCGAGATCGAGTCCCGCATCGCGAGCCTGTCCGCGCCGGCCCCCGCCCGTCCGCAGGCCGCCTCGCAGGCCGGATCGGCGCAGTTCGCCTCCGTGCTCTCCTCCTCCGCCTCCTCCGCGGCGGGCCTGCAGCGCGGCATCCGCACCGCCGCCGGCAGCACCCCGGGCACCCCCGGCGCCGCCACCACGCCGGGCCGCGCCACCGCGCCGGCCGGCCCCGCCGCGTCCCTGCCGGGCCGCGCGGTCTCCGGCGACGCCCTGGTCACCAGCGCCCGCAAGTACCTCGGCGTGCCGTACGTCTACGGCGGCACCGACCCGAGGACGGGCCTGGACTGCTCCGCCCTCGTGCAGCTCGTGGCGAAGGAGAACGGCATCACCCTGCCCCGCACGGCCGCCCAGCAGGCCAAGGCGGGCACCGCCGTGCCGAACCTGACCCAGGCCAGGCCCGGTGACCTCGTCGTCCTGGAGGGCGGCGGCCACATCGGCATCTACGTCGGGGACGGGCAGATGCTGCACGCCCCGCGCACCGGCGGAGCCGTGCGCATCGCGAAGGTCTGGGAGACGCCCATGACCATCCGGCGCCTGAGCGCGGACGCCCCCGCCACCCCCGCGTCCTTCACCCGCCCCTCCGGCCTCACCGGCACCGCCGCCCGCACCGGCACCGGCAAGGCCGCCCCGTACGAGGCGGCCTTCACGGCCGCGGAGCAGAAGCACGGCCTGCCCGCCGGGCTGCTCTCCGCCGTCGCCAAGCAGGAGTCCGGCTACAACCCCCACGCCAAGAGCCCCGTCGGTGCCCGCGGTCTCATGCAGTTCATGCCCGCCACCGCCCGGGAGATGGGCATCGACCCGCTGAACCCGGCGCAGGCCATCGACGGCGCCGGGCGCCTGCTCGCCTCCCACCTGAAGACCTTCGGCAGCCTCGAGCTGGCCCTGGCCGCCTACAACGCCGGGCCGGGCAACGTGCGCAAGCACGGCGGCATCCCGCCGTTCGCCGAGACCCAGAACTACGTCAAGAAGATCACCGCAACCCTCGGGAGAACAGCGTGAGCACCCCCCACATCTCGGCGCCCTCGTTCTCCGCC
Organism: Kineococcus anabasis; assembly: GCF_054590795.1. Taxonomy (NCBI): domain Bacteria; kingdom Bacillati; phylum Actinomycetota; class Actinomycetes; order Kineosporiales; family Kineosporiaceae; genus Kineococcus; species Kineococcus anabasis. The sequence continues at coordinate 122,408 of NZ_BAAIHU010000001.1, forward strand.
GCCGCTGCCGCCGCCCGCGGTGAGCGCACCCGTGGCTCCGCCGACGGCGGCGCGGGGTTCGCGGAGTCCTTCGGGCAGGCCGTCTCCCGCGCCGGGCGCGGCGCGGGGGAGGTGGGGGAGCGGCAGGAGCGCTCCCAGCGCCCCGCCCCCGGCGACGAGCGCCCCGTGCACCGCGGCGAGCGCTCCTCCCGCCGGGAGGACGAGCGCCCCGCCCCCGTGGAGCGCCGCACCGGCGCCGAGCGCGCCGCGGAGCGCCACGCCGCGATGCGCTCGGCGGCCGGCCGTGCCGCCGGCCGCGCCGCGGACCAGGCCGCCGACCGTGCCGCGGACCGTGCCGCCGGCCGTGCCGTGCGCGACGATGCCGAGCGGCCGGAGGAGGAGCGCGAGCGCGTCCTCAAGCCCGGCGTGGACCCGGCGCTGCTCGCGCTGGCCCTGCCGGCGCCCACCGCCATGACCACTCCCGCGACCACCGCCGCGACCACTTCTGCGACCACCGCGGCCGGCGCCGGGACCGGCGTCCCCCAGGCGGCGCCCGCCACCGGTGCGGCCGCCGCCACCGGTGCGGCCGCCGCCACCGGTGCGGCCGCCGCCTCCACCGGCGTGCCGATCGCCGGCCTCACGCCGGTCGCCGAGGGCGAGACCCTCCCCACGACCCCGGCCCTGCCCGCCAGCGACCTGGCGCGCCCCGCACAGCTCGGCGCCACGAGGGCGAGCACCCTGCCCTGGACGAACGCCACCGCGGAGGGCGCGGCCGCACCCGCCGCCGCACCCGCCCCGCTGATGACCGCGGCCCAGGCGGGCCTGGCCACCCCGCAGGCAGCCGCCCAGGCCACCGCCCAGGCCACCGCGCAGGCCGTGCCCGCCGTCGAGGCGCAGCCCGCCCCCGACGCGGCCCCCGGGGAGGCTGCCGACGCCCCCCTCCTGCCCACCACCGCGACCGCGTCCGGCTCCACCGGTGCCGGCCAGCGCGACGGCAGCGGCTCCGGCCAGCCCGACGGCCAGCGCCAGGGCACCCCCGTGCCCACCGCCACGACCGCCACCACGACCGCCACCACCACCGCCGCGGCCTCGGTGCAGCAGGCGGCCGAGCCCGCGGCCGAGACCGCGCCGGTGCCCACCGTGGCCGGGCCCGCCGCACCCACCGGCGCCACGGCCACCGGCGCCCCGGCCGCGGCCACGGGCTCCAACCCCGCGCTGCCGCTGCCCCTGACCAACCCCGCGGCCTTCGCCGCCGGCCTCGCGGCCCGCCTGGAGCGACTGCCCGCCGACGACGCGGTCCACCGCATGACCGTCGAGGTCAACCCCCTCGGTCTCGGCCCCGTGAAGGTCACCGCCGAGGTCGTCGACGGCGCCCTGCACGTGCAGCTCCTCGGCGCCAACGACGCCGCGCGCGCCGCCCTCAAGCAGGCCCTGCCCGACCTCCAGCGGGAGCTGGCGGACGGCTCCTTCGCCCAGACCACGGTGGACGTGGGCGCCGACGACGCCCCCGGCCAGCAGCAGTCCCGCACCGCCGGCGACGCGGCCTCCGGCGGCCAGCAGGACCCCCGCCCCGGGCGGCACCACGACGGCGGCACCCCCGAGCGCCGCGACGACCACTTCGCCGCCGAGGAGCGCCGCGCCGCCGTGCGCAGCGCCGCGGCCGCCGCCGCCGGGCGCTTCGACCTGCGCATGTGAGCCCCCCGGTCCCCGGCGCGGCCCCGGTTGCTCCACCCCCTGAACAGGAAGTGGCCCGAACGGGCTACAGGTCCCGGACCGGACGACCGAAGGAGTAGTCATGAGCATCGACCCCGCGAGCGCTGCCAGCCAGAGCGCCCTCATGGCCGCCTCCAACGCGGCCAAGGCCCAGGACCTGGCCAAGGTCGGCGGAAGCCAGAAGGTCTCGACGCCCACCACCGGCGGCAAGGAGAACAACAAGGACGTCTTCATGAAGCTCCTGGTTGCCCAGCTCAAGTACCAGGACCCCTCGAAGCCCGTCGACTCCTCCACCTTCATCGCGCAGACCGCCACGTTCTCCCAGCTGGAGACGCTGGAGAAGATGGCCAAGACGGACACCAGCGTCCTCGCCGCCCAGCAGCGCATGCAGGCCAGCAGCCTCGTCGGGATGACCGTCTCCTACACCGGGGCCGACGGGAAGCCGGCCACCGGCACCGTGACCTCCGCGGCGTTCAACGGCACCACCCTCTCCGGCACCGGCGGTGAGCCCGTCCTCACGGTCGACGGCCGCAAGCTGCAGCTCTCCGAGGTGAGCAGCGTCGACGTGCCCAAGAGCCCGACCACCGGCCCGTCCGCGTAGTCCCCGCTCTCCCCCTCCCTCGCAGCAACCCCCTCCGCCAGCCGTCCCGAAAGGTCAGGTCCCATGCTCCGCTCGATGTTCTCCGGTGTCAGCGGTCTCCGCTCGCACCAGACGATGATGGACGTCACCGGCAACAACATCGCCAACGTCAACACCACCGGCTACAAGAGCTCCCGCGTGGTCTTCGCGGACACCCTGAGCCAGCTCAACCGCGCGGCCGGCGCCCCCCAGAACGGCAACGGCGGCGTGAACCCCTCGCAGGTCGGCCTCGGCGTCCGCGTCCAGGGCATCCAGCAGAACTTCCAGCAGGGCTCGGCGCAGTCCACCGGCAAGGCCACCGACCTCATGCTCGACGGTGACGGCCTCTTCGTCGTCCAGAACGGCAACCAGGTCGCCTACACCCGCTCCGGTGCCTTCTCGCTGGACTCCACCGGCGCGCTGACCACCCCCGAGGGCGCCTACGTGCAGGGCTGGCGCGCCGACGCGCGGGGCAACATCGACGTCAACGCCCCCACCACGCAGATCATCATCCCCTCCGACACGGTGATGCCCGCGCAGGAGTCGAACGTCGCCACCCTCAAGGGCAACATCGACAAGACCGGCAAGCCGGTCCTGAACACCGACAACACCACCTTCAGCGGCCCGGAGGTCTCCACCTCCTTCGAGCTGTACGACGGGCAGGGCAACAAGACCCTGGTCACCGCCCGCTACAAGAACGTCGGCGTGAGCGACACGGCCGCCTCGGCGGAGGCCTACCAGCCGACCGACGACTGGCGCATCAGCTTCACCTGGAAGGACGCCTCGGGCGCGACGGTGACGTCCCCCACGACGGCCACCATCAAGTTCGGCCCCGACGGCAAGGTCGTGGCCGGCTCCCCGCCGCCCGCGACGTTCGACTTCGGCGGCAAGCAGATCGACTTCAACATGTCGACGGTCACGGGCTTCACCAGCATCAACGGTGCGAGCACCCTCAGCTCCAACGCCGACGGCGCCCCGATCGGCTCGCTGACCTCGTTCGACTTCGGCGCCGACGGCATCGTGACCGGCACCTACTCCAACGGGTTCAAGCGCCCGCTGGCCCAGGTCGCCGTCGCCACGTTCAACAACTACGGCGGCATGCAGAAGCTGGGTGGCTCGCTGCTCACCACCACGCCGAACTCCGGCGCGCCGAACGTCGGCGTCCCCGGCATCGGCGGCCGCGGTGCGCTGCTCGCCGGCCAGGTCGAGATGTCCAACGTCGATCTGTCCACGGAGTTCACGAACCTGATCCTCGCCCAGCGCGGCTTCCAGGCGAACTCCCGCATCATCTCCGCCTCCGACGAGATCCTGCAGGACCTCGTCAACCTGAAGCGCTGATGACCCCCGGGCGCTGAGCGCCCGGTCCCGAACGCCCTCCCGGGCCGCCCCGTGCGGCTCGGGAGGGCGTTTCCCGTGCGTCCCGGGCCTGCGCGGGGCGCCTGCGGGGGCGTGCGGGCCGCGCGTGCGGCCCCCGGGGGCGTCGCGGGGCGCGGAGCTGCTGCGGGACGTGCCGGTGCCCGCACCGCGACACACGCCCCGGAGAGGCCCCGGAGAGGCCCCGGAGAGGCCCCGGAGAGGCCCCGGAGAGGCCCCGGAGAGGCCCCGCAGAGGCCCCGGAGAGGCCCCGGGCGGGCCTGGGCGCACCCCGGACGGACTCGGGACGACGCCCTGCCGGCCGCCCGGCACGGTCCGCGGGGGCGATCCGCACCGACCTGCGGCGATGACTCACGGTCACCGGTTAGCACGAACGGGTTCACATGGCAACCACCGTTCAGGTATCCGGCTCCCACGCCGATGAAGTTATTGCACACCGGCCCACGGATGGGCCACCCGCCACCGCCAAGGACGGATTCCCCGTGATTCTCGTGACCCGCCTCAACGGGTCGGTGTTCGCCTTGAACCCCGACCTGATCCAGCGCGTCGACGCCACGCCCGACACGGTCGTCACCCTCGTCGACGGAGCGAAGTTCGTCATCACCGAGCCTCTGGCCGAGATCGTCGAGCGCGTGCTGGCCTTCCGGGCCCGCGTCGTCGCCACGGCGCACGCCCTGGAGGAGCAAGGCACGGCCGATGTGCTCGAGCTGGTCCGCCCGGCCGCTCAGACCCCGCAGACCGATCCCGAGACCGACGACAGCGAGCTGCCCGCACCGGTGCCGCTGCACCGCAGGAGGCCGTGAAAATGGACATCGCAAGCATCGTCGGACTCGTGGTCGCCTCGGTGGCCGTCCTCTGGATGCAGAGCCACGAGGGTGGCGCCGTCGGCGACATCCTGCTGCCCGGCCCGCTGGTCCTGGTGTTCATCGGCACCCTGGGTGTCGGCCTCATGGGCGGCACCCTCAAGGACGGCAAGGCGATCGTCGGGACCATGAAGAAGGCGTTCCTCAGCAAGGTGGCCGACGCCGGCGACACCGTGGGCGTCATCGTCAAGCTCGCCGAGCGCGCCCGCCGCGAGGGGCTGCTGGCCCTGGAGGACGCCATCAAGGACGTCGACGACGAGTTCCTCCGCGAGGGCCTGCAGACGGCCATCGACGGCACGGACCCGGACGACCTGTACGAGATCCTCACCGCGAAGATCCAGGCCAAGAAGGCCGCGGACAAGCAGGCCGCCAAGATCATGGGTGACATGGGTGGCTACGCCCCCACCGTCGGCATCTGCGGCACGGTCATCTCCCTCTGCGTCGTCCTGCAGAACCTCACCGACGCCGCGGCCCTGGGCCCGATGATCGGTGCGGCGTTCGTCGCCACCTTCTGGGGTGTCGCCAGCGCGAACTTCTTCTTCCTCCCGGTCCAGAGCCGCCTCATGCGCCTCTCCGGCCTCGAGGTCGCCCGCATGGAGCTGGTCGTCGAGGGCATCCTCGCCATCCAGGCCGGCGCCAACCCCCGCTCGGTCGCGAAGAAGCTGGAGAGCCTCCTGCCGCCGGGCACCGTGGTGGCCGAGAAGAAGGCTGCCTGATGTCGGCGGGCCACAAGCGCCGGCACAAGCACGAGGAGCACGACGAGCACGTCAACCACGAGCGCTGGCTGGTGTCCTACGCGGACATGCTGACCGTCCTCATGGCCCTGTTCATCGTCCTCTTCGCGCTCAGCCAGGTGGACCAGCTGAAGTTCGCGCAGTTCAAGGCCGGTCTGTCCGAGGGTTTCTCCACGAGCAACCAGGTCATGTCGGGCCGCGACGGCATCAACGAGTCCGAGAACGGCGAGGACCCGATCACCCTGATGCGGAACAGCTCCGGCGAGGCCGTCTCGGCGGACACCGCGCAGGAGATCGTCGAGCAGGCCATGCAGCAGCAGCAGCGCCGGCGCTCGGCGGCCGACCTGGAGCAGGCCCGCAAGGAGGTGGCGAGCTACCGCGAGATCATCAAGCAGATCGACGCGGCGCTGACCGCCCAGGGCCACCAGGACCAGGCGACGTACCGCATCACCTCCGAGGGCCTCATCGTCGGCCTCGTCGCCGACAACGTGTTCTTCGCCAGCGCCAGCGCCGACGTGGAGCCCGCCGGCCTGGAGGTGCTCGACGCGATCGGCCCGATCCTCGCCGCGCTGCCGAACGACATCGCCGTGCAGGGGCACACCAACTCCCTGCCGATCAGCGGCAACAGCCGCTACCGCCACAACTGGGACCTGTCCAGCTCCCGCGCCAACAGCGTGGTCACCCGGTTCATCGACGTGCACCGGGTCGCCGACCGCCGCCTGACGTCGGCCGGCTACGGGCAGACCCGCCCGCTGTACCCGGACGCCGACGCCCGCGCCCTGACCGGCAACCGGCGCGTCGACCTCGTGGTCGCCTCGCCCTCCTCGGACGCCGTCAAGGCGCTCCTGCCGGAGGTCGCGGCGGGCACGCCCACCACCGGGCCGGCCGAGGTCGACGCCCCCGCGCAGCAGGGCACCGCCCCCGGGCAGGTTCCCGCGCAGGACACCGACCTGGCCGCCGAGGTGGCCGCCGAGGTCACCCCGCAGCTCAACCCGGCGGCCTCCCAGGCCGACACCCACAGCAGCGACACCCACACCACCGAGACCACGACGGGAGGCCACTGAGATGGCCGCAAAGAAGGACGACGGCCAGGCCACCGAGGGTTCGGCGAAGCCCGGCAAGAAGAAGACCATCATCATCGCCGCGGGTGCGGCCCTCCTGCTCGCCGGCGGCACCGGCGGCGGTGTCTGGTTCATGACCAAGGACGCCTCCGCGGCCACCGAGGTGGTGGAGGAGGTGCTGGTCCCCGGCGCCGTCACCCCGGTCGACCCGATCAGCATCAACCTCGCCGACGGGCGCTACCTGAAGCTCGGCATCGCCCTGCAGGGCGTGCAGGCCGAGGCCGCCGCCGCCCACGGCGCGTCGGACGGCCCGGACGTCAACAAGGCGCTGGACCTGATGATCACCACCTTCAGCGGCGCCTCGATGGAGGAGCTGTCCAAGCCCGAGGTGCGCGAGGCCAAGAAGCTCGAGCTCCAGGAGAAGATCATCAGCGCGTACGTGGCCCCCCCGGCGGAGGAGGGCGCCAAGCCCACCAAGACCGTCATGGGGATCTACTTCACCCAGTTCGTCATGCAGTGACCTGCTGACACGACTGCTCCACCGGCGTTACCTGGCGGTGAACGCGGGCGGTGTGCACAGGAGCGGGGCTCGCGCCGATCACGGCGCGGGCCCCGCTTCGCGTCGTGCGGCAGTGCTCGCCCGGCACGGCGGGGGACCGCGGCGCGGCAGGGGAGGCCGGCCGCGGTCAGAGCCAGCCGCGGCGCCGGAAGAGGACGTGGAGGACGAGCGAGACGCCGAGCATCAGCAGCAGCGCCATCGGGTAGCCCAGGCGCCAGTCCAGCTCGGGCATGTGCTCGAAGTTCATGCCGTAGATCCCGCCGACGAGGGTGGGGGCGAAGAGGATCGCGGCCCAGGAGGAGATCCGCTTGACCTCCTCGTTCTGGGCGATGCCCGTCTCGCTCATGCGCCGCATCTCCTCGTTCTGCCGCTGCAGCTCCTCGTTCTGCCGCTGCCCGACGAGGGTGGCGTTGATGGTCATGATGCTCTCCAGCAGGGCGCGGAAGCCGTCGACGCGTTCCACCACGCGCACGGTGTGGTCGTGCACGTCACGCAGGTGGTTCTGCAGCTCCTCACCGGTCCCGTACTTGGCGAAGCCCTGCACCAGGCTGGTCAGGACCCCGACGAGGGGGTGGGTGGCGCGCTGCATGCCGATCACCTCGCGCAGGAGTTCGTAGATGCGGCGGGAGACGGCCGGGTCGCCGGCGAAGACCTGGTCCTCGATCTCGTCGACGTCGTTCTGCAGGCCCGCCAGGACGGGCACGTACTCGTCCACGACCTGGTCCAGGACCGCGTAGAGGACGGCCTCGGGACCCAGTCGCAGCAGGTGCGGCTCCAGCTCCAGGCGCCGGCGCACCCGTGCCAGGTCGGGGGACTCCGCGTGGCGGACGGTGACGACGAAGTCGGGGCCGGTGAAGACGTGCACCTCGCCGAACTCCACCTGCTCCTGCGCGTCGAGGTAGCGGGCCGGGCGCAGGACGGTGAAGAGGACCTCACCGTGCCGCTCCAGCTTCGGGCGCTGGTGCGCGTTGACCGCGTCCTCCGCGGCGAGGGGGTGGATGTCGAACTCCCGCGCCACGGAGCGGATCTCCTCCGCGTCGGGCCGGTACAGCCCGATCCAGCCCATGCCGCGGTGCTGGCGCAGCAGCTCGTACGTCGTCTCCAGCGAGGGCGGCGCCGCCACCCGGCGTCCCCCGACGTACACCGCGTTGTCCACCACCGGCACGACCAGCCACCCACCCTCCGGGACGACGCCGCCGCGCGGGGTCACGTCGGCCCGGCGCATCCGGCAGGCGGCGCCCGCGGTGCGGCGGGAACAGTGTGCCCGCCCGGGTGCGCCGGCGCGGCGCGGGCCCTGCTTCCCGCGGTGCCGCAGCGGGTCCGGTGGCCGGTGCCGTCCGGCGCCCCGTGCGCCCGCCTCCAGGGGTGTTCAGCAGGTGGGACACCTGCTCCGAGGCGTGAGACGCGCCGGTAGCCTCCGGCCGTGGACGACCTCCTGCGCAACGCGAGCCTGGCCGCGCCCCTGTTCGTCCTCGTCCTGCTCGGCCACACCCTCGGGCGCCGGGCGTCCTGGCCGGCGGCGACGTGGCAGGTGCTCAGCCGCTTCGCGTTCTCCGTCGCCCTGCCCGCCCTCCTCTTCCGGCAGATGGCCGGCTTCTCGGGCCTGCCGCCGGTCGACCCGCGCGTTCTGCCCGTCTACTTCGGCGGCTGCCTGGCCGTCTTCGCCGCCGGCACCGTCATCGCCCGCCGGGTCCTCCACCTCCCCGCCCAGGAGCGGCCGGTCTTCGCGGTGGGCGGGGTCTTCTCCAACAACGTGCTGCTCGGGCTGCCCCTGGCCACCGCCGCCCTCGGGGAGCCGGCGCTGCCGACCGTGGCCCTCGTGCTCGTCTTCCACGCCCTGGTGCTGTGGACGGTGGTGACCGCGGCGGTGGAGTGGGCACGGCACCGCTCGGCTTCCCCCCGTGCCCTCGCCGCGACGGTCCGCAGCGTCCTGCTCAACCCCGTCGTCGCCGCGATCTTCGGTGGGACCGCCTTCGGCCTCACCGGCCTGTCCCTGCCCGCGCTCGTCGACGACCCGCTGCGCATGGTGGGCGCGGGAGCGGTGCCGCTCGCGCTGGTCTCCCTCGGGGGCGGCCTCGCCGGCTACGGCCTGCGCAACGGCTGGCGCGTCGCCGTCGGCATGAGCGCCCTCAAGCTCGCGGCCCTGCCGGCCGCCGTGTGGCTGCTCGCGGTCGCGGTGGGCCTGCCGGCGCTGGAGACCCAGGTGGTGGTGCTCCTGGCGTCCCTCAGCACCGGCGCCAACGTCTACCTCATGGCGACGAGGTTCGAGTCCCTGCAGGGCCCGGTCGCCGCCGGCATCGTCCTGTCCACGGCGTTGTCGGCGCTGACCTCGCCCGTCGTGCTCACCCTCGTGACGGCGTAGCCCTCCGGGGCGGCGGGCCGGTGCGTCCTGCGGGTCTTGTGCCCGGCGCGGTGCCGGTCCTACCCTCCTTCCATAAGCGAAAACTTATGAAATGAGGAACCGTGACCGCCGATCCGATGACCGCGGCAGGGCTGGTGACCCGGGAGGTCCGCAGCGGCTCCCGCGACGGGACGCCCACGAGGATCGCCGTCGCCCGCCGGACCTACGCCACCGACCGGGCCGACCTGTGGGACGCCCTCACCAGCGCCGAGCGCATCCCGCGGTGGTTCCTGCCCGTCAGCGGCGACCTGCGGGCCGGCGGCCGCTACCAGACCGAGGGCAACGCGGGCGGTGTCGTCGAGCGCTGCGAGGCGCCCACGGCGTTCGCCGTGACGTGGGAGATGGGGCCCCTGGTGTCCTGGCTGCAGGTCAGGCTGTCCCCGGACGGCGACGGCACCCTCCTGGAGCTGACCCACGAGGCCCCGGTCGACCCGGAGTTCTGGGAGCGGTACGGCCCCGGCGCGGTCGGCGTCGGCTGGGACCTGGCCCTCCTCGGCCTCGGCTGGTACCTCGGCAGCGGCGCACCGGTCGACCCCGGGCAGGCCGCCGCCTTCCCCACCACCCCGGACGGGGCCGGGTTCGTCCGCGCGGCCGCCACGGGCTGGGCCGAGGCGGCCGCGGCCGGCGGCGACGAGCCCGGCGCGGCGCACGCGGCCGCGGCCCGCACGACCGCGTTCTACACGGGGCTGCCCGAGGAGACCACCGGCGCGTGAACGGCGAGCGCGATCCGCACGCGGCGCTCGACGCCCTCGGCGAGCCCACCCGGCGGCGCATCCTGCGGGTGCTCGCGGCGGGGGAGCGGCCCGTCCGGGACGTCGTGGCGGCGCTGCGGGCCGCTCCCGTCTCCCAGCCCGCCGTCTCCCAGCACCTCGGCGTCCTCCTGCGGGCCGGGCTCGTCACGGTGCGCGCCGAGGGCACCCGCAGGCTCTACGCGCTGGACCCCGCCGGCCTCGACGCCGCCCGGGCCTGGCTGCACGAGCTCACCGACCCCCTCGCCGGCCTCGGGCAGCCGCTCGACGCGCTGGCCACCGAGGTCGCCCGCGGCCGCCGGGCCCGCCGCGCGGACCCGGCGTCGCGGCCCGGCGGGCACGGCGCCCGCTCCGCCTGAGCGGGCGGAGCGGGCGGAGCGGGCGGAGCGGGCGGAGCGGGCGGTGCGGCGCTGCGGCTCAGCCGAGGCGCGGGTGCAGCCGCAGGTCCTCCCCGAGGGAGATCAGCGCGTACTCGTTGTCGTCCGGCACGCCGGGGCGCCGCCCCGCGGAGCCGGGCAGGTTGTTGTCGTTGCCCACGACGATCGTGTGGTCGTCCAGCACGGCCAGCTGCTCGATCGTGACGAACGGGAAGGAGAAGGAGGAGCCCGGCTCGCCCGCCACGCCCTCGGGGTCCGGCACCGCCAGCAGGTTCACCAGCAGCCGCTTGTCCGCGTACCCGTCGCGGTCGCGGTCGCGGGTGTCGAGCAGGAAGACCGCCTTGAACCGCGCCGCCGCGCCCTCCAGGTTGTCCCGCTCCAGCACCAGGAAGCGGTGCCGGTCCAGCGCCACCAGGTCCCCGATCGCGTGGCGCGCGCTCTCCAGGCGCACCTTCGCGGGCTCCCCGGCCCAGCGGGCGCGGCGCGTGTCGTAGGAGTACAGGCGCAGGGTCTGCGCGTCGTCCCCGGTCACCGCGCCCTCCAGCAGCGGGTGCAGGGTCCGACCGTCGGGGGAGAGCGCCATGCCCTCGAAGCCCTTGCTGCGGCCCAGCGTCGGCTGCGCCCCGAAGAGGAACGGCGAGTCCGGCGAGGCCACCCCGGGCGGTGCGACCGGCGCGGACAGCACCCGGCCCGCGGCGTCGGTGTGCAGCAGGAACGGGCCGAACTCGTCACCGAACCAGAACGTGCCGTCCGGCATCCGCTGGAAGGACTCCACGTCCAGGTCCGCGCCCGTGAGGCGGCGGTCGGCGCGCGCGAGGGGGAAGGGCAGGCGGTGCTCGGGGTCGCTGAGGCCGAAGCCGCCCTGCACGGTGACCGAGCCGGTGGCGAAGTCGATGCCGAGGCGGTGCACCCGCAGCAGGAAGTCCGCGCTGTTGGCCTTGTTGCCGTAGCCGTTGTCCGACAGCGCCAGCCAGGAGTCCCCGTCCCGCAGGAGCCCGGACAGCCCCTGCACCGGCTGGGCGGCGAAGGGGGTGCTCACGCCGTTGGCGGGGGTGGCCTGCGCGCCGGAGGGGATGCGCTCGCCGAAGGTGAGGGCGGGCAGCACGGCGTGGCCGGCCAGCTCGGCCTGCTGGCCGGGGCGCGGGGCCGCGGTCGCGGCGGCCGCGGGCAGCAGGGCGGCGGCGCACGCCAGCGCCATGGCGCGGCGCAGGCGGCGCGAGGGGGCGCCGGAGCGGTGGGGTCGGGCGGTCACGGGTCTACCTCCGCGGCTGGGGACGGCTGTCGGGCGGAGGCTGCCCGCACCGGGCGGACGGCGGGCGTCCGCCGCGCGACGCGACCGTGATCGCCGGGTGTCGGGCAGGAGCACGCCGTCGCGGACCGGGTAGCGCGTCGTCGCGGGCCCTCGGCACCACCGCGGGCGCCCTTGAGGGCGTGCGCGCGAGGACCGCCCGACCGGAGCAACCGCACCCGCCGGCAGCACGCCGGGACAGGCCCGGCTCACTCGTCCGGAGTAGCGCTAAAGGGTGAGGGGGCAACCTGCCGATAGGTGGGTCGTGGCAACCGAGACCTCCACCAGCCCCGAGCGGACGACCGGCGGCCGACGCTCCCGGCGTCGTGGCGTCCCCACCCCGTACGACTTCCGGCGGCCCACCAAGCTGTCGCGTCAGCACGCCCGCGTGCTCGAGATCGCCTACGAGACCTTCTGCCGCCAGTGGGCGACCCTCCTGTCCTCCACGATGCGCACCACCGTGCAGATCCACCTCGACGGGCTCCAGCAGTACAGCTACGACGAGTACGCCGCGTCCCTGCCGACGCCCACCGTCATGGCCGTCTTCGACCCCGAGCCCCTCACCGGCGCCGGCATCCTGCACGTCGACGCGCCGTTCGTGCTGACCTGCATCGACCGGATGCTCGGCGGGACCGGCAAGAGCGCCCAGCCACAGCGCACGCTCACCGAGATCGAGGTTTCCCTGGGCCGCGGCCTCGTCGAGCGGGCCCTCACCGAGCTGACCAGCTCCCTCGGCTCGCTCATGGACCTCACGCCGAAGCTGACCAGCCTGGAGCAGAACCCCCAGTTCGCGCAGGCCGCCGCCGCCACCGACGTCATGATCGTGGCCACCTTCGTGGTCGACATGAACGACGTGCACGGCGCCGCGACCCTCGCCATGCCGCTGGACCCGCTGCTGGGCGTCCTGACCGCCGCCGAGATGCGCGTGGCCAGCCCCGAGGAGCTGCGCCAGCGCCGGGTCATGCGCGACCGGCTCGACGACCACATGGACACCATCCCCGTGGAGGTGTCCTTCCGCTTCAACGCCGCCCAGCTGCGCCCGGACCAGATCCTCGCGCTCGTCCCCGGGGACCTGGTCAAGCTGCCCCACCGCGCCGACGCCCCCCTGGACGTCGTCGTCTCCGGAGCGCACGTCGCCTCCGCCGTCGCCGGGGCCCGCGGCCCCCGTCTCGCCTGCCTGATCGTTCCCACCACCGAGGAGTCCCGATGAGCACCGTCACCAGCACCGACACCCGGGCGTTCGTCACCCAGGCCGCCGAGGCCGCGCTGGCGGTCCTGCCCCTGTCCGCCCCCGGAAGCATCACCGACGTCGTCCCCGCCGCCTCCGCGCCGGACCTGGGCGACGAGGCCACCGCGGTCTCCGCCCGCTTCGCCGGCGCCGTCAACGGCACCGTCGTCGTCGTCATCGGCGAGGAGACCCTCAACGCCCTGCTCACCAGCCCGGCCGGCGCGCTCGACCCCGTCGACGCCCTGCGCCCGGCGCTGGAGGCCGCGGTGTCCACCCTGGGCCGCTGCACCCTGGAGACCGGCGTGGAGCGCGAGCCGGGCGAGGCCCTGGCGGCCCTGCACAGCGCCAACGGCACCGTCGCGGTCGTCGACGCGGCGGGGCAGACCCTGGCCCTCATCGGCATGTCCTTCGCCGAGGAGACCCAGGCCCGCGGCGGCGCCACCGTCACCGCCACCCCCGCCGCCGGCGCGCGCCGCTCGATGGACCTGCTGCGCGACGTGCAGATGGACGTCACCGTCGAGCTCGGCCGCACCTCGATGACCGTGCAGGACCTGCTGGCCCTGACCCCCGGCTCCGTGGTGGAGCTGGACCGGGCGGCCGGCAGCCCCGCCGACATCCTGGTCAACGGCCAGCTCATCGCCCGCGGTGAGGTCGTCGTCGTGGACGAGGACTACGCGATTCGCGTCACCGAGATCGTCGTGCCGGGCGCGGAGAACAACGCCTGATGGACTCCCTCGCCGCCCTCGGGCGCATGTCGGTCTCGCTGGTGGCGGTGGTCGGCCTCGTCTGGCTGATCACCCGCTGGCTGCGCAAGGGCGGGACCGGTGCCCCCGGTGGGGTCACTGTCCTGTCCCGCACCGCGGTCGGCCACAAGGCGGGCGTCGCGGTCGTGCAGGTCGGGAACCGTGCCCTCGTCGTGGGCGTCACGGAGCACCAGGTCAGCCTGCTCGGCGACGTCCCGCTCGAGACCGTGCTGCCCGCGGGCGGCGAGGAGGAGGCCCCCGGGGAGGACACCTCCCCGGTGACCACCGCCGTCCCCACCCGTTCCACGGCCTTCGCCGCCGAACTGGCGCTCAAGTTCCCGGCCGCGGGTGCCGATGTGGAGCACATCACCCACACGGGCGAAGCCGGGGCGCCTGCCGCCCCCGCGGCGCCCACCCGGAGCGGCGCGAGCAGCACCGGGCGCACCCCGGCCCTCGCCGGCTCCGCGCTCTCGCCCGCCACCTGGAACCAGGCCCTGCACGTACTGCGCGAGAGGACGGCCCGACGGTGAGAAGCACCCCCCTCCGCCGCATCCTGCGCGGCGGTGTCGCGGCGGCCGCCCTGACCGGCGCCCTGCTGCTGACCGGTGCCCCCGCCGCCTCCGCCGCGCCGCCGGCGGCCGCGGTCGCCACGGTGGCCACCTCCGTCGCCGCGGGCCCCGTGGCCCCCACCGCCCCCACCGACCCCGGGGCGCCCGCCGCCCCCGGCGAGGTCCGCATCAGCGTCGGCGGCGGCGACGGCCCCGGCGGCAAGCCCAGCCAGTCGATCGTCATCATCCTGGCGATGACGGTGCTGTCGGTGGCGCCGGCGCTGCTGCTGCTCACGACGAGCTTCACCAAGATCCTCGTCGTGCTCGGCATCACCCGCAACGCCCTGGGCCTGACGGGCAGCCCGCCCAACCAGGTCCTCGCCGGCCTCGCGCTCTTCCTGACCTTCTTCATCATGTCGCCCACGCTCACGGCCATCAACGACACCGCGATCAAGCCCTACATGGCCGGCGGGGTCAGCGCCACGGACGCCTTCAACACCGGCTCGCAGCCGCTGAAGGAGTTCATGCTCAAGCAGACCCGCAAGGAGGAGCTGGCGCTGATCACCAAGGCCGCCAAGCGCCCCCTGCCGGAGAACCGCGCCGAGGTGCCGCTGTCCACCCTGGTGCCGGCCTTCGCGCTGTCGGAGCTGCGCTCGGCGTTCATCATCGGCTTCGTGATCTTCATCCCGTTCCTGGTGATCGACATCGTGGTCTCCGCGGCCCTGATGTCGCTCGGCATGATGATGCTGCCGCCGATCACGGTCTCCCTGCCCTTCAAGCTGCTGCTGTTCGTGCTCGTCGACGGGTGGGGCCTGATCATCAAGGCCCTCGTGTCGAGCTACACCGGCTGACCCGACCGACCGACGCCAGGAGCCCGCAGATGACCGACGTGACCGTCGTCCACCTCGTCACCACCGCTCTCGTGCTGACCGTCAAGGTCTCCGCGCCCCTGCTGCTGACCGCGCTGATCGTCGGTTTCCTGATCTCGCTGTTCCAGTCGGTGACCCAGCTGCAGGAGCAGACGCTGGTCTTCGTCCCCAAGGCCCTGGCGGTCTTCGCGGCGCTGGCGGTGGCCGGCAAGTGGATGCTCAACGAGATCACCTCGTTCACCACCACCCTGTACGAGCAGATCCCCAGCCTCCTGTCCGGGGGCTGAGGGTGACCGGATTCCCGCCCGTCGCCGCCGACCTGCTGCTGGCGCTGCTGCTGGCCACGGTCCGGGTCACCGCCTTCCTGTTCTTCGCGCCGCCCTTCGCCAACCGCGCCGTCAGCACCCGCACCAAGGGCATGCTGGGCGTCGTCATCGCGCTGCCGCTGTCGGTGCGCCTGCGGGGCCAGGTGCCGGTGGGGGACACCGGGGCGCTGCTGACCGCGGCCGCCCACCAGGTCCTCGTGGGCGCGTGCCTGGGGGTGCTGTGCGCCGCGGTCTTCGCCGCCGTGCAGTCCGCCGGCGACCTGCTCGACCTCTTCGGCGGTTTCCAGCTCGCCTCCGCCTACGACCCCCTGCAGCAGACGCAGAGCTCGATCTTCGGCAAGTTCTACACCTGGACCAGCACGGCCCTGCTCGTCGTGACCGGCGGGCACCTGATCATGCTGGGCGGCTTCCTGAGGACCTTCGACGTGCTGCCGCTGGACGGGACGATCTCCACCGCCGCCGTCGCCACCCTCATGAGCGAGGGCCTGACCACGCTGTTCGCCGCCGCGCTGCAGATCGCCGCGCCGCTGGCCGCGGTGCTCTTCGTCACCGACATCGGCCTCGGCCTGCTCTCCCGGGCGGCACCGGCGCTGCAGGTGTTCAGCATGAGCTTCCCCGTGAAGATCCTCATCACCCTGACGCTGGGCGGCTTCACGATCGCCCTGCTGCCGCACGTGCACCCCGAGCTCATCGAGGCCGCCCTCGGCAACATCGCCCGCGCCGTGCAGTGAGGCCGGCCGGGGCTGCTGGGGCCGCAGGGGTGCACGGGACATCTGAGACGACCGGACGGACAGGCCCCGCGGGGCGGACGAGGGGAGGTGCGGTGTGAGCGGCGAGAAGACCGAGAAGCCGACACCGAAACGGCTCGCGGAAGCACGCAAGGAGGGCAACACCCCCCGCACGCCGGACCTGTCGGCGTGGCTGTGCGTCGCCGCCGGCGCCGTCATGATCCCCACGGCGATCTCCTCGGGCCGGGAGCTCACCGCCCGCGTCTTCGACCAGCTCCCCAGCGTCGTGGCCTCCCCCGAGCCCGCGCGGGCCATGGCCATCGCGGTGGAGGCCCTCGCCGGCCTGGTCTGGGTCGTGGCGCCCATCGCCGTCGCCACCGTGCTCGCCGCCCTCGTCGCCGGTGCCGCGCAGGGCAGCTTCAAGCTCGCCACCAAGAAGCTCAAGCCGAAGTTCAGCCACCTCAACCCCATCTCCGGCATCAAGCAGCACTACGGCCCCCAGGCGCTGTGGGAGGGCTCCAAGACGCTGCTCAAGGCCGTCGTCCTCGGCATCGTCCTGTGGACCGTGGCCAAGAGCCTGGCGCCCACGCTCGTCGGCTCCGCGCCCCTGCCCCTGACCCTCGTGCTGTCCACCACCGGCGAGGCGATCGTCTCCATGCTCTCCGTGGCGGTGCTGGCCGGTCTGGTCATCGCCGGCGCCGACTACGGCATGGCCCGCCACCGCGTCATGAAGAAGCTCATGATGAGCAAGCACGACATCAAGCAGGAGCACAAGAACGCCGAGGGCGACCCGCTGCTCAAGGGCGCCATCCGCTCCAAGCAGATGTCCATGAGCCGCAACCGGATGATGGCCGACGTCGCCAAGGCCGACGCGGTGATCGTCAACCCCACGCACATCGCCGTCGCCGTGCGCTACGACCCCGAGAACGGCGCCCCCCGCGTCGTCGCCAAGGGCGCTGGGGCCATCGCCACCAGGATCCGCGAGCAGGCCCGCGAGCACGGCGTGCCGCTCATCCGCGACGTGCCCCTGGCCCGGCGGATGTACAAGGACATCAAGATCGGCCAGGAGATCCCCGTCGAGCTGTACGAGGCGGTCGCCAAGGTCCTCGCCTTCGTGATGAACCTGCGCACCCGCGGGGTCGTCTCCGCCAGCACCGACCCGCACACCATCCCCGGCTGACCCCCGCACCCGCCCGCCCCGCACGCACCCCGCGTGCGGGGCGGGCGCGCGCGGGGTGCGTGCGGGGGCGCCCCCGGACGGGTCCACCCGGGTGGCGGCTCAAGTCCCCGCCCGCGGATGCCGAGTACAGGGGAGCCAGGACGGCGACCAGGGCCACGGACGGGCCTGTCGGACGGCGGAGCCACGAGCTGCGCTGCTGGACACGGGACGGGTGCAGTGCCTCTCAAGAACCTCAGCCACATGGCGATGCCGATGGGCGTCGTCGGAATCGTGCTGCTGCTCGTGGTGCCGCTGCCCGCAGCTGTGCTCGACTTCCTCATCGCGATCAACATCACCTGCTCGCTGGTGGCGCTGCTGATCTGCATGTACGTCAAGCGGCCCCTGGACTTCTCGGTCTTCCCGTCGATCATCCTGGTGCTCACGCTGTTCCGGCTCGGCCTGAACGTCGCCGCCACGCGCCTGGTGCTCTCCGACGGCTACGCCGGCAAGGTCATCGACGCCTTCGGCCACTTCGTGATCTCCGGCTCGCTGATCATCGGTCTGGTCGTCTTCCTCATCCTCATCGTCATCCAGTTCGTGGTGATCACCAAGGGTGCCGAGCGCGTCGCCGAGGTCGGCGCCCGCTTCACCCTGGACGCGATGCCCGGTAAGCAGATGGCGATCGACGCCGACCTCAACGCCGGCCTGATCGACGAGGACGAGGCCCGCCGCCGCCGCGCCGACATCGCCGCCGAGGCCGACTTCTACGGCGCCATGGACGGTGGCTCGAAGTTCGTCAAGGGCGACGCCATCGCCGCGATCATCATCACCCTGATCAACCTCATCGGCGGGTTCATCATCGGGATGGTGCAGCAGGGCCTCTCGCCCGCCGAGTCGATCGCCAAGTTCGCGCTGCTGTCCATCGGCGACGGCCTCGTCTCCCAGATCCCCGCGCTGCTGCTCTCCGTCGCCACCGGCCTCATCGTCACCCGCTCCACCAGCAACGGTGACATGGGCACGGAGGTCGTCCGGCAGATCGCCCAGCAGAAGTCCGCCCTGCAGATCGCCGGCGGCGCCGCGGTCGTCCTGGCCCTCATCCCCGGCATGCCCAAGCTGCCGTTCCTCGTCGTCGGCGCCCTCGCGATCTTCGCCTCCACCCGCATCGCCAAGCGCGAGGCCGTCGACGCCGCGGCCGCCGCGGCCCTGGAGGCCCCCGTGCCCACCGGCCCGGCCCCCGACGCCACCGAGACGCTGCTCGAAGAGATGCGGGTCGACCCGCTGGAGCTCGTCCTGGCCCCCGACCTCATCGACCTCGTCGACGCCTCCGGCGGTGGCGACCTGCTCGACCGGGTCCGCGCCCTGCGCCGCAAGGTCGCCCTGGAGCTCGGCCTGGTCCTGCCCCCCGTCCGCACGCGCGACTCCCTCGACCTGCCGATGTCCAGCTACGCGGTCCGCATCTCCGGTGTCGAGGTCGCCCGCGGCACCGCCCCGCCCGGGCAGGTCCTGGCCCTGGGCGACCACCTCGACGGCCTGCCCGGCCGCGCCGCGGTGGAGCCGGTGTTCGGCCTCTCCAGCAAGTGGGTGCCGGCGGAGCTGCGGGCGCAGGCCCAGCTCATGGGCGCCACGGTCGTCGACCGCCCCAGCGTCCTCATCACCCACCTCGGCGAGGTCGTCCGCGCCAACGCCCCGCGCCTGCTCGGCCGCGAGGACGTCCGCTCCCTCGTGGACGCGCTCAAGCGCACCCACCCCGTCGTCGTCGACGAGCTCACCCCGAGCCTGCTGTCCCTGGGCGAGGTGCAGCGCGTGCTGCAGTCCCTGCTGGAGGAGGGTGTCCCGATCCGCGACCTGGCCCGCATCTTCGAGGCGCTGTCCCTGCGCGCCAAGCAGGGCGCGGACCTCGACGGCCTGGTCGACGCGGCCCGCTCCTGCCTCGGTGCCGCGGTGGCCAACGTCCACGAGCAGGACGGCGTCCTGCACGTGGTGACGCTGGACCCGATCCTGGAGCACACGCTGGCCGAGTCGCTGCGGCCGGGCGAGACGGGCCAGAACCTCGCGCTCGACGCCACGATGGTGGACCACCTGGTCACCGAGACCGGCACCCTGCTGGAGCGCGCGGAGCAGGCCGGCGTGCAGATGGTCCTGGTGTGCGCCCCGACGCTGCGCGCCCCGCTGCGCCGCCTGCTGCGGGTGGCCGTCCCGCGGATGCACGTCCTGTCGTACACCGAGGTCAGCAACCACACCCGCATCGAGATGATCGGATCGGTGAAGCATGTCCACGCAGTTGCTTCTTGAGGGTTCCGACCTCGACAGCCTGCTGGCGCAGGCCCGTGAGGAGCACGGTGAGGGCGCGCGCATCGTCCGCGCCGAGAAGGTCCGCTCCGGAGGGGTGGGCGGCTTCTTCGCCAAGGAGCACTTCCAGGTGACCGTCGAGGTCCCGGACGCCGACGGGGACGCGCCCGCACGGCCCGCCCCGGCGGCGGCCCCGTCCCCTGCCGCCCCGGCTGCGGCCGCTGCGCCGCAGAGCCTCGGTGACCTGCTGGCCGCGGCGGACGCGGCGGACGGCAGCGAGCGCCTCAGCGCGCTCGTCGGTTCCCCCGTCACCGCCCCGGTGGCCGCCCCGGTGGCAGCTCCCGCGGGGGAGCAGCCGCCCACCGCCCGCGCGGCCGCCGCCGCCCGGTTCGCCGCGGCGGCGGAGAACATGGCGCCCGCCGCCGCCGAGGCCGTCCCGGCCCCCTCGCCGTTCGCGCCGGCTCCCGCGGCGTCGCCGTTCGCGCCGGCTCCCGCGGCCTCGCCGTTCGCGCCGGCTCCCGCGGCCTCGCCGTTCGCGCCGGCTCCCGCGGCGTTCGCGTCCGTCCCGGCGCAGGCCGGCAAGGCCACCCCCGCCTCCCGCGCCGCAGCCCGCGCGGCCCGCGCCGCGGCCCCGGCCGCCGCCCCGGTCGCGGACGGCGACAACCCCCTCGCCGCCGTGCTGGCCGCCGCCGTCGGGGCCGAGGGCCGCCGCGTGGCCCCGCCGACCCGCCCGGTCACCGCCGAGGCCGACGACTTCGCCTTCACGCTCGCGACGGTCCGCCGGCACATGGACGGCACCGCAACTTCTGCACCTGATGTCACTACTCCTGTACCGTCTGTGACTGCCGGGACGTCCGCGGTCGCTGCCGCCCCCGCGGACCGGACGCTCGAGGACGAGCGGACGGAGGTGCTCCCGGCGCCCGTGGTCGAGTCCGACCTGCCCACCGACGCCAGCGGCCGGCACCCCGTGGAGGACGCCGTGACGACCGAACCGAACGGAACCCACATCGAGTACGCCTCCCGCCACGGCGTCGCCGCCGAGCGCGAGCGGGCGTTCCCCACCACAGGCCTCGGCTACAGCGCCCCCGAGGCGCAGAACGCACCCGCCGACGCCCGGCCCGAGGCCGCCGAGGCCCACCGCCGTGCCGAGCAGGACACCCGCGCCGAGGCGCAGGCCCCGCAGGCCGAGGCCCCGCGTGCCGCGCAGCCCGAGTCGCCCGCCCGCCAGGCCGAGGCCCCCCGCGAGGAGCGGCCCGAGGCGCAGGCCCCGCAGGCCGAGGCCCCCCGTGCCGCGCAGCCCGAGACGCCCACCCGCCGTGCCGAGATCCCCCACGAGGAGGCCCCGCGCGCCGAGTCCCCCCGCGAGGAGGCCCCCCGCGAGGAGGCCCCGCGCGAGGAGCGGCCCGAGGCGCAGGCCCCCACCGCGCCGGAGTCGCGGCGTGCCCGCGCCGACGTGCAGCAGCCCGCCCCCTACGCGCCGCAGCCCGCGCCCCGGTACGCCCCGCAGCAGGAGGCTCCCGCCCCCCGGCAGGAGACCGCCCCCGCCGCGCAGCAGGAGGCCCCGGCCTCCCGGCGCGAGACCGAGCGGGTCCAGCAGCCGGCCCCGCAGTACGCCGCGCCCCAGTACGCCGCGCAGGCGGAGCCGCAGCAGTACGCCGCCCCCCAGTACGCGGCCCAGCCCGCGCCGCAGTACGCCCCGCAGCCGGCGCCCCAGCCCGCACCCCAGTACGCCGCGCAGGCGGAGCCGCAGCAGTACGCCGCCCAGCCGGTCGCGGAGTATCCGGCGCAGCAGTACGCCCCCCAGCCGGCCCCCCAGTACGCCGCACCGCAGCAGTACGCCCCGCAGCCGGCGCCGCAGCAGTACGCCGCACCGCAGCAGTACGCCCCGCAGGCGGAGCCGCAGCAGTACGCCGCCCCGCAGCCGGCCGTCGCAACGCAGCCCGCCCCGCAGCCGGCCGTCGCGCCGCAGTTCCCGGTTCAGCCCGAGGTGCCGCAGCCGGCGCCCGTGGTCGTCCAGTCCGCGCCGGTCGTGGTGCAGCCCGCGCCGGTCGTGGTGCAGCCGGCGCCGGTCGTGGTGCAGCCCGAGCCCCAGCCGCAGCCGGCCGCGCAGGAGCCCCGTCAGGCCGCCGAGCAGGCCCCTGCGCAGTCCTCCGTCTCCCACGCGCGGATCATGGATTCGGCGTACGGTGATGGCGTGACTACATACAGCGAGACTGTTGCGCCGATGCGCCGCGCTGCCGCGGCAGAGCACATCGACCCGCAGGCCGCCATGCGCATCGCCCAGGACATCGCCGTCCCCGAGCCCCTGCGCGTGGGCCCGGGCGAGGTCGTGCTCGTCGTGGGGGAGCCGGACTCGGTGGTCAGCGCGGGCCTCCTCGTCGCCGACGAGATCGGCTCCGAGGCCCCCGTCGTCATCGGCCGCGCCGAGGGCCACACCAGCATCAGCGCCGAGGAGCTGCCCCAGCGGGTCGCCCAGGCCCGCGGCTGGAGCGCCCCGCTCACCGTCACCGTCCCCGCCCGCCCGACCGCCGCCGACGCCCAGCGCGCCGCGCGCTTCGCCGCGCAGTTCCGCCCCTCGGTCGTCGTCGTCGCCGTGGACGCCACCCGCCGCGCCGGCACGGTCGGCGAGCTGCTCACCGCCCTGCGCGCGGTCGGCGCCCCTGTCGCGCGCCTGGCCGTCAACCGCTCCGTGGAGAGCACCGATCCGCTGGACGTGCTGTCCCTGGGTGTTCCCGTCGGCTTCCTCGACGGCCGCTCCGCCACCACCGGCGCCTGGGTCGGCCTGCTCCTGGACGCGGCGCTGCCCGCGGACGGTGCGGCCGGCCGATGAGCACCGGGTCGCGGGTCGCGGGATCGACGCGCTCGTGGCCCGCGGTCAACGGCCGTGTGACCCTCGAGATCCACGCGTCGGACGGCGAGACCGGGCAGGACATCGAGGCCCCCAGCCGCGTGGAGGACGTCGACGGCGAGCAGCTCGTCATCGCCGCTCCGCGCTTCCCCGGAGACCTGCGGTGGGCCTACCCGGGCCGGGAGGTCCTGCTGAGCTGGGCCAGCGAGCGCGGTGTCTGCATGCAGCGCTTCCACCTCGTCGCCGTCGAGCGGCAGAACGTGCGGGTGTGGCGGCTGGCGCCGGCCACGGCCATCACCGTGCAGCAGCGCCGCCGCTACGTGCGGGCGGCGGTCACCGGCCCGGCCGAGCTCGAGCTCGTCGCCGACCAGCGCCCGCCGCGGGAGCTGTCCGTGCGGCGGGAGACGTCCGGGGGCGAGCTGTCCGTCGAGCAGAGCGCGGGGGCCGCCGCGCCGCAGCAGCAGGAGGAGCCCGCGCTCAAGGACACGTCCGCCGGTGCCGATGCAGAGCAGGAGGCCGGCGAGCTGCCGGAGGCCTACTCCGGTCAGCTCGTCGACATCTCCGAGGGCGGTGCCCGCCTGGCGTTCGCCGCCGCAGGCGGTGCCCTCTCGGGCCGTCGCGCCCGTCTCCGGACGGTCGTCGACGGCGTGAGGATCGACCAGCAGGCCGCGGTCCTGCGCACCCGCCCCCTCCCGGGCGGAGCCCCCGGGGCCGTCGAGGTGCAGCTGCACTTCGTGGAGCCGGTCGAGCAGGCCGACCACCTGCGCAGGTACGTCCTGCGTGTCCAGATCGAGCACCGACGCAAAGGGGAACGATGACGAGCCTGGTCGTCCTTGCAGGCCTGCTGATGGCCGGACCGTCGCTGTACGCGGCCCTGACCGGGGCCGGGGACGTCGACACCGCACTGCTGCACCTGGTGCTCGGGCTCGTCCTCGCCGCCGTCGGCGGGCACGTGGTGCGCTACATCGTCCGCGGCTACGAGCACAGCGAGCACGCCGCCGCCGGTGACGAGGCGCCCGGCCGGCGCCGCACGGACCTGCCCGACGCCGTCTGAGCCCACCGCCTGAGCCCACCGTCTGAGCCCACCGCCTGAGCCCACCGCCTGAGCACGAGGCCGCCACCGTGCGCCGAGGCCCCCCGGGTACGCCCGGGGGGCCTCGGCGCGTTCCGCGGCGCAGCCCGCCGGCCGGGCCGGGGGCCCGCGCGGCGCGGACGCGAACTGCTCCCGCGGCGCGCTCCCACCGCGGCGGCAGATGACGCATGGTGACCCTATGCTGACACCATGTTGGTCTTGACGCGGAGGGCCGGGGAGAGCGTCGTCATCGGGGAGTCCGTCGTGGTGCGGGTCCTGGAGGTGCGCGGTGACGTGGTCCGCGTGGGGATCGACGCCCCCCGGGACGTGCAGGTGCACCGGCAGGAGGTGTACGACGCCGTGCGGGACGCCAACGTCGCCGCCGCCGCCGCCAGCGAGGACGGCATCTCCGCGCTGCGCGGAGCCGTGCGCGAGGGCAAGACCGCGCCCCCGAGGTGACGGACATCACTCTCTTGAACGTGCAAACGACGCCGTCCTGACAGGAAAGCGTGCAGGCCCCTCCCTACACTACGGAGCACCGGACGGCGGACGGCGCGAAGCCCCCGCACCCGGCGAACAGGCTCGTCACCCACCGGGTGAGAGGACAGAGTGGTCCCGGCCGAGATCGAGCACCTACCGCGCCGCCAGCGCGGTCCGCGCAACGAGAGGGGTCACCATGGACGTCACCGTCACCGCCCAGGACCGTCAGAACAGCAGCACCGACGAGGTGCTCCTCACCTCCGTGGCCAACCCGCGCCGCGTCCGTCTCTGACGACACCCAGCAACGCCCCGGACGGGGCCGGCCCCCCAGGGGCCGGCCCCGTCCGTCGTTCTCCCGTCCCACCGCCTCCCGTCCCACCGGCCCCGGCGCGGGGAGGCGCCGGAACCGGTGGGGCGGGGGACCTCAGCCGTCGGCGAGGACGCCGGCACCTCGCAGCCGGTGCATCAGCTCGAACCCGTCGCCGCCCGAGACGCGCGGCACGTCCTCCGCGCCCGGCGGCACGGACACCTGGTCCGTCGGCGACAGGCCGCTGGCCAGCAGCTTCTCCGTGGGCGTCAGCCGCCGGATGGCCACCGCCGCGACCTTCTCCGGGTGCGCCGCGGAGAACTCCCCGTAGATGACCGGGTCGTGCTGCCCGTCGTCGCCCACCAGCAGCCACCGCACGTTGGGCAGCTCCTGCACGAGGCGCTCCAGCGCCTTCTTCTTGTGGGTGCTGCCGTCGCGGAACCAGCCGGTGTTCGTGGGCCCCCAGTCCGTGAGCAGCAGCGGCCCTGACGGGTACCCCGAGCGGTTCAGGAACCGGATCAGGGCCGGCGCGGCGTTCCACGCACCGGTGGACAGGTACACCACCGGCGAGCCCTCGTGGCTGTGCAGCAGCTCCCGGTACAGCTCCGCCATCCCCGGCACCGGCACCCGCGCCTTCTCGTGCAGCACGAACGTGTTCCACGCCGCGATCAGGGGGCGCGGCAGGCGGGTCACCACCACCGTGTCGTCGATGTCGCTGACCAGGCCACGCACCGGCCCGGCACCCACCACGACGACCTGCGAGGTGCCGCTGGACTCCGGCGCGGCGTCCGCGCGGTGCGCCCCGCGCTGCCCGCTGCGGGCCAGGGACAGGCGCACCTCGTGCACCCCCGGGGGCAGGTCCACCTCCACGCGCTCGTCCACGTAGCCACCGCGGTCCGTCCTCAGCACCGTGCGGGCGGCACCCTCGGCGCCGGGGAACTCCACCAGCACCTCCACGCCGGCCACCGGGACCGTGGCGAAGGCCCGCCAGCCGCGCACCGTCGGCTGGCTCTCCGGCTTCGGCCGCAGCGGTGAGGTGGGCCGCTGGGAGAGCAGCACCCTGCCCATCACCCGCACCCAGCCGGGGCCTCCGTAGCCCGGGTACGCCAAGACCCGGGAGCGCCAGCCCTTGGCGCGCAGCCGCCCGCCGAGGAACCCCTTGAGGGCGTCCTCGATGCGGGCGGCGCGGTGCAGGCCGTGCTCGCCCGGTTCCAGCGGCGACAGGTCGACGTCGAGGTCGGGGGAGTGGCGCGAGAGCCGCTCCTGCAGGTCTTCGGGGAGGGAACGGCGCAGCGGAGCGGAGCCGGTCGTGGTCATGTCCGGAACGCTACCGGGTGACCGCCGCACGTCATCTCGAACGCCCCCGCGGCCCGGTCGCGGGGCCGCCCGCAGCGCCGGCCCGCAATGCCGGCCCGGGATGGGCGCTCAGCGCGGGAAGCCGGCCACCAGGCGCTGCAGGCCCTCGTCGATCGGCACCCGCGGCGCCCAGTCCAGCACCTCGCGGGTGCGCCGCTGGTCGAACCAGTGCGCCGTGGAGAGCTGCTCGGCGAGGAAGCGCGTCATGGGCGGCTCGTCCCGCAGGTGCAGGCGGGTCCAGAGCCCCTCCACCACGCCACCGGCCGCCTTCGCCACCGCCGAGGGCACCCTGCGCGCCGGGGCGGGCACCCCCGCGGCCTCGCAGATCGCGGCGAACACCTCCGCCACCGTGCGCGGCTCGCCGTTGGTGACGACCAGCGCCTGCCCGTGGGCGTGCGCTGTGCGCTCCAGCGCCGCGACGAGGGCGTCGACGGCGTTGTCGACGTAGGTGGTGTCCATCAGGGCGGTGCCGTCGTCCAGCAGCGGCAGCCGCCCGGCGCGCGCCCGGTCCGCGATGCGCTGCACGAGCTGGGTGTCCCCGGGCCCGAGCACGACGTGCGGGCGGATCGCGACGACCGCCAGGTCCGGGGAGTCCGCCCCCAGCGCCAGCAGCTCGGCCGCGGCCTTGGTGCGGGCGTAGTGGCCGCGGGCGTGCTCCGGCTCGGCCGGCCCGGCCCCCACCCCGACCAGCGCGGTGCCGGTGTGCGCCACCGACGGCGAGGAGACGTGCACGAACCGGCGCACCCCCGCGGCGCGCGCCGCGTCCAGGAGGCGGGTGGTGCCGCGCACGTTGATCTCGGTGAACTCGTGCTCGGGGCCGGTGATGGACACCTTCGCGGCCAGGTGCACGACCGCGTCGACGTCCCGCACCGCGGCCCGGACCACGTCGGGGGAGGTGATGCTGCCCAGCACCTCCTCGGTGCCGGTGATGCCCGCCGGGCGGCGCTGCAGCACCCGCACGGCATCGCCGCGCCGCACCAGCGCCTCAGCGGTGCGCCGGCCCAGCATCCCGCTGGCTCCGGTGACCAGGACCCTCACAGCGGCACCCCCGGCTCCCCCGCGAGGACCCGCTCCGCCCACGCGGCCACCCGCACCCTGTCGATCTTGGAGTTGTGCCGCACGTCCGTGGGCAGCCGCGGCACCAGGAGCACCGCGGCGAGGTCGCGGCCGGTCGCGGCGCGCACGTGCCGCGCCAGGACCGGTGGCGCGACCGTCGTGCGCCGCACCGGCTCGGAGGCCTCCGCGACGACGACGAGCTGGCGCACCTCGCGCGGGCCGACCCCCACGAGCGCGGCGCGGGCGATGCCGGCGACCGTCTCGGCGCACTGCTCGGCGCCCACGGGGGTCACGACCTCCCCGTCGGTCACGACGACGTGCGCGAGGCGGCCCTCCACCCACAGCCGGCCCTCGGCGTCGAGGTGCCCGACGTCGCCGGTGCGGTGCCAGCGGCCGGTGCCCAGGTCCTCGGGCGCGCTCACCAGCGTGCTGGCCCGCTGCGTCAGCCACAGCTGGTCGTAGTGGTCCTTCACGTGCTCGGCGCGCACCACCACCTCACCGGTGACGCCCGGGGTGGTCACGACCTCGGTGGAGGCGGTCCCGTCCGCGTCGAGCGGGGCGAGCGCCACCGTCACCCCGGGCACGGGGGTGCCCACGCAGATGCCCTCGCCCGGCCCGGCGGCGAGGATCTCCTCCAGGCTCACGTCGGTGGCGGGCAGCACCTCCGTCGCGCCGTAGGGGGTGCGCGGCTGCGCCAGCGGCATCAGCTCGCGGGCCGCGTGCTGCAGGCGCGGGTGCACGGGCGCGCCGGCGGAGAGCAGGGTCCGCACCCCTGCCAGCGCCTCGCGCTGCGCCTCGTCGAGGTCCCCGCCGGTGGCGACCACGTTGGCCAGGGCCGCGGGGGAGAGGAACGCCGAGCTGGAGCGGCCCGCAACCACGGCATCGGCCAGCGCCGCCGCGGTCAGCGTGGCGGGCTTGGTGACGTCCATGTCCGGCACCACGCACGTGGCGCCCAGCGCGGGCCCGAACAGCGCGAACGGCGCGAACGCCGACACCAGGCCGGTGTCGGGGCCGGTGCGCATCGTCTCGCCCATCGCCCGGCTCAGCTGCGCCAGCTGCCGGTGGGTGTACACCACGCCCTTGGCCGGGCCGGTGGAGCCGGAGGTGAACAGGATCGCCCCGGGAGCCTCCGGTCCGGGCTCCGGCGGCAGCACGTCCGACGGCTCCCGCCCCGCGAGCAGCTTCGCGCCCAGCTCCGCGACCTCCAGCAGCGTGGCGTGCGCCCCGGAGGCCCGCAGTACCGTGGCGGGCACCTCGCCCGCCGCGAAGCGCCGCCCCGGCCAGCCCAGCGCCCGCGCCGCCAGCAGGCCCCTGCGCACCGCCACGACGTGGTCCGGCCCGGCGCCCCGCACCGCCCGGTGCAGGCCCTTCACGCCCAGGCCCGCGTCGGCGAGCACGACGACCGCGCCGATGCGCAGGCACGCGTACATCACCGCCGTCAGGTCCGCCCCCGGCGGCACCAGCAGCGACACCCGGTGCCCGGGCAGCACCCCGGAGGCCGCCAGGCCCGCCGCGAGCTCCTGCGTGCGCCGGTGCAGCATGCTCCACGGGATGCGCCGCACCCGCGTGCCGCCCTCGACGCGCCGGACCTCCACGACCGCGTCGGCGCCGGAGTCGCGGCGCTCCTGCAGGGCCGTCCACAGCGGCCGGTGCTCCCCGGTGGGCGCCGGCGGCGGGGGTTCCTCCCGCGCCTGCAGCCACGTCAGCACCGCCCCGGCGACGTCGGCGTCCTCCGGTAGCAGGTGCCCGGCGCCCTCGAAGCGGTGCACCGCGGCGTGCGGCAGTCGCGCGCGCAGATCCCGCAGGTAGTGCTCGGTGAACACCGGGTCCCGCGGGCCCCACAGGATCAGCGCGTCGACGTCGGCCAGCGTGGACAGCTCCGCGGCCAGGGCGTCGAACGTGGCCTGTGTGGGGTGCGCCACGCCCGTCGGCACGTCCGCGACGAACGCCTCGATGCCGGCCCGGCGCTCCGCGGTGGCGTACGGCGCCCGGTAGGCGGCCTGCACGTCGGCGGGCGGGCGGGGGTGGGTCAGGGCCAGCGTGGTCCGCAGGAACACGTCGCTGCGGCTGGTCACCGCGGGCAGGACCCCGGGGAGGGTGGCCAGCTTCAGGGGACCGGGCGGCGGCGCGCCCGCGGGGTGGGAGGCGGCGGTGTTGCACACCACGAGGCCCTCCACCCGCAGCGGCGGCCCCGCCGTCGCCGTGCTCCCGGCGCCGGGGGAGGCGCCGGAGGGGGCGCGGTGCCGGCCCGCCGCACCGTCGGCGCGGTCCCGGGCGTGCTCGGCGACCGCCCAGCCCATCGCCACGACACCGCCCCAGTCGTGCCCGACGGCCACGACCGGCCCGGTCACCCCCAGCGCGGCGACGAGGTTCTGCAGGTCGGCGATGCGCTGGGCCAGGGTGCGCCGGGTGCCGGTGCGCTCGGAGAAGCCCATGTCGAGCTGGTCCGGCGCCAGCACCCGCCAGCCCTCGGCACGCCCGGCCAGGTCCCGCCACAGGTAGGACCACGTGGGGTTGCCGTGCACGCACAGCAGCGTCCCCCGCACCGGCACCGCCGGGTCGGGGGAGGTGTCCAGCACGTGCCAGGTCCGCGCGGTGCCCTCGGCGTCGGGGGCCTGCACGAGCCGTGACCACTGCGGCCGCAGACCGGGCAGGCCGGGCGGGGGCAGCTGCGCGGGGGAGGGGGCGGTCCTCACCACGCGATCTCGATCATCGCGGAGTTCAGCCCCGAGCCGACGCCCATGCACAGCACCTTCTGCCCCGCGACGAGCTCCGGTGCGGTGCTCGCCAGCGTCATCGGCAGCGAGATCGGGCCGACGTTGCCCCACCGGGGGAAGGTCAGCGGCACCTTCTCCGGTGCCAGGCCGAGCCGCTTGACGACGGTGTCGGTGTGCACCTTGGAGATCTGGTGGATGACGAAGCGGTCGGCGTCCGCCCAGGCGAACTCGTCGTTGCCGTCGTGGAAGGCGTCGGCGACGATCTCGATGCCCTCGGTGAGCATCAGCTTGGCGTCGGTGCGCATGTGGCCCATGTCGCCGATGCACAGCTCGTGGTGCGCGGTGCCCGCCTTCGCGGAGCCGCCGACGATGCGGTGCGCCTGCGGGTGCTCGTCGAAGCGGCCCAGCACCGCCGCCGCCGCCCCGCAGCCCAGCGTCATCGTGGCGAACTGGTCCAGGAAGTCCCGGCGGGTGACCTCCGGGCGCGAGAGCCGCTCGATGGTGCCGCGGTGCATGGGGCGCACGTCCTCCGCGCCGAGCACCACGGCGTACCGGACGGCGCCGGCGTCGATCATCGTGGCCGCCACCTGCAGGGCGTTGACCCAGCCCAGACAGGCGTTGGTGATGTCGAAGTTCAGCGCCGCCGGCGGCAGGTCCATCGCGTGGTGCACGGCCGTGGCCACGGCCGGCTCCAGGTGCGGGCGGGTGACCGTGGTGTTGATGAGCAGGCCCACCTCGCCGGGCTGCACGCCCGCCTCGGACAGCGCCTTCGCGCCGCACTCGGCGGCGGCCTCGGCGGCGGGGGTGTCCTCGGACCACCAGCGGCGCTCGGTGACCCCGGCCACCTTCTGCAGCAGCCCGGGCTTGAGCCGCAGCCGCTCCAGCGTCGGCGCCAGCACCTCGTCGAAGTAGGAGGACGGCACGACGACGGGCGCCTCCAGGCTCGCGATCGACAGCAGGGCGGCGTTGCTCTGCCGGTAGAGGGTGCTGCCGGCGCGTCCCGCGCGCTGCGCGCCGGGCGTGGAGCTCCCGTGCGAGTTGCCGTTCAAGGGCGTCCCCAAGTCCGTGGTGCCGAGGTGTGGACCGCAAGGCTAACCGCCATCAGGCCCCTCGGCCCGTCACCCTCCGCGTCGGCAGCGGGCGCGGCGTGCGTCCGCGCGGCCGCTCAGCGGGCCGCGCGGCCCTGCGCGCCGTGCCGCGCGGCGGCCTCGTGCAGCGCCGCGCACGCGGCCCGCACCCGGGCCTCCTCCGGGAGCGAGGGGGCGTAGCACGCCTGCGCGGCGACGGTGACGGCGTCGGCGGCGGCGGGCTCGCCGAGGGCGCGCAACCGCAGCGCGAAGGCCCGCAGGTCCTCGGCCCGCCCGCGGGCCAGGCCGGCCGGTGCCAGGGCCGCGTCGAGCGCGTCCAGGGCGGCGAGCACGGGCGGCGTCCCCCGCGGCCCGGCGGGGCGGGTCCCCTCCGGGCGGCGGCGCCGTCGCAGCGCACCCGCGCCCGCCGCTCCCGCCGCCGCCGCGGCGGCCGCGGCGAGCAGGCCCGCGAGGAGGAGGGCGCGGCCGGTGCGGGTGGCGGCGGCCTCCGCCAGCCAGTGCCCCGGCGAGGTCCACACCGCGGCCGGGGTGCTGCCCGCGGTGGGGTCCGAGACCGCCCAGCCCTGCCCGGGCAGCCACACCTCCACCCAGGCGTGCGCGTCGCGCGAGCGCAGCACCCGGGTGCCCCCGCCCGCGGTGTGGCCGCCGGCGAACCCGGCGGCGAGGCGGGCGGGCACCCCCGCGGCGCGCAGCAGGACCACCTCGGCGCTGGCGAAGTGTTCGCAGAACCCCACCGCGTCCTCGAACAGGAAGACGTCGACGGCGTCGCGGCCCGGGGCCGGCACGGGCGCGGCGAGGCTGTAGCGGGCGGTGCGCCGCAGGTGGTCCTCCACCCGCAGGACGTGCTCGCGCCGCCCGCCGGGGCCCTCGGCCAGCTGGGCCGCCAGGTCCCGCACGCGCCGCGGCAGCCGGTCGGGCAGCTGCAGGGACGCCCCGTCGTCGCGGGGGCCGGCGTCGCTGCGGGACGCCGTGCCCGTGGTGCCGGCGGCCGGGGTGGCGCCCACGGCCGGCTGCGGCGTGGACGTGACCACGTACGGCGCGCGGTCGTGCAGCAGCAGCGCCGAGCCCGCGGTGCTCGCGGCCCTGCGGCCGGGCCGCACGAGGAGCGGCGCGCCGGGGGAGACCACCGCCCGGTAGGCGCCGAGCGGGGTGACCTCGTGGTCCTGCACGGGCGCGGCCCGGGCCACGTCGGGGTCGTGGGCGGCGAACCCGTCGGCGTCGGCGTGCCAGGAGGGGGCGGGCACCGCGGTGCTCCAGGACCGCCCGTCGTAGGTGTCCAGCACCGCCGCCCGCCACCACGTGGGGGACGCGGCGGGCACCGCCAGCAGGGGCTCCTCGCCCAGCGTCCCGCGCGCGTGCAGGTCCAGGTGCCCGGAGGCGTACGCCGACGCCCGCCGCTGCCCGGGGGAGCCGCCGGGGGCCGTGCCGGGGACGGTGCCGGTGTCCGCGGCGCGCAGCCGCCCGGCGAGGGCCTGCAGCGGGGGCGTCCCGCCCGGGCCCGGCAGCGGCGCGGCCACGAGCAGGACACCGGCGACGAGGGTGGCGACGGCGACGGGCGCGGCGAGCTCCCGCACCCGGCACGGGGAGCCCGTCGCGGGGCGCGCGGCCGCCGGGTGGGCCACGTCGGGCGCCTGTGCCAGCACGAGGCCGCACGCCAGCGCCGCCCACCCGGTGAGCAGCGGCCCCGCCAGCGCCGTGCCGGCCTGCACGGCGGCGGCGGCCAGGACGGCGGTGAGCACCCCCAGCAGCAGCTGCCCGCGCAGCCGTGCGGCGCCGTCCGCGGCGGCCGCCACGCCGGTCGCCAGGCTCGCGGTCAGCACGGGTGCCAGCGCCAGGGGCGCGGCGAGGTCGTGCTCCCCCCGCCACCACAGCAGCGCGGTCACGGCGCCGGCGAGCAGCCCGCACCCCCACGGGCGCAGCGCCGTCCGGCTCGTGCCGCGCGGTGCGGCGCGCAGGGCGCAGACGAGCACCTGGCCCAGGCCCGCCGCCACCGCCGTGCCCGCGGGCACCAGACCGGTCACGGCCAGCGCCCACGTCCCGCACAGCAGCGACACCAGGGCGCAGCACGCCAGCGCCGCGCCCGTGCGGGTGGCGGGGGCAGGCCGCACCCCGGCGGGCCCGCGCGGCGCGCTCACGCGGCCCACCCGGGCCGGCGCGGGCCGCACCCCCCGGCGCGGACGAGCACGACGTGCCCGCACCCCGCCCACCGCGCGGCGCGCGCCAGCACGTCCTCGTCGGCCCGCAGCACCGGCCCGAGCCCGGCGAGGAGGTCGAGCAGCTCCCGCGGGCCGCGCGCCCCCTCCCCGGTGAGGTCCGTGGCCGCGAGCGCGCCGCCCGCGAGACGGGCCACGACGGCGACCTGCCGGCCCGTGCGCAGCTGCGCGGCCAGCGCGGCGGCGTGCGCGGCGAGCAGGTCCTCCCAGCCGTCGGGCTGGCGCCCGCAGGGGTCCGGGGCGCCGTCCAGGACCGCCACGAGCCGGCAGGGCGCGCCGCCGGAGCGGTCCAGCGCCACGGGCACGCCCCGGCGCGCGGTGCTGCGCCAGTGCAGGTCCCGGCGCCGGTCGCCGGTGCGCCAGGGCCGCACCCCGTCCGGCTCGCCCCCGGCTGCGCCGGGACCGCCGGCCGCCCCGCACGAGGAGGGCGGGGGCAGCGCCGCGGCGGGGCGGGGCGCGGGGTGGACGAGGAGGTGCTGGGCGGTGGGGACCAGCGCGTGCACGGCCAGCACACCGAACGGGTCGGTCGCGACGATCTCCGCGACGCCCGTGCGGGAGGCGGCGCGGTGCACGGCGGTGCGCCGCACGGTCACGGCGACCGACGCCCCGGGTGCCAGCGCCGGCACGGCCACCGGCGCGTCGCCGAACCCGGCCGCGCGGTGCACCAGGCGGGCGGGGGAGGTGGCGCGGGCGCCGTCGTTGCGCACGTGCACGACGTGCTCGACCTCCTGCCCGACGGTGGTCCGCACCGGGCCGGTGACCTCGACGACGAGGCCGCCGGCCCGGGGCCGCAGGATCCGCGCGGCGACGAGGACGCCCGCGGTGGCGGCCGCGGCGACGGCCAGCCACGCGTCGGCGAGGACGGCGGCGCTCAGCACCGTGCCCGCCAGGGCGTACCCGGCGCAGCGGCCGCCCACGGTGCTGCGGGCGCGGGGTGCCGCGGCGCGCTGCGGGGTGGCGCTCACCGGTGCACGGGGACGGGCACCTGCCGCACGATGCGCGTGACGGCCTCCTGCTGGGCGAGGGCGACGGCCGCGGTGCCGCCGGGGGGCCCGGCGAGGACGAGGCGGTGGGCCAGCACGGGCACCGCGAGCGCCTGCACGTCGGCGGGGGTGACGTGGTCGCGCCCGTGCAGCACCGCGCGGGCCTGCGCGCAGCGGACCAGCCCGATCGCGGCGCGGGCGCTGGCGCCGAGCAGCACCTCCGGGGCGGTGCGGGTGGCCCGCACGACGTCCACGGCGTGCTCCACGACGGCGTCCGAGACGTGCAGCTCCCGCACCGCCGAGCGCAGGGCGCGCAGCGCGTCGACGCCGAGGGCGGCCGGGAGGGTCTCGACCGTGGCGGCGCGCAGCTGCTCGCGCACCACCTGGCGCTCCTCGCGCGCCCCCAGCGGGCCGAGGACGACGCGCACCGCGAAGCGGTCCAGCTGCCCCTCCGGCAGCGGGTAGGTGCCGACCTGCTCGACGGGGTTCTGGGTGGCGATGACGACGAACGGCTCCGGCAGGGCGTGGCGGACGCCGTCCACGGTGACGGCGCCCTCCTCCATGGCCTCCAGGAACGCGGACTGGGTGCGGGGGGAGGTCCGGTTCAGCTCGTCGACGAGCAGGACGTGCGTGAAGACGGGTCCGGGCACGAAGCGGAAGGTGCCGGCGGCGGCGTCCCACACGCCCCCGCCGGTGATGTCGGCGGGCAGCAGGTCCGGGGTGGCCTGCACGCGCCCGAACCCGGCGCCCGAGGCGCGGGCGAACGCCTTGGCCAGGGTCGTCTTGCCGCTGCCGGGGACGTCCTCGACGAGGACGTGGCCACCGGCCAGCACCGCGGTGGCGACGAGCTCGACGGCGCCGCGCCGGCCGCGGACGACCCGCTCGACGGTGTCGACGAGCGCGCGGGCGGCGGCGGTGGGGTCCTGGTGCACGGCAGGCCTTCCGGACGTCGGGCAGGAGTTCCCAGCATCGGCCGCCACCCCACCGGGCGTCACCCTCCGTCGCCAGCTCTCCACCATGCGGAGCAGCCGGGAGCGGCACCGGGCGGGACGTGCGCCGACCGGTGCGTGCTAGTGTTCTGATCGCTTCCACGGCGCCGCAACGGCACGGTGGGGCCACTCGTCCGGGTGGCGGAATTGGCAGACGCGCTAGCTTGAGGTGCTAGTCCTCGTAAGAGGGTGGGGGTTCAAGTCCCCCCTCGGACACTTCGGCCCAGGTCTCTGACCTGGGCTTCTGCTTTCCCGGCCACCGTGTCGAAGCCCGTGGGACGACTCGTGGGACGACGAGGGGGCCACCGCTGCCGGTGGCCCCGGAGAAGTCTCCCGGGACTCTCGAGGGACACCATGGCTTCCAGCGAGCGCGGCAACGGCGACAGGACGACCAGCACCTAGACCCGGGCCCGCGGCAGGACCGCCTACGAGGTCCGCATCTCCTACCGCGACGACGACGGGCAGCTGGAGCGCGAGGCGGAGGAGGGTTTCACCACGCGGGCTGGGAGCGACCTCCACCGCCGCCACCGAGCAGTCGCTGGAGGCGCCCCGGGAAGAGCACGACCTCCCCCTGTGGCGGGTCGTGACTGCTACAGGCATGCGCCGGGGAGACGGTCTGGGGCTGCACTCGGCCGATGTGGACCGGGGCGAAGGCCGGCTCGTC
This sequence comes from Kineococcus anabasis, assembly GCF_054590795.1. Taxonomy (NCBI): domain Bacteria; kingdom Bacillati; phylum Actinomycetota; class Actinomycetes; order Kineosporiales; family Kineosporiaceae; genus Kineococcus; species Kineococcus anabasis. Next base: position 157,788 of record NZ_BAAIHU010000001.1, read on the forward strand.
GTGCGCCCCGGTCCCGGTGGGTCCCGGCGCGCCGGGTTCATCAGCCTCGACCCCGAGGCCGTGGCGGCGCTGTACCTGCAGCAGGCCCCACCTGACGATGAGCCGAACCCTCGAGTCAGCGCTGCCCCTGGTGGGTGAGGCTGACGAGCAGGGACTCGTCGCTGAGGTGGTCGGGGCGCAGAGCCGGATCCTGGAAGGCGTCGATGGCGATGAGTGCACTGTTGCCGTCGGGTAGGACCTTGGTGCCGGTCTCCACCCAGTCGTCGTCGTCGGTGCTGACGGACCAGCCGTCTTCGTGTGCGGCTTGCACGGCAGCGCGGAAGGCGTCGGTGGCGGGTGTGTCCAACGTGAAGGTTCGCCGGTAGGTGGCGTAGACGGGCTTCCCCAGGAAACCTGCGCCGTCAGCCTGGGTGGTCGTGACATCGACCGAGGCGGCTCCCGGTGGCTCCCAGGTCGCGATCTGCTCGGCCTGCAGCAGGTCGAGGTCCCGGTTGTTCTCTCCGCAGCCCGACAGCCCGCAGGTGGTGGCGCTCACCAGTGCGGTGAGCGCCACGACCTGGAGCCATGCGGGTCCCGCCGTCATGTCGAAAGCATCCCCCGCTGNCGCCCCCGGGGGGGGGCCCCCCCACGACCTGGAGCCATGCGGGTCCCGCCGTCATGTCGAAAGCATCCCCCGCTGGACGTCGCTGTCGGGCTGGTGGGGCCGTTCGTGGTGTCACGGCCTCGCTGTGACGGCTGGGTCAGTTGCCTCCCCTGGCCACGACCGTGACGTTGAGGCGGTACGGCGTGGCCGAGAACTGCCCGCTCTTGGGGACGACGGCGATCAGGTAGCGCCCGGCTGCGGTGGTGACCCGGATCTTCTCATCCGCTGTCCCGGCGGTCTCGGATCGGCCGAGGACCTTGCCGGCGGTGTCGGTGACGAGCAGGTCGTAGTCGGCGGGCAGGCCGATGAGCTGCACCTGGAGGGTGCCACCGGGGTGCTGGACGCCGGAGTAGTCGGCGAAGTCGTCGACCGTGGCGATGGTGGAGGAGGTGTTGAAGTGGGGCTTGCGGAAGGTCGTGACCGTCCCGGGGGTGGAGTCGCCATCGGGGTCTGCGACGCCATCGACGACGCCGGGCTTGTCCTGGGTGGGGCGCCCGTTGGTCGGGTCGCACTCGTCGCCGAGCCCGTCGGCGTCGAAGTCCGCTTGGGAGTGGTTGGCGGTGCTGGGGCAGTTGTCGAAGGCGGGCGGGATCTCGTCGCCGTCGATGGATGCGTGCCCGATGGTCGTTGCCAGCCCGACGCGCCCGGCGGTGTCGGTCACCCGCAGCGCGATGAGACCGTCGAAGTCGCTGGTCCAGGTGTGGGTGGCTGTGGGGGTGGTGGCGGTGTGGTCGTAGACGCCGTCACCGTTGACGTCCCACTCGTACTTGGCGATCTCCGTGCCGATGCCCACCGAGCCGGATCCGTCCAACGTGACCGGCTCGCCGATGGTGGTCACGTAGGGACCCGCTGCCCAGGCGAAGGGCCTGTCGAGGCTGACGTCGATGGCTTCGGCGATCTCGTCGGCGGCCTGGGCGGGGACGCTGCGGTAGATGCCGCCGTTGGTGCGTGCGGCGATGTCGGCGATCTCGGCGTGTCCGCTGGTGTAGCCGGAGATGTCGATGAAGTGGGTTTCGACCGGGTCGATCGCCAGTGAGCGGGCGATCACCTGGGCGCCGGTGTGTCCGGTACTCGGTTCCGGGGAGAGCGGTGGGGCGTCGGCGAGGACGACGGCCATCTTCTTCGCCCCGGGGCGCCATGTGAGGTCGAAGGCGGTGTTGAGGCCGGAATACATGGTCTCAGGCGTGTCCCCGCCGTAGCCGAGGTCGAGGCCCTGGATCGCGGTGTTGATGGCGGACGGGTCGGAGGTGAAGTCCTGCCGCAGCGTGGAGGGGTAGTCCTGCGGGCTGCCGGTCCGGGAGGCGAAGTCGCGGTAGTCGACGAGGGAGAAGCGCGCGGAGTCGGTGCGGGCGGCCACCTGGTTCACCAGTGAGGTGGCTGCGGCCTTGACGGAGTTGATCGCGCTGCCCATGGAGCCGGTGGTGTCGACGACGAAGGCGATGTCGATGGTGCCGTTGGTCCGCCCGTCACCGGTGCCCCCGAGGCCGAAGTCGCTCTTGCCGCGGAGGATGCGGGCGATCTCCTGGTGGCCCCGCTCGTTGTAGTGGTACCACATGTGCATGTCGAGGTCGTCGAACTCGGCGACCCAGCGGTCGGGGTTCTCGCAGCACACGCGCCCGTCGGGCTCCTTGCCCGCGAACTCCGGCTTGACCTCAGGGACGTAGATCACGCGAGGCCCGGACGGGTCGGCGTTGGCTGCGTCCACAGCGCGTCGCTGCGCGGTGTTGCCCTCGTCGCCGAGCGCGCGGACCTCCTTGCCCACCGCGAAACTCGTCGTCCGGCGCAGGTTGCGCAGGGTGTAGTTGGGGTCCCTCTCCAGGTGCGGGTAGGACTTCAGGACGATCTTGGCGTCACCGCGCATCTTCTTCTTGATCGTCGGCAGGGCGGCGGCGAGACGGTCCCCCACCTTCGTGGCGACGTCCGCGCGTGCAGTCTGCACGCTCGACTCGCACGTGTCGACGTCTCGCGCACCGAGAACGAAACACTGCTCGACGATCTCGGCGAAGCCGATGTCGTTGCCGCCCATGCTGAAGAGCACGAGGTCGGTACCTTCGTTGATCGCGTCGATCTGGGGCTGGATGTAGCGTGTGCACGCGAACGTCACGGTGGTCACGCCAGCCGCGGGGCCTGCGACGGCCGTCAGGGGGGTGATCTCGAACTCTTCGTCGTAGCGAGGGGTGCACAGCCGGCTGGCGTTGAGCAGCGCGCGTGCACGGGGGTCGTCCTTGGTCGCGAGAGGGCCGGGGACCGGAATCGGCACCGGCCGGGTTTCCATCTTCCGGCGCTGGGTGATGTCGGCGATGACACCGCCTGAGCAGGCACGGTTGACGACGTTGACCGTGTACCGGTCGGCCAGGGAGCGCGCGTACTGATTACCCCAGTTGTTCTCGCTGCGATAGCACAACAGCGGACCGCCATACCTCCCGGCGCCATTGCCGGCGGAGTAGGAATCGCCCAGGATGACGACGTCCAGCCGCGGTTTGGTGGCTGCCTGGGCAGGGTCGGCGGCGGTGACCGGCGCGATGAGGCTGGCAAGGATCACGCTCGCGGCCATCGCCGCGCTGCGGAGTCTCATGGATGTCCCTCCCGCTTGGCGCGGCGCCAAGCTGATCGTGTCTACACCTGGCCTCCGTCGTTCCGCAGGGTTTCGCCGGCTTTGCCACCACAGGTGCTCCCTGGCGCCCGTTCCGGCAGAGATGGTCGATCTGCGTGACCGCAGCCGGGACGAGCGAGCAGATCGCCGGTGTCGGATCGCCGGTGTCTCGGGCGCCGGTCGGGAGATGGCGAGGCGCTCGGCGGCGTCGGCGCCGGGGGTGTCGTGCACTTCGGCGTGCAGGCCGGGGCTGCGGGTGGGGTGGGTCGCCGTCGAGCAGGAGGGTCGCCTCGGCGCGGGCGCTCCGGACCATGGGCAGGTCGGCTACGCCCAGGTCCGTCTCCCCGGACTGCCGGTCGCCGAGGAGGGACCGGGCGCCGCGCACGTCGGGATCGACTTGGGAGGGGTGGAAGCCGTCGGTGGAGTCACACACGGCCTGCGTTCGGGCGACCTCGTCGCTGCAGGCGATGTCGTGGAACTCCCAGGCCGTGGCGATCGGAGTGCCTCCAGGCAGCAGCTCGTCGAAGGCGAGGCGGTCACGGCCCTGGGCCGAGACCTCGGGGAGTCGGGGCGTGGACCTGCCGGTGAACCTCGCCGCCATGTCGACCCGGCATCCTGCCGGGTCCCGACCCGCGAGCGTCCATCTGGGCCCTCTCGGGCACTGCGGCCCAGGTCTCACGACCTGCGCTCCCGTGTGTCCCGGCCACCGCGCCGGAGCCCGCGGGACGACCCGCGGGACGACCCTCGGGACGACGGCGGGACGATCAGCACCCACACCCCAGCCGCTGGCAGGACCGCCTCCGGGACCGGCTCCGCCGCACCACCGGGTCGCGGAGCAGGGTGTCGCAGCTCCCGCGGTCCGCTCGTCAGCCCCCCGCGTACGTGACGACCGCACCGCCGGCGGGGGTCCAGACGATGTCCCCGCCCTGGAAGTCGGAGCGCCTGCCGCCGGGCACGTCGTACTCGTCCGACATGGGGAACCCGAGCCGGCCGCTCTCCCAGCCCTGCCCGGCCCAGGCCTGGCGGATGGCGCCGCGCACGACGTGCGCCCCGGTGGCCGGGGACCAGTAGACGGAGCCGCCCTGGAAGTGGGTGAACGCCCCGCCGCGGACGGGTGCCTCGGTGGTGGTGGGGTAGCCGAGGTAGCCGGCCTCCCAGCCCACGGAGCCCCACTTCTCGCGGATCAGGCCGCGCACGGCCTGCGCTCCCGTGGCGCCGGAGAAGTAGACCGATCCGCCCTGGAAGCGTTCGAACGCGCCGCCGCGCAGGCCCAGCTCCCCGGAGGTGGGGAAGCCCAGCCAGGAGCCCTCCCGGCCCAACTGCGCCCACCGCTCCCCGATCGCGCCGCGGACCTCCCAGGCGCCGGTGGCGGGGGACCAGTAGATCGAGCCGCGCTGGAAGTGGGTGAAGCGCCCGTCCCCGCGCGGGGTGGACAGCTCACACGTCGTCGGTCCACCGAGCACACCCGCGGCGCCGCCCAGGCGGTCCCAGCGCTCGGCGATGGCACCCCGCACCCCGCACGGGTTGCCCGGCGACGGGGGCGGCGGGGGAGCGGAGCGACCGGGCGGCAGGCTCTCGCACGCGATGCCGTCCCCGTCGGAGTCCAGCTCGTCCGGGTCACCGGGGTGGGCGAGCAGGTGGGCCTGCGCGTCGCCCTGGTACCGGAAGTCCCCGCAGTCCACGTCGTAGCCGTGGTGGGCCTGCGCCGGCACCCCGGCCGGCATCTGCGTCCCCACCGCGACCAGCACCACGGCGGCGCTCCGTCGCGCCCACGTCCTCACCCGCACGTCGATCCCCCGTGTCCGCATCCGGCGAGGACGCTGCCTGCCCCCCAGCAGGCTAGCCACGTGGAGCGTGCGCGGGGCCGTTCTGCGCCACTTGGGCCTCAGTCGTCACACGTCGGCCGCGCGGCCGTCCGCCGAGCGCGCTAACCGTCCGCCTGGACGGCCGGGTCGGGCTGCTCGTGCTCGGCCGTGCTGGGCCGTGGCACGAGCGGTGCGGGCGCCGCAGAGGCCGGCCGCGCCGGGCCGCCGGCCGGGGGCACCGGCTCCGGGGTGACCGGGTCGAGGAGCTCGGCCATGCGCCAGGCCTCCGGCCGGCTCAGGTGCACGCCCATCTCCCGGTGGGTCCCGAGGCCGGAGTAGATCGTCACGCCGGACAGGTCCGGTCCCGCCCCGCCGTCGCGGGCCCCGTCGTCGGTGTCGTCGTCGACGACGGCGAGGGACACCCAGGGCTTCATGCCCGGGCGGAAGTGCACCAGGCGCAGCGGCGGGACGTCACGCTCCCCCCGCAGGTAGGGCACGAGCATCCGCACGTAGTCGAGGTCGTAGACCTCGGTGCGCCCGTCGGCTCTCAGGTGGACGTCTCGGCCTCTGATCGTGACGATCTCCGCGGCGGTGGCCCCCAGCTGCACGGACCTCATCTCACCGCACGCCCGGCCACCGCGCACGTGGATCTCCCCCGCACGGCGCAGCACGCCGCGGCGGTGGCCGCCCGCCCGGCCCCGCGGAGCACCCGGGCGGGCCGGGTTCAGGCCGGCCAGACCGCCGCGAGGACGCGCTCCGAGGCGCGCCCGTCCTCCAGCGCGCAGAAGCGCCCGGCGAACCGCGCGTACCGCTCCGCGTGCGCCGCGGCCACGGCGGGCAGGTCGAGCAGCGCGCCGGTGAGCGCCTCCTGCTCCAGCACCACCGGCCCGGGCCCCTCGGTCTCCAGGTCCAGGGTGAAACCGCGCAGCCGGTCGCGGTAGTGCTCCAGGTCGTAGGCGTAGAGCACGATCGGCCTGCCGGTGACCGCGAAGTCGAACATCGAGGACGAGTAGTCGGTGACCAGGACGTCCGCGGCGAGGTAGAGGTCGGAGATGTCCGGGTGCCCGGAGACGTCGCGCAGCCGCGCACCTCCCGCGGGGCGGCGCTGGTGGCCCATGTAGTGGTGCAGCCGCAGCAGGAGGACCGCGTCGTCACCGAGCCGTTCCACGAGGGCCTCGGCGTCCAGCCCGAGCGGGGCGTCGGAACCCGCGACGGCCTCGTCGTCGCGGTAGGTGGGGGCGTAGAGGACGGCCGTGGTGCCGTCCGGCACGCCGAGGGCGCGGCGCACGCGGGCGCGCCGGTCGCCGGAGCCGGGGGCGCGCAGCACGTCGTTGCGCGGGTAGCCCGTCTCGAGGACCGCGCCGGTGTAGCCGAAGGCGGAGCGCAGCAGCCGGGTCCCCTCAGCGCTCGGGGTGACGAGCAGGTCCCAGCGTGCGATGTCCTCGTCGAGCGTGGCCATCACGTCGTCCGGGGGCAGGGACGTGGCGTCGCGGTGGATGCGCTTGAGCGGTGTGCCGTGCCAGGTCTGCAGGTAGGTGGTGCCGGGCCGCTTGCGCCACTCGTCGAGCTGGAGGTGGGTGTTGGAGACCACGACGTCCGCGGACTCCAGCGCCGCCACGGCCCGCGGTGTCCCGATCGGCACGGTCGCCGCGCCGGGGGGGAACGCCGCGGCGTGCCGGGGGTCGGCCAGCCAGACGTGCTCCTCCCCGCCGCCGCGTGCGAGCAGCGCCTCGTGCAGCGCTCGCGGGTTGTCCGCGTAGCGGCCGTTGAACGCGTTCCAGACGATCCTCACCGTTGCTCCTCCTCGGGCACGAACCAGGCGGCGGTGTCCACGGGCAGCACCCCGTCCGGTGCGGGACCCGAGACGACGACGGCGCGCGTGCCGGCCGGCAGCGCCACCTCGTCCGGGCCGAAGTTCACCCACACCGAGGTCCGGCCGCGGGCGAAGGCGAGCACGCCGTCGGGGGCCTCGCGCCACTCCAGCGGTTCCCCGGCACCGAAAAGGCTGCGGCGCAGGGCGAGGACGCAGCGGTAGAGGCCGAGCGTGGAACCCGGGTCGGATTCCTGCGCTGCCGCGCTGAGGGGCCCCCAGCCCCGCGGCTGCGGCAGCGGGGGCTCGGGCGAGCCGGGCGGGGAGAACCCGTACGGGGGGTGCTCCCCCGACCAGGGCAGCGGCACGCGCGAACCGTCGCGGCCGGGGTCCAGGCCGCCGGAGCGCGCGTGGATGGGATCCGTGCGGCGCGCGGCGGGGATGTCCTCGACCTCCTCCAGCCCCAGCTCCTCACCGGCGTACACGTACACCAGGCCGGGCAGCGCCGCGGTGAGCAGGATCGCCGCGCGGGCCCGGGCGCGGCCCAGCGCGAGGTCCGGCACCTCGGTGCCCCAGCGCGCCCGCTCGGACTCGTTCGAGCCGTGCTCGGGCGGCTGCGAGCGGGCGTAGCGGGTCACCTGCCGCACGACGTCGTGGTTGGTGAGCGCCCACGCGCTCGGCGCGCCGGTGAGCTCCGCGGTGGCGAGGCCGCGCTCCACGACGCGCCGCCACGGGCCCTGCCGCCAGGCCACGTGCAGGGGCTGGAACTCGAACGCCATGTGCAGCTCGTCGGGCCGCAGGTACAGCGGCAGCCGCTCGGGGCGCGCCACCCACGCCTCGGCGACGAAGACCCGCGGCGGGTCGTAGGAGTCGGCCACCCGGCGCCACTGCCGGTACACCTCGTGCACCTCGTCCTGGTCCCAGCCGGGGTGCTCCTCGGTGCGCCGGTCGCGGCCGAGGGCGTCGGGGAGGCCGGCCTCCTTCACCAGGCCGTGGGCGACGTCGATGCGGAACCCGTCGACCCCGCGGTCGAACCAGAACCTCAGGACGTCGAGGAACTCGGCGCGGACCTCGGGGTTGCGCCAGTCCAGGTCCGGCTGCCCGGGGGCGAAGGAGTGCAGGTACCACTCGCCGGGGCGCCCGTCCGGCCCGCTCGTGCGCGTCCACGCCGGCCCGCCGAAGCAGCTCTCCCAGTCGTTCGGGGGCAGGGCGCCGTCCTCGCCGCGGCCGGGGCGGAACAGGTACCGCGCGCGGGCCCGGGGGTCCCCGGCGAGGGCCGCGCGGAACCAGGCGTGGGCGTCGGAGGTGTGGTTCGGCACGATGTCGAGCAGCACCCGCAGCCCCGCCTCGTGCGCCTCGCGCAGGAACGCCTCGGCCTCCCGGAGACCACCGAGAGCGGGGTCGACGTCCCGGTAGTCCGCGACGTCGTAGCCGTTGTCGACCTGCGGCGAGGGGTACCAGGGGTTCACCCACACCGCGTCCACGCCGAGGCCCGCGATGTGGGGCAGCCGCGCCCGCAGCCCGGGCAGGTCCCCGACGCCGTCCCCGTCGCCGTCCGCGAAGCTGCGGGGGAGGACCTGGTAGACGGCGGCGCCGCGCCACCAGGGCACCGGTTCCGGCGTCGTCCCCGCCTGGACCGGGCGCGGTGGTGTCACAGGAGGTCCTCCTCGGGGACGTCGGGTGTGGGCGGGCCCGGCCGGGCCCGGACGGCCCGGGGCGCGACGACGGTAGCCGCTCACCCGGGTCCGCGCAGGACGGTAGCGCCGCCGGTCAGCGCTCCAGGCCCCCGCGGCGGGGCTGCGCGGTGGCGCGGGTCCGGGCCGCGTGGCTGCGGGCGCCCGCCGCGGGTGCGCCCACGGCAGGTGTGGCAGCGGCGCCGGGTGTGCGGGGAGCCGGGGGACCGGCCACGAGACCGCGGATCCCGTGCACGGCAGGGGGTTGCGGGGACGGCTGCGCCGATCGCCCCTCCGGGGTCCGCGGTGTCCCGCCCTGGGCGGCCACCGAGGCGGCGTGCCGCCGCTCGAGGGAGTCGCACGCCTCCCGGTACGCCTCCGTGGCGCCGCCCCCGCGGGGTAGCAGCTGGTAGATGTCCCAGGTCAGCCGCCGGCCGGTGTCCACGGGGGACGGGCAGGCACCCGGCGGCGGTTCCTCGCGGAAGTACCGCTCCCGCTGCTGGCGCATGCCGACGAGGACCTTGTCCACCTCGGTGGGCCACTTGTCCGCCGCCACCGTGACCAGGGTCTCCACGGTGCGCAGGCGGGAGCGGCGCCCGGCGTCCTCGCCCTTCAGCGCGCCGATCGCCGTCAGCCCCTGCCGCGTCGCGCCCAGGAGCTGCCGGAGCGCCCCTGTCGGGTTCCCGGTGGCGGCGTGGCCCAGGCCGATCGCGACCCGGACTGCGGCGACGGCGAGGGCTGCCCGGCGCGACCTCGTGCGCGTGGTGCGGTCGGCCAGGATGCCGTCCCCGGCCAGCCTGACGGCCGTCGGCAGCCTCAGGTTCCGGCGGTCGCGGGCGAACTCGCTGGTCCACGACGGTCGCGCGGGGCCTGTGCCGGGAACGCTCACGCGGTCTCCGCGGCCCAGTCGAACATGGCGTTGCCCTGCCAGAACAGGGTGTTCAGGTCGCTGTTCAGCATCGCGGTGAGGAGGGTCCGGTCCACCCCGAGCTCCTCGGCCAGGGCGAGGCTCTCGCCGAGCGTCCTCCCGGTGTCGCCCTCCTGGACCAGCGCCAGGGTGTGCACGGTGAGGCGGCCCTCGCTGCCGTCGGCGAAACGCACCGAGCGCACCAGGTCCGAGCCGAGGTGGGGCCCGAGGTCGGTGAGCACCGACACCAGGAACAGCTCGTCCAGCACCTCCGGGTGCTCCAGCGGGGCCACGACCACGAGGCGCCGCTCGACCATCTCCGCCAGCTGCTCCCGCCCGGTGGGTCCCAGCAGCGCCAGCAGGTCGCGCACGCTGACGCCGTGCCGCAGCCGCCGTAGGACCTCATACCTCTCCTCGGCGAAGCCGTGCACCGTGCCGGCCTGCTGCACCACGCAGAACCGCCGGTCCGGGTCCTCCCCCTCGACGGCCTGCGGCGGGCCCAGCGCCCCGACGAGGTAGACGGGGGAACTCAGGTCGTCCACGTACTGCTCCTTCACCGTCCGGGCGCGGCGGACCCTCACCGCAGGCCGTGTCCCAGCATGCTCGCCGATCAGGGGCGGGCCCGGAAGCGCTGTGACGTGTGAGGCGGAAGTGGTGGACGGCCGTCTCGCCCCCGATCTCCCGCGCCTGCCCGCGCCGAGGCGTCTGGCGGGGCGACCGCTCAGGCCGGTCCCGCGGTCGGCAACAGCGGCCGCCACGCGGCGAGTGCCGCGGCCCGGCGGCCGGGGTCGACCAGGGCGTCGACGTTGTCGATCCACTGCTCCACGGTGCCGACCCCGGCCGGCAGTGCCCGGGCGGCCGGGTCCTCGATCCCGCTCCGCAGCAGGCTCGTCACCTCCGGCGCCACCGAGCGGTAGGGCCGCTCGAAGAAGGGCCGGGTCGCCGAGGCCGGAGCCGGCAGGCCGGCCTCGCGCTGGAGGCGCAGGAGGGCCTCCAGCGCCCGGCACAGGGCCTCCTCCCGGGTCCGCCACGTCCCGGCGGTCAGCGCCGCCGCGAGAACCGGCTGGAGCGCCACCCCGACCGGCGTCCGGGCGAAACAGGTGCCGAACCACTTCGGGTACGGCGCCCAGCGCCGCTGCAGGAGGAAGCCGAGGTGCATCGCGACGCGCACCAGCCGTGCCGTGACCAGCCGGGAACCGAGGTCGTCGCCGACGTCGCCGGTGCGCCCCACGAAGGGGAGTTCCTGGTCGATGCGCTGCCAGTCGCACGCCACCGCGTAGCACCACAGGTCGTGCGGGTACCACGTCAGGCGTTCCCGCAGGCGGGTCAGCCGTCCCTCGGTGTCGCGGAACACCGCCCCGGCGGTGACCTCCAGGACGGACTGCCCGGTCAGCGACAGCCACTCCAGCACACCCGCCGGCCCGTCCGGACCGAGGCCGAGGTGGCGCCCCGCGAACTCCCCGACGGTCGTCACGTCGACGCGGTGGACGACGCGCTGGTCCCGGGTGAGCGGGAAGCGGGTCGGCAGGCCGCGGAAGGTCGCGGGGAGTTCGCTCTCCAGGACGTCGCCCACCTCCGTCACCACCGCGGCCGGCACGAGCAGCGTCAGGCGCAGACCCCAGTCGTGGTCGCGGGACACCGCGTCGTCCAGGCCCAGGACGTCGGAGCCGGTGCCCAACCGGGCGGCGGCGTGCGGCAGGGCGGGCCACCGCCGTGCCAGCAGGGGAGCGACCACCTCGGACCAGTACGCCCGCGCGAGGTCGACTCCACCGGTTCCCACGCGGCGACGCTAGCGGGGACTGCCCGGCGCGGGTCGTCGTCCGCTGCCGCGCCCCGCGATCCGGTCGTGCCGGAGCGGGACGTGCGGGGGAGCGGGCGCGGGCGCGGGGCCCGGGCTCTGGACACGGAGGCGCCGGGGTGCTTGGGTACGAGGGAGTGAGTGACTGAACACATACCAAGGGAGCGAGACCATGACCGCTGCACACCGCCCTCCCCGCGTGGACCGTCGCGGCTTCGCGCTGCTCGCCGGCGGTGCCGCCGCGGCAGGCCTCCTCACCGCCACCGCCACCGCCACCGCCCCCGCCGCCGCGGCCTTGCCGGTCGGGGCCGTGGTCCGGCGCGGGACCACGGCGCCGCGGCTGGTGCGCTCGTGGGCGCAGGCCTGGAACACCGGCGACGGGAAGCTCATGGCGTCGCTGTTCACCCCGGACGGCACCTACGCCGACCACGCCTTCCAGGCGCGGGTGCAGGGGACCGAGCAGGTCGCCGGGTGGGTCGCCGTCACCATCGACAGCATCGGCGACATCCGGGTCACCGTCACCGACGTCCTGCAGGACGGCGACCGCGCCTGCGTCCGGTGGACGTTCGCCGGCACGTTCACGACCGTCCAGTCGTTCACCACCGACGCCGACATCCGGGGACGCTCGTTCTCCGTCCCGGCGGTGTCCTGGTTCCGCTTCGCGCGCGGCAGGATCGCGGCCGTCGAGGACCACTACAACCTCGCCGACCTCATGCGCCAGCTCGGGATGGACCTGCCCTACACGCCGCCCGCGGGCTGACCTGGCGTGGGCGTGCGCCCACGGCTCACCCCCGCGCCTCCCGCGCCTCCTCCCGCGGCAGTTCCACCACGTCCCCGCCCACCGGGACCCCGGCCAGCGCCGCGAGCACGAACCGCGACGTCCGCCGTGCCAGCGCCATGCACGAGACCATGGGGTTCACGCCGCTGGCGGTGGGGAAGGTGCTGGTGTCGCCGATCCAGACCCCTGCGGTGTCGTGCAGTTCGCCCGTGGGCCCGGTCACGCTCGTCGCGGGGTCGGTGCCCGCGACCGCGCCGCCCATCTGGTGGGCGCTGAACGCGGCGATGCCCCCGGGGCCGGGCGGTGTGGCGCGCACGGCGGCGACGAACTCCTCGACGTCCCGACCGGAGCGCCACGGCTCCAGGACCTGGGACGGCACGTGGATCTCCTCGGCGCCGGCGGCGTGGTGCAGGCGGACCATGGCCTCCAGCGCGTCGGCGAAGTGCCTGCGGTCCAGCGGGTCGTCGAAGGGGTAGGTGTGGACCGCCTCGCCGTCGTCGTCGAGGGTGACGGTGCCGCAGCCGCGGTCCTGCACGATGCCGCAGAACCAGGCGGTGTGCCCCAGCCTGCTCATCAGCTCCTTGTGCTGGGCGGCGTCGTGCCAGCGGGACGCGGCCGCCGTGAGGGCGAAGCTGTGGTGCACTCCCTCGACGAGGAAACCGAAACCCTTCTCCCGCTCGGCGAACTGGTCGAGGATCGCCGATTGCGGCGGGCCCCACCACGTGTGCTGGGGCTGTGGGTACGTGCCACCGACGATGCCCGACGGGTGCAGCCGGAGCCCGCGCCCGGCCGCCGGCCCGCCGATCCCGGAGCGCAGCAGCAACGCCGGCGTCTCCAGTGCGCCGCAGGCGAGCACCACCTGCCGGGCCCGGACCCTCACGGCCGCCGTGCTCCCGCTCGCCGGGTCGGCGTACCGGGCGAGCACCCCCACCGCCCGGCCGTCCTCCACGAGCACCCGCTCCGCCCGGGTGCGCACCAGGATCCGGGCGCCCGCGTCGGCGGCGTCCTGCAGCCAGGTCTTCAGCGTGCCCTGCTTGGCGCCGCTCTGGTCGCCGAAACCGGCGAACCCGGCGACCGCGGGGTCGTAGCGGTCCGGCAGCAGGTTCAGCTCCGCGGTGCGCAGGTGCCACCCGAGCGCGTCGGCGCCCTCGGCGAGGCGGCGGTGCACGTCGTTGACGTCGCTGCACGCGGTGCTCGCGGAGATCCGCCGCAGCACCGCCTCGACGTGCGCGTCGAAGTCCGGCCCGTCCACCCCGGTGAGGCCGTGCTCCCGCGCCCACCGGCGCCGCACGTCGGGGCGCGGGCGGACGCAGTTCGACCAGTTGACGGTGCTGCCCCCGCCGAGCGCGGAGCCGGCGAGGACGGCGACGTTGAGGTCGGCGGTGGGGAAGAGGCCACCGCGCAGGCAGAGGTTCTGGTACGCCCACAGCTCGTACTGGGGGAAGTCGGGCTGGTCGAAGTACCCGCCCCACTCCAGCACCACCACGTCCCGCCCGGCCAGGGCCAGCTCGCCCGCCACGACCCCGCCGCCGCTGCCCGAGCCCACCACCACGACGTCGGCGTCGAGGACGGTGTCCCCGTCCGGCACGAGCGGTGCGAGGCGTTTCGGCACCCGCGGGGGGCGGGAGACGGGGCCGGGGTAGCCCCAGGTGCGCCAGAACGGGTTGGTCCCGGTCGCGGGGTCCGGTGCGCCGTAGGCCAGCAGGAGCACCAGCTGGCGCAGCGCGTCCACGCCGGCGCGGGCCTGCGGCGAGCTCTCGGCCACCGCGCTCAGCAGGGCCTCCCGCGCCGGTTGCGGCTGCAGGGGCAGACCCGCGAGCGCCAGGGCCTCCAGCAGCGACAGCACCCCGGCGAGCTGCGGCCCGGGCAGGCGGGCGCTCAGGTGCTGCTCCGCCGCCGCGGGCACCCCCACGTCACCGGCGCGCCGGGCCCAGAAACCGTCCGGGTCGCGCCCGCCGGGAGCGGGCACCTCCGCGACGAACGTGTCGGCGAGCGCGCGCAGCGCCTCCCGGTGGACGTCGGTGAACTCGGGGCGGGTCGTCGCGGGCACGGCAGGTCCTCCTCAGGTGTCCTCCACCCACACGTCGCCCCCGGCCAGGTCGCACGTCACCCGGTCCTCCGGCCGGGGCGCGGCGGGGGTGCTCATCCCCGTCGCGGCGTGGCAGGCGATGGTCAGGGAGGTGCTGGTGGCGTCCAGGCGCAGCAGGTGCTTGAAGAGCGGTGGTTCGTTCCAGTCGAGCAGTTCGGCGAGGACGGCGTGCCAGGGTCCCCGCACGCGGCCCGGCAGCGGCATCACCCGCTCGCCGCGGCGGCGCACCTCCTCCGTCACCTCCGCCTGGGTGAGCCCCGCCTTGGTCGGGGGGATCCCGAGGCGCTGCGACAGGTAGGCGGCGGCCTCGGCGGGCGACAGGTGCCACGCGCCGGGGAACCTGCGGTCGTACATCTGCGAGAAGAACGACAGGGAGTCACCCCGCAGGGGATAGCACCGGAAAGCGTCCTCCGTCACCCCCGGGATCCCGCTGTGGTCCAGGTTGGGGATCGTGTGGGTGGGGTGCGTGTAGGCGCCGCCGCCACCGCTGACGACGTGCTGGACCGTCCGCCCACCCACCCGGACCGGGTAGCGCTGGTAGTTGTGGACGTCACCGCCGATGACGGCGACGTAGCGGTGCGCGGGATCGTCCACGACGTCGTCCACGGTGCCGCCGCGCCCGCGGTCGATCGGGCAGGGGTGGTGCTCGCCGTCGACGTGGAGAGGTCTGCCCGTCAGCAGCACCTTCGGCCTCTCGCCCCGGCTCACCCGGCGCAGCCACCGCCCCTGCGCCGCGTCCAGGGTGCCGTCGATCCCGGTGTCGACGGCGATCAGGTCCAGCGGCCCTGTGCTGAGCCGGAAGTAGGACCCGGGCTGGGTGGCCCGCTGCCCGGGGCCGCGGCGCAACGTCGCGAGCGCGTCCTGCTTGGCGGCATCGGGGGGTTCCGGGCCGTCCGCCCAGAGCCGGTCGCGCAGGCCGGCGCGGCTGAACAGGGAGCGCCGGGGCGGGCGGGGGGCGGAGTCCTGGCCGCAGAAGAAGGACATGAAGCCGCGCAGGCCGTCGTACCAGTCGTGGTTGCCGGGCAGGGCGTAGATCGGCGCACCGTAGTCCCGGTACGGCCAGCAGAGCTTCCAGGCGTACTCCAGCACCCCGCCGCCGGGGTAGACGACGTCGCTGCACAGCACCATGAAGTCCGTTCCGGCCCCCACGGTGTCCAGCAGCAGGACCGGCGCGTACTGGGACGCATCACCCTCCCCGGTGTCGCCCATCACGAGGAACGACGGGGAGGCCAGGTCGGTGCGGTCCACGGTGAGGTCGGGGACGGCCCCGCCGTGCACCTGCCGCAGCCACGCCTCGCGCCGCTCGTGGCTGGGGTCCCCGAGGAGCCTGGCCAGCGGGTCGTTGCGCCGCCCGCCGGTGAGGGAGGCGAGCCGCAGCCAGCTGAAGGCCGGGGCACCGCGCAGGGCCGGCGGGAGCAGGGCGGCGAGGTCCGCCGGCTGCCCGCCCCACCCCGCCCCGGCGACGGAGTCCCGCGAGTTCGGGTTCCCGGGCCCCGCGGGGCCGGTGCCTCCCGCCGGGGTGCCCTCGCCGGTCCGGGTGGTCGTGGACATCGTCGCTCACCTCGCTCAGAGGGGCAGGGCCTTGCCGAGGACCCCGAGGGTGGTGTCGGCCCACTCCAGCGCGCCCAGGGTCGAGCCGAGGTTCTGCGGCGGGTGGGTGACCAGCAGGTCGCGCTTCAGCAGCCGCGCGAAGTCGACGGTCACGGGGTCGGTGCGGGGGCTGCCGTCGGGCTGCTCGAACCGCACGCCGGCGCGCCGCATGATCGTCATGATCTCCTGCGCGATGATCCCGTAGCCGACGGTGGTGGGGTGCACCCCGTCCAGCGAGAACAACCCGCCCGCCGCCCGGCCGCCCCTGCCGTCCGCGGAGAGGAAACGCGTGTCGGGTGGGGGGTCCAGCCTGGCCAGCTCGCGGGGGAGCGGGTACGGGCTCCACCACTGCGGCCGGGCGGCGGGGTCCTCGACGTAGCGCCGGCCGGCGAGACGGTCCAGCAGGGCGGCGAGGTCGAAGAGGTACCAATCGCACCCGGCGCGCCGTCCGCGCTCGACGACGCCCTGGATGGCGTCGTTGAACATGTCGACGCCGTAGTCGACCGCCCGCGCCTGGGCGGCGGTGAGGTGGCGGTGCCGTCGTGGGTCGAAACGGTCGTCGGCCACCCACGGCCGGGTGTAGTGGGAGAAGTACCGCGAGCCCCTCGCGACCTTGGGCCCGACCCCCCGGGCGACCGGTGCGATGGTGATGTGCGGGACGGTGCTCCAGATGACGTGCCGGGCACCGACCTCGTGCACCTTCCGCTCGACCAGGGCGAGCTCGTGCCGGAAGTGCTCCGGCCGCCACATCGTGTACCTGCCCTTGTGGGAGGCGTCGGCGTAGTCCTCACCCGTCCACCGCAGCCGCAGGTCGACGATGGTGCGCAGGGCGTTGTTCGACCCGAGCATGACGACCAGCGTCTCGATGCCGGAGTCGGTGTCCTCGCCGTGGTCGCGCCCGAGGGCGGCGGCGACGTCGAAGAACGTCATGTCCGCGGCGTCGGGAACCGTCGGGTACACGCGCAGGGCCGCGCGCTCGGAGTCGTGCTCGATGCCCTGGCGCAGGACGTCGTCGCTGGGGGCGGCCAGCCGCGCGGCGCACGAGGCGGCCGTGCGCTCCAGGGCGTCGCGCAGGTCCCACCCGTACACCGCGAGGGCGTGCATGTAGGCGGAGCTGCGCTGCGGTGGTGCCGATCCCGGTCCGCGCTCCCAGTAGTCCTCGATGTCGTCCACCAGGCCGCGCACGCGGAACAGGGCCAGCGGCGTCTCCCAGAAGTCGATCCGGGGCCCGAAGTGGTCCTCGAGGTCCCGCAGCAGCAGTTCGAGGTTCAGCGGGAGCCCGCCGGGACCCCGGTACTGGGGCCGGCGGAAACCCTCCCAGCCGAGCTCGTGGGCGATGATCGACGGGTACGACAGGTCGGTCGCCCCGACCGCCCCGCTCTGGAACCCGTGCGTCAGGGAGTCGCCGATGGCGACCAGCCGGTGCTTCGGGGTCCCCCGTGCGGGCCGGTCGACGGGGAGGCCGAGGGTGGGGTCGCCCGGCGGGGTGCGCCCGCCGCCCTCGGCGTAGCGGCGCACCTCTTCGGGGGTGTCGGGGGGCAGTTCCCCTCCCCGGTCAGCGGGCACCGCCCCGGCCCCTTCCCGCCCGCGGCCGGGTCCTCGGCGGTGGTGTGCTCGCGGGCGTGCAGTCCAGGCCGGCGTGCGCCATGCGGACGCACAGCTCCGCGAGGGCGCGCTCGGTGCTGACGCGCTGGCTCGGGATGGCCGGGGCGGGCGCGCCGGCCACGTCCACCGGCGCACCGGCCGGGCCCACCCGTCCGGGGTGCAGTCCGGCGGCGGCCATGACCTGGGAGAGCTGGGCCAGCGCCGTCCTGATGGCCGTCGTGCGGGTCTCGGCCACCGGCGGGGCGCTCGCGCCGGGCTCCAGGCCCAGCGCCCTGGGGGCGTCGGGCAGGCCGGCGCCGACGCGCTCGGGGTCGCCGACGTCCAGGGGGGTGACCGAGGACCTCAGCAGGGCGAAGAGGTGGTCGACCCGCGCCGCGCCCTTGAGGTTCATCCCCGCCTCCTGGAAGTCGGGGTGGTGCGCGAGGACGAGGGCGGCGAGCCCCGCGACGTGCGGGGTGGCCATGGACGTGCCGTCCCAGGCGGCGTACCCGGCGGGCGGGACGGAGGACAGGACGGCGACGCCGGGCCCGCAGACGTCGACCTCGGGCCCGTGGCAGGAGAACTGCGCGGAGAAGTAGCCCTGGTCGCTCGCCCCCGCGCTCCACACCTGCTTGGCGTGGTAGCTGCCCGCCGGGAAGGTCCCCTCCTTCCCGATCGCCGAGACCGTCAGGACGTCGGGGGAGGTGCCGGGGAACTGCACCCCGCCGCCGGTGTTGCCGGCGGCCACGATGCAGGCGACCCCCAGCTCCTTCGCCTGCGCGAGCTTCTGCAGCAGGATCTGGGAGCTGCCGCCGGTGCCGAGGCTCATGTTCACCACGTCGATGCCGTGGTCGATGCAGTAGTCGACGGCGTCGAGGAGGCTGCTGATGCGCCCGCCGGGGAAGATCCGCGCCTGGTGCAGCCGCACCTCCGGGGCGAAGCCGCGGATGCCGCCGTTACCGCGGGCACCGGCGATGACGCCGCTGCAGTGCGAACCGTGCGCGATGGTGTCCTCCCGCCACTGCGTGGTGTTCGACGGCGTGGTCGTCAGGTCCACCCCGTCCACCACGGCGGCCAGGTCCGGGTGGGTCGCGGCCGCGGCGCCGGAGTCGACGACCGCGACCTGCACGCCGCGGCCGGTCATGCCGGCGGGCAACCGGTCCATCCGCATCGCGACCTGCCCCCAGCCCAGCACCTCCTGACCGGGGAAACCGCCGAACGTCTCCGACAAGGGCTGCAGCGCGACGACGTTCCTCGTCCCGCTGGTCAGCACCGGCCGGTCCTGCCACAGCGACCAGTACCCGCTGAGCGGGTTGACGTAGAGCGCGCGCAGCGTGGCGTCGCTCTCGTTGAGGAGGGCGAGGGTGACCACGCCCTGGTCGTCGGTGCGCCCCTGGGCGGGGATGCCGCTGCCGTACAGGTAGACGGTGGCCCCGGGGACCGGCTCGCCCCCGGGGCCGACGAGCCCGATGGTCCACGAGGTGCTGGTGCCGAAGGGGCTCAGCAGCCCCGGGTCGGGCCCGGCGGCCGGGGCGTCCGCCGGCGCCTGGTGCGGCAGCACGAGGCTGTCCTCCTCCACCAGCACCTGCGGGTGCCGGGCGATCTCGGTGGCGACCTCCTCGGGCAGGGACGCGACGACGACCTCGTCCGTGACGGAGGTCCCCAGGCTCGCCCCGCGCAGGCTGCGGGGGTGCAGCCGCTGCTCGACCTTGACGCCGGGGGTGGCCTCGACCTGCTCGATCAGCCACCCGAAGTCCAGCGGTCCGGAGGAGGCCGGGGAGACGGAGGAGTCCTGGGCGATGAGGAAGGTGCGCGGCCTGCGGGGGAGCGGCTCGCGCGGGGCGGTGGGAGGCATCGGCGTCTTCCTAGGAGTGGGGTGGCAGGACGGGGCCCGGTGGGTCGAGCGCCGGGTCGGCTTCGAGGACGACCAGGGACCCCAGGGCCGCCGCCAGGGCGGCGGCCCTCTCGGGGTCGATGGACAGCAGCAGGCGTTCCGGCCCGCGGCCGGCGCGCGAGACGGCCTGCACCTCCACGTCGGGGTCACGACGCAGGAGGTCCAGCAGCGACGTCAGCACGCCGGGGGTCCCGACGACGAGGAACTGCTCGCGGCCGGCCACGGGTGGACCCGCCCCTCAGGGTTGCGGGATGGACGGGTCGGCCCGGCGCTGCGCCTCGATGGTCGCCACGACCCGGCGGACCAGGTCGAGGGGGTCCGCCGCCTGCCGCGAGGCGTAGGCGGCGACCGCCGAGTGCATCTCCGTGATCGCCGCCTCCAGCCGGGGGTGCTTCTCGGCGTTGTCCCGGAGGTAGACGTAGCACTTCTCCAGGAGGCGGCCCGCCTTGGCGTACCGCTCGTCGTCGGCGCCCGCGGTGGTGCCCGGGGCGTCGCCCGCCGGCCTCAGCGGTGCGTCGGCCGACGGGCTGAGCCCGTCCCCCGGCTCCCGGACCCACGTGTAGGACATGGTGGCCGCCCGCTCAGGACGTGCGGCCGTCGGCGTACGGCCGGTAGCCGTTCGCCGGGCGCCCGTCCGTCGGCAGGACGCTGAACGGCTCCGCGCTGAAGGGCATGAAGTCCCGGGCCAGCCCACCGGCCACGTCACCGATCTGCCGGCCGAGGGAGGAGTTGCCGAACAGGCCTCCCACCGCGTCGCCGAGCAGGCCGCCGAGGCTGCCGAGGAGCCCGCCCACCACACCGGCCGGCACCAGGACCAGCTTCTCCGCCTCGGTGCCGCCCCCACCGGGGCCGGCGGAGGCCGGCTGCAGGTCGTCCGGCAGCACGGAGAACGGGATGGCCTCGATGATCTTCCCCGCCGTGTCGCCGAGCCGCTCGCCGAGGTCGGCGTTGCCGAGCCAGCCGCCGAGCCCGCGCCCGATCGTCCCGCCGAACGTGGAGGCGATCTTGCCGAACCAGCTCGCGGGGACGAGGACGAGCTCCTCGGGGCCGGCACCGGCGGGGCCCGCCGAGGCGGGTGCCATGCCCTGCGGCACGGCGCTCCACGGCATGAGGGTCTCCGCCAGCGTGCCCGTGATCTCACCGACGGTGCGGGCGGTGTCCCCGCCCACCATCTGCGAGACGCCGCGGGCGACGCCGCCGAACAGGTGCCCCAGCCACCCGGCGGGCAGCAGGACCATCGCCTCGTCGGGCACCTTCGCGCCGGGGACGGAGGACTGGGGGGCGAGGTTCTGCGGCGGCACGATGCTGAACGGCCCGAACGCCGAGCCGAGGGCGCCGCCGGCCGTCGAGCCGATCGTCGCGCCGAGCTGCTCGTTGCCGAAGAGGCCGCCGATGGCGCCGCCGAGGAGCTTGCCGCCGACACCGCCGAGCAACCCGGTGAGGAACCCCGCGGGCACGACGACGAGGGCTTCCTGCGGTCCGCTCGGGCGGGCTCCCGGGCCGGCGGAGGCGGGGGCCACGGAGGGCGGGATCACCGACCACGGTGACAACCCCTTGATGAGTTCGCCGGCCGCGCCGCCCAGCGTCTTGCCCATGGCGCGGTCGCCGAACCAGCCGCCGAGCTCGCCGCCGATGGTGCTGCCGAGGCTGCCGACGATGTCGCCGAAGATCCCGGCGGGCACCAGCATCATCGGGCCGGTGGAGGCGGTGGAGCCGTGCAGCGACAGGTGGGCGGGCTTGGGGGTTCCGGGAGCGGCTGCGCCGTTCGTGGCCGGCGACTCGGTGCTGAGCTCCTCGGTGATGGTTCCAGGCATGGGTTCCTCCGTCGTGTGCTGGTGCGTCGTGTGCTGCTGCGGGGTCGGCCGTTCCGGGCGGTGCCGGGGCGGGCTGCGGGCACCGGGGTTTCCCGGTGTGGTCCGGTGCACCACAGGAGGGGCCGGGGGGTGCCGGTGATACCGCGGCCGGTTCCCGTGGCAGCTTCCCGTGGCCAGTTCCCGGGGGCCGGGCCCGGTGCGTCCGCGTCCGCCGGGCGCGGTCATCCTGCTCCCGTCCCCCGACGGGCCATATACGTAACTGTGCGTAGTGCCTAGGGTGGGGGCATGCCTGTCGACGGCGGTGAGCTGGCTCCCTGGCTGGCGTTCGTGGACGAGTGCCTCAACGGGTCACAGCAGTCCCAGGAGTTTCCGCACCGGGAGGTGGCGGAACTGCTGCGCCACTCCCTGGCCGGCGACTGCTGCACGTTCAACGTCGTCGGCGCGGACTGGGCCGACCGCGTCGAGGGGTGCTGGCCACCGGGCCGGCTGCCCGCCGAACCGCCCGGCGGACGGCGCCCGGACGCCACGTGGCAGCCCCTGCTGCGCTGGTACGCGCTCACGCTGGACGGCCGGCCGCAGACCCTGGGGCGCGTACCCGCGGACATCGCCGGCGACCGCATGAAACAGGTGTGGGACAGCGTCGTCCGGCCGTTCGGCGTCTCCGCGCAGTTCGCCGTCCCGGTCACCGTCGGAGCCGGCGGGGTCCGCGCGTACGTCCTGGGCCGGGACGGCCGCGACCTCGACGGGGCGGAGCGGGCGCTGGCCCACCTCGTGCAGCCCGCGCTGGGCACCCTGTTCCGCCAGCACGAGGCGCTCACCCGGGCCGCGCGGCGCGACGCGGCCCCGGAGGCCGGGCTCACCGCGCGGGAGACGGCCGTCCTCGCCCTGCTCGGCGAGGGGCTGACCGCCGAGGCCATCGGCCGGCGTCTCGGCAGTTCCCCGCGCACCGTGCACAAGCACCTGGAGCACCTCTACCGCAAACTCGGCGTCCGCGACCGGCTCATGGCGGTGCGCACGGGCCGTGAGCTGGGGGTCCTGTCCGAGGTGGACGCCTGCCGAGAGGACGACCTGCAGCTCACCGTGTGACGGCTTCGCGACCGCGGGGTGGCGGGCGCCCGCCCCTCACACCGCCAGGGCGATGACGGCGACGTCGTCGCGCCGCCGGGTGCCGTCCACCATGGCCGCCAGCACGGCGTCCACGAGATCGCCGGGTTCCCGGCCCCGCTGCGCGGACAGCACCTCGCGCAGCTCCGCGGTGCCCGTGGTGATGTCGCGGTCGCGGTGCTCCACGAGGCCGTCGGTGTAGCAGAGCAGCGTGGAACCCGCGGGCACGTCGGTGCCGGCGGCGGTGCGCGGGCCGGTGTGGACGCCGACGAGACCGCCGCTGGGGCCGTCGAGGAGCTCGGTGCGCCCGTCGGGCAGGAGCAGCACGGGCGGGGGGTGCCCGGCGGTGGCGTGGTGCAGGGTGCGCGCACCGTCGGGGCGCGGGGCGGAGAGCAGGCCGTAGAAGACGGTGGCGAACTGCCCGCCGCCCATGCCGCGCACCAGGCGGCAGGTCCGGTCCAGGACGTCGGCGGGGTCGGCGCGGTCCCAGGCGTAGGAGCGCAGCACCGCGCGCAGCTGGCCCATCGTGGCCGCGGCGGCGCTGTCGTGCCCGACGACGTCGCCGATGACCACGCCGACGGCACCGGAGGGCAGGTCCAGCAGGTCGTACCAGTCCCCGCCGACCTGCGCGCCGCGCTGCGCGGGGAGGTAGCGGGCGCTGACGCGGATCCCGGGCAGCTGGGGGAGGGCCGGCAGCAGGCCGAGCTGCAGGGCCATCGACCGCTGGCGCTCGGCGGCGTACAGCTGGTCGTTGTCGACGGCGACCCCGGCGCGCCGGCCGAGCTCGACGGCCAGGTCGAGGTCCGCCTGGTCGTAGGCGGGGGAGCCGTGCTGGCGCACGAGGGTCAGCGCGCCCAGCACCTCCCCCCGGGCGGTGACCGGCACCACGATCACCGACGAGGGGGAGGCGGCGCGCCACGCCGAGTACTGCCCCTCGTCCGCGGCGACCAGCCGCAGCCGCTCGTCCGTCACGACCGGCACCAGGACCCCCGGCGCTCCGGCGAGGACCTCCTCCAGGGCGGTGCGGGGCGCGTTCGCGCGGGGGTGCCCGAGCTCCGTGCGGCGCAGGAGCTCGGCCGTCGCCGGGTCGCGGTGGGTGATGACGGTGTGCCGGCGGCGGCGCGCGGGCCCGCGCAGGTCCACCACGCAGCAGTCCGCCAGGGCGGGGACCACGGCGTCGGCGAGGGACTGCAGGCTGCGCTCCAGGTCGAGGCTGGCGTGCAGCGCGAGCGTCACGTCGCTGAGCAGCGTCACGCGCTCGTGGGCGCGCCGCTCGGCCGCGGCGAGCAGCCGCAGGCGGACCTCGGCCCCGGCGGCCTCGGCGAGGTCCGCGACGACGTGCAGCTCGTCGCCGGACCAGGTGCGCGGCTCGTCGCTGATGACGCAGAAGGAGCCGAGGACGGTGCCGTCGTCGGCGCGCACGGGGTACCCGGCGTAGGCCACCACACCGAGGTCCCGGATGGCGAGGTTGTCCGCGACGAGCGGTTCGGTGCGGGCGTCGGCCACGACGAGGGGTTCACCGGAGGCGACGACGTGCTGGCAGAAGGAGTGGCTCAGCGGCGTGCCCCCCTGCGCGGCCCACGGCTGGGCCAGGCCGGTCTGGCCGGGGAAGCGCTGACCCTGCTCGTGCACCAGGGAGACCAGCGAGACGGGGGCCTTGAGGAGCCGGGTCGCCAGGTCGGTGAGCCGGGTCAGGCCAGGGTCCTCGCCCGCGTCCAGCAGCCCGCTGTCGTGCAGCATGCGGGCACGCCGGGCCGCCAGCACCGCGCCGTCCGCCGCCTGCACCGCTCCGCCCTCCGCCCCGGTGCGGCGTCCGCCCCCCGGCGCGCCGCAGCCCCCGAGCCTAGGCGCACGGGGACGCGGCGCCCACCCCCGCATCCCGGCCACATGACAGCACCTATGCACAGTTATCGGCTCTACGAACGAAGAGCTCGCAGGAGGCGCCGCCCCTCGTCGCGCCGGGGCAGCTCACAACGCGCACGATGAGGCGGTGCGCCACGACGAACCCCCCGACTCCGCCGTGCTGGAGCGGTTGCTGGACGAGGGGCGCGAGCGCGACTTCGTCGGGGAGCGGGACCTCACCCGCTGGCCGAGTGCGGCGGGTCGGGCGCTGGCCGCGCTCGCCGTGCGCGCCGGGCGCCTGCTCGGGGCGCACCACGTGCTCGCCCTCACCCTGGTGCTCGGGCTGCTGGCCTCCGCCGTCCTGAGCGCCCTGGCGGGGGAGGTGTACGAGGAGGTCGTGGAGGCCGACGGCGTGGCGCGCCTGGACCGGCCGGTGCTCGACCTGGTCCTGCGCCACCGCTCGCCCGCGCTGGACACGGCCGTCACGGCGTTCACCGACATCGGCGGCACCACCGGCATGCCGGTCCTCGCCTGCGCCGTCGCGCTCGGTCTGTCGGCGCTGTGGCGGCGGTGGAGCCCGCTGGTCCTGCTGGTGGTCACCATGCTGGGCTCGCTGACCCTCACGGTGGCCGGCAAGGCTGCGGTGGGCCGGGTGCGGCCGCCGCTGTCGGAGGCCGTGCCCCCGCTGGAGCACAGCGCCTCCTTCCCCAGCGGTCACTCCCTCAACGCCACCGCGTTCGCCGGGATCGTGGCGTACCTGCTGCTGCGCAGGCTGCGCCGGCGCTGGGCGAGGATGCTCACCGTCGTCCTCGCGGTGGGGTCCGCCACCGCCATGGGCCTCAGCCGGGTCTACCTCGGCCACCACTGGCTCACGGACGTCCTGGTCGCGTGGGTGCTCGGGCTGGCCTGGCTGAGCGTGACGATCACCGGGCACCGGCTGTTCCTCACGGTGCGGCGCTCCCGCCGGGCTCCGGCAGGACTACCGCCGGTGCCCGGGGCCTGAGCCGCCGGCAGGGAGGGCCGGCGTCCCTGCTCACCCGGGACCGTCCGCCCCCTCCACCGCTCGCGCCTCCAGGAAGCGCAGGACCTCGGAGTCGTCCACGCCGGGGAACGTGCCCGGCGGCAGCGCCGCCAGCAGGTGGGTGTGGGCGCGGGCGCTGGCCAGCACCGACCCGGCCCAGCGCTGCGCCAGGTCCGCGGGCGGTGTGCGGCAGCAGGAGGGGTCCGGGCAGCGGGAGGTCCCGCGCTCACGGGTCTCCTGGCCCCGGAACCAGCGCACGTGCGCGTAGGGCACCCCGACCGCCACGGCGAAGTCCCCGTGCTGCCCCGGTGCCCCCGGTTCCACCAGTGCGGTGCACCAGTAGGTGCCGGAGGCGGTGTCGGTGTACTGCTGGTAGGCGCCGTGCTCGTGCCGGCGGCCGAAGACGGCCCGCACGGTCCAGTGCCGGCACACCGGCTGCCCCTCGATGGCGCCGGTGACGTCCGTGGGGAAGCGCACGCCGTCGTTCTCGTAGGCCTTGTAGATGGTGCCGCTCTCGTGGACGCGCATGAAGTGCACGGGGATCCCGAGGTGCCGGGTGGCGAGGTTCGTGAAGCGGTGCGCGGCGGTCTCGTAGGAGACGGCGAAGGTGTCCCGCAGGTCCTCCACGGCGATGTCCCGCGCGTCCTTGGCGTTCTGCAGCAGGCGCACCGCGGGCGCCTCGGGGACGAGGACGGCGGCGGCGAAGTAGTTCACCTCCACGCGCTGGCGCAGGAAGTCCGCGTACCCGGTGGGCTCGCGGTGGCCGAGGACGATGTGCCCGACGGCCTGCAGGGCGACCTGGCGGCGGCCGTGCCCGCGGCCGTCGCGGCTGTGCGGCAGGAAGATGCGCCGGTTGCGCAGGTCGATCACCGAGCGCGCGGCGTGGGGGAGGTCCGCCTCGCGGTGCAGGGTGAAACCCAGCCGGGCGGCGATGGCGCCGACGTCCCGCTCGGTGAGGGGGCCGGAGCTGTGACCGGCGGAGGTGAGGACATCGGCGGCGGCCCGCTCGATCTCGGCGAAGTAGTTCCCGCGCTCGCGCATGGCGGCGCGCAGCCCGGTGTTGGCGCGGCGCGCCTCCTCGGGGGTGGCCAGGTGCGCCGTGGCGCGGCGGGCCAGTTCCGCGTGCAGGCCGAGCAGGGCCTCCAGCACGGGCGTCGGCAGGCGGGGGCCGGGGCGGACCTCCGGAAGGCCGAGCGCCGCGTACAGCGGCGCGGCCTGCGCGCGCTGGAGCTGCAGTTCCAGCTCGGCACGGCGGTCCAGCGCCCCGGTGCCGACGAGCTCTGCCACGGGCACGGCGAAGGCGCCGGCGAGGGCGTGCAGCAGCGACAGCTTCGGCTCGCGCCGGCCGTTCTCCAGCATCGACAGCGCCGAGGGGGCGCGCCCGACGCGCCCGGCGAGGTCCTGCAGCGTCCAGCCGCGCGCCCGGCGCAGCTGCCGCACGCGCCGGCCGACGACCAGCGCGTCGGGAACCTCCGTGAAGTCCGCCATGCACCGCACGGTACGTGAAGAACGCCGGAACTTCACGAGCCATCGTGGGTGCACACCTGGCTCTGCGCGGAAAAGTGGCGGTATCGCCCCCTCCGGGGGACGGCCGACGACGAGAGGACCCGATCGTGACCGAGCTGCTGAACGCTCCGCAGGACGCCCCCGCCGCCCAGGTGGCCGGGGCCCGCGTGCCGGGTGCCGCCGCGGACGTGCGCGCCGCCCGGGTCGCCGCGCTGGAGCACGAGTGGGCCACCGACCCGCGCTGGGCGGGCATCGAGCGCACGTACACCGCCGAGGACGTCGTGCGCCTGCGCGGCAGCGTCCAGGAGGAGCACACCCTGGCCCGCCTCGGCGCCCAGCGCCTGTGGGAGCTGCTGCACACCCGCACCCACGTCCCCGCCCTCGGTGCGCTGACCGGCAACCAGGCCGTGCAGATGGTCCGCGCGGGGCTGGAGGCGATCTACCTCTCCGGCTGGCAGGTCGCCGCCGACGCCAACCTCGCCGGGCAGACCTACCCGGACCAGAGCCTGTACCCGGTGAACTCCGTGCCCGCCGTCGTGCGGCGCGTCAACAACGCCCTGCTGCGCGCCGACGAGATCTCCTGGGCCGACGAGGCGCAGAACCCCCCGCACTGGCTGGCGCCGGTCGTCGCGGACGCCGAAGCCGGTTTCGGCGGCCCGCTCAACGCCTTCGAGCTGATGAAGTCGATGATCGCCGCCGGAGCCGCCGGGGTCCACTGGGAGGACCAGCTGGCCTCGGAGAAGAAGTGCGGCCACCTCGGCGGCAAGGTCCTGGTCCCCACCGCCCAGCACGTGCGCACCCTCGACGCCGCACGCCTGGCCGCCGACGTCTGCGGTGTCCCCACCCTCGTCGTCGCCCGCACCGACGCCCTGGCCGCCACGCTCCTGACCAGCGACGTCGACGAGCGCGACGCGCGGTTCTGCACGGGGGAGCGCAGCAGCGAGGGGTTCTTCACCGTCCGCGGCGGCCTGGACTCCGTGGTCTCCCGCGGCCTGGCGTACGCGCCCCACGCGGACCTGCTGTGGGTGGAGACCGGAACGCCCGACCTGGACCTGGCCCGGCGCTTCGCCGAGGCCGTGCACGAGCGGTTCCCCGGCAAGCTGCTGGCCTACAACTGCTCCCCGTCGTTCAACTGGCGCGCGGCGCTGGACGACGCCGACATCGCCCGCTTCCAGCGGGAGCTGGCCGCGATGGGCTACCGCTTCCAGTTCATCACCCTGGCGGGTTTCCACGCCCTGAACGCCTCCATGTTCGAGCTCGCCTCCGGTTACGCCCGCTCCGGGATGCCGGCCTACGTCGAGCTGCAGGAGCGGGAGTTCGCCATGGCCGCCCAGGGGTACACGGCGGTGCGGCACCAGGCGGAGGTCGGCACCGGCTACTTCGACCGCGTCGCCACCGCGCTCAACCCGCGCAGCGGGACCCTCGCACTGACCGGCTCGACCGAGGAGGAGCAGTTCTGATGGACACCACCGGCGGCCACCGCCGTCCCACCGCGCGCACCGTCCAGGTCCACGCCCCCCTCGGCCCCCGCTACGACGAGGTGCTGACGCCAGAGGCGCTGCGCTTCCTCGCCGCACTCGACGACGCTGTCGCGAGCGGGCGCGAGGCTGCGCTGCACGCCCGGCGGGACCGCCGCCGCCGTATCGGTCTCGGCGAGGAGACCCTGGGCTTCCACCGGGCGACGCAGTGGATCCGCGACGATCCGACCTGGTCGGTGCCACCTGCTCCCGCCGACCTCACCGACCGGCGCGTGGAGATCACCGGCCCCCCGACGCGGAAGATGACCGTCAACGCGCTGAACTCCGGCGCGCAGGGCTGGATGGCCGACTTCGAGGACTCCACCACCCCGACGTGGAGCGCCGTCGTCGAGGGCCAGCTGAACCTCGCCGACGCCCTCGACCGGCGCATCGACTTCACCGACGCGGGCGGCAGGCGCTACGAACTCGGCGAGGACCTGCCCACCATCCACGTCCGCCCCCGCGGCTGGCACCTCGTGGAGAAGCACCTGTGGCTCGACGGCCGGCCGCTGTCGGCCGGCGTCGTGGACGCGGGCCTCTACCTGTTCCACTGCGCGCGCCGCCAGCTCGCCCGGGGCAGCGGGCCGTACCTGTACCTGCCCAAGCTGGAGAGCGCCGCCGAGGCGCGGCTGTGGAACGTGGCGCTCCTGCGGGCGCAGGAACTGCTCGGGCTGCCGGCGGGGACCGTGCGCACCACCGTGCTCGTCGAAACCCTGCCGGCGGCGCTGGAGATGGAGGAGATCCTCTACCAGCTGCGCCCCCACGCCACGGCCCTCAACGCCGGCCGCTGGGACTACCTCTTCTCGGCCGTCAAGACGTTCTCCGCCGCGCCGGAACAGCACGTCCTGCCCGACCGCGCCGCCATCACCATGGACGTGCCGTTCATGCGCGCCTACACCGAGCTGCTGGTGCGCACCTGCCACCGCCGCGGCGCGCACGCCATCGGCGGCATGTCCGCCCTCGTCCCCGACCGGGGCGATCCCGAGCGGACCCGGTCGGCGCTGGAGGGGGTCCGCCGGGACAAGGAACGGGAGGCCCGCGACGGGTTCGACGGCTCCTGGGTGGCGCACCCCGGTCTCGTCGCCACCTGCCGGGAGGTGTTCGACGCGGCGATGGGGGACCGGCGCAACCAGCTGCGACGCCGCCGCTGCGACGTCGACGTCAGCGCGGCGGACCTGCTCGACCTGGCCTCCGCGCCCGGGCGGCCCACGGCGCGGGGGCTGCGCGGGGGGATCGCCGTGGCGCTGCGCTACCTGCAGGCGTGGCTCGCCGGGTCCGGGGCCGTCACCGTCGACTTCCTCATGGAGGACGCCGCCACGGTCGAGATCGTCCGGTCGCAGGTCTGGCAGCAGGTCCGCGCCGGAACGGTCCTCGACGACGGCGCGCAGGTCACGCCGGGGCACGTCGCCGCGCTGACCCGGACCGAGGCGGGCCGGATGCGGGCCGCCGGTGCCGCGACCGGGCACCTCGACGCGGCGGTGGAGCTGTTCCTGCAGGTGTCCACGGGGGAGGAGTTCACGCCCTTCTTCACCTGCGTCGCCTACGCCCGCCACATCGCCCACCCCGAGCCGCTGGGCACCGTGCCGGCCGCGCGCACCGTGCCGCCGGGCCGGCAGGGCGCCAGGACGGTCCACCTGCCCGAGCCCGCCCCCGCACCGGCGCTGCGCGGCTGACGCCGCGACCGGCCCCGCGGCGTCAGCGGGGCCGGTACGAGGCCGGTACGAGGCCGGTACGAGGCCGGTGCGGTCCGGCGGGAACCGGTCGTCAGATGCGGGTCGTGCGGGCCCACTCCCGGGCGAGGACCTCCGCCGGCGCGGGTCTGCCGATGTGGAAGCCCTGCGCGTAGTCGCAGCCGATGTCGGCCACCATGAGCAGGTCCTCGGCCCGCTCGACCCCCTCGGCCACGCAGGTCATCCCGAAGTCCTGCGCCAGGCCGTACACGGCGGCGACCAGTGCGGCGTCGCGTGATCCCGCCGTCGCCCCACCGACGAACGAGCGGTCCACCTTCAGCTGGTGCACGGGGAGGTAGCGCAGGTAGGCCAGCGACGAGTAGCCCGTGCCGAAGTCGTCGATGGACAGGCGGGCGCCGAGCGCGGCGAGGGCGTCGACCGTCTTGCTCATGCTGGAGCGCTCCGACATCAGCGCGGTCTCGGTGATCTCCAGGCTCAGCTCCGAGGCGGCGACACCGTTCTCCTGCACGACGCGCTCCACCGTGTCGACGAGGGAGTCGCTGCTCAGCTGCTGCGGGGACAGGTTGACCGCCATCCGGAAGTCGGGGGGCAGCCGCACCTCGGTCTTCCACCTGCCGAGCTGGCGCACCGCCTCGTGGAGGACCCACTCTCCCAGCGGCACGATGAAGCCGGTGTCCTCGGCGAGCGGGATGAACTCGTCCGGGGGGACCAGCCCGACGCCGGGCCGGTTCCAGCGCACGAGCGCCTCGACACCGCGCAGGCCGCGCGTGGCGACGCTGATGATCGGCTGGTAGTGCATCATCAGCTCGCCGTGCTGGAACCCCCGGCGCAGCGCCTGCTCGAGATCGAGGTGGCGCAGGGCCTGGTACCGCAGACCCGCCTCGAAGCGGGACGCCCGGTTGCGGCCCTGTGCCTTCGCCAGGTACATCGCGCTGTCCGCCTCGCGCAGCAGATCGGCCGGGCTGTGCTCGCTGCGCGCCAGGGTGACCCCGACCGAGGCGGTGATGCGCAGTTCCCGCCCCGCCACCTCGAACGGTTCCGCCAGCGCGTCGACGACCCGCTGGGCGAGGATCTCCACGGCACGGGCGTCGGTGTCCTCGCACAGGATGACGAACTCGTCGCCACCGGGGCGGGCGACGGTGTCGCTGGCGCGGGTGGCGTCGACGATGCGGCGCGCGCACTGAGCGAGCAGGAGATCCCCGACGTCGTGGCCGAGCGAGTCGTTGACGAGCTTGAAGCGGTCCAGGTCGATGAGCAGCATCGCGACGGGCACGCCCCGGGCGTGGCGGTCCAGGGCGTGCCCGAGGCGGTCCATGAGCAGCCGCCGGTTCGGCAGTCCGGTGAGCGCGTCGTGCAGCCCCAGGTGGGCCAGGCGAATCTCTGCGCGGCGCAGCAGGACCGCGTCGATGTCCCGGCGCAGCTCCTCCGTCTCGGCGACCTGCACGGGATCCCACGGTAGGCAGCGACCGGAGACGCTCTGGCGCCAGGCGGAGAAGGAGCTGCGCGGTGACAGGGGGGTCGCGCGGTTGGCCGGGGAGGGGTCGCCGAGCCAGTCCAGCGTCTGGCTCACCTCGCCGCGGAACCAGGCGATGTAGTCGCGGTCGCCACCGAAGGGCACGAGGACGAGTCCCGCCACCGACGGCAGGAGCGGGGCCAGGTCGGGGTGGTCGGTGGCGAGCGCATCGGTGACCAGGGGGTGGTCGCCCTCCTCCGTGCTGCGCAGGTGCCCGATCGCCGCCTGGAGCTCGTCCTCCGGTGGCACGTTCCCCACCAGGCGGAGCTCCTCGTCCAGGGAGATGACGGCACCGTCCGCGCCGACGAGGTCGACGAGCGTCACGTCGCCGCGGACGAGGCCGTCGGCGACGTGGTCCGTGCCGACCATCTGCTCGACCAGGCGCGCCCGCAGGTGCTGCACCTCCAGCCGCCTGCTCAGCCGCCGCGTCTCCTGCAGCGCGGTGACCCGGGTCGTCAGCTCGCGACCGAGCACCTCGCACGCCCGCCGCAGCGGGTAGGGGAGGTGGCGGGCCTGCCGGTGCCCGCACGAGATCATCCCGACGAGCTCACCGTCGTGGACCATGGGGATCGAGAGGCTGGCCGCGATGCCCATGTTGCGCATGAACCGCACGTGGTGCGGTGACACGCTGCGCAGCTGGGCCCCGCTGAGGTCGAGCGGCTGCCCGGTACGGGGGTCGAGCGCGGGAACGATCGCCGCCGGCTCCTCGTCGCCGAGCACGATCATCCGCGAGGGCTGGAGCAGGTAGAGGCGACGCGCCTGGGCGGGCAGGTCCGATGCCGGGAAGTGCAGCCCGAGGTACGGCTCGAGCTCCTCGGCGCAGGCCTCCGCGACGACCTCACCGTGCCCGTCGGGGTGGAAGTGGTAGACCATCACCCGGTCGAAACCGGTGATGCGGCGTACCTGCTGGACCGCGGCCGCCCTCAGGTGCGCGACGGTGGTGCCGCCGGGGAGACGTCCCAGGCCGACGTGGAGGTCGGACAGCAGCCGGTCGGAGGAGGTGGGCGCGGACGGCTCGATCTCCACCACGAGCAGGCCCGCGGACCGGTGTGCGATGACGTCGACGCCCCGCCCGCCGATCCTGGCGCGCACCGCCGGCGCCGGCTCGTCGGTGGCCGGGTCCAGGCCCGCGCGGAGCCGTTGGGAGGACCGGGTCCCGGTCACGCCGCGGAGGTGGCGCCCGAGGGCGGCCTCGGCCTCCACCCCGAGCAGGCGTCCGCAGTTGACGCTGATCTGGAGAACCTCGAGATCCACCGGGTCGACCGTCAGCAGCACCCCGTGGGGCTGGACCGAACCCGGGATGTGGAGCGGTTCCCGGACGCACTCGTCCAGCCGCGTCCGCTCGTCCGGAGGCAGCAGGCCCTCGGCCGCCTTCACGCCTCCCACGTCACCGGCTCCACGCCGACGGGACGCTCGGGGGGAGGTTCTGCCGTGAAGCCACGATGCCCACCTCCCGGCCCTCGCACGGGATCGCGATCGCGCCACGAGGCGCCACCGCAGCGTAGCTGAGCGTCACCACCTTGGCGATGGGCGCGGTGCTCGCGGGCTGAGGGCCTCCCGCCACGCTCCGCGGAGGTCGTGGTGGGCCGGGTGGGGAACGGTGGGCGAACGGGGTGCCCGGCGGGCACTGAAGCGGTTAAGGTACAGCCGCACCGCTCGCCGGTCTCCACCACCCGCGCCCTTCCGGGGCCGGGCGGCGACCCGATCCAGGAGGTTCGATGAAGAACCGGACCCGCGGGGGAGCCTCCCCGGCCCTCCGCACACTGACCGCGTTCCTGACGGCGGTCGCCGTCGGGGGAGCAGGAGCCCCCGCCGCGTTCGCCGCCGGCCAGGCGGGCCCCGCCGCGGCCGCGGCCGCGGAGACCGTCCGCATCACCGACCCGGGTGCCACCCCGGCCACCCGTTCGCTGTTCTCCTACCTGCGCGACGTGCGGGGCGAGGGCATCCTCTTCGGCCACCAGCACACCACGTCCTACGGCGTCACCACCGGCCCGGGCGACGGCACGGCCTCCGACGTCCAGAACGGCGTCGGGGACATGCCGGCGGTCTTCGGCTGGGACACGCTCATCATCGAGGGCAACGAGCACCCCGGCGTCCGCACCGCCACCCGCGAGCAGAACGTCGAGACCCTCGCGCAGTACATGGAGAAGGCCCACGCGCAGGGCGGGATCAACACCCTCACCGCCCACATGGAGAACTTCGTCACCGGGGGCAGCTTCTACGACACCAAGGGTGACACCGCCCGTGCGGTGCTGCCCGGCGGGTCGAAGCACGCGGAGCTCAACCGCTACCTCGACCACATCGCCCTGCTGGCGGACTCCACCCGCGACGCGAACGGCGAGCTCATCCCGATCATCTTCCGCCCCTGGCACGAGAACACCGGTTCGTGGTTCTGGTGGGGCGCCTCCTACCTGTCGCCGGGGGAGTTCGTCGAGCTCTACCGGTACACCGTGGAGTACCTGCGCGACACCAAGGGCGTCCGCAACCTCCTCTACGCGTACTCCCCGAACGGCGGCTTCGGGGGCGACCCGACCGTCTACATGCGCACCTACCCCGGCGACGACTTCGTCGACGTCCTCGGCTACGACGCCTACGACAGCACCGGCGGCAGCCAGGGCTGGCGCGACGGCGTCGTCAAGGACCTCGCGATGGTCGCCGACCTCGCCGAGCAGCGCGGGAAGATCCCGGCCTTCACCGAGTTCGGCATCGCCGGGCCGATGAAGGTCAGCGGCAACCCGAACCTCACCTGGTTCACCGACCTGCTGGACGCGATCGAGGCGGACCCCAAGGCGCGCCAGGCCACCTACATGCAGACCTGGGCGAACTTCGGCCTCGAGCAGTTCTTCGTGCCCTACCCGGCCAGCGCGGCCGCGCCGGAGCACGAGATGTTCCAGAACTTCAAGGCGTACGAGGAGGACCCCTACTCCTACTTCGCCGACGAGGTGCAGGGCGCCTTCACCCGCCAGACCAGCGCCGCCCCGCTCGCGCCGTACGTGCACGTCGTCACGCCCGCCGACGGCGCTCGCGTGAAGGCCGCGCCCGCGACCGTGCGCGCCAGCATCCGCGGCGTGGAGCCGGATCGCGTCTACTTCACCGTGGGCGGCGACACCACCGCCCACGAGATGACGAAGGACCAGGCCGGCTTCTGGTCGGCGCAGTGGGCGGTGCCCGCCGCCGAGCTGGACAACAGCACCGAGACGCTGGAGGTCCACGTCGTGGACGACGGCGAGGAGGTGCTGGCCGACGAGAGCTCCTTCATCCTCGGGGAGCGCCCCCAGCTCCCGCCCGGGGTGGTGGACCACTTCGAGGGCTACGGTGACGACGCCGCACTGCGCGCCGAGTTCAGCCAGGTGGGCAGCAACACCCTGACCCTGGAGCGGGGCACGATCGGGCAGGGCACCCGGTCCATGCGCATCGGCTACGACTTCACGGCCCAGTCGTACACCGGTGTCGGCAAGCAGCTCACCGGCGACTGGTCCGGCACGAGCGGGCTGCGCCTGTGGTACGCCCCGGACGGCAGCGGCAACAAGCTCGTCCTGCAGCTCTCCGCCGGAGGCGTCGGATACGAGGCCTACCCGCCGCTGACGGGGACGACCCCCGGCTACGTCACCATCCCCTGGTCCGACTGGCGCCCCGCGCCCTGGGACACCGCGAACGAGGACCGCCGGATCAGCGCGGCGGACCTGGCGGACCTGCGCCAGTTCTCGATCTACGTCAACCACGTCGAGGGCATGGCGCGCACCGGCAGCGTCGTCGTCGACGACATCGCCGCGGTCGAGGCCGCGCCGCGCTTCGGTGACGTCCCCCGCAGCGACCCGCACTTCGCGGCGGTCGAGTGGGTCGCGGCCGAGGGCATCGACACCGGGTACCCCGACGGCACCTTCCGAGCGGGCAAGGACCTGCGCCGCGGCGACCTCGCCGCCTGGCTGTTCCGCTACTCCGACGCGCAGTTCGCCGACCCGGCGAAGCCCACGTACAAGGACGTCAAGGCGCAGGACCCGCTGTACACGGAGATCGAGTGGGCCACCGCCCAGGGCCTGATCGGCGGGGAGAAGAAGGACAAGTTCTCCCCGAACCTGCTCACCACGCGCGCCGTCCTGGCCGAGGCGCTGTGGAAGCTCGCCGGCTCGCCGGAGCCCGCCCGGGTCCTCACCTTCCGCGACGTGGCCGCGTCCGACCCGCGGGCGAAGGCGATCTCCTGGGTGGTGGAGAAGGGCCTGCTCGCCCCGCACACCGCGGTCAGCTTCGGCGCCGACCGCGCGGTCCAGCGCGGCCCCGCCGCCGCGGTGCTCCAGCGCTACAGCCAGCTGCCCCCGCCGCCGGCACCGGTGGACCTGGTGATCGAGGACTTCGCCGACGGCGTCGAGGGCTGGAAGGCGCCCGACGGCACCGTGACGGCCGGCGCCGGCAACCTCGTCGTCACCTCCACGGGCGGCACCTGGCTCTCGACCCTCGGGTCGTGGGACCTGTCGACGGCCACGCAGATCCGCGTGGACGTCGTCGAGACGGCCGGGCTGACGGGCAGCAAGCTCGCCCTGCAGGTCGGACCGAACTGGACGTGGTGCGAGACCGCCGTCACGGGGGCCGTCACCGGCCCGAGGGTCGACGGGAACGCCGTCGTCTACGACCTGAGCACCCTCAGCGCCGACTGCAAGGCCGGGCTGAAGGAGGTCAGGGGCCTCAACCTCTTCCTCGACGCGGGCCGTCACGTCCTCGACGACGTCGAGCGCCGCTGACCGCTCGTCCCTCCCACAGTGCGTGCCGCACCCGTGCCGTCCACCGGCACGGGTGCGGCACGCTGCCGCTGCCCCCGCCACGGCGACGTCCGTGGCGAGCCGGGACGGGTGCCCCTCCGATGACGGCGCGTCACGCCCCGACTCCGCGGTGCCGAAACATTCCGGAAGCTCTGGTGTGCGACAGCGGTTTCCGTCATGCTGTGAACGTCTCCCACCCCACCGCCCGCCGGCGCGTGCTCCCGCGCGCCGTGCCGGCACCGCTCCGCCCCGAGGAGTTCCGAGTGAAGCTCGTCCCCCTGCGCTCGCGCGCCCTGGCCGCCGCCGCGGTCGCCGCGGCCACCGTGACCACCGGCCTCGTCGCCGCCGGCAGCGCCTCCGCCGCCACCTGCTCCGACATCGACGTCGTCTTCGCCCGCGGCACCGGGGAGGACCCGGGCCTCGGGATCGTCGGTACCCCGTTCGTCAGCGCCGTGCGGTCGAACCTGCCGGGCTACACCGTCTCCTCCTACGCGGTGGACTACGAGGCGAACTCCAACCAGACCAGCGCCGGGCCCGGCTCCACGGACCTGACGAACCACGTCACCAGCGTCGCGCAGGCCTGCCCCGGCACCCGGTTCGTGCTCGGCGGCTACTCCCAGGGCGCCACGGTCGTGAACAAGTCGCTGGGCATCCGCACCAGCTACTACAACACCGGCACCCCGATCCCGGCGTCGCTGTCCGGCCGCGTCGCCGCCGTCGTCGTCTACGGCAACCCCCTCAACGCCGGCGGGCGCACCATCGCCTCCGAGGCCCCCGCCTACGCCGACCGCACCCGGGAGTTCTGCAACGACGGCGACACCGTCTGCGACCCCGACGGCGGCAGCTGGGGCCCGCACCTGACCTACCACCGGGACGGCTCCGTGCCGGCCGGGGCGACGTTCGCCGCCGGGCGCGTGCGCGCCGGTGGGGCACCGAGCCCGAGCCCGACCGCGACGCCCACCGCGACGCCCACGGCGACCGCCACGCCCACCGCCTCGCCCACGGCGACGCCGACCGCGACCTCCACCGCCAACCCGTACCAGCGCGGGCCGGCCCCGACCCTGGCGAGCATCCAGGCCGGCACCGGCCCGTTCGCCGTCTCGCAGACCTCCGTGAGCGCCTCCGCCGTCTCCGGTTTCGGCGGCGGCACGATCTACCACCCGACGACCACCACCGCCGGGACGTTCGGCGCCGTCGTCATCTCCCCCGGGTACACCGCCCGGCAGTCCAGCATCGCGTGGTACGGCCCGCGCCTGGCCTCGCAGGGCTTCGTGGTGATGACGATCGACACGAACACCACCTCCGACCAGCCCGCTTCCCGCGGTGACCAGCTGCGCGCCGCTCTCAGCTACCTGACCACCACCAGCTCGGTGCGCACCCGCGTCGACGCCACGCGCCTGGCGGTCATGGGGCACTCCATGGGCGGCGGCGGGGCGCTGGAGGCCACGCTGGACGACACGCGCCTGAAGGCGTCGATCCCGCTGACGCCGTGGGACACCCGCAAGGACTTCTCCGCGGTGCGGACGCCCACCCTCGTCATCGGCGCGGAGAACGACTCGGTCGCCTCCGTCTCCTCGCACTCCATCCCGTTCTACACCTCGCTCCCGGCGACGCTGCCCAAGGCGTACCTGGAGCTGAACGGCGCGAGCCACGGTGCTCCGAACTCGCCGAACACCACGATCGCGCAGTACTCGATCTCCTGGCTCAAGCGGTTCGTGGACAACGACACCCGCTACAGCCAGTTCCTCTGCCCGGCGCCCGCGCCGAGCTCGCTGATCTCGCAGTACCGCAGCACCTGCCCCTACTGATCCTCCGCCGGCGGCACGACGCAGGGCCCGCCCCGCACTGGGCGGGCCCTGCGTCGTCCCGTCCGCGCACACGGCGAACTCGTCGGCCTCTCCTCTTGGTAACCGGTTTCTCACCGGCTAGGGTGGCCCCGCCCGCCTCGCCCGACACCTGCCCGGTGCGAGCGCGGGCCGCCCCGCAGGCACCGAAGAGTTCGAAGGAGAACCCCGTGGCCCTCCCGACCCACCCCGGCGCTCGTCGCCGCCCGGCACCGTGGCGCCGCGCGCTGCTCGCGGCCGCCGCCATGCTCGGCCTCACCGCGTCCCTGGCCGCCGCGCCCACCGCCAGCGCCGCTCCCCAGGCGTGGCCGACCGCCACGGGCACGACCACGCTCTCGACGACGCAGAAGGTGTCCGGCACCTTCGACGGCGCCAACCGCCGCTACCGCTGGTCCACCGACGGCGGGCAGTCCGAGAGCCAGCCGCCGATCTTCTCCCTCGCCGACGGCGCGACCCTGTCCAACGTCATCATCGGCAGCCCCGGTGCCGACGGCGTGCACTGCGCCGGCTCCTGCACCCTCGTCAACGTGTGGTGGGAGGACGTCGGCGAGGACGCCGCGACCTTCAAGGGCGGCACGTCCGCGACGTACCGCGTCTCCGGCGGCGGCGCGCGGCACGCGGCCGACAAGGTGTTCCAGCACAACGGCGGCGGCACCCTGACCATCGAGAACTTCCAGGTGAGCGACTTCGGCAAGCTGTACCGCTCCTGCGGCAACTGCCGCACCCAGTACAAGCGCGCCGTCGTCATCCGCAACGTGACCGCGACGGCGCCGGGCTCCCTGCTGGCGGGGGTGAACCAGAACTACGGCGACACCGCGAACCTGTCGGGGCTGACGATCGTCGGGGACTCCAGCCGCCGCATCAAGATCTGCACCCGGTACCAGGGCAACAACACCGGGGCCGAGCCGAGCACCATCGGCAGCGGACCGTACTCGCCGCACTGCGCGTACGACCCCGCGGCCATCTCCTACCGCTGACGTCGCCCGGGGAAACTTCTCCCCCGGGATCCGCGACCCCCGCCTCCGCCGAGGAGGTGGGGGTCGCGTGCTCGGAGACGGCCGTCCCGGCGCCCGCACCCACCGCGGTCAGGGCTCCCGCGGCGCGGGCCCGTCCGGCCCGCCCCGCCCCAGGGTGCCGTGCAGCCACAGCCCGGCGACGGTCCGCGCGACCGCCGCCCGCGGGGGGACGTCGAGCCCGGCGCCGGTGAGCACCTCACGGCTGAGGGCGTGCAGCACCAGCGGTCCGGCCAGCGCCTGGGCGGCGACGACCGGGTGCACGTCCCCCCGGCCCGCCGCCCGCAGCCGTCCGCCGAGCGCGGCGGCCACCGGCCCCACGACGTCGCGGGCGAGCACGCCACCGACCGTCACCGCCGCCGGGCCGGAACCCGACGCCTCGTACAGCAGCGCGCGCAGGAACTGCGGGCGCTGCGCGAAGTGCTCCAGCAGGGCGCCGGCGAGGGCGTGGACGAGGTCCTCCAGCGGGGTGTCGTGGTGCGCGGCGAGGACGGCTGCCACGGCGGAGTGCGGGGCGCCGGCGTGCACGACGGCGGCCAGGAGCGGCTCGCGCCCGGGGAAGTGCCGGTAGGCGGTGGCGCGGGGCACGCCGGCGCGGGCCGCGGCCTCCTCGACGCCCAGGCCGTCCGCCCCGTGCTCCTCCAGCAGCTCCGCGGCCGCCCGCACGAGGCGCTCGCGCGTCTCGTCGCCGCCCGGGACGTCCAGGGCGGCGAGCAGGTCGGCCCGGGTGGGGAACCTGCGGTAGAGGGCGGCCCGGGACATCCCCAGCGCCTCGGCGGCCGCGCCCATCGGCAGCCGCGGGTCGGCCGCGAGCAGCTCCCGCAACCGCCCGGCCCGCTCCGCCGGGAACCGTTGACCACGCTCGGACACGGTGAGACTGTAGTCCCAACGTGTTCGGTGAGCGCTCCACGCCGAGGAGGACGCCATGAGCCAGGACCCCGCGGGTCCCTCCGGCCCGGCCGTCGACTGCTGCATCGCCGGTGGCGGGCCGGCGGGGATGGTCCTCGGGCTCCTGCTCGCCCGTGCGGGACTGCGGGTCGTGGTGCTGGAGAAGCACCGCGACTTCCTGCGCGACTTCCGCGGCGACACCGTCCACCCCTCCACGCTGCGCCTGCTCGACGAGCTCGGCCTCGCCGGGGAGTTCCTCGCCCAGCCGCACCAGAAGGTCACCCGCCTCGGCGTGACCACCGACGACGGCACCTTCGGGGTGGCGGACTTCTCCCGCCTGCCGGGACCGTTCGGGTTCGTGGCGCTGATGCCCCAGTGGGACTTCCTGACCTTCCTCGCGCGCCAGGCCGGCCGCTACCCGGGCTTCGAGCTGCGGATGCAGGCCGAGGTCCTCGGCGCGCTGCGCGAGGGCGGGCAGGTCACCGGTGTCCGCTACCGCGACGCCGGCGGGCGCGAGCGCGAGGTCCGCGCGGCGCTCACCGTCGCCGCCGACGGGCGCGGCTCCCGCCTGCGCAGCGGGGCCGGGCTGCGGTTGCGCGAGTTCGGCGCGCCCCTGGACGTGCTGTGGTTCCGCCTGCCCAAGCTCGCCGGGGACGCCCGGGCACCCTTCGGCGGCGTCGGCCGCATCACCCGCGGCCGCCTCGTGGTGATGTTCGACCGGGGCGAGTACTGGCAGACGGCCTACCTGGTGCCCAAGGACGGCTTCGGCCGCCTGCGCGCGGCGGGCCTGGACTCCTTCCGCGCCGACCTGGCCCGGCTGCTGCCGGCGATGCCCGCGGCGGTGGCCTCGCTGGGGAGCTGGGAGGACGTCCACGTGCTGTCCGTGCGGGTGGACCGCCTGACCCGCTGGCACCTGCCCGGGCTGCTGTTCCTCGGCGACGCCGCCCACGCCATGTCGCCCATCGGGGGCGTCGGCGTGAACCTGGCCGTGCAGGACGCCGCCGCCGCCGCGCGGCTGCTCGCCGGCCCGCTGCGGCGGGGGGAGCTGCGCACGCGCCACCTGGCGCGCGTGCGGGCCCGGCGCCTGCTGCCGACCGCCCTGACCCAGCTCGTCCAGCGCCAGGTGCAGGAGCGCTTCCTCTCCCGCGTCCTCGCCGGCACCGGGCCCGTCCCCACCCCGCCCCTGCTGGCGCTGCTGCGGCGCTTCCCGGCCCTGCAGGTCCTGCCCGCCCGCGCCGTGGGGCTCGGGATCCTCGCCGAGCACGCCCCGCCCGCGCCGCCGGGAACGCCTGCCGGGACGCCCGTCCGCGTCTGAGGCAGGACGCGCGACACGCCCGCCGGTGCCGGGGCGCGGGCGCCGGCCGGTGGCATGCTCGGAAGGCGACGGCGGGGGAGCCCCGGCGTCGGCTGCGTCGAGGTCGACACCCGGCGCCGGCGG
The DNA here is from genome assembly GCF_054590795.1 of Kineococcus anabasis. Classification (NCBI taxonomy): domain Bacteria; kingdom Bacillati; phylum Actinomycetota; class Actinomycetes; order Kineosporiales; family Kineosporiaceae; genus Kineococcus; species Kineococcus anabasis. Next base: position 198,897 of record NZ_BAAIHU010000001.1, read on the forward strand.
TGGGCGCCGGCGGCCGGGCACGCGGTGGGCAGGCGGACCAGCGCTCGAGGACGAGCGCGCACCGCCGGGTCCACGACGGGGATGTCCAGCACGCGAGCAGGGGAGAAACCGGTGGGACCGGTACCGGTGAACGGATCGTCCGAGCGGGACGCCCGCACGTACGAAGCGGCTGTGGTGTCGCTGCTGCAGCGGGGCGGCGCCTGGAGCGCGCACCGCATCGCCCGGCAGCTCGCGTCGCCGGAGGACGCGGTGCACACCGCCCTGGCGCGCCTCACCTTCCGGGGTCTGGCGCAGCCGGTGGGCGTGGACGCCTACGTCGGGGTCGTCGTGGAGCCCGCCGGGGTGCGCGGGGCGGTGCGGGCGGCGCTCGACGAGGAGTTCGGCGGCATCAGCGAGGTGGAGGTCGCCTCGTTCCTGGAGGCGCTGCGCGCCCGCGGTTTCCACGTCGCGGCGGACGCCGCCTAGGGTGCCTCGTCCCCGGGACGGCGCTGCCCGGGAAGAACTCCGGGAACCGCCGGATGCGGGGTGTCCACTCTCACAGCGGGCGAGGTGGCGGGCCCGCAGGCGCAGCGGGACCGTAGGCGCGTGAGCTCGCCGACGCCCCCCGACGTCCTGTCCTCCCCGTCCCCGCTCCGCAGCGGCGCGGTCGACTCCTACGACGTGGTGGTCGTCGGCGGTGGCCCGGCCGGGGTCTCGGCCGCGGTCCGCGCCGCCGAGCTCGGCGCCCGGACGGCCCTGCTGGAGGGGTCCCGCACCGGGGGGACCTGCGTGAACACCGGCTGCGTGCCGACGCGGGTCCTGGCCAAGACGGCCCGGCTCGTCCGCGAGGTGCGCACGGCCGCGGAGTACGGCATCGCGGTGCCGCAGCAGAGCCTGGACTGGCCCGCGACGGTCGCCCGCGTGCGCGCCACCGTCGAGCGGGTGCAGGCCGCGAAGGCGGACCCGCAGCGGCTGGCCGACCTCGGCGTCGACCTGGTGCTGGAGGGCCGCGCGCGTTTCGTCGACCCGCACGTGCTGGAGCTCGCCGCCACCGGACGGCGGGTGCGCGGTGAGAGCGTCGTGCTGTGCGTCGGCGGGCGCTCCCGGCGGCTGCCGCTGCCCGGGGCAGAGCTCGCGACCTACCCCGAGACCGTGCTGGAGCTGCCCTCCCTGCCCCGGCGCCTCGCCGTCGTGGGCGCCGGCAACACCGGCTCGCAGCTCGTGACCGTCTTCCGCGCCCTGGGCAGCGAGGTCCAGCTGCTGGACCTCGCCCCGCGGATCCTGCCGACGGCCGACGCCGACGTCTCCCGCGCCGTGCGGCAGGCGTTCGAGGAACAGGGCGTGCGGGTGGCGACGGGCATCGACACGGTGCACTCCCTGCGCCGGCGCGCCGACGGGGCGATCGACCTGGCGTGGTCGCAGGGCGGCGCGCGGTGCGAGGAGGCGTTCGACGCGGTCGTGATGAGCGTCGGCTGGCCCGCGGCGCTGGACGGGCTGGGGCTGGAGGCCGCCGGGATCGAGGTCCGCCGCTCCGCCATCGCGGTCGACGGGTACCTGCGCACGTCCGCTCCCCACGTGTTCGCCGCGGGCGACGCCAACGGCCAGGCGATGCTCGTGCAGGCCGCCCACGCCGAGGCGGAGGCCGCCGCCACCAACGCCGTCCTGGGCGCGACCCGCCGCACCCCCCACCTGCTGCTGCCGTCGGGGGGTTTCACGGATCCGGACTACGCCGGTGTGGGGCTCACCGAGGACGAGGCGCGGGAGCGGGAGCCGCAGTGCCTCGTGGCGACCGTGCCGTTCGCGGCGATGGAGCGCGCGATCATCGACGACCGCACGCGGGGTTTCCTCAAGCTGATCGCCGACCGGCGTCGCGACGTCCTGCTGGGGGCCCACGCCGTGGGGGAGGAGGCCGTGGAGATCGTGCAGGCCGTGACGACGGCGATGGCCGCGGGCGTCGACGTCGCGACCCTGGCGCGCGTCGAGTTCGCCTACCCCACCTACAGCGCCGTCATCGGTGAGGCGGCCCGCCGGCTGATGCGGACCGCCGTCGCCTGACGTGTCTGCGACCTCGGGTCCATCCGGTCGTCATGATCGTCCCTCACGTCGGGGGAGGCGCCCCCAGCGGTCGACGCCGAGGTCCGCGACGGCCACATCACCAGCCGCCCCGTCCACGTGGCCGTCTGCGCCGGCACCGCCGGTGGACGCAACATCGTCGGGCTGTGAGCCGGCGGCATTGCGGGTCGTGGCAGCTCCAGACCCTGGTGAGCGACGGTCGGTTGTCGGTGCGGTACTCAACTCACAGGACGGCTGCGTCCTCGCTCTGGGGGATTGCGGGCAGGAGCAGAGCAGCGACGAGCAGGGCGGCGAAGGCTAGCGCGGCGCCGACGCTGAACCCGTCGTGGAAGACCGTGACGCGGGCGGTCTCGACGAGGAACTCGTCACTACCGGCGGCGGCGGTGAGGTCATCGACGCGCCGGAAAGCGTAGGTCGCGGCCAGGGCCACACCCAGGGCCCCCCCGATCTCCTGGCTGGTGTTGATCAGACCCGCGGCCAGGCCGGCGCGGGACTCGGGGACACCTGTCTGTGCAGCGATCTGCAGGGGCACGAAGGACAGCCCCATGCCCAGTCCGGTGAGCAGGAACAGCGGCAGCACCTGCCGGGCGTAACCGGCGTCGGCCGGCAGCTGCGTCAGGAGTACGAGCGCGGTCGTCAGCATCAGCAGGCCGACGATGAGTACCGCCTTGCCGGGGACGCGAGCCATGACGCCGGAGGCGATCCCGGCACCCAGCGCCACCACCACGGCTAGCGGTACGTAGGACAAACCCGCGCGAAGAGGGCTGTAGCCCAGGACCTGCTGGAGGAACAGGCTGGTGAAGAAGAAGACCGTGACCACGGTGCCGAGCAGGAACAGCGTCGCGAGGTTGGAGTACCGCAGGGTCCGTGAGGCGAAGACGTCGAAAGGCACCAGGGGCGCGGCGACGCGCCGCTCGACGAGTGTGAAGGCCCCGATGAGCAGAAAGGCCCCCGCGAAGGCGGCGAGCACCAGCGGGTCACGCCAGCCGAGGCCGATGGCCTCCTCCAGAGCGAAGAGGAGGACGAGCAGCCCGGCGGTGAGGAGGGCCGCGCCGGCGACGTCGAAGCGTCGCCTGGGACCGGTGCTCTCGTGCACGAAGCGAGCGGCGAGTGCGATCGTCACCATGGCGATGGGGACGTTGATGAAGAAGATCCACCGCCACCCTGGGCCGTCCGACAGGACGCCCCCCAGTGTCACGCCCGCGACGGACGCCACGCCCGTCAACGCCCCCCACAGCCCGAGTGCCTTGGCGCGTTGCGGGCCGCCGACGAACGTCGTCGTCAAGATCGCCAAAGCGGCTGGCGCGATGAACGCCGCCCCCAGTCCCTGCACGGCCCGCGCGGCGAACAGCACCAGCTGGTCTTGAGCCACCCCAGCAGCCAAGGAGGCGCCGGCGAACACCGCGAGGCCGATCTGGAAGATTCTGCGACGCCCCAGCGTCTCCGCCAGCCGCGAGCCGAGGAGCAGGAGCCCACCGAGAACGGTGCCGTAGAGCGTCACGACGTACGGCAGGTTTTCCTCGCGGATGCCCAGCGCCGCCTCGATCGACGGCAGAGCGACGTTCACGATGCTCACGTCGAGGAACACCACGAACTGCGCGATCGACAAGATCCCGAGCACGAGCCCCGGCCGCATCACTCCCGGCCTGATGCCCGGCAACGCATCCTCGACCACGTCCCGCGGGGCCATGAGCTGCTCCCCACGAAGGGGGCGACTGTTCTCGGTCATCGGTGTCCTCCTGATCGGTGCCGGCTGCCAGGGCCCGAGGCTAGTTACAATGAGACACCAGGTACCTATAAGAAACTGAGGGCCGATGCACACCACATCAGTCGGGCACGAGACCCACAAACCGGGCGGCTGCCCCATCGCGCCCGTGGTCGAGATCGTGTTCAGTCGCTGGACCACACCGATCCTGTGGCAGCTGCACACCCGCGGCACGCAACGGTTCAACGACCTGCGCGGCCTCGTCGGCGGAATCACCGCGAAGGTCCTGACCCAGCGCCTCCGCCAACTGGAGCGGGACGGCCTGGTCACGCGGACGACCTACCCGGAGATCCCCCCGCGCGTCGAGTACCGGATCACGGACCTCGGCGCGAGCCTCGCACCGGTGTTCGCGGCGCTCGTGACCTGGTCAGAGGGCCACCTGCATGACGTCGCCGACGCCAGACACGCATACGACGCCTCCGACCGCCCGCTCCCGTGAGGGATCCTCGGGACGCACTGCATGAGCCGTGTGCTCACGTCGCGGACCAGAGGACGAGGCCGAGCCTGGATGCACCCATGATCATGCTCACTACGGGCTCGTCGACGCGGGACGATTCTACGGCGCAACAACCTCCGTCCTGCTGTGCATGGCGTCTTCGCTGCACCCCGGGAGTGCATGGCTGACGAAGGTCATCGCGCCGCAATCGGCATTGCCTCGCAGTCGGCTTTGGGGGTGGTTCGTCGTGCGGGGAAGGCGGTGGCTGTCGGGGGGCCGGGGAGTGTGCTGCGGATCTCGCAGATGCGTCGTCATCCCGCCGTGGGTGGGATCGGTCGTGGTGAGATCACGGCGCTTCCGCACCCGGAAGGTACCCCCAGGCGTGGGCACGGACCGCGTCGTTGCCGGTGCCGGTGCCGGTGCCGAGGAGAGGAGCAGCTCAGCGCCCCCGAGCGTCTCCGGCCGGCCCCACCCTGACCGGACACCTGGCGTGGATGGCACGGGACCCCCGGCACCCGGCGGCCGCGGCCGGTAGCCACCGGTCGGTGCGGTCGCCGGGGCGCTGGGGGCCGGCGACAGGGGTGTGGTCGCGGCCGACGGGAGCAACCGCACCCTCGCCGCAGCATCCTCTGTGCGAGCACCCGCGCCGACGACCCGCGGCTCCGGGAATTCGCTGCGGCCGTCCAGCGTTTCCGTGGAGTCCGGCGCCGAACGATCCATGCCCGGGTGAGAACCACCTCCTCGGCGAAAGGCAGTGCGTGTCGTCTCCTTCCCTCTCCGGACCGCTCCCGGCCGAACACTTCCAGAGCTCCTCCCGCGAGCTGTCGCGGCGGGAGGACACCGACGGATCCGTCGACGCTCGAGCTCTGCGCGCCGTCTGCGAGGACGCGCAGCTGCCCGTGCCGCGGGTGGAGGTCGTGCCCGGTGTCCCGGCGGCCGACGGGGCGAGCCCCGTGGACACCGGCGTGGACACCGGCGTGGACACCGGCGCGGCGGACGGCAGCCCCCGGGCCGAGCTGAGGATCGCCGGGACCGCGGGCGCCGTCGAGCACGGCAGCGCGGAGCGGAGCAGCGGAGCGTTCGTCCTGACCCACGGCAAGGACGACGACGACGAGGACGACGGCGCCCCTGCTCCCCAGGTGACGACGGCTGGTGCCACCGCGGATCCGGTCAAGGACTACCTCAGGCTGATCGGCAAGGTGGCCCTCCTCAACGCCGCCCAGGAGGTCGACCTGGCACAGCGCATCGAGGTCGGCCTGTTCGCCGAGGAGAAGCTGCACTCCGGCGCCGGGATCGAGCCCGGCCTCGAGCGGGAGCTGAAGTGGATCGCCGAGGACGGCCGCCGCGCCAAGAACCACCTGCTCGAAGCCAACCTGCGCCTGGTCGTCTCCCTCGCCAAGCGCTACACCGGGCGCGGGATGCTCTTCCTGGACCTGATCCAGGAGGGCAACGTGGGCCTGATCCGCGCGGTGGAGAAGTTCGACTACACCAAGGGGTTCAAGTTCTCGACGTACGCCACGTGGTGGATCCGGCAGGCCGTCACCCGTGCCATGGCCGACCAGGCCCGCACCATCCGCATCCCGGTGCACATGGTCGAGGTCATCAACAGGATCGCCCGCGTCCAGCGGCAGCTGCTGAGCGACCTGGGCCGCGAGCCCACGCCGGAGGAGCTCGCCGAGGAGCTCGACATGACCCCGGAGAAGGTCGTCGAGGTCCAGAAGCACGGCCGCGAGCCCATCTCGCTGCAGACCCCCCTGGGGGAGGCCGGCGACTCCGAGTTCGGTGACCTCATCGAGGACTCCCAGGCCGTCGTCGCCATCGAGGCCGTCACCTTCACCTTCCTGCAGGAACAGTTGCAGCTGGTGCTGCGCTCCCTCTCCGAGCGCGAGGCGGGTGTCGTCTCGATGCGCTTCGGCCTCACCGACGGGCAGCCCAGGACGCTCGACGACATCGGCAGGTTCTACGGGGTCACGCGTGAGCGGATCCGCCAGATCGAGTCCAAGACCATGTCGAAGCTGCGCCACCCCGCGCGCTCACGGGTCCTGCGCGACTACCTCGACTGAGCGGCGACGGCTGTCGAGGTCACGTGCGGACCGCGTGGTGCGCCTGGCGGTACCCGCTCCACGAGCGGGCGACCGCGGCCGCACCCCCGCCACGAGCGGACCGCCGAGCGCGGGGTCACAGCGGGAGCGCGGGCTCCAGCGAGCCGGGCCTGACCCGCAACCCGATCACCACGTCGGTGCCGAGGTCGGGATCGACGCTGCAGTGCAGCCCGAGGTCGACGATGCGGCCGTCCCGCGGGTGGTACGCCGGCTGGGTGGGGGACTGCCCGAGCAGTGGGCCGAGCCCGTCGAGGGTCGCCCACCACAGGTCCAGCCAGTTGCGGCCGGGCCCGACGACGAAGCCGGCCTCGAGGACGAGGGGCCCTTCGGGCAGCGGCTCGGCATCTGCCAGGCGCTCCGCCACCCGATCGTGGACCTCCTCGTGGAAGCCGGCCCTGAAGTCCTCGAGATCCCCGACAGCGCTCGCGGTCACCGTCATGGCCAGCACGTGCCCGGCCCCGTCAGCGTCCGTGTCGGCCCGTTCGGGACGCGGCCTGGCGGTACCGATCCGCAAGGTGGTCTCCTCGGCGTACCGCTTGGACCCCCAGACCGACACGACCGGGTGCGGGCTGCGGCCGGCGAGGTGAGCCGTCAGCGGGAGCAGGTAGTTGTCCAGGTCGCGCTCCTCGAGCAGCCGGACGGCACGGGGCAGGCCGACGTCGAAGCGCAGCGCGATCGGACCCGTGCAGGCCGCGAGCTGCGGATCGGTCAGGTGCTGGGAGTGGCTGAGCGCCCGGACCAGTCGGACGGCTGCGGACTCGCCGCTGCGGTTCCAGTTGGCCAGACGCGGAGTGGACCGCAGGGTGGTGGCCGCCCCGTCGGGCCGCGCGAAGAACACCGGTTCCATCGTCCTCACCGAACCCTCGAAGTGTCGTGCCGCGGGTCGGGCCTGGTGGGACGAGCCCGCACCCGTCGGCGGCGCCCCAGGCTAGGGCAATCCGGCCGGGTTCGCCGCGGGCGCACCGCCCGGCCCGTGGGGGACCACCGGGAGCGTGTCGCGGCTGCGGGCGCCCCGGCTCAGCGCGTGGAGCCGGCGCGTTCGTAGGCGCCGATGTCCAGCGTGCCGGCCACCGGGCGGGTGGTCCCGGAGGCGACGTGCGCGTAGTGCCGGACGGGTGTGAGCGCGACCCCGCCGGAGGTGGTGCCGGGCGCCGAGCCGGTGCCCTCCAGGGGCGAGCCGGCCGCCGGCGTCAGGTCGTAGCGCGCGCGGTCGGCGAACACGGTCCCGGTGGCCCGGTGGTTGGTGCGCTGCACCGCGCCGGACTGGGTGACCAGCGTGCCCACCCCGGCGAAGACGTTGTTCTGCAGGCGCACCGGCGTCGTGACGCCGGAGCCGACGAGGACGAACGTCCCGCGCACGGTGTCGTCGTTGAGGAAGGTGTTGTTGACGACGTACAGGTCCTTGCCGGGGTTGCTCGCACCCTCGGTGCCGTAGGCGAGCATCCCGGCGTTGGAGCTGCCCGCGGGCTGCTGGACCACGTTGCCGACGACCACGGACGTGCCCGCGTTCGGCAGGTCGATCTCGTAGCTGGGGCGGCCGCTGCCCGGCTGGCCGGCGGGCAGGCTGGAGAAGCGGTTGTACGTGATGGTGTTGCGCTGCGCCCGCGACTTGAGGTTGTGGCCGACGTGGGCGTCGTGGGAGAAGTTGTGCCGGAAGGTCAGGCTCCGGACGTGCCCGATGTACAGGTTGTGGGAGTACCCGTCGCCGTGGCCGTTGCGCGCGAACTCGGAGTTCTCGACGAGGATGTCGCTGGCGGCGTCGGCGCCGCTCAGGATGCCGTTCTCGTTGTCGTGCAGGTAGCTGCGGCGCAGGGTGAAGCCGGTCCCCTCCAGGCGCAGGGCCGCGCCGTTGCGGTCCGCCACCCGCGCGCCGTACATCTCCACGTTGTCGACGACGACGCCGTCGCCGCCCACCACCCAGGTGCCCTTGCCGAGTGCGGCGGCACCGCCCGCGTCGATGCGGGGCCGCCCGTTCACCCCCCGGATCGTCAGGCGGTTGCGGGAGATCGCGCACACGTCGCGGGTGTAGGTCGCGGACCCGTCGATCTCCACGACGTCGCCGTCGGCGGCCCGGGCGAAGGCCGCGCACGGCGTGGCGAAGGCCTTGCCCGGCCCCACGGACAGCACCGTCCCGGCCGCCGCGGCGGGCGGGGCGGCGGCGAGCGCCAGGGGGAGGGCCGCGACGGCGGCCAGCACGGCGGCGGCCGGGCGGCGGTCGGCCCGGCTCGTCCGGGAAGAGGGAGGGGTGGTGAGCACCACGGGGATCTCCTGAGGGCTGGGCGGCGCCGGACGGTGCGACCGGCGTAGCTGTCAGTGAGGTCGTGAATGCTCAGCGTAACTTCCCGCGAGGGCCGGGGCCACTCGCGGGCGTGCCGGTGGCCGCGGGCGGTCGCCCACCGCGCGGCTCCCGGCCCGTGCTCAGCCGCGCAGGCTGTCGAGGAACCCCTTCGCGACCTGGCCCGCCTTCTGCTGCTCACCCTGCTGCGCGCCCATGACCAGCAGGACGCCCGTCAGGGTGGGGATGGTCCACTGCAGCACCTTCAGGCGGCGCTGGGCGGCGGCCACGTCCCCGGGGGTCGCCGCCGAGGGGTCCACCCCGGACTCCGCCGGAGCGTGGGAGTCCTTCCCGAGCTTGGCGCCCTGCGACCCGGAGTACGCCGTCACGCCCATCGCGGCCAGCGTGAGCCCGGCCTTGAGGAAGGTGTTGCCGCGGGTGCCGGCCTGCGCGGCGACGCGACCGCGGTTGGCGAGGATGAGGCCGATGCCGCCGACGCTGTGCACGGCGATCGCGGCGGCGTTGACCGGCGCCCACCGCGCCCAGCCGACGGTGGCCACGTGGGTGCGCTCGCGGGGGTCGGAGACCGCGGCCGAGGCACCGTTGAGGCCCACGGCACCGAAGAGGGAGCCGCCGAACCAGGCCGCCAGGCCCAGGTCGTGCAGGGAACGGATCAGGGTCTGACGCTCGGACATGTCACGCCTTCCATCGGGGAGCCCGGCTGTGCGGGCCAGAGGTCGAGAGGCCACGATCGCCCAGGTCGGGCGTGCCCGCCCCCCGAACCGGGGCCGGCTGGTCGCCCGGGCGGCGCGGCAGGAGGATCGCGGGCATGGCATGGCACGCGGGCAACGCCGACGTCGACGGCGCCGAGGACGGCGGCTGGCTCGTCGGGCACTTCAAGGCCGGGCGCGCCCCGGAGCTGGCCACCGCCGACCTGGAGGTGAAGTGGGCGCGGCTGGCGCCCGGCTCCCGGGACGAGGAGTGGACGGACCCGGAGCCGCAGACGTCCCTGTGCGTGCTGGTGAGCGGCTCCCAGCGGATCCGGTTCCGCGAGGGCGAGGTGGTGCTGCGCACCTCCGGGGACTACGTCATCTGGTACCCGGGGGAGTCGCACACCTGGGAGTCCTCGGCGACCGAGGAGACCACCACGATCACGGTGCGGTGGCCCTCCGGCGCCCGCGGGTGAGGACCGGCCGCTATCAGCGGCCGCCCCGGCGCCTCCTCCCCGGTATCGCCACCGTGCACCCCGCACGGCGGGCGGAACCCACCGAGGAGCACCGAGGAGCCTGGGCATGGACGTCCCCACCCCCACCGCCGAGCGGACCACCGCCCGGCGTCCCCGCCGGCGGCTGACCGTGGCGGGTGCGGTGCTGGCCGGCGCGGGCCTCGGCGTGCTGCTCGCGGCACCGGCCCAGGCCGCCGGGCGGCTGACCCTGGAGGACCACCACGGCCGGTGGGTGGTCGTCGGGACCGGGCTCACGCCCGGGCCCGCCACCGCCCAGGTGTCCGTGTGGCGCGTGCGCACCGCGGCGGCGCCCGGCGGGGTGGTGGACTCCCAGCCGGTGCAGGTGACGCCGAACGCGTTCTTCTTCGGCACCTTCGCCCGCGGTGGTGAGTTCACCGCCCGCGGACGGCAGCACTGGGTCCCCGGTGCCGGGTTGTTCCCCGGGCACTGGGCGAACGACGTCCCCCTGCAGTGCGGGGTGCCCTACCGCGCGACGGCGTGGGCCCCCGCGGACGGCTGGCTGTTCAGCCCCGTGGTCACCACGCCCTGCCCGGTCCTGGGCTGAGACCCCGCACGCGGTGCGGGAACCCGGTACACCAACCTCGACGCTGCAGGACCTGGCCTCGCTGCGGGCCCTGCTGGTCCGCCACCACCCCGCCGCCCACGCCTGGAGCGAGCACGCACACCGGGACCACGCCCGGCACCTCGCGGGATCCCGGCGCGAGCGGCGCCCCGAGCTCGACCGGTCGGAGCTCGTGCGCCGGCGGGAGGCGCGACCGGGCCGGCGGGCCGCGCCGTTCCGGCTGTCGGTGGAGGTGGTGCCCGAAGCGGGGGTGAACGGCTGGATCCCGTCGCCCGCCGAGGTCGTCGTCAGCGAGTCGTTGCTGCACGACGTGGCGGCGGCGCAGGCCTTCTTCGAGCCACTGGTGGCCTCCCTGGCCCGGTGAGGCCCCGGTGACGCGCGGAACCCCCGCGGATCAGCGTGGGAGCAGGTGCTCGACCACGACGCGGTGCCGCTCGCCGAGCCGCCGGGCGATCAGCGAGCGGTGGCACGCCTCCGCGTCCCGCTCGACGCAGAACAGCGCCGCGGTCCCGCTGCGCGGCAGGGCCGCCACGACCGGCGCGAGGTCGGCGAGGTCGAGGATCTCGCGGGTGTACCGGGAGGCGTACTCCGCGGCCAGTTCGCGGCGCGAGCGCTTGCCCACCCCGCGCCGGGCGTCCTCGGCGTACTGCAGCCGGCGCAGCTCGGTGGTCGGGGCCAGCTCGGGACGGTGCTCGTAGGCGATCCCGGCCCCGGCGAGGGCGGCCTGCAGCCGGCGTGAGTTCGCCCAGGCGTACTCCGCCCCGCGCACACCGCGGCGCTGGCGCACGTCGAGCAGCAGGCCGACGTCCGCCTGCCGCAGCCGCTCCAGGAACGAGCAGCCGTCGAACCCGTACACGCCGATCGTCGCCACCGCGGGCGCCGGGGACCGCGGCCCCGCCGCCCGTACCGGTCCGGCCGGTACGGGCGGCGGCCCTGGACCGTCGTCAGGCAACGGCCGTGCCCGTGAGCTCGACCAGCTGGCCGGGGACCGCCAGGCGGCTCACCCCGAGCATCGTGGTGGCCGGCGCCACCCCCGCCGCGCCCAGCCGCGACGCCAGCACGCCGTAGTGCTCCAGGAGCAGGTCGACGTCGGTGGTGTGGACGTCGAGCCGGACGAGGTCCGCCAGCGACATGCCGGCCTCCCCGAGGACCGCCTCCAGGTTGTCCAGGCTCAGCGCCACCTGTCCCGCCATGTCGCCCTCGTGCTGCGGCCGGCCCTCGCCGCTCATCGCGGTCTGCCCGGAGCAGTACAGGGTCCGGGTGTGCCCGGCGACGACCTCACCCTGGTTGAAACCCAGCTCCGCCGACCACGTCCACGGGTTGACCGCCGTTCTCTCTACTGCCACGTCTGCTCCGTCCGGTCCCTCGACCCGCGGCGCCCGGCAACCCGGTGGATGCCGTCCTCGACGCCGCGGGGACGAGCCTGGCGGGGAATGACGACATCCTCTGTCACCCATCTTGGTAGTTTCTCCGGCGTGCGCGCCGACCGGCTGGTCTCCCTGGTGCTGCTGCTGCGCCAGCGCGGCCGGCTGACCGCGGCCACCCTGGCCCGCGAGCTGGAGGTGTCCACCCGCACCGTGCTGCGCGACGTCGAGGCGCTCTCCGCCGCCGGCGTCCCGGTCTACGCCGAGCGCGGACGGCACGGGGGTTTCGCGCTGCTGCCGGGTTTCCGGACCGAGCTGACCGGGCTGAACCACGACGAGGCCCTGGCCCTGCTGATCGCCGGATCACGGCGCGGCGCACAGGTCTTCGGCCTCGGCTCCGCACTGGCCTCTGCCGTGCTCAAGGTGGTCGACGCGCTGCCCGAGAGCTACCGCGCCACCGCCGCCGGCGCCGCGCAGCGGTTGCTCGTCGACCCCGAGACCGACCTGCTCTCGCGCCGGGTGGCCCGCGAGGAGGTTCCCGACGCCGTCGCCGCCGCGGTCCGGCGCGCGGTGTTCGCCGGGCACAAGCTGCGCATCCGCTACGCGGCGGCGGGCCACACCCCGGCGTGGCGCACGGTGGACCCGGTCGGCCTGGTCACCGTCCGGGACCAGGGCTACCTGCTGGCCACCAGGTCCGGCGCGGACCGCACCTACCGGCTCTCGCGGGTGCTGGCCGCCGAGGAGCTCGACGAACCGGCGGATCGGGAGGACCGGGTCGACCTGAACCGTGCCTGGCGGGAGCGCAGCACGCGCTTCCGCGCCGGCGACGGGCAGGTGGACGTGGTGGTGCGGCTGGACCCGGCCCGGCGGGAGGACCTGGTGGCGACCGCGGTGGCCGTCCACGCCGAGGAGGGCGACGCGGACGGCCGGCTGCGGCTGGAGGTGGCCTTCCAGGACGCCCGGCACGCCGAGTGGGCGCTGTGGCAGCTCGGCACGAGAGCGGAAGCCCTTGCGCCGCAGTGGTTGCGCACCGCACTGCGGGAGCGCGCCGCCGAACTCGCCGACCGCTACGAGGGATGAGCGGCGGACCTCCCGCGCACCGGCGGCGCGCCGGTGCGGCGTGCGCGCCGCGGGGTGGGAACCCCCGGCGGCCGGGTCAGCCGCGGGGCAGGGCGAGGGCCGCCGTGCGCGGGCGGACCGTGCACCCGTGGGCGTGCAGCACCCGGGCGAGCTCCGCGAGCAGCCCCGCGCTCCACTCGGCGCTGACGGTGGCGGAACCCGCGACGACGTGCACGACCTCCACGTCGAGCTCCACGTGCTCGCCGCGGCGGGAGACCGCGACCGTGCGCCGCACCTCGACGCCCGCGGGATCGCCCGCGGGGTCGATGCGCGCGAGGTAGTCCTCCACGTGCCCCCTCACGGCCTCGACGTCCGCGTCGGCCTCGGCGTCGGCCTGCCGGCCGCCGTTCCCGCTGCGGGGGACCGGGACCGCACCCGGCGCGGGGGCGGGCACCTCGTCGCCGGCCTCCACGGCGGCCGCGCCGGCGGGGGTCAGCGTGACGGGGATCGCCTTGGAGGCCGTCGGCGCGCCCAGCTCGACCAGGCCCGCGACCTCCAGGTCCCGCAGCGCCCTGGCGACCTTCGGGCGGAACTCCCACGAGGGCGAACCCGAGCGGTGCCGCGCGGCCAGCACGCTCATGACCAGGTACTGAGTGGCCGGAAGGGCGCTGACATCCACGGCGACACTCACGAGAACCTCCACGACAGGGCTGCGGGCACGACGGGCCGCGGTCGGGTCTGGCCCGGGACGGCGACGTGCCGATGGTAGTCACCCTGCGCCGGGGTCCGGTCACGGGCGTGGTCCCGCGGCGGCACCGGGCCTACCGCAGGTGCCGGTACCCGCCGCGCTGCCAGAGCAGGGGGTCCGCCTCCGCGGGACCGGCGGGCAGGTGCACGTGCTCGACCGCCGCCTGCACCAGCGCGCTCCACCCCAGGTCCGTGACCGACGTGAGCCGGCAGCCGGCCCACGGCAGGTCGGCCTCGGGCACCGGGCCCCACTCCGTCTCCAGCCAGGAGCACAGCGCGAACGGGCCGCCCGGGGCGGGGGAGAGGAACGAGAACGCGTCCGCCAGCTGCCGCCGCGGCCAGTCCAGGACGGTGACGGCGAACGTCCCGCCGGTCCTGAGCACGTCCAGCACGTCGCTGTCCTGCCCGAGGAGGCCCGCCAGGTGCCCGGGTTCGGCGACGAGGACGGAGGAGACGGTCAGCCCGGCGCGCGCGGCCCCGTCCGCGGCCGTCCACAGCGTGACGGGCGCGGTGAGCCTGCCGCGCAGCCGGCGCACGGGGTCCCGCTCGGCCTCCGGGCGCAGGAAGGGGTGCCCGCCGTGGATCGCCCCACCCACCGGCCGGCCGGTGCCCTCTGCCGCGGTCACGGGGCGACCCTACGCGCCGGCGCCGCGGCACCGGCAGGGGCACCGCGGCGCACCGGCCGCCCCGTCCCGGTGCCCCGGGACCGGCCTGCCGCGGCGGGCCGGCCTGCACTAGCGTCCCTGCGCGGCGCCCGGGACCGGGCACCGCGGGACGACGTGCGTCCCGGCGCCCCGCGGCGCCCGGGACGCAGGACCTGGGAGGACCGGCGGTGACGGCACACACCCTGCTGGAGGACGGAGCGGCCCTGCAGCGGGTCGCCACGGGGGGAACCTGGCTGGAGGGGCCGGTGTGGCTGCCGGCCCGGCGCGCCGTGCGCCTCAGCGACATCCCCGCCGACCGCATCCTGGAGTTCTCCGAGACCACGGGGGAGCTGACCGTCCACCGCGAGGGCGTGGAGTTCACCAACGGCCGCACCCTCGACCTCGACGGCGCCGTCGTGCAGTGCTCGCACGGCCGGCGCGCCGTCGAGCGCGAGGTGGACGGCGAGGTGAGCGTCCTGGTGGACCGCTGGCGCGGGGCGCGCTTCAACTCCCCCAACGACGTCGTCGTGAAGTCCGACGGGACCCTGTGGTTCACCGACCCCTCCTACGGCATCTTCAAACCCGCCGAGGGACACCCCGGCGAGCTCGAGTACGGCGACCACCACGTCTTCCGCCTGGACCCGGCCACCGGCGCCGTCGAACCCGTCGTGATCGACGTGGAGATGCCCAACGGCCTGGCGTTCTCCCCGGACGAGTCCCTGCTCTACGTCGCCGACTCCTCCCTGTCCAGCCCGTGGCCCGAGCCGAGGCCCGGTCGCCCGCGCGGGCACGCGATCCACGTCTACGACGTCGTCGAGGGCCGCCGGTGCAAGAACGGGCGCACCTTCGCGGAGGTCGATCCCGGTGTGCCCGACGGGTTCCGCGTCGACGTGGACGGCAACGTCTGGACCTCCAGCGCCGACTCCGTGCAGGTGTTCTCCCCCGCGGGGGAGCGGTTGCTCGTGGTCCCGGTGCCCGAGGTCGTCGCCAACCTCTGCTTCGGCGGCGACGACGGGCGCACCCTGTACGTCACCGCCACCACCAGCCTGTACCGCATCCGCACCACGACGACCGACGCGGTGCCCGCGGCCCGGGCGCGGCGCTGAGAACGTGACCACCCGCTGCGACCGCGAGAAAACTCACCGCACCCCGTATCGCTGCGGCCCGGACAGCGGCACGATGCCCCTGTGACGCCCGACACCAGCTCAGCCCCGACCACCACCGACCCGTCCCCGACGGGGGCCGACACCGCCGTCGCCACGGTGACCGCCACCGAGGCGGCCGACGTGCTCGGTGTCTCCGCCGCCACCGTCCGCCGTCTCGCCCGCGACGGCAGGCTGGAGGTCGCCCTCGAGCGGCCCCTGCGCCTGACCCGGACCTCCGTCACCCGCCACCGCGACGAGCGCGGCGGGAAGGTCCCCGTGGCCCGGCAGGGCGCCGGGGACCCCACCGCGAAGGAGCAGTCGCACCCGCCGATGCGGTGGGACGGGCGCGCGCGCCGCTGGGTGCCCGCCCGCTGAACCCGGCCGGGCGGTGGCTCACCCCGCGAGGTGACCCCACCGCCCGGCCAGCTCCGACCAGGGGCCCGTCGCCGCCACGCGGCCGTCCTCCAGCACCACCACCAGGTCGGCCCGCTCCAGCGCCGAGCGCTTGGAGCTGGAACCCACCACCGTGCTGCCCCGCTCCCGCAGCGCCTCCCACAGCGCCAGTTCCGTGCGGGCGTCCAGCGCGGAGGAGACGTCGTCGGCCACGATCAGCTCCGCCTCCGTCGCCAGCGCCCGGGCCAGCGCCAGACGCTGCACCTGACCGCCGGACAGCCGCACCCCGCGGTGCCCCACCGCGGCCAGCGGACCGCCCGCCCCCGCCACGTCCTGCCCCATCTGCGCCGTCGCCAGCGCCGGGGCCGCCTGCCGGTCGTGGTCCAGGGTCACGTTGTCGGAGAACGAGCCCGAGAGCACCCGCGGGACCTGCCCCACGTACGCCACCTGCCCCGGGCGCAGGAACGCCTGCGGGTCGCGCACCTCCCGCCCGTTCCAGCGCAGCGTGCCCTCGTGGTCCACCAGCCCCACCAGGCTCGACAGCAGGCTCGACTTGCCCGAGCCCACCCGGCCGGCCAGCAGCACCAGCGCACCGCGCTCCACCGTCAGGTCCACGTCCTCCACGCCCACCGTGCCGTCGTCGTGGACCGCGGTCAGCCCCTCCAGGGACAACCGCAGCAGCGGCACCCTGCCCGACGGCAGCGGCCGGGGAGCGGTGCCGCGCACCAGGTCCACCCCCTCCGGGACCACCGTCAGGTCCCGCCCGCCGGAGAGCTCCGTGGCCGCCCGCAACCAGCGCCGCGCCACCGGGAACTCCGTCACCGCCGCACCGGCCACCGTGCCGAACCAGCCGAAACCGGCCATCGTCGTGGCCACCAGCAGCGTCGTGGGCAGGGACCACGCCCCCGCGGCCAGCGCCGCCCAGGCCGCCACGATCCCGGCCTGGCACAGCACCCCCGGCACGCCCTCCAGCAGCGCCCGCACCCGGTGCTCCCGGATCGAGGCCGCCACCCGCCGGGCGTCGACCGCCTCCAGGTGCCGCTGCACCGTCCCCGTCGCCGCGGCCAGCTTCACCGTGCGGGCCGCCTCCACCGCGGAGGCCAGCGAGCGGCCCAGCACCGTCCGCTCGTCACCGGCCACCCGCGCCGCCGCACCCGCCGCCGGCGCCCCCGCCAGCGAGACGAGGGCCGAGACGACGAGCACCACCGCGACGGCCGCACCCGCCGTCACCGAGCGCGCCAGGGCCGCGGCCACCACCACGACGACGACACCGTTGACCACGTCCACCCACCGGTCCACGTACCACATGAGCCGGTCCGTATCGAGGGCCCGCGCGACCACCTCGCCCGGCGGGGTGCGGTGCAGCCGCCGCTGCGAGGTCTGCCCCAGCAGCACGTTCAGCCGCATCCGCAGCACGCACGCCACCCACCAGCGCGGGTAGACGCGGAACGCGAACGCCGTCGCCCCCGAGACCGCCAGCAGCGAGACGACCAGCGCCACCGCCAGCGGCCAGGAGGGCCGGCCCGCCTGCACGCCCTCGTACAGCTGCGCCCACAGGTACGCCGCCACCGCGCCGTAGGCGCCCAGCAGGGAGGACAGCAGGAACCCGAAGCCGCCGAGCAGCCCCCACGCAGGATAGGACCCCAGCAACCGCAGCACCGCCCGCGCGAGACCCGGGCGCTGCACCGGGCGGGGCGCGCGCTCGCGCCGGCGCGCCGTGCGCACCAGCGGCCCGCCGTGCTCCGCGCCGTGCTCGGCCCCGTGTTCGGCGAGGGGCGGGACCCCCTGCGCGGCAGCGGGTTGCGCGCCGCGGACGGGGGCCTGGGCGGGAGCGTGCCCGGCCGTGCCCGCCGGCTGTCCCGTGCCCGCCGGCTGTTCCGTGCCCGCCGCCAGCAGCAGCTCCCGGAACGGCCCCTCCTGCGCAGCCAGCCGTGCCCGCGGCCCGTGCTGCACCACGCGCCCGGCCTCCATCACCGCGACCGCGTCGCAGCGGCGGGTCGTGGAGAGGCGGTGCGCCACCACCAGGCCCGTGCGGCCCGCCAGCAGCCGCTGCGCCGCCACCGTCACCCGCTGCTCCGTCTGCGGGTCCATCCGGGCGGTGGCCTCGTCCAGCACCACCACCGAGACGTCCCGCACCAGCAGCCGCGCGAACGCCACCAGCTGCTCCTCACCCGCCGACAAGGTCGTGCCGCCCACCCCCAGGCGCGTGTCCAGCCCCTCCGGGAGGGACGCCACCCACGACGTCAGGCCGAGGACCTCCACCGCGTGCTCCACCTGCGCGCGGGGGACGTCCGCGAACAGCGTGATGTTCTCCGCCAGCGTCGCCGCCAGCAGTTCCGTGCGCTGGGTGACGACCCCGACGCCCCGCCGCAGCGACGGCAGCGCCGTCGAGCGCACGTCGCGGCCCGCCACGAGGACCGTGCCCCGCGGCGGCTCCACCGCCCGCGAGAGGAGCTTCACCAGCGTCGACTTGCCCGCGCCCGAGCGCCCCACCAGCGCGCACGTCGTGCCCGCCGGGACCAGCAGGTCCACGTCGCGCAGCGCGAAGGTGCCGCCGTAGCCGAAGGAGAGGTTGCGGAACTCCACCTCCGCCGGCCCCGGCGCCAGCTCCTGCCCGGCGTCGTCCTCGCGCTGCGCACCCAGGAGGGAGCGGATGCGCGCCAGCGCACCCAGCCCGGACTGCAGCTCCGGCAGGCGGTGCGCCACACCCGCGAGCTGGCCGATGAACGAGCTCGTCAGCAGCCACAGCACCAGCAGCTCCGCCGCCGACATCCGCCCCGCGCCCACCAGCACCACCCCGCCGAGCACCAGGGCCGCCAGCAGCGCGTGCAGCACCACGCCCGTGCGCACCGCCACCGCCGTGGACGCCGCGCACGTCGCCGACACCCGGCGCAGCACCTCCCGGGCGCGCTCGGCGTACTGGCGCACCACCAGCGGCTGCCCCAGGGAGGAGCGCACGTCGTCGCGGCCCGCGACCGCCTCCTCCAGCTGCGCCGCGTGGTCGGACCAGGCGACCTCCTCGGCCTCCTTGCGCGCGGCCACCAGCCGCGTCAGCGGCCGCGCCACCAGCAGCGCCAGCGCCGCGGCCACGGGGAAGGCGATCCACGCCGGCCACCACGTCAGGCCCGCCACCACCCACGCCAGCACCGCCCGCAGCACCGCCCGGGACAGCTCCCAGCCCGCCCCGCGCGCCAGGTGCGCCAGCTGCGCGGGGTCGTCGTCGACGCGGTCCAGCACCTCGCCGACGGCCTGCTCGTCGAGCACCGGCAGCGGCTGGTGCAGCGCCGCGTCGAGCAGGTCCGCCCGCAGCCCGCGCTCCGCGCGCCCCACCACCCCGGCCAGCACCGCGCGGCCCACCGCGTCCGCCACCGCCGCGCCGAGCAGCAGCGCGGCCAGCAGGCCCACCCGCTCCCAGTCCGGCCGCGAGGCCAGCCCGCCCGCGACGACCGCCCCCAGCGTCTCCCCGAGCGCCGCCCCCACCGCCAGGACCACGGCCACCGCGAACCAGCGGTCCCGCAGCCGGTGCCGGCCCAGCGTGCCTGCGCGAGCGCGCACGTGCTCCTCCAGCGGAGTGCCGCAGCAGGCCCGTCCCGCTCGCCTCCCTCGCCACGCTAGCCAGCGGCACCGACCGGGCGCCTCGGGTTTTCACCCGTCCGGGCAGGCCCCGCGCTCCCGGCACCCCCGCACCCGTGCGACCCCTCGTGGCGCCGTCGCGCCGTCCCCGACCTGCCGTCCCGGGGTTGCGGTGGGAGAGTGATCGTCGGCTCCGGCAGTGCGGGCCCGTGCGGAGGGGAACGACGTGCAGCGAGACGTGCGGCAGGACGTCCAGCGGGGCGCCGGGCAGGAGGCGCCCGCGGGCGAGGACTCCCTCGAGGTGGGCGAGCGCCTCCGGCACGTGATGGAGGAGCTCGCCGCCGTCTCCGACGAGCTGGCGGCGCAGCAGCGGGAGATCGACGAGCTGCTCGCCCGCGAGCAGGACGCCCGCGCCACCCTGCGCGCGATCACCGGGGCCGTGCCCGTGGCGCTGCTCACCACCGACACCGACGGCGCCGTGCTGGAGGCCAACCTCGCCGCCGGCATCCTGCTCGGGATCGGCGTGGGCCGGCTGCTGCGCACCCCCGTGCAGGCGTGCGTCGCCCAGCAGGACCGCCCCGGTGCCTGCGACCTGCTCGCGCGGGCCGTGCGGGACGGCTCCGCCGGGGCCGTCCTCACCCTCGTGCCGCGCCACGGGCCCCCCGTCCCGGTCGACGCGCAGCTCACCGTGCCCGCCGGCCCCTGGACCGACACCCGCCACCCCGGGGGCACCCGGCAGGTGCAGTGGGCGCTCGTGCCCCGCGCGGGCACCCACCGGCTGCACGACGCGCTGCGGGCCATGGCCGGTCTGCGGCACCTGCCCGTGGGGGAGGTGCCCACCACCGAGCTCCTGACCCGCGTCTCCGTCCTCGTGCGCCAGGCGGTGCCCGGCGCGGACTGGTGCAGCATCACGCTGGGCGACCCCGCCGCCCCGGAGGCCATCGCCACGGAGTCCGCCGAGGCCCAGCAGCTCGACGGCGCCCAGTGGCGCGCCGGCGAGGGGCCGTGCCTGACCGCCTACCACGAGGGCGTTCCCGTCACGGTCGCCGACCTGCGCCGCGACCCGCGCTGGCCCGCCTTCGCCGCGGCCCTGGGGGACGTGCCGGCCGGCGCCGCCGTCGCCGTGCCCGTCACCCTGGCCGGCGACGTGCTCGGCGTGGTGAACCTCTACTCCGCCCACCCCGGCGCCCTGGGCGAGGAGCAGGACGTCGAGCACGCCCTCGTCTTCGCCGAGGCCACCGCCGCCGTGCTGCGCGACGCCCGCCGCCTGGAGCAGCTGCGCGGCACCGCCGGCCACCTGCAGGACGCGATGCGCTCGCGCGCCGGCATCGAGCAGGCCAAGGGTGTGGCCGCCGGGTGGCTCGGCTGCACCGTCGAGGAGGCGTTCGAGGTGCTCAGCACCCTCAGCCAGGACCGCAACGTCAAGCTGCGCGACCTCGCCGCGCTCGTCGTCGCCGACACCACCACCGGCGCCCACGTGCGCCCGCTGCTCCTGCGCCAGCAGGCGCGGCTGCGGCGGCGCGGCTGAGACCCCCGGCCGCGGTCCGCGCGTGCGCGCCGTCACCCGCGCGCGGGCGTCGGTGCGGGCGCCCGATCGCCGCGGGGCGCCCGTCGTGGAAGTCTGCGGGCGTGCCGGCGGGACCAGGAGCCGGCGTCCGCAGCCCCGCCGCAGCGGCGGGTGAGGAGGAGGAACGTGAGCGAGCAGTTCGACCGGGTCGTCATCGTCTTCAACCCGAACTCGACGGGGGACGGACCCGGTAACGCGCGCGAGCTCGCCGAGCAGATCCCCGCGCGGTTGCCGGGCGTGCCCGTGGAGCTCGCCGAGACCCAGCACGCCGGGCACGCCCTGGAGCTCGCCGAGCAGGCGGTGGCCGCGCACCCGCAGACCCTCGTCGTCTCCGCCAGCGGCGACGGCGGGTACCACGAGGTCGTCAACGGGGTGATGCGCGCCCGCCGCGCCGCGCCCGGCGCCGGGGTGACGGCGGTGCTGGCCTCCGGCAACGCCAACGACCACGCCAACGCCGTGCAGGACCGTCCGCTCGTCGACGCCATCGCCGAGCGGGCCGTCTCCCCGATGGACCTGCTGGAGGTGCGCGTCGCCGGCGCCGAGACCCGTTGGGCGCACTCCTACATGGGCCTGGGCATCACCCCCGTCGCCGCCGCCGAGCTCAACCAGCACGACCTGGACGCGGTGAAGGAGACCCTGCTGGTGGTGCGCAGCTTCTGGCAGTACCGGCCGCTGTCGATCATCCACGACGGCGATCGCATCAAGCTGGACAGCCTCGTGTTCGCCAACATCGACCGGATGGGCAAGTACGCGACCCTCTCCGACGAGGGCTCCCCGACGGACGGCACGTACGAGACGCTCCTCATCCGGCACCGCAACAAGCTCAAGCTGCTCGCCAGCTTCCTGCGGGTCCTCTCCGGCAAGCACGAGTTCGTCTCCCGGACCGAGCCGTACGCGTTCACCACGAAGACGCCCATGCCGCTGCAGATGGACGGGGAGGTCCACGAGATCGAGGCGGGCGCGCAGGTCACGGTGCGCTGCGCCCGCCGCGCCCTCGACGTGGTGCGCTGAGCGCTGCGCCCGGGTGCTCGACGTCCGGGTGCTCGACGTCCGGGTGCCCGGGCGCGAGCCGCGCGGGGTCCAGGCCCAGGCGCCGCAGCTCCAGGGCGGCCAGCTCCCGCACCGCCGCCTCCTCGCCCCGGCGCCACGCCCCGGCCGGGTCCGGCGCCAGGCGCGCCAGCTCCCGCGGCGGGGCGCCGGCCAGCGCCCGCAGCGCCAGCAGCGACGCCGCGCCTCCCGCCGCCAGGTACCGCGCCCCGCCCGCCCGCCGTGCCCAGCGCACCCGCGCCGGGACCCGCACCGCCAGCGCGCACAGCGTGGGCAGCACGGCCAGCGCCACCGCCACGACCAGCACCGCCTGCGCCCCGCGCTCGGCCTGACCCAGGCCCGCGGCGGCCAGGGCGTCGGCGGCGCCCGCGGCCCGCTCCAGCCGCCCCGCGAGGTCCTCCCCGACGACCGGGATGCGCGCGGCCTCCCCGCCCGCCCCGCGCAGCTGCCGCGCGAGGTCCGCCGCGCCGTCGCCCGCGCCGCGCACGGGAGCGAGCAGGGACCCCAGGAACCGGTGCGCCGCCACCGCCGCCCAGCACCAGGCCGCGATCCACAGCGCGCAGCAGGCGTCGCCCAGGACCTGACGGGCGCGCACGGCGGGGGCGTCGGCGTAGAGCAGCGGAGCCACGCGGCCACTGTGCCGCAGCCCGCCGCGCCCCGCCGGGCGGAGCCGGCCGTTCAGCGCCCGCCGGGCGGAGCCGGCCGTTCAGCGCCCGCCGGGCGGAGCCGGCCGTTCAGCGCCCGCCGGGCGGAGGTCGCGGCGGGCCCTCGGCACCGTGCCCGCGCCCTGCGAGGCCGGGGCGGTCAGGTACGTCTCCCGCAGCGTCCCGCTCCTGCTGAGCAGCCGCGGTGCCCCGCCCCCCGCGGGCACCGCGTACACGCCGGGGTCGACCGTGAAGAAGTCACACCCCGGTCCGTCCCCGCACACCGGCGTGGCCACCATCCCCGCGAACACGAGCGTGCGCCCGTCCGGCGCCCACACCAGGTCCTCGTCCTCGGTGGAGGTGGACGCCACCACCTGCGCCCGCGAGCCGTCGGCCCGCGCCACCACGACCTCCCCGCCGCCACCGGGCCGCGGCACCCGGCGCAGCCACGCCAGGCGGGTGCCGTCGGGGGAGAACGCCGGGGCCAGCTCCTCCGTGCCCGGGGCGGGCAGGCGCCGCGCGGTGGCGGCGACCGCGTCGACGAGCACGACGTCCCGGCTGTCGAAGTCGTCCGCGTCGAGCACGAGGTGCCGGGAGTCCGGCGACCAGCGCGGCCGGCTCGTGCGCTGCGGCACCCCCGTCACGACGTCCGTGCGGCCGGTCACCGGATCCGCGAGCACCAGCCGTGAGCCGGCCGAGCCGCCGCACGCGTCGGTGCCCACACCGGCCTCCAGCCACGCCACGCGCATCCCGTCCGGCGACCAGGACAGGTGCCGCGCCGTGCCCGGCACCTCCAGCACCCGCCTGCCGCCCGTGCCCGGCGCCCCCAGGTACAGCCCCAGCCCCGGCAGCGCCCCGCCGGAGCACTCCCCGGGCTCGACGCCCTCGCGGCCCAGCCACGCCAGCAGCCGCCCGCGCGGGGACCACGACACCCAGCGCACGTCCCCGCCCGTGACGAGCGGGGCGCCCGAGCCGTCGGCGGCGGCCACGAGGAGCCGCCCGCCGGAGCCGTCCCGGGGGTGCACCACGTACGCCAGCTCCGTCCCGGCCGGTGACCAGCTCGGGGAGGAGGCCGCACCCGGGCCGGGCAGCGTGCGGGTCGTGCCCGCCGCCACGTCGAGGACGACGAGGGCGTCCACCCCTCCGGGGCCGCTGCCCGCGAAGGCGACCTGCGGCGGGGCGGCCGCGGCCGCGGCGGGCGGGGCCGCCGGCACCGCGGCCAGGACCGCGGCGGCCAGGACCCCGGCGACCGCTGCCGCGCCCACCGCCCTGCCCCGGCGTGCCCGCGCCCCCGCGGCCCCCGCCGTCCCGCCGGGCCCCGCAGTGCCACCCATGCCGCCTCCTCCGCGCCGTCGCGCCGCCCAGCATGGCCTCGCCCGCCCCCCTCCGGAGGGGTTCCGGTCGGATCCGCTCGCCCCACGCACCCCGCCGACCGGGCACCGGAGGGGTGCGTGGGGGACAGTGGTGCGATGCAGGCCGACGCGGGGACGCGTGCCCTCCCCTCCCGCAGGCAGCCGCCGGGCCCGGCGCTGGAGCTGGTGCGGGAGACCACGCGGGAGGCCCACCGGCGCCTGGAGGCCCGGGTGGACGTCCTCGGCTCCCCCTGGCACCCGCACGTGCACCGGGTCTGGCTGACCCGCACCCTGGGGCTGCTGGAGCCCGTGGAGGACGCGGTGGGGGCGTGGGCCGCGGCCGACGACGGCTTCCCGTCGTGGCCGCCGCGCAGGCGCGCGGCGATGGTCGCGGCGGACCTGCGCGCGCTCGGGGTGAGCGCGGAGGAGGTCGCGGCGGTGCCCCGCTGCCCGGCCGTGGCGGTGCCGCGCTCGCGCGCCGAGGCGCTCGGGACCTGCTACGTCCTGGACGGCTCCACCCTCGGCGGGGCGCTCGTGCGCCGCGCCGCCCTCGCCGGCGGCGTTGCGGAGCAGGCCTGCACCTCCTTCACCGGCGCGCCCGGCGCGGGCGGGCGCTGGCGGCAGACCGTCACCGCCCTGCAGCGGCTCGACCCGGCGGACGCGCAGGTCGCGGCCGGTGCGGCGCTGCGGGCGTTCCGCCTGCACGAGGACTGGCTCGCCCCCGCGGTCGAGGCCGCCAGGTGAACGCCGACGGCGGCCGCCGCCCCGCCGCGGGCGGCACCCGGCCCGGCCCCGATCCGCAGGTCGTCCACGCCCCCGCCCCGCAGGTCGTCCACGCCCCCGCCGGTGCGGAGCCGGAGCTGCCCGCAGGCCGGGAACCCGCGGCGTACGCACCCGCCTACGGACCCGTGGACCTCACGACGTGCGACCGCGAGCCCATCCACGTCCCCGGCGCCGTCCAGCCGCACGGCGTCCTCCTCGCCGTCGACCCCGCCACCGGCCTCGTCGTCACCGCCTCGCAGAGCTGCGCGCCGCTGCTCGGGGTGGACGCCGCCGCCCTCTCCGGGCAGCACCTGCGGCGAGCCCTCGGCCCCGCCGCGGGAGCGGTCCTGGCGCGCCCCGACGGCGCCGAGCCCGTGCGCGTGCGCCTGGACGGTGCCGCCGGGCGGCTCGCCGGGCAGGAGGCGGACGTGCTGGCCCACCGCTCCGGCACCCGCCTGGTCGTGGAGGTCGAGCCCGTCGCCGGGTCCACGGGCGGGGAGGGCGTGTCCTACCGCTCCGCGCGCGCGGCCATCGCCCGCCTCACCGCCACCTCCGGCGTGGACGGGCTGTGCCGCCGGCTCGCCGCGGAGGTGCGTGACCTGACCGGTTTCGACCGCGTCATGGTCTACCGCTTCGACGCGCAGTGGAACGGCGAGGTCGTCGCCGAGGAGCGCCGCGAGGACCTCAACTCCTTCCTCGGCCTGCACTACCCGGCCACCGACATCCCCGCGCAGGCCCGCCGCCTCTACACCCTGAACTGGACGCGGCTCATCGCGGACGTCTCCTACCGGCCCTCGCCGCTGGTGCCCGTCCTCGACCCGGGGACGGGCGCACCGCTGGACCTGTCGCACTCGGTGCTGCGCAGCGTCTCGCCCATCCACGTGGAGTACCTGCACAACATGGGCGTCACCGCGTCCATGTCGATCTCGCTGCTGCGCGAGGGGGAGCTGTGGGGGCTGGTGGCCTGCCACCACTACGCGGGCCCGCACCGGCCCGCGCCCGACGCCCGCTCCGCCGCGGAGCTGCTCGGGCAGGTCGCCTCCCAGCTCATCGCCGACCGCGAGCGCGCCGAGGAGCGGGAGGCCACCCTCGCCGCCCAGGACCTGCTGGCCGGCATCGTCGCCGACCTCGCCGCGGGGCTGCGCGCACCCGCGCCCGCACTGCTCGCCGACCCCCGGCTGCTGCGCCTCGTCGGTGCCTCGGGCGCCGCGCTGTGGGACGGCGAGGAGCTGCTGACCGCCGGGTCCGTGCCCGACCGCGACGTCCTGCACGGCATCGCCGCGGCCCTGGCCCGCGCGGACGGCGCCCCCGCGTCCACCGACTCGACCGCCTCGCTGCTGCCGGGGGCCGCCGCGCACGCGGGTACCGCTGCCGGGGCCCTGCGCACCGGGCTGGGCACGGGCACCGGTCACGACCGGTGGCTGCTGTGGCTGCGCCCGGAGCAGGTGGAGGTCGTCGACTGGGGCGGGGACCCGCACAACAAGCGCCTGGCCGCCGCCGAGGGCCCGCAGGTGCGGCTCAGCCCCCGCAGGTCGTTCGAGAAGTGGCGCGAGGTGGTCCGCGGCCGCAGCCTGCCGTGGTCCCGCTGGCACGCCGAGACCGCCGAGCGCCTCGGCAACCAGCTCAACGCCCTCGTGCTGGGCCGCGTCCGCG
Source organism: Kineococcus anabasis (assembly GCF_054590795.1). NCBI lineage: Bacteria > Bacillati > Actinomycetota > Actinomycetes > Kineosporiales > Kineosporiaceae > Kineococcus > Kineococcus anabasis. The sequence goes on from NZ_BAAIHU010000001.1 coordinate 225,285, forward strand.
AGCACGTTGCGCTCGCGGAGTCGCTGCAGCGCGCCGTGATCCCGGAGGCGGCGCCCCATGTGCCGGGGGTGGAGGTCGTGGCCCGCTACCGGCCCGCCCAGGGCAGCCAGCTCGGCGGGGACTGGTGGGACGCGCTGTACCTGCCGGACGGGCGGGTGGCCTTCGTCGTGGGCGACGTCGCCGGGCACGGGGTGCACGCCGCCACGACCATGGCGCAGCTGCGCACCGCGCTGCGCGTGTACCTCCTGGAGGGCCACCCGCCCGCCGCGTCGCTGGACCGCCTGGACCGGCTCGTGGCGGCCGTCTTCGGCGAGCACATGGCGACCGCCGTCATCGCCGTCTTCGACCCCGCCACCGGCGCGGTGGAGCTGACGAACGCCGGGCACACCCCGCCGGTGCGGGTGGGCGCGGCGGGGGCCGAGCTGCTGCCCGCTCCGCCGCGGCCCCTGCTGGGCGTGGGGATGGGCACGGCGACGTCGGTGGCGGTGCGGATGGCGCCGGGGGACGTGCTGCTGCTGTTCACCGACGGCCTCGTCGAGCGCCGCGGGGACTCGCTGGAGGAGACGCTGCAGGTGCTGGTGCGCGCGGCGTCGGCGGGCCCGGCCGGGGACCTGGCGGGCTGGGCGGACGGGCTGCTGGGGGCGGTGCCGGGCGCCGCGGACGACGACGCCACGTTGCTGGCGGTGCGGCTGGGCGGGGCCTAGCCGCCGGTGAGCTCGGCGCGGTGCTCGGCGCGCAGGCCCAGCACCGCGGGCTCCCCGGTGCCGGTGCCGGTGACCAGCGCCACGGGGCAGGTGCAGGCCGCGGCGAGGCGGCGGCGCAGGCTGCCGGTCAGGTAGTCGGTGTCCCCGTCGTGCGTCTCCCCGGGCAGCACGAGCAGGCCCGCGCCCGCGGTGAGCGCGGCGATGCCGTGCGGCCGCACGGCGTGCAGGTGCACGGGCGGGGTCCAGCTGGTGCTCGGCGCCTCCGGGGGCAGGCCCGCGGCGACGACGGCGGCGGCGAGGGCGCTCTCCACCTGGACCAGGCGCTCACCGGGGCTGGGGAAGCCGTCGAGGGTCACGCCACCGACGGCGGGCGGCACGCGCGGGTACTCCCACACCGTGACCACGAGCAGCTCCCGGCCCTCCTCGCGCGCCTGCTGCCAGGCCCAGCGCAGGGCGGCGGTGCAGTCGACGGCGAGGTCGACGCCGACGAGGACGTGGGCACCGGGGAGGTGGTCGCCGGGCGCGTGTGCGCCGGGTCCCTCGTTGCTGCCGGACATGGGTACTCCTGACTTCCTCACCGTCACCCCGTCGGGACGGCACCGCAGGTCCGAGGATGCGGTGTCCACGTGTCCACCGGGTTACGCAGGGGCGGACGATCTGCGTGGTGTGCGCAGGGTCACGTCCTGCGCGCTCCCCATGGTGGCACGTCCGGAACCACGTGCGGGGCGTCCCAGGGGTTCCCCGCGGTGGCGCCGGGCCGGTGGCCGGGGGCCGCCTGCCGCGCCGCCTCGTCGCTGCCCGGGCCCGCGCCGGACGTCCTCGCGGTGCGCCGGGCGGTGCGGCTCAGCCGGGCAGGACGAGCGCGAGCCGCTCGGCGAGGAGCCGCTCGGCGCGCTCGGGGGGCATCCGGCCGGGCTCCAGGGCGACGGCGATGGCGAGGCCGTCGGCCAGGGCGAGCAGCGCGGCGGCGTCGTCGGCGGGGGAGGGGCGCTGCGGGGCGGCGGCGCGCACGAGGGCGGCGAGGGTCTCCTCCAGGTCCGCCCACTCGCGCCGGTGCACGGCGGCGATCCCGGGGTCGACGGCGGCGCGGGCCGTGAAGGCGAGCCAGACGGCGGTGGCGGTGCGGTCCCCGGGCTCGGTGCCCACCAGCCGCGTCAGCAGGATGCGCAGCGCCTCGGCGTGGGAGGGGCAGCCGTCGAGGCGGCGTTCGACGTCGGCGCGGAAGGCGGTGGAGACGTGCTCCACCGCGGCGAGCAGCAGGGCGTCCTTGGTGGGGAAGTGGTGCTGGACGGCGCCGACCGAGACCCCGGCGCGCTCGGCGACCTGCCGGACGCTGACGGCGTCGAGGCCGCGCTCGGCGACGATGCCGGCGACGGCGCGCAGCAGGTTCTCGGAGGCTCCGGGCACGGGAGCATCGTCGCAAACGACCGGTCCTTGCCGCCAATACGATCGTATGGTTACGCTCGGTGCATGGCCTCCGCCCCGCCCGCCCGGCTCGACGGGCTCGACGTCGCCCGCGGCGTCGCCATCCTCGGCACGCTCGCCACCAACATCTGGCTCTTCACCGCACCCGGCGGCGCCCTGGGGTTCCTCACCGCCCCGGACGCGGCGATGGGCGCCACCGGCACCGTCGCCGCCGTGCTGCAGCAGCTGCCCAACGGCAAGTCCCTGGCCCTGCTCACCCTGCTGTTCGGCATGGGCCTGCAGCTGCAGCGCGACGCCGCTCTCCGCCGCGGGCAGCGCTGGCCCGGCCGCTACCCCTGGCGGGCCCTGCTGCTCCTCCTCGACGGCACGCTGCACTACTTCCTCGTCGCCGAGTTCGACGTCCTCATGGGCTACGCCCTCACCGGGCTCGTCGTGGCCTGGCTGCTGGCGCGCGGCGAACGCGCCCAGCGCACCTGGCTGGTGGCCGCCGCGACCTGGCACGTGCTCGTCCTGGGCCTGCTCGCGCTGCTGATCACCCTCGCGCCCGCCGGGGAGGAGGACCCGGCGCAACCCCCGCCGGGCGCCGGGGTGTACCGCACGGGCAGCTGGTGGGACCTCGTGGTGCTGCGCTGGGACAACCTGCTGCTCTTCCGCGCCGAGCCGGTCCTCATCGGCGCCCTGTCCGTCGCGCTGTTCCTGCTCGGTGCGCGCCTGCTGCGGGCCGGACTCGCCGCACCCGGCGGGGCCCGGCTGCGCCGCCGGCTGCTGGTGCTGGGGGCCGTGGCGCTGCCCGTGGACCTCGCCCTCGGCCTCGCCGGCGGCGACGCCGGGCTGCTGCTGGCCCGCTACCTCACCGCGCCGCTGGTGGGCCTCGGGCTGCTCGCCGCCGTCCTCGGCCTGTGCGCGCGACGGCCCGCCCCCGCCGCGGGCTGGGCCCGGCGCCGCCTCGCCCAGGTCGGGCGCACCGCGCTGTCCTGCTACGTCCTGCAGAACGTGCTGGCCTCGGCGCTGTGCTACGGGTGGGGCCTGGACCTCGGCGGCCGGCTCGACGGCGGCACCCGCACCCCCGGCACCGTGGCCCTCTTCGTGCTGGTGTCGGCCGCGGTGGGCGCCGCGGCGTGGTGGTGGACGAGCAGGACCGGCAGCGGCCCGCTGGAGGCCCTCACGCACGCGGCCCTGCGCCGGGCGCCGGGCGGGCGGGACCCTCGGGGAGGCCGTGCTCCGAGCGGTGCCCTCCCCGCGCCGTCGGCAGCACCGGGCGCCCCGCGGGAGGGGTCCGTGCGGCAGGCCGGCCCGCGCTGAGGCCGCGCTGGGCGGCCAGCCACCGGCGGAACTCCCCGGCCGGCAGCGGCGGGGAGTGCAGGTGGCTCTGGCTCTGGTCGCAGCCCATCTCCACCAGCAGCTCCAGGCCCGCCTCGTCCGCGACCCCCTCGGCCACCAGACCCAGGCCGATGCTGTGGGCCAGGTCCACCGTGCTGCGCACGATCGCCGCGGCCCGCGCGTCGGTGGAGACCTCCCGCACGAAGGAGCGGTCCAGCTTCAGGTCGTGCACCGCCAGGTCCCGCAGGTACGCGAGCGAGGAGTAGCCCGTGCCGTAGTCGTCCACGCTCAGGCGCACCCCCAGCGAGGCCAGCGCCGCGACGACCGTGCGGGCCCGGCCGGAGTCGCCCATGACGACCGACTCGGTGATCTCCAGGTGCAGCGCCGAGGCGTCCACCCCGTGCCGCTCCAGCGCCCGGCGCACCCGCCCGGGCAGCGCACCGTCCAGCACGTCGGAGACCGACAGGTTCACCGCCACCGGCACCCCGTGCCCGGCCGCCTCCCACAGCGCCGCCTCCCGCAGCGCCTCGTCCAGCACCTGCCGGGTCAGGGTCTGCATGAGGCCGCGCTGCTCGGCGGTGCCCAGGAACGAGGTGGGGTCCAGCAGCCCCAGGCGGGGGTGCTGCCAGCGCACCAGGGCCTCGGCCCCGGCCACCGCGCCGGTGGCCAGGTCGATCTTGGGCTGGAAGTGCAGCACGAGGCTGCCGCCGTCGCCGCCGGGGCTCAGGGCCTGGCGCAGCTCCTCCACGAGCCGCAGCCGGTCACCGGAGCGGCGGTCCATGGACTCGTCGAACAGCGCCACCGCCGAGCGCTCCCGCTTGGCGGTGTACATCGCCACGTCCGCGCAGCGCAGCAGCCCGTCCGAGCTCGCCGCGTGCACCGGGCGCGCCGCCACGCCGACGTCCGCGGGCACGTGCACGGCGGCGCCCGCCAGGACGTGCTGGGCGGCGAGCTCCGCGGCCAGGGTGTGCGCCAGCAGCACGGCCTGCTCCAGCCCGGTGCGCGGCAGCAGCACCGCGAACTCGTCGCCGCCCAGGCGGGCCAGGACGTCCCCGGGGCGGGCGGAGGCGCGGATGCGGGCGGCCACCGAGCGCAGCAGCTCGTCGCCGGCGCTGTGCCCGAGGGCGTCGTTGACCTCCTTGAAGCGCTGCAGGTCCAGCAGCAGCAGGCAGGCCGGCTCCTCGCGCTGCACCACCTCGGCGAGCGCGGCGAGCAGGGCGCGGCGGTTGCCCAGGCCGGTCAGCTCGTCGGTCAGGGACAGCCGGCGCGCGGAGGCCAGCGGCACCAGCTCCGAGTACGCCAGCGCCAGGCGGGTCACGACGAGCAGCAGCGCCACCCCCGTCAGCAGCAGGCTCGTGCGGGGGGCCGGCACCACGGAGGCCACGACCAGCAGGAGACCGCACAGCAGCACCACGGCGGTGGGCGGCACGAGGAGGCGGGTGACGCCCACGGTGAGCCGGCCGGCGCGGGGCGCCGGTCCCCACACCGCGGCCGCCGTCACGAGCGCCGAGGCCGTCCAGAGGGCGTCGACGGGGTTGCCCGGGGCGTGCTCGCCGGTGTGCAGCGCCACCACCCAGCCGAGGTCGCCGGCCGCGGACAGCGCCAGGGCGGCGGTGAGCGCCCACAGCCGCACGTCGCTGCGCACCCCGCACCAGATGATGATCGCCATCAGGGCGAGCAGGACGATGACGTCCACGGCGGGCACGACGAGGGAGAGGGCCTGCGGGCCCGGCAGGACGGGGCCCACCGCCTGCTGCAGTCGCCCGGCCACGAGGAGCTGCCAGGCGGCGGTGAGGGCGAGCAGCCCCGCGACGGCGTCCAGCCAGATGGCGCGGTGCCGGTCGGCGAGGCGGGCGCGGGCGTACTGCCGCGCCGCGAGGAGGAAGCACGGGATGGACAGGGCCGCGCCGACCACCACGTGCGGCCCCTGCACCGGCAGGTCCGCGACGAGGGCGGCGACGTCCAGCGCGACCTCGTTGAGCACCCCGAGGGTGATCCCCAGGGCGATGGGCACGATCACGGCGCGGTCGACGTCGCTGCGGTGGACCCGCCACCACATGAGAGCGACGATCCCGGCGGTGAGGGCGTTGCCCAGGGTGGCGTCGAGCAGCTGGCGCACCGCGCCGTCGTGCAGGCCGAGCAGGGCGGCGCCGTAGAGGAGGACCCCCACGGTGAGGACGGCGAAGGCACGCCGGGGGGTTGGCACGGGACCATGATGGTGCCCGGTGCGCGGCGCCCGGTGCCCCTCCCGCCCGATCGGGTGACCACCGCGGCGGTGGTCACCCGATCGATCAGCGCACCGTCGCCGGGTGGGTGCGCTGAGTGGGTGCAGGGGTGGTGATCCGGGCCGAGGGGGTCAGTCGGCGATGGGGGAGGGCCCGAGCTCCTCCAGGAGCTGCGCCATCTTCCGGTAGGCCTTGTTGCGGTAGTCGATGAGCGCGGCGAGCTTCTCCGGGTCCAGCTTCAGGAAACCCTCACCGGTCTTGGTGCCGTACTTGCCCTGCGCCACGAGCTCGGTGAGGTTCGCCGGGGCCGAGAGGCGCTCGCCGAAGTGGCCCTCCAGGACCGCGAAGCCCTTGGCGTAGACGTCGAGACCGGCCATGTCGGCGATCGCGAACGGCCCGAAGAAGGGCAGGCGGAAGCCGAAGGTGGTGGAGACGATGGTGTCGACGTCCTTGGGGGTCGCCACGCCCTCCTCCACGATCGTCATGGCCTCCTTGAGCAGCACGTACTGCAGGCGGTTGAGCACGAAGCCCGGCACGTCGGCCACCTGGGCGCCCTTGCGCCCGGCGCGGGTGAGCAGGTCGTCGATGATGGGCAGCACGGCGGGGTTGGTGGCCTCGCCGGTGACGAGCTCGACGCCGGGGATGAACGGCGCGGGGTTGGAGAAGTGGACCGTCAGGAACAGCGACGCGTCCTCGAAGGCCTCGGCGAGCACCTTCACCGGGATGGTGGAGGTGTTGGTGCCGATGATGGTGCCGGGGGCGGCGGCCTTCTCCACCCGGGACAGCACGTCCTTCTTGACCTGCGGGTCCTCGAAGACGGCCTCCTCGACGAAGTCGACGTCGGCCACGGCCTCCTCGATGGAGTCCGCGGGGTGCAGGCGCTTCCTGAGGATCTCGGTGCTGCCGGCGTCGAAGAGGCCCTGCGCCTCGAAGAGCTCGGACTCCTTCAGGAGGCGCTCGTAGTTGCGCTGGGTGGACTCCTTGTCGGCGTCGGCGAGCCACACGTCGGCGCCGGCCAGGGCGAGGGACTGGGCGATGCCGCCGCCCATGTAGCCGGTGCCGATCTGCGCGACGCGGGTGATCTTGTCGGTGCGGGGTGCGGTGGACACGCGGGTCCTGCCCTTCGGGAGTGGTGGATCGGGAGTGGTGGGACGGACGGACTGATCGGGCCGGTGGGGCCCGGGGCCGGGAGGGCTCAGGCCGCCAGCTCGGAGATGACGGCGCGGAACGCCGCGACGTCGTGCGCGAAGCGGCCGAGGAAGAGCCCGTCGACGCCCTCGGCGAGGGAGGCGAACAGGCCCGGCCCGGCGCTGCCGCCGTAGAGGACGCGGGTGGTGCCGGCGCGGCCGGCGGCCAGCTCGCGCAGCCGCCGGGTCACGGCGACGACGTGGTCGGCCGAGGCGGGCCGCGGCTGCCCGATCGCCCACACCGGCTCGTAGGCCAGGACGACCTCGGAGCCGTCGGGGACGGCGGCCAGGACCGACTCGACCTGCGGGCGGCACTCGGCGACGGCGGCCTCGACGGCCTCGGCGCCCTCACCGGAGCGGGTGGTCTCGCCGATGCACACCAGCGGCACGAGACCGTTGCGGGCGGCGGCGGTGGCCTTGCGGGCCGTCACCTCGTCGTCCTCCCCGAAGAGGCGGCGGCGCTCGGCGTGGCCGAGCTCGACGTAGCGGCAGCCCACCTCGGCGAGCACCGCGGGGGAGACCTCACCGGTGTAGGCGCCGGCGTCCTCCCAGGACGCGTCCTGCGCGCCCAGGGCGATGCCGCTGCCGCGCAGCAGCTCCGCGCCCGCGGCGAGGGAGACGAAGTCGGGGATGACGAACGCGTCCACGTCGCACGCGGCGGCGTGCGCCCCGAGCTGCGCGACGCCCTCGAGGTACTCCCGGGTGCGGGCCAGCGTGAAGTACATCTTCAGGCTGACCCCCACCAGGCGCCGGGGGCGTGCCGGGGTCACCGGGGTGGCCACCGTCAGCAGGCGGCGACGGACTCGGCCTCGGACTGCGCCGCGGCGTCGGAGCCGGTCTGCTCGTAGGTCTTGATGGCCTCGACCTTGGCGGCGGAGGCGGAGGTGGTGTCGAAGACGTAGCCGAGCCACTCCTTGGCCAGGCGGCGCGCGAGCTCGATGCCGACGACCCGCTGGCCCATGCACAGCACCTGCGCGTCGTTGGAGAGCACCGAGCGCTCCACGGAGAAGCCGTCGTGGGCGGTGACGGCGCGGATGCCGGGGACCTTGTTCGCGGCGATGGCCACGCCGAGCCCGGTGCCGCAGATCAGCAGCGCGCGGTCGGCCTCGCCGGCGGCGACCTTGCGGGCGGCGGCGACGGCGACGTGCGGGTAGTGGGTGTCCTCGTCGGCGTTGACGCCGACGTCGACGACCGACTCCACGCGCGGGTCGGCCAGCAGGTCGGCCTTGATGCGGTCCTTGTACTGCACGCCTGCGTCGTCGGCGCCGACGACGATGCGCCACTTCGGCTGGGTGTTCTCGCTCATGCTCTCCGCCTTCGGGTCGGTGGTGCGGATCTCGCCTGCTCCGGGCCGCCGGGCGCGGTGCTCGCGCCCGGCGGCCCGGTTCCTACGGTGCGCTCAGGAGGCCAGGACCGCACCGGCGGTGCGGGCCACGAGCGCGAGGGACACCGCGCCGGCGTCCGGGTGGCCGAGGCTGCGCTCGGCGAGCGGGCGGGCGCGGCCGAGCTGCGGGCGCAGCTCCCTCGTCGCCTCGGCGGCGGCGGTGGCGGCCTGCGCGGCGGCGTCCCACGCGGTGCGCAGGTCGTCGCCGGCCCCGACCCGCTCGGCGAGGGTCGTGGCGAACGGCGCGAGGGCGTCGACGAGGGTCTTGTCGCCGGGCTTGGCGCCGCCGAGGCGCGTGACGCCCTCCAGGGCGGCGGTGGCGCCGGCGGCGACCGCGGCGGCGTCGGGGCGGCCGGTGTCGCCGAGCTGCTCGGCGAAGGAGTGCAGCAGCACGCCCCAGATGACGCCGGAGGTGCCACCGGCGCGGTCGGCCCAGCCCCCGCCGGCCGCGGCGAGGACACCCGCGGCGCCGGCGCCGGCGGCGGCGGCCTTCGCGGCGGCCTCGGCGGCGGCGCGGGAGCCGCGGGTCATCCCGACACCGTGGTCGCCGTCCCCGGCGACGGCGTCGATGCGCCCGAGCTCCTCCTCCGCGCCGGCCAGCGCCTCGGCGACGGACCGCACGACCTGCGCGACCCGCTTACCGGCCTCCTGGGCCTCGGCGGGGGTGCCGGAGTAGTCGAGGACCTCCTCCGCCGGGGGCACGAACGCCGGCGCGGGGGTGGTCTCGATGACGGTGCCGCGCGAGAGGGCCGGGCACTGGATGGGGGCGGTCCAGAGGGTCTCCAGCTCCTCGTCCAGCCACGTGACCGTCAGGGACGCACCGGCCATGTCGAGGCTGGTGACGAGCTCGCCGACCTCGGGGGCGACGATCTCGTAGCCCTGGGCGCGCAGCTTGGCGGCGATGTGGCCGTAGAGGAGGAACAGCTCCTCGTACTTGGTGCCGCCGAGGCCGTTGACGAGCACGGCGACGCGCTGGCCGGTGCCCTCGGGGCGGGCCTTCAGCACCGGTTCGACGAGCAGGTCGGCGATCTCCTCGGGGGTGCCGATGGGCTCCTCGGAGATGCCGGGCTCGCCGTGGATGCCGAGGCCGATGCCCATGTGGCCCTTGGTCACGGTGAACAGCGGCTCGCTCTCGCCGGGCAGGGTGCAGCCCGCGAAGGCGATGCCCATGGAGCGCGTGACGTCGTTGGCGTGGTTCGAGACGCGCACGACGCCGTCGAAGTCGTAGCCGGCCTCGGCGGCGGCGCCGGCGATCTTGAAGGCCACCACGTCACCGGCGATGCCGCGGCGCTGGCTGTTGGCGCCCTTGCCCTCGCTGGCGACGTCGTCGGTGACGACGAGCAGCTCGGCGCGGATCCCCTCGGCGCGCAGGCGCTCGGCGGCCAGGCCGAAGTTGAGGATGTCGCCGGCGTAGTTGCCGAAGCCGAGGAGGACGCCGCCGCCGCGGTTGGCGGCCTTGGCGACGTCGTACACGAGCCGGGTGGAGGGGGAGGCGAACACGTCGCCGCACACGGCGGCGTCGGCGCCGCCGGGGCCGACGTAGCCGGCGAAGGCGGGGTAGTGCCCGGAGCCGCCGCCGATGACGACGGCGACCTTGCCCTCGGGGGTGGCGGTGGAGCGCAGCACGCCGCCGGGGACGCGCTGGACGTGGTGGGCGTACAGGTCGGTGAAGCCGGTGAGGGCCTCCTCGACGAACGAGGACGGGTCACCGAAGATTCGGGTCATCGGGGCGGTCTCCTTCGATCCGTGGGCTTCGCGGCGCTCAGAGGGCGGGGATGGTGCGCGGCAGGACGCGCCGGATGTACTCGCGGTTCGTGGCGCCGACGCTGATGCTGTCACCGCCGTAGTGCTCGACGCAGAAGGCGCCACGGAAGCCGTGGTCCACCGCGTACCTGATGATCCTGCGGTAGTTGACCGTGCCGCTCTCCAGCGGGGCGGGGTGGGTGAAGTACGCCCCCGTGGCCGGGTCGAAGTCGCGCACGTAGTTCTTGATGTGCCAGTAGTTGGCCAGCGGCAGGGTCTTCTCCGCGACGACGTTCCAGTCCTCGATGGGACGGTGCAGGCGCACGAAGTTGCCGAAGTCGGGGTTGAGGCCGACGTTGTCCAGGCCGACCTCCTCCACGAAGCGCACCGTGGAGTCGGCCTCGTACAGGAAGGTGTCCTCGTACATCTCCAGCGACACCTGCACGCCCACCTCGGCGGCGTGGCGGGCGAGCTCCTGGATGAGCGACACCGCGCGGGCGCGGTTCTCCCGGCCCAGGTCCAGGGGCGCGTTCGGCTCGTGCCAGAACCACAGCGCCTTCTTCTGCTCCTCGGTGAGGGACTCGAAGAAGCCGAAGGAGATCAGCGGGATGCCGAGGGCGGCGCAGGCGTCGATGGCGCGGTGGGAGTACGCGAGGTTCTCCGCGGCGTGCACCGGGTCCAGGACGCTGCGGCGGGAGGTGGAGAAGGCGGGGATGCCCAGGCCGGCCGCGGTGACGGTGCGGGCGAACTCCTCCAGCCGGGCGGGGGACAGGTCCGCGATCTGGATCCAGGTGTCGGTGGGGTCGATGTTCTCGTACCCGGCGTCGACCATGACGTCGAGCACCTCCGCCCACTGCTCCGCGGAGGCCTCCTGCACGGGCGTGCCGTCGGCCACGGTGTTGCCGTGGACCATCATCGGCACGGTGATCGGCCAGTTCTCCCGGGTGAGGGTCTCGGGGTAGCCGGTCCAGACCTTGGTGGTGGGAGCGGCGCCGGGGTCGGCGGCCGGGGAGTCGGGGGTGCTCACGGAGGGGCTCCATCGCGTCCGGGGGTGGAAGGGCGGGACACGATTCTATAGAAAATCGCGTCGTCGCGCTCACGACTGTAGCCCCTGTGCCCCGCCTGTCAACGCCCCGGCGCGGATCGCTCACCCGCCCAGGCCACCGGCCTCAGCCGGAGGCGCGCTCGCGGACCCCCTCCAGGTGCTCCCGCATGGCCTCCGAGGCCGCCCGCTCGTCCCCGGCGACGAGCGCCGCGATCACCGACTCGTGCTCGGCGACGCTCTCCGCGGAGTCCTCGATCCGCTCCTCGTCCTGGTGCAGGCGGTGCACGAAGCCGCGGAAGGAGTCCAGCGTCCGCACCAGGAACGGGTTGCCCGTGGCCTCGGCCAGCAGCTGGTGGAAGGCCCAGTCCGCCGCCAGGTACGCCTTGAAGTGCCGGTAGCCCGGGCCGGTGGGGGAGCTGCGCTGCGCCGCCACCGACGCCCGCAGCGCCGCCACCTGCTCGGGACCGGCCCGCCGGCACGCCCGCGCGGCGATCCCCGGCTCCACCACCAGGCGCACGTCCAGGAGCTGCTCCAGCTCCTGCGCCCCCAGCAGCGGCGCGGCCCGGTACCCCCGGCGCACCGTGCGCTCCACCAGGCCGGTGGACTCCAGCCGTGCCAGCGCCTCGCGCACCGGGGTCGCCGAGACCCCCAGGCGCGCCGCCAGCGCCTCCGTGCGCAGCGGCGCGCCCGGCGCGACCTCGCGGTCCATTAGCAGACCCAGCAGCGCCTCCTGCACCCCGTCCGTCAGGCCGCGGTGCTCGGCCAGCAGCGGCTGCGCCGCGGGCGTGGCGGGAGGTCCCGACGAGGCGCCGGCCTGCGCCGGCGGGGCGGTGGGAGGGGGTGTCGGGCCGGAGGCGGGCCCGGCGGTCGCGCTCATGGTCCCGGCACGCTACAGGCAGCACCGGGCGCCACCACGCCGCGCCGCGCGCCCGCCCCGGTGCCGCCCGAGGGGGCCCGCACACGCCCACCCCGCACCGGCACCCGCCGCGCCGCTACGGTGGCGACCGTGGCGCAGGCGGCGGGCAGCGGGGTCCAGGGCGGCGGACGGGCGGCGGAGGACGAGGTCGTCGGCCTCTGCCGGGACCTGCTGCGCATCGACACCTCCAACTACGGCGACGGCAGCGGACCCGGCGAGCGCGCCGCCGCCGAGCACGTCGCCGCGCTGCTGGGCGAGGTGGGGCTCGGCGCGCAGTACGTCGAGGGTTTCCCCGGCCGCGGCAACGTCGTCGTGCGCATCCCCGGTGACCCGGCGGGGACGGCTGTCCGCGGCGCGCTGCTGCTGCACGGCCACCTCGACGTCGTGCCCGCGCGGGCCGCGGACTGGAGCGTGGACCCCTTCGCCGGCGAGGAGCGCGACGGCTGCCTGTGGGGCCGCGGCGCGGTGGACATGAAGGACATGGACGCGATGCTGCTGGCGGTGGCGCGCGACCTGGCCCGCACCGGCGCCCGGCCCCCGCGCGACCTGGTGTTCGCGTTCCTCGCCGACGAGGAGGCCGGGGGCGTGCAGGGCGCCCGCTGGCTGGTGGAGAACCGCCCGGAGCTGTTCGAGGGCGTCACCGAGGCGATCAGCGAGGTCGGGGGTTTCTCCGTCGAGATCGCCGGTCGACGCACCTACCTGCTGCAGACCGCGGAGAAGGGCCTGGCGTGGCTGCGCCTGGTGGCCCACGGCCGCGCCGGGCACGGCTCGCAGGTCGGCACCGACAACGCGGTGACCCGGCTGTGCGCGGCGGTCACCCGCATCGGGGAGCACGACTGGCCCCTGGAGATCACCCCCACGGTGCGCCAGTTCCTCACCGGCGTCGCGGAGATCACCGGTGAGCGCTTCGACGAGGACGACCCGCGCGCCCTGCTGTCGCACCTGGGGACCACCGCCCGCTGGGTGGGGGCCACCCTGCAGAACACCTCCAACCCCACGGTGCTGGAGGCCGGCTACAAGCACAACGTCATCCCCGGCACCGCCACCGCGCTGGTGGACTGCCGGTTCCTGCCCGGCCGGCAGGAGGAACTGGTGCAGACGATCCGGGAGCTGGCCGGCGAGCGCGTCGACGTCGAGGGTGTCCACGTCGACGACGCGGTGGAGACCCCGTTCGCCGGGGCGCTGGTCGACCGGATGGTCGCCGCCCTGCACGCCGAGGACCCCGGGGCCGCGGTGCTGCCGTACTGCCTCTCGGGCGGCACCGACAACAAGTCCTTCGCCCGCCTGGGCATCCGCGGCTACGGGTTCGCGCCGCTGCGGCTGCCTGCCGGGCTGGACTTCGCGGGCATGTTCCACGGCGTGGACGAGCGGGTCCCCACCGACGCCCTGCGTTTCGGGGTGCGGGTCCTGCAGCGTCTCCTCGCCACCTGCTGACGCCGGGGCGGGCTCGGACCGCCCGCCCCGGCGCCGGGCTCAGAACAGGTCGCGGTAGCGCGCCGCCGACTGCGGCATCCGGTTGCCGGCGTAGAACATGAACCGGTTGTTGTCGCGCTGCACGTTGAACTGGATCTCGTAGAGCAGCCGGCCCGCGCCCGTGCCGCCGTGGGCGGCGAAGAACTCCTGCATGCCCTGCACGAAACCGGGGGAGTCGCCGAGGTCGGCGTTGCCGGACCACTCCGAGATGCTGAGGGGCAGGCCGACACCGGCCGCGAACGCCAGGTGCGCCGCGAGACCCTTGGGGGCGCCGTACCCGTCGGTCTGGCCGAGGTGGGAGCGGAACGCCTCGACCGTGCCCGCGTAGGGGAACTGGTTGTAGTAGTCGACGCCCATGACGTCGACGTGCTCGGCGCCGGGGAACGTCCTGCGCCAGTCGATGCCGGTCTGCACGCTCTCCCGGTTGAGGTTCATGACCAGGCGCGACTCGGGGAAGACCTCGCGCTGCAGCGCCCGGTAGCGCCGCCACGCCGTCCTGAAGTTCTCCGCGTCGGCGGCCTTGACGGTCCAGGGGTACCAGTTGCCGTTCATCTCGTGCGCGAAGCGGATGTAGAGCCGGGCGCCGGGCTCGTGCGCCTGGTCGTCCCACTTGCGCCGCAGGGTGGCCAGCGAGGCGCGCCAGCGGGCGTCGTACTCACCGCGTGCCGCGGCCGCCCAGGACCCGCCCCGGTCGAAGGCGCCGACGGCGACGTCGAGGGAGCCGCGCCAGGAGCCGTACTCCCGGCCCGCGTCCAGCTGCCACACGTTCGCGGCGCCGGTCTGGCTGTCGGCCCAGGTGGCGGCGATGCCGACGCCCTGGCCGCGCCAGGCCGCCAGGGACCCGTCCGCCGCACCGACGCCCGAGGCGCCCGAGAGCCAGGACCCGGCCCGCGCCGGGGGGGCCTGCGACGGCGCGGGGGAGGCGGTGGGCGCGGGGGAGGCGGTGGGCGCGGGGGAGGCGGTGGGCGCGGGGGAGGCGGTGGGCGCGGGAGAGGCGGTAGGCGCCGGGGAGGGCGCGGGTGCCGGTGCCGGTGCTGCCGTGCCGCCGACGGGTCGCACCTGGATGCCGGCGACCTTGGCGTGGTTGGCGGTCGCGGTGAAACCCAGGTCGAGGGTCCCGTCGCTCACGCTGACCTGGAAGGAGCGGTCGTAGGCGGTGTTCTTCCCGACCGCGGCGTAGATGTCGAGGCCCGTGAGCTTCGGCGAGCCCTCGGCGCTGACGGAGAACACCCGCTGGCGGGCGGCGCCGAAGTACGTCTCGGCGAGTTTGAGGGTCACCTCGTAGGTTCCCGCCGGCAGCGCCGTGCGCCAGGCGCTCATCCCGTAGTGCTCGGACTGGTAGAGCAGGTCGTCGCTCGTCCCGGCGACGGGTGCGGTGGAACTCCGGGGCTTGTGCACGCCCCCGGTGAAACCGCGGGCCGCCTCCCAGGTCCCCCCGGTGGAGTCGGTGAGCGCGACCCGGTCGGTGCTCACCCGGACGGTGGCGGGGTCGGCGGCGAACGCGCTGGGGGCGGTGAGGCACCCGGCGGTAACGGCTGCACCGGTGGCGCCGATGAGGATGTGGGAGAGCCTTGCCATGAGCTGAGAACCTCGCAGGGGTGGGCACGGCGGCGGTGCCGCGGGCGCGGGAGGGCACGAGGCGCTGGCGCCGCGAGCGGCGGGTTTCTCCCCCCGCGGGCCTCGTGGTCGTGGGGAGCCGGGGTGTGCGATCGGTCAGCGGGCCGGGGCACGCCCCCGGGGCGCGGCCCGGCCCGGGCGGCCGGCGCGGTGGCGCGGCGACGCGAGGGACGACGGCACGGCGCCGGCCTGCTGGGGCCTGCTGCTGGTCGTCATCGGTCCCTCTCCGGCGAGCGCCCCCGTGATCGGTTTCCCGGGGCCGGGCGGACACTAGCAGCCGGTTCCGGCGGTCAGCACGCCTCCGCGTGTCGTGCAATCCGGAAGCCGCGCGCCACGGCCTCCGGAGCCCGGATGCGTTGCGCGGAGCGGACTTCGGGTGGCTGCTCGGTCGCGCAGAGTGTGCGGCGGTTCGTGCCGGTCGCACCGGGTGAGGGTTTCGTCACCCGGTTTCCCCGGGGTGGCGAGGGGACCGTGCCGGGCTCGCCGGCGCGGTGCCGGGTGCCGGGTGCCGGGTTCCGGGGGTGCGGGGGTGCGGGGGTGCGGGGGTGCGGGGTGCCGGAGTTGCGGGGTTCCGGGGTTCCGCGACGGGATCGGGGCGCCGCGGTTCGCAGGTGCGCGGTTCGGGGGCACTGCGGGGGCGGGACGCACGACGGCCCGTCCGCCCACGGGTCGTGGGGGGACGGGCCGTCGTGCGGGAGGCCGCCGGGGCCGGGGAGCTCAGCGCAGGGCCGCGACCCGTCGCAGCTCCAGGGCGGCGGCCGTCAGGTAGGCCCCGCCGCCGGCCAGTGCCAGGACGAGGTTCTGCCCCGTCTCGCCGAGGAGGAGCGCCGCCGTGCCGGTCAGCGCGAGCCAGGTGCCCAGGCCGTACTGGAGGAGGTCGCGGTGCAGCGCGCCGCCGGCGAGGTAGAGCAGCCCGACGACGAGGGCCGATCCGGACGGCCACAGCAGGGCTTGCAGGTGTGCCTCGCCGCTCACGGCGCTGACGGCGGTGATGAGCAGGAAGAGCGCGCCGAAACCCACGACCCAGGCGGCGCCGAGCAGGGCGCCGGACAGGGCGGCGGGTCCGCTCTGCCCGCGCGCGGCCCTGGCGGTGACCGCCACGGTGACGCCCAGGGCGGCCACGATCCCGGTGACGAGCAGTGCGGCGGGCAGCCACGGTGGCAGTGACAGCAGGGGGTCGGGCCCCCCACCGAGGGCGTGGGCGCCGTAACCGAGGAGCCAGGCGGCGCCCCAGGCGAGGTAGGTGGGGGTGTTGTCCTGCACGGGGGGCTGCGCCGGGGTGTGAGCCGGGGTGTGGGCCGGGGTGTGAGCGGGGGCGGGGGGCGCGGGCGTGGTCGAGGAGGAGCTGCTGCGGGTCTGCGCGGTGGTGGCGGTAGGGGACACGGAAACCTCCGGGGTCGGGCGGGCATCTGTGACTGAGTAAACAGTCACTTACTGGAGCCCGGCATCCCCCTTCTGTCGGACCCGCGCTCCGTCACCCGGTCCGGGCTGCCCGTGGTCGCCGCGACGGGCTCGCCCAGGAGACGACCCGCTCGCGGCCGTCGCCCCGGCCGGTGGACCCGGCCCCGGCGTCCGGCCGGTCGACCTCCGCCCACAGCGCGTCGAGGGACAGCCCGAGGGCGCCGGCGATCGCGGCGACGGTGGGGAAGGCGGGGGTGGCCACGCGACCGGACTCGATCTTCCGCAAGGTCTCCGGTGAGACCCCCGCCCGCAGCGCGGTCTCGAGCGCCGACCGCTCACCCCGGGCGCGCCGCAGCAGGGCGCCGAGGCGCTGCCCGCGCTCGATCTCCGCGGGGCTCAGCGGCAACCTGACCATGACGCCGACTCTAGCCCTGGGATACTCTTACCGGGATAGTTATCGGATTCGGAGGACGGGGTTCCTGATGATCGAGATCCTGGGCCCGGCGGAGCTGTCCCGGGCCAGGCAGGCCGGAGCCCTGGTCGCAGGCATCCTGCGGACCGTGCGCGAGCGCTGCGAGGTGGGCACGAACCTGCTGGACGTCGACCGGTGGACCCGGGAGATGATCGACGAGGCCGGGGCGAGGTCCTGCTACGTCGACTACGCGCCGTCCTTCGGGCGCGGGCCCTTCGGTCACCACATCTGCACCTCCCTCAACGACGCCGTCCTGCACGGCCTGCCCCACGACCGCGCGCTCGCCGACGGCGACCTGCTGACGCTGGACCTCGCCGTCTCCGTGGGCGGTGTCGTCGCCGACTCCGCCGTCAGCTTCCTCGTGGGCGACGCGCGGCCCGCGCAGAGCGTCGCGCTGATCGAGGTGACCGAGCGCGCCCTGGCGGCGGGGATCGCCGCGGCCGGTCCCGGAGCCCGCGTCGGGGACGTCTCCGCCGCCATCGGCGCCGTCCTCGGCGGGGCGGGGTACCGCATCAACACGCAGTTCGGCGGTCACGGCGTGGGCTCGACGATGCACCAGGACCCGCACGTGCCGAACTCCGGGCGCCCCGGGCGTGGCTACCGGCTTCGCCCCGGGCTGCTGCTGGCCCTGGAGCCGTGGGTGATGGCGGACACCGACGAGCTCGTGACGGACGCCGACGGCTGGACGCTGCGCAGCGCCACGGGCTGCCGGACCGCGCACAGCGAGCACACCATCGCCGTCACCGACGCCGGGGCCGAGGTCCTCACGCTGCCGGCGCCCGTGCGCGCCTGAGACCCGGGGGCGCGTCCACAGCGGGAACCGCCACCCCTACAGCAGGTAGCGGAACAGCGGGCTCGCCGGGTCCACCCGCTCCACCGTCGGGGGCGCCGCCGCCATCCGCTCCAGCAGCGGGGCCAGGTCCTCGGGGCGGGCCAGCTCCACGCCCACCAGCGCCGGGCCGGTCTCGCGGTTGGAGCGCTTGACGTACTCGAACAGCGTGATGTCGTCCTCGGGCCCGAGGACCTCGTCCAGGAACCGGCGCAGCGCCCCCGGCTCCTGCGGGAACTCCACCAGGAAGTAGTGCTTGCGGCCCTCGTGCACGAGCGCCCGCTCCACCACCTCCGCGTAGCGGCTGACGTCGTTGTTGCCCCCGGAGACGACGCACACCACCGTCGCCCCCGGTGCCACCGCGATGGCGTCGCCGAGCGCGGCCGCGGCCAGCGCACCCGCGGGCTCGGCGATGATCCCGTCGCTCTGGTACATCTCCAGCATCTCCGAGCAGACCCGGCCCTCCGGGACGCTCACCAGCTCCGCCGCCGAGGCCGCCACGAGCGGGTACGTCACGTCCCCGGCCCGGCGCACCGCCGCGCCGTCCACGAAACCGTCGAAGGCCTCCAGCCGCACCGGCCCACCCGCCGCCACCGCCGCGGCCATGCAGGCGGCGCCCGCCGGCTCCACCCCCACCACCCGCACCGAGGGGTGGCGCTCGCCCAGCCACGCCACGCACCCGGCGAGCAGGCCGCCCCCGCCCACCGGCAGCACCACCACGTCCGGCGGCGCGCCCGTGGCGGCGAGCACCTGCTCCACCAGCTCCGCGGCGACCGTGCCCTGCCCGGCGGCGGTGCGCGGGTCGTCGAACGCGGGCACGAGCACCGCGCCGCTGTCCGCGGCGTCCGCCAGCGCGCGCGCCGCCGCGTCGTCGTAGGTGTCCCCGGCCACGATCGTCCGCACCGCCGCCCCGCCCAGGGCCGCGATGCGGTCGCGCTTCTGCCGCGGTGTCGTGCGCGGCACGTGCACGCGGCCGGGCACGCCGAGCAGCGCGCAGGCGTGCGCGACGCCCTGCCCGTGGTTGCCGGCGCTGGCGCACACCACCCCGGCGGCGCGCTCGGCGGGACCGAGCCGGGAGATGAGGTTGTACGCGCCGCGCACCTTGTACGAGCGGACCACCTGCAGGTCCTCCCGCTTGAGCCACACCTGCGCACCGGTGCGGGCGGAGAGCCGGGCGCTGGGCTCCAGGGGCGTGGTGGTCACCACCCCCCGCAACCGGCGGGCGGCGGACTCGACCATCTCGGCGTCGACGGGCACCCGGGAATCCTGCCGTGCCCGGCCTCCCCGCGGCGCACCAGGCGGCGCCGGCCCGGTGCGCCGCGGCGGGCGGGGCGGGGACGCTCAGCCGCGCCCGGCGCCCTGCGCGGCCCGCGGGCCCGTGGCCAGGCGGGAGCGGCGGTAGCCGTAGAGGGCGTAGACCAGCAACCCTAGCGCCATCCAGATCCCCAGGCGCACCCACGTGTGCGCGGGCAGGAAACCCATGAGCGCGACGGCCGCCAGGGCCGAGAGCACGGGCAGCACCGGCACGCCCGGCATGCGGAAGGCCCGCGGCAGGTCCGGGCGGGTGCGGCGCAGCACGACGACGCCGACGGAGACGAGGACGAAGGCGAACAGCGTGCCGATGTTCACCATCTCCGCCAGGTCCCCCAGCGGCACGAGCGCGGCGACCGCGGCCACGACCACGCCCGTCACGACCGTGGTGCGCACCGGCACCCCGGTGCGCTCGGAGACCTGGGAGAACCAGCCGGGGATGAGCCCGTCGCGGCTCATCGCGAACAGCACCCGGTTCTGCCCCAGCATCAGGATCATCATGACCGTGAGCAGCCCGACGACGGAGCCGACGCTGATGAGGGTCGCCACGACCGGGGCGCCGACCTGCCGGAACGCGTCCGCCAGCGGCGCCTCGGTGCTGATCCGCTCGTAGCTCACCATGCCGGTGATGACGAGGCAGACCGCGACGTAGAGGGCGGTGCAGATCGCCAGGGAGCCGAAGATGCCGCGCGGCATGTCCCGCTGCGGGTTCCTCGTCTCCTCCGCGGCGGTGGCGACGATGTCGAAGCCGATGAAGGCGAAGAACACCAGTGCCGCGGCGGTGAAGACGCCCATGACCCCGAACGCGCCCGGCTCGAAGCCGAGGTCCTGCCACAGCGACGTCGACGGCGGCTCGGCGGACGGCGCGCCGGGGGAGCCGGCCGGCGGCACGAACGGCGACCAGTTCGCCCGGTCCACGAAGAAGGCCCCGGCCACGATGACGACGCCCACGACCGTCAGCTTCAGGGCCACGACGACGGCGTTGACGCGGGCGGAGGTCTTGCTGCCGGCGCACAGCACCGCGGTGAGCAGCAGGATCACGGCGGCCGCCATGAGGTTGGGCGAGGTGGGCGTGGGGGTGGCGTTGTACGTCCACGCCGGCAGGGTCAGCCCGAAGGTCTGCTCCAGCAGGTCCGCGAGGTAGCCGGACCAGCCCACGGCGACGGTCGCCGCGCCGAGCGCCATCTCCAGGATGAGGTCCCAGCCGATGATCCACGCCACCACCTCCCCGAGGCTGGCGTAGGAGAACGTGTACGCCGAGCCCGCCACGGGGACGGTGGAGGCGAACTCGGCGTAGCACAGCGCGGCGAGCGCGCACACGATCCCCGCCACGACGAACGAGAGGGACACCGCAGGTCCGGCGAGGGTCCCGGCCGCGCGGCCGGTGAGCACGAAGATGCCCGTGCCGATGATGACGCCGACCCCGAACACGGCCAGGTCCAGCCCGCCGAGGGACTTGCGCAGCCGGTGCCCCGGCTCGTCGGTGGTGCGTATCGCGTCCTCGACGCTCTTGGTCCGCCACATGCTCACCGCGTACCTCCGCTCCTCGGGCCCGGCGACCGCGCCGCGGGCTGCTCGTGCGGTGCCGGCGGCCGGGTCCCGGCTCAGGCCGTGCGCACCACGCGGATGATCTTCCTGCGCAGACGCACCCGCCGCACCCCGCCGAGGGAGACGCGGACGCGGTCCAGCTCCCAGCGCCCGTAGTCGGCCTGCTCGGTGAGCAGTCGCCGCGCCTCCGCGCGCGAGGTGGAGCGGGGGAAGGTCAGGGTGCGGTACTCGTAGTCCGCCGGGTCGACCGGCGCGGGTCCGCTGCGGGTCTGAGGTGCCATCGGTGCCATTGTGGCCCGCCGAGCGCTACGGTCGGAACATGACGACGGACCCGCGTGCCGCCCTCGCCCGGCTGGTCGCCGCGCTGGAGGGGCACCTCGACGCCGCCGCCAACCGCCGCGGTGAGGCGGACCCGGCCGTGGAGACCGCCTACCAGCGGGTGGCCGACGCCTTCGAGGCGTACGACAGCGCCCTGTACGCCGCCTACGACGAGGTCACCCCCCTCGTCCTCTACGACGACGTGGAGGACGAGCGCGAGGACGGCGACGACGAGGACGAGGACGAGGACGAGGACGACGACGGGGACCTCGGCGGGGCGGTGGCCGCGGCGGACGAGGACGACGACGAGGACCTCGTCGACGACCTCGAGGAGGACGAGGACGACGAGCTCGCCGACGACCTCGACGACGACGCACCCGGCGCCCCCCGCGCCGTCGTGGACGTGCGCGGCGACGTGCAGCACAGCGCCCCCTGAGGACGTGAGCCCCGCCTGAGCCGTACCTGAGCCCCGCCCGGGCCGGCCGCCCCCCGCAGGCGTGCACATCCGGTGAGGGCCTGCCGGACTGTTGGTGCCCCCGGGTGGCGCGACACCGGCGGGCGGCGGCCGGCTCGCTAGGGTCTGCGCCCGTGCCCACCGCCCCGCCCCCGCACCTCCCGCCCGCCCCCGCTGCCCGGTGGCGCCCGTGAGCGCCCCCAGCGTCGGCCTCGGCGACTCCCTCGTCCTGGGCCTGGTGCAGGGCCTGACGGAGTTCCTGCCCGTCTCCTCCAGCGCCCACCTGTCGATCGTGGGCAGGCTCATCGGCGCCGGCGACCCCGGCGCGGCGTTCACCGCGATCATCCAGCTCGGCACCGAGGCCGCCGTGCTGCTCTACTTCCGCAAGGACATCGCCCGCATCGTCAGCCGCTGGGCGCTGTCCCTGGCCCGGCGCGTGCCGCGCGACGACCCCGACGCCCGCATGGGCTGGCTGGTCATCATCGGCAGCATCCCGATCGGCGTGCTGGGGTTGTTCTTCAAGGACCAGATCGAGTCCGTGCTGCGCGGGTACGTCCTGACCGCCACGACCCTGTGGGTGTTCGCGCTGATCCTGCTGTGGGCGGACCGGCGCGGCGCCAAGGAGCGGACCCTGGACCGCCTCACCTGGCGCGACGGCATCCTCTTCGGCCTGGCCCAGTCCCTGGCGCTCATCCCGGGGGTCTCCCGCTCCGGCGGCACCATCACCGCCGGGCTGCTGCTGGGGTACACCCGCGAGGCCGCGGCGCGCTACTCCTTCCTGCTGGCGGTGCCCGCGGTGGTGATGTCGGGGCTGTTCCAGGTGTACGACGAGCTCACCGGCGGCGCCGCGGTCTCCTGGAGCGCCACCGCCGTGGCCACGGTCGTCTCCTTCGGCGTCGGCTACGCCGTCATCGCCTGGCTCATGCGCTACATCTCCACCCACAGCTACACGCCGTTCGTGGTGTACCGCATCGTCCTGGCGGCCGTGGTCTACACCCTCGTCGCCGTGGGGTTCCTGCCGCCCTTCCGGGAGCTCACCGGCGGCTGAGCCGGTCGCCGCGCCGGGTGCCTCAGAGCCACCCGGCGCGGCGGAACCGCCGGTACAGCCCGACCGCCACGGCCGCCATGAGCAGCAGGCACGCCGGGTAGCCGAACCGCCAGGACAGCTCCGGCACGTGCTCGAAGTTCATGCCGTAGACGCCCGCGATGAGCGTGTCCACCGCGAAGATCGCGGCCCACGCGGAGATGCGGCGCATGTCCTCGTTCTGCTGCACCGACACCTGCGCCAGGTGCGCGTCGAGGATGCCGGTGAGGAGCCGGTCGTAGCTCTCCACGTGCTCCACGGTCCGCTCGAGGTGGTCCGCGACGTCGCGCAGCGCGAGCAGGTCGTCCTCGCTGCCCGGCCGCACCGCGCGCACCGCGCCCTCCCGCCCGCCGTGCCCGTGGTGCGCACCGCGGGCGAGGTGCTGGCGCAGCTCCGCCAGCAGCGGGGAGGCCGCGCGGCGCACCTCCAGCACCTCCCGCTTGAGGTTGTAGATGCGCACCGGGTCCTGGGTGCGGCCGGGGGAGAAGACGCGTTCCTCCATCTCCTCCACGTCCTGCTCCAGCTCGCGGTCGATGGCCACGTAGCCGTCCACGACCGCGTCCAGGACGGCGTGCAGGACGTGCGCGGGGCCCCGCTCCAGCAGTTCCGGGTGCGCCTCCAGCGCCCTGCGCACCGGGGTGAGCGGTGCGGCCCCGCCCCGGCGGACGGTCACCACGAAGCGCTCGCCGAGGAAGACCATCACCTCCCCGGTCTCCACCGCAGACTCCGGCTCGGAGTACGACAGCGCCTTGAGCACCACGAACAGGGTGTCCCCGTAGCGCTCGATCTTCGGCCGCTGCCGGCCGCGGGCGGCGTCCTCCACCGCCAGCGGGTGCAGTCCCAGCTCCTCGCCGAGGAGCGCGAGCTCCTCGGCGCCGGGGTCCTCCAGCCCGATCCACACGAAGCTGCCGGGTTGTGAGAGGCACCGGCGCAGCGTGTGCGGCAGGCCGCGGAAGTCCGAGCAGTCCTGCCGCTGGCCCGCGACGTAGGAGGCGACGTCCACGATCATCTGCACATCCTCGCCCGACCGCGCCGGTGATCGCGCCCGCACCGGGCGGGGGAGGGTGGCGGCACCGGCGGGCGCGGTGCGTGCGCCTAGGGTGAGCGGGTGCCGACCCTCCTGCTGGTGCGCCACGGCCGCAGCACCGCCAACACCGCCGGGGTGCTGGCGGGCTGGACGCCCGGCGTCGACCTCGACGACCACGGCCGCGCCCAGGCCGGGGCCCTGGCCGGCAGGCTCGCCGCGCTGCCGCTCGCCGCGATCGTCTCCTCGCCCCTGGAGCGCTGCCTGCAGACCGCCGGCGCCCTGGCGGCCGTGCCCGGCCCGAAGGGTGCCGCGCGCCCGCCCGTCGGCACCGACGAGCGCCTCGGGGAGGCCCGCTACGGGGACTGGACGGGCCGGGAGCTGCGCAGCCTGGTCAAGGACCCGCTGTGGGCGACGGTGCAGGCCCACCCCTCGGCGGTGGTCTTCCCCGGCCCGGAGGGGGAGTCGATGCGCGGCATGCAGCAGCGCGCCCTGGACGCCGTCCGCGAGCACGACGCCCGCGTCGGCGCCGAGCACGGCGAGGACGCCGTCTGGGTGGCCGTCTCGCACGGTGACGTCATCAAGGCGGTCCTCGCCGACGCCCTCGGGCTCCACCTGGACCTCTTCCAGCGCATCGGCGTGGACCCCTGCTCGGTCTCCGCGGTGCGCTACACCGCGGTGCGGCCCTTCGTGCTGCGCACCAACGACACCGGCGGGGACCTGGCCGGGCTGCTGCCCCCGCCGCGCCGGCGTCGCCGGGTCCCCCGCACCGACGCCGTCGTCGGTGGCGGCACGGGCGCGTGAGCCGGCGCCGGCGGGCCACCGCGGCGGGTGCGGCGCCGCCCCGGCCCACCGCGCGGGCCGCGGCGTAGGGTCGGCACCATGCCAGTCTTCGACTACGACCCGCCCGAGCGCTTCGTGGCGGGAACGGTCGGCCCGCCGGGCTCGCGGACGTTCTTCCTGCAGGCCCGCGCCCGCACCTCGCTGACGTCCGTGGCGCTGGAGAAGGCGCAGGTCGCGGCGCTGGCCGAGCGCGTCGGGGAGCTGCTCGACGAGGTCGTGCGCCGCTCCGGCGGGCAGGCACCCGTGCCGGCCGTCGCGCCGGCCGGCACCGCGGACGACGCCCCGCTGGAGACGCCCATCGAGGAGGAGTTCCGGGTCGGCACCATGAGCCTGGCGTGGGACTCCGAGCGCCAGCGCGTCGTCATCGAGTGCTTCGAGGCCCTGGAGACGGACGAGGAGGCCCTCGACGTCGCCGAGCCCGACCCCGCCCGCGGGGTGCTGCGCGTCACCCTCACCGGCGCGAGCGCGCGCGCCTTCGTCGACCGCTCCCTCGCGCTGGTCGCGGCGGGGCGCCCCCCGTGCCCGTTCTGCGCGGGCCCGCTGGACCCCACCGGGCACGTCTGCCCCCGAGCCAACGGCTACCGGCGCTGAACCGCCCGGCCGGGGACCGGCACGAGGGCGCCGACGCGCCGTCCGCCGGGGTGCCGGAGGCCGTGGAGCACCTGGCCACGGCGGAGCTGGAGGTGCTGGGCCGCATCACCTCCGCCTCCAACGCCACCCTGTTCGCCGTCGCCCGCGGCGGCGGGCGCGCGCTGCGCTGCGTGTACAAGCCGGTGGCCGGGGAGCGGCCCCTGTGGGACTTCCCCGACCGCACCCTGGCGCTGCGCGAGGTCGCCGCCTACGCCGTCTCGGCGGCCACCGGCTGGGACGTGGTGCCGCCCACGGTGCTGCGGGAGGGGCCCGCGGGCGTGGGCAGCGTGCAGCTGTGGGTGGACCCCGACGGCGCGGACGACGACGCGGAGCACGAGGTCCGGCTGGCCGAGCCGGGCGCCGGGCTGGTGGACCTGGTCGCGGCCGGGCGGCTCCCGGAGGGCTGGCTGCCCGTCCTGCGCGCCTCCGACGAGACCGGGCGCCCGGTGGCGCTGGTGCACGCCGACGACGAGCGGCTGCGCCGCGTCGCGGTGCTCGACGTGGTCCTCAACAACGCCGACCGCAAGGCCGGGCACGTCCTGCCCGGCCCCGGCGGCGCCGTGCACGGCGTCGACCACGGCCTGACGTTCCACGAGGACGACAAGCTGCGCACCGTGCTGTGGGGGTGGGCCGGGGCGCGCCTGCTCGACCCCGAGCGGGAGGTCCTGGAGCGCCTGGAGCAGGACCTGCAGGACCGGCTGGGGGAGGTGCTGGCCGGGCTGCTGGCGCCGGCGGAGGTCGAGGGCACGCTGGAGCGCGTGCGCCGGCTGCTGCGCCGGGGCCGGCTGCCGCGCCCGGGCCAGGGCTGGCCGGCCATCCCGTGGCCGGCGTTCTGACCTCCCCCGCTGCCGCGGGCCGCGTCCGCGGGGCTGCTCCGGTGGGGTCGTCGCGGAGCGGACCGGCGCGGCGGGGGAGGTAGGTTTCCCCCGTGCATGCCTGGCCCGCGCCCCGTGACGAGCTGATCCCGGGCCGCGGTGCCCTGCCCGGCCGCGGCGGGCGGGTGCACCTGCACGACACCGCCACGGACCGGCTGGTGCCCACCGGCCCCGACGGGGACGGCACCGCGACCCTGTACGTCTGCGGCATCACCCCGTACGACGCGACCCACCTGGGGCACGCCAGCACGTACGTGGCCTTCGACCTGCTCGGGCGGGCGTGGCGGGACGCGGGGCACGAGGTCCGCTACGTGCAGAACGTCACCGACGTCGACGACCCGCTGCTGGAGCGCGCGGCGGCCACCGGCGTGGACTGGCGGGAGCTGGCGGTCTCGCAGACCGACCTGTTCCGCGAGGACATGCGCGCGCTGTCGGTGCTGCCGCCGCAGGAGTACCTCGGGGTGGTGGAGACGATCTCCGGGGTGGTGGCGCTGGTGGAGCGGATGCTCGCCGAGGGCCGCGCCTACCGGGTTCCCGGCGAGGGCGGCGCGCCCGACGGCGACGTGTACTTCCGCCTCGCCGGGGACGCCGCGTTCGGGTCCGTCTCGAACCTGGACCGCACCGCGATGCTGGAGCTGTCCGCGCAGCGCGGCGGCGACCCCGCCCGCCCCGGCAAGGCCGACGCGCTGGACCCGCTGCTGTGGCGGGTGGAGCGCGAGGGCGAGCCGGCGTGGGACGGCGGCACCCTGGGGCGCGGCCGGCCCGGCTGGCACGTCGAGTGCGCGAGCATCGTCCTGGACCGCCTCGGCACCCCGCTCGACGTGCAGGGCGGCGGCAGCGACCTGGCCTTCCCCCACCACGAGATGGGCGCCGCGCACGCCCGCGCCGTCACCGGCGGCACCGACTTCGCCCGCGTCTACGCGCACACCGGGATGGTGGCCCTGGACGGCGAGAAGATGAGCAAGTCCCTGGGCAACCTGGTGCTGGTCTCGCGGCTGCGGGCGGCGGGGGAGGAACCGGCGGCGATCCGGCTGGCGATCCTGGCGAACTCCTGGCGCCGGGACTGGTCGTGGACACCGGAGGGGATGCGCGCGGCCGCCGCGCGGCTGGAGCGCTGGCGCCGCGCGGTGCGCCTGCCGGCCGGGCCCGACGGCGCGGCCGTGCTGGCGGCGGTGCGCGAGCGCCTCGCCGACGACCTCGACGCCCCCGGCGCGCTGGCCGTCGTGGACGCCTGGGCCGACGCGGCGCTGGCGGGCGGGGACGTGCCCGGCACGGACCCGGCGGACGCCCAGGTCGAGGGCGCCCCCGAGCCGCTGGGCGTGGACACCCGCGCCCCGGAGCTGGTGCGGCGCACCGTGGAGCAGCTGCTGGGCGTGGACCTCGCCTGAGGCCGGTGCGCGCCGGCCCTCACGGTCGGCCGCGAGCGGCTGCGCCGGGGGCGAACCGGGCGACGAGCGCGGCCGGCAGTTCCAGCACGGCGGAGCCGGTGCACGGCCAGGGTGCGAGGCGGTCGAAGGCGACGAGGTACCAGCGAGCGGCCCACACGACGAGGTGGTGCGGCTCGACCGTGCGGGTCGTGGGCCCGCTCTCGTCGTCGTGATCCACCCCGGCCGACCCGCAGGCAGCGTGCCGGTCCTGCGCGTGGTGGCCGCCGATCGTGACCCGCTCGGGTGTCCCGGTCGAGAACTGGGCAGGGCGGGGCGGCGAGGCCGCGGAACCACGCCCGCGGTGGGCCGCAGGGTCGCGTCAGCAGGCGGGGAGGAACGCGCCAGCGACTGTGCACGGGCCGGGGCAGCCCCTACGTTGAGCAGGTGCCGACCCCGAGGAGGTACCGCCTCGTGAGCAGGCGGATCCGGGCGCTGCCTCTGCTGATGTCGGGTGCACCCCGCTGGGTCCTCCTCCTCGTCGGCGTCGTGACCACGGTGCTCGGCGTGTTCCTGGTGGTGCGCCCCCTGAGCTCGCTGACGCTGCTCGGGATCTGCATCGGCGTCGGCTGCCTCGCCTGCGGTGTCGGTGACCTCCTCTCCTGCCGGGAGGGTGCTGGGACGCGAAACCTGGTCACCGGGATCACCTGGGTCCTCGCAGGTGCGGCGGTGCTCATCTGGCTCGGTCGCAGCCTGGAACTGCTCGGGCCCTGCGTGGCTCTGCTCCTGGTCGGGGCCGGAGCCGCCGATCTCCTCGGCGTGCGACGTGGTCCGGCGCCCGAGCGGGTGCTGGCAGGCGCGACCGGGCTCTCCCAGGTGGTCCTCGGCCTGGTCGCCCTGCTGTGGCTGGACGCGACCCTGCTGGTCGTGGCGTTCGTGTTCGGCGTGCGCACCGCCGCCTCCGGCCTCTCGCTCCTCCGGCGGTCCGCCGTTCCCGGACGGCACCGCCCCCTCGTCGAGGATCCGTCCCCACACCGCCTTCGTCGTCCTGGACCGCGGTGGGCGTCGACCGCCGTCGTGCTGGTGCTGGCGGCTACGACCCTCGCCGTGAGCACGCAGTTGCGGCAGGGGATCCCGGTGCTCGACGGCTTCTACGACGCCCCGGAGGACGTGCCCGGCGAACCTGGGCAGCTGCTGCGGGTGGAGCCCTACGACGGGGATCTCCCCCCGGGGCTGAGCGCCCGGCGGATCCTCTATACCACGACCGCCGACGACGGCGTACCCGCCCTGGCCAGCGCGGTCCTCGCGGTGCCGTCCACCGGGCCCGGTACGGCGACCGGTCGCCCGGTCCCGCTGATCGCCTGGGCCCACGGAACGGTCGGTGTCGCCCGCGCCTGCGCACCCAGCCTCGGGCGCGACGCCATCTCCACCGAAGGCATGCCCGCGATGGACTCGCTGGTGCGCCACGGCTGGGGCATGGTCGCCACCGACTACACCGGGCAGGGCACCGAAGGTGACTTCCCCTACCTCATCGGCCAGAGCGAGGGACGCTCCGTCCTGGACGCCGTACGCGCCGCGCACCAGGTCGGCGAAACCGACCTCGGCGTGGGGCTGGCCCCGCAGGCGGTGATCTGGGGCCACTCCCAGGGCGGGCACGCCGCGCTGTGGGCCGGCCAGCTCGCCCCGACCTACGCTCCCGACCTCGACGTCGTCGGCACCGCCGCGCTGTCGGCAGCCAGCGACCCGCTGGCCCTGGCCCAGGTCGTCACCGCCCACCCCGGAGCTCTCGGTGCCAGCCTGGGCGTCTCCTTCGTGCTGGCCGCCTACAGCCGGACCTACCCCGACGTCTCCCTCGCCGACGCCACCCCCGCCGCCCGCACCCTGGTGCGCGAAGCCGCCGCCCGCTGCACCAGCGAACCGGGAACGGTGGTCACCGTCCTCACCGGGGTCGCCGTCTCCCGCGACACCCCGATCCTCGCCCAGGACCCCTCGACAGGAGCGATGGGGCGCCGGCTGCGGCAGAACGTCGCCACCGGGCCCTGGGCGACTCCGCTGTTCCTCGCCCAGGGAAGCACCGACGAGGTCATCCCCGCCCGGCTGCAGGACGACTACGTCGCGCGGCTGTGCGCGGCCGGGCACCCCCTGCGCTACACCCGCTACCCGGACCGGTCGCACATGGGCGTGCTCGAGGCCGGCTCACCGCTGAACGCCGATCTCGAGCAGTGGACGCTCGACCGGTTCGCCGGCGCGCCCTCCCAGGACGACTGTCCGTGAGCCCTCGTCGGTCACGGTTCTCCAGGCCGCTGGGGACGAGGGCCGTGGCCGCGATCGCGGTGGGGGTGCCGCCCGCTCGCGGGGGGATGCGCCACGGGCAGAGGGCGACGCGGGCGTGGGCTCGCCCGCGGGTTCCGAGGTCGGCGACTGCGACGCGCCGGCGCACGAACCGCGGCACCAGGATCGCCTGAGCGAAGTTCCCCACGCTCCGCGCGGGAGTCATCCCCGGTGAGGTCCCGACGGCTGCGGCGGTCGAGCTGGGTCGCCGGCATCGTGACCGGTAGGCCCTCCTGGGGGCACCTTGCGCCCGAAGGGTGGGAACTCGACATCGTCGACACCGCCTCCGCGGCGACTGCTCACGCCACCACGGCCAGCGCGCAATGATCATGAGAAACCGCTTGCTGGGACTTCCGGTGCAGCGCTACTGTCCGTCAACCACCCGCGGCAGCTGTCCGGACGACGTGGATCCCCTCAGGAGATCAAGGAAGTGATCTCCGCTGCAACGTGACGTGCCGGCGAACACCGCGGGCCGGAACCCACCGGGGACGGTCCCTCGGGCGGTGGACCGCGGCGCTCCAGGGAGCCCGCGGTGAGAGCCGGGACGACCCGGCACGGACGGCTGTCAGGTGTGGGTGCAGGACGCCTCGAGTTCGATGACGAAGGAGAGCCTTGATGAGAGCAGTCGCACGACGTCCCCTCGTGACCGGTGCCGCCGTGGCCCTGGCGGCCACGGTGGGCGTGACGGCCATGGCCGTGGGCGCGCAGGCCGGCGTGACGGGCACCGCGAACGGCTTCGCGGCCGGCGCCACCGGCGGTGCCGGCGGGCGGACGGTCACCGCCTCGACCGGCACCCAGATCCATGCCGCGATCTGCGGCCGCGCGAGCACCAGCACCCCCCTCACCATCGAGGTGCAGGGCACGATCACCGTCGGGAACACCGCCGCGGTGTCCGGCAGCTGCTCCACCGCGGCCGGCGTGGTCGAGCTCAAGAACATCAGCAACATCTCGATCGTCGGCGTCGGCAGCGGTGCCACGTTCGACCAGATCGGCATCCACATCCGTGACTCGAGCAACATCATCATCCAGAACGTCACGGTGAAGAACGTCAAGAAGTCGGGCTCGCCCACGTCCAACGGCGGCGACGCGATCGGCATGGAGTCGACCGTCCGCAACGTGTGGGTCGACCACGTGACCCTCGAGGCGTCGGGTGGCGAGGCGGAGGGCTACGACGGCCTGTTCGACATGAAGGGTGACGTCGAGAACGTGACCCTCTCGTACGCGATCCTGCGCAACTCGGGCCGCGGCGGCCTCATCGGCTCGAGCGAGACCGACACGGGCAACACGAACATCACGTTCCACCACAACCTGTACCAGAACATCGACTCGCGCACCCCGCTGCTGCGTGGCGGCCTGGCGCACATCTACAACAACCACTACGTGAACCTCAACGAGTCGGGCATCAACTCGCGCGCCGGCGCGAGGGCCAGGGTCGAGAACAACTACTTCGAGGACTCCAAGGACGTGCTCGGCACGTTCTACACGAGCGCGGCCGGCACCTGGCAGACCGCGGGCAACATCCTCGACAACGTCACGTGGTCTCCCAAGAGCAGCGAGTACAACCCGGCCGGCCCGAGCATGGCGTCCACGGGCACCGCGAGCGTCCCCTACTCCTACAGGCTCGACGGCGCGGGCTGCGTCCCGGCGGTCGTCGCCGCCACGGCGGGCGCCGACAAGGGCCTGAAGGTCTCGGACGGCTCCTGCACCCCGCAGACCCCGGCGCCGAGCCCCACGGCGACCGCGACGCCCACGCCGACGGCCACGAGCACGCCGACGCCGACCTCGAGCGCGACCCCGACCACGCCGACCGGCACGAACCTGAGCATCGGCGCGGGCGCCGACGGCTCGAGCAAGGCCGACGGCACGAGCTACGGCAACGTGATCGACGGCAGCCTGAGCACCTACTGGTCCCCGAGCGGCACGACCGGCTCGGTCTCGGTCAAGTGGGGTACCGCCAAGACGGTCTCGAAGATCAACATCCGCACCGCCTCGGGCGGCGGCACCATCACCGGGTGGCGCGTCCTGAACGGGGACAGCGGCGCGGTCCTGGCCTCGGGCACCGGTGCTCCCGGCACCGTCTCGTTCTCCTCGACGTCGCTCAGCAAGATCACGTTTCAGATCACCTCCGCCTCGGGCACCCCGCGCATCGCGGAGTTCGAGACCTACGCGAGGTAGTCCAGCACGAACGGCTGTGGGTGGGATCCTCCCCGGAACCCACCCACAGCCGCGTCCGGCGCCCCACCCTCCCCAGGCGCGGTTCGTGGCGGCAGGAGGGATGGCCTGGATCGACCCGCAGTCGAGGTACGTGAGCGCTCCGGACGTCGCACCGCCGGTTCCCGTGCACGACGGTGTGACGGGTCGGCGCAGCCATCCCCGTGGTGCTCGACCCACCGGAGGTGCTGCACGAAGGAGAGGAGGGCGTCGGCGGCGCCCTCCTCGGTGACGAGGACGCCGGCGGGCCGTGTGAACCTCCCGCAGCCGCTGCTCCTCCTGGGGCCCGCCGCTGCCGCCGGGCCGCGCAGCCCCGCACTTCCGGTCTCACCGAGGGCGCCGGTCCGCCCGGGGTGGCCGTGGGTGGACCGGGCGCGCGGGGAGGGACGTCAGGCGCGCGGGGTCAGGAACGGGTAGTCGGTGTACCCGGCGGCGCCGGGGCTGTAGACGGTGGCCTGGTCCAGCTCGTTCTCCGGGTGCCCGCCCTGCCAGCGCTCCACCAGGTCGGGGTTGGCCATGAGCTTGCGGCCCACCGCGACGACGTCGGCGGTCCCGTCGGCGACGAGGTCGACGGCGTCCTGGCGGGAGGTGACGACACCGAAACCGCTGTTGGCCATGAGCGGGCCCTCGAACCTCTTGCGCAGGCCCTGCACGAGGTCCCCCTCCGGCTCGGCGTGCAGGACGCTGAGGTAGGCCAGGCCGAGCGGGCGCAGCGACTCCACGAGGACCTGGTAGGTGGCCTCGACGTCGTCCGGGTCGGTCTCGAGCGCGTCCTGGATGTTGTGCGCGGGGGAGATGCGGATCCCCACCCGCCCCGCCCCGATCGCCTGGGCCACAGCGGTGGTGACCTCGGTGGTCAGCCGGGCCCGGTTCTCCGGGGACCCGCCGTAGGCGTCGTCGCGGGAGTTGGAACCCGGCGCGAGGAACTGGTGCAGCAGGTAGCCGTTGGCGCTGTGGATCTCCACGCCGTCCAGCCCGGCCTCGACGGCGCGGCGCGCGGCGGTGACGAAGTCCGCGACGACGGCGCGGACCTCCTCGGTGGTGAGGGCGTGCGGAACGGGGTAGGCGGCCTTGCCGGTGGGGGTGTGCACCTCGCCCGCGATGGCGACGGCGCTGGGCGCGACGATCCGCTCGGTGCCCGTGATGTCGGTGTGGGAGACCCGCCCGGCGTGCATGAGCTGCATCACGATGCGCCCGCCGCGGGCGTGGACGGCCCCGGCGACGGCGCGCCAGCCCTCGACCTGCTCGTCGGTGGCGATACCGGGCTGCCCCCAGTACCCGCGCGACTCCGCGGTGGGGTAGGTGCCCTCGCTGACGATGAGGCCGGTGCTCGCGCGCTGCGCGTAGTGCTCGGCCACGAGTTCCCCGGGCACCCCGCCGGCGCCGGAACGCAGGCGGGTCAGGGGGGCCATGACGACCCGGTTCGGCAGGTGCAGGTCGCCGAGGGTGACGGGGGAGAACAGGTCCACGGGTTTCGTGCCTCTCGCTGGACGGTTGTGCCGCCGGCACAACCCCGCGGTGCCGCGGAACCTTCCCCGCCTCCCCCACCCGGGGGAGCGGGGAACCGTGCTACAGCGAGCTCAGGTCGTCCGGGACGTCCACGGCGTGGGCGGTCAGCACCTCCAGCGGCACGATCCGCAGGACCGCCTCGTGGGTGGCGGCGAGGACCACGGGTGCCGCGGCGCCGTCGCGGGCGGCGCGCGCCCAGTTCGCGGCGGTGACGCACCAGCGGTCGCCCGGCACCAGGCCGGGGAAGCGGAACTCCGGTCTCGGCGTGGCCAGGTCGTTGCCGATGCCGCGCTGGTGCTGGAGGAACTCCGCGGTGACGACCGCGCAGACCGTGTGGCTGCCGAGGTCCTGCGGGCCGGTGCTGCAGCAGCCGTCGCGGAAGAACCCCGTCACCGGGTCGGTGCCACAGGGGTCCAGGGACCCGCCCAGGACGTTGCGCTCGGCCACGGGGCCATCATGGCGCGGCGGCGGCGGGCGTGCCCACCGGGAAGGCCCGCCGGTCCCGCCACGGGAGGACCCCGCCGGTGCCTGCGCGGGTGACCCCGCCGGTGCCTGCGCCGGGTGCCGGGGCGGTGGGGGCGGGCGGTCCGTGCCTACGCTGGGCCCGTGCCCGCCCGCCGCCGCCACCGCAGCCCCCGCCCGGGGCCGCCGCCGGCGCGCGTGGTGCTCGACGCCGCCGACCTCGTGGCCGACCCGCCCACCCGGGCGCTGCCCCACGGCGGCGTGCCCCACGAGGTGTGGAGCGCCTGGCGCGCGCACCGCCCCGCCGGCCCGCTCCCGCGGGAGGCCGCGCCGGGGCTCGGGCGGCCCGCGCCGCAGCTGCCGTTCCGCTGGCCCGACGTGCTCCTCACCCTGTACCGGTACCTGGTGCTGCCCGCGCTGGGGTGCCCGGCGCGCATCGCGGCGGTCGGCGCGACGGTGCGCCTGACGCACCTGGACGGCGCCCCGCTCGACCTGGCGGACCCGGCGGCCCGGCTGCGCGCCCTGCACGTGCTCGGCGGGCACCGCGCCGTGCTCGACCCGCGCGAGGTCCTGTGCCTCGCGCTGCAGCACGCGCCGCTGCGTCCCTTCCTCGCCGCGCACCCCCCGGGCAGCGGCCTCGACCTGCGCCTGGTGCTGGCGGCGGCCGGCGCCGGGCTGGACGCGGCCGACGTCGTCGCGGCGCACGCGGCGGGAACCCTGACCGCCGAGCGCATCGCGTTCCTCGCCGCCCTGGCGGGCGCGACGGGACCCGACGCACCCTGGAGGCGCCCCGCATGAGCCGACGGCACACCGACACCTGCGACGCCCTCGGCATCGCGCTGCTCGCCAACGTCCCCGTGGTGCTGTGGGGGCCGCCCGGGCAGGGGAAGTCCTCGGTGGTCCGGGAGCTGGCCGACGGCATGGGCGCGCACCTGGAGACGGTCATCGCCTCCATCCGCGAGCCCAGCGACTTCGCGGGCCTGCCGGTCGTGGACACCACCACGGGGACGGCCTCGCTGGCGCCGCCGTCGTGGGCGGTGCGGTTGCGCGACGCGGTCGAGCGGGAGGGCCGGGCGGGCGTGCAGTTCTACGACGAGGTCTCCACCGCGCCCCCGGCGACGCAGGCCGCTCTGCTGCGCCCGATCCTCGAGGGCGTCGTCGGCGACCTGCGGCTGCCGCCGCAGGTGCGCACCGTCGCCGCGGCGAACCCGCCGGACGTCGCGGCCGACGGCTGGGACCTCGCCCCGCCCGTCGCGAACCGCTTCCTGCACCTGTCGTGGAGCCTGGACGCCGAGACCGTGCGCGAGGGTTTCACCGGAGGCTGGCCGCCGGTGCGGGTACCCCTCGTGGACGAGGACCGCACCGCGGCCCTGCTGGCGGAGACCTCGACCCTCGTCGGGGTGTTCCTGGGGGCGCGGCCCGAGCTCGTCACGCGGATGCCGTCGTCCTCGGAGGAGGCGGGCCGGGCGTTCCCGACGCCGCGGACGTGGGAGATGGCGGCGCGGCTGTACGCCACCGCCCGAGCGGCCGGCGCGAACAGCACCGTGGTGACCCTGCTGGTCTCGGGCACCGTCGGGGTCGCCGCGGCGGGGGAGTTCCTCACGTACGTGCGCGACCTGGACCTGCCCGACCCGGAGGAACTGCTGCGCGACCCGGGGGCCTGGACGGTGGACCCGCGGCGCACCGACCGCACCTACGCCGTGGCGGCCTCGGTGTGGGCCGCGACGGCGGGGGACACCACCGCCGCGCGGTGGGCGGCCTGCGGCCGGGTGCTCGCCGCGATCGCCGCGGCGGGCAGCGCCGACATCGCCTTCACGTACGGGCGCCGGTGGGCGCAGGGCCGCCCGCCGGGGGCGATGCCGGAGCCGGAGGTGGTCGCCTCCCTCGGGCCGATCCTGCAGGAGCTCGGCCTGCTGACCCGCGACGCATGAGCCGGCGCAGACCCCCACCCGGGCCCCCGCGCACCCCGGGGCCGGGTGCCGCGGGGAACCCGGCGGGACCCCGGCCCGACCCCTCGCGGAACCCCGCACGGAACCCCCGGCGGAACCCCGCACCGGAGCCCGGCGGGGTCCGGGCGCGGAACCCCGCGGGCACCTCCGGCACGGCGCGGGGGGTGCAGGAGCAGGCGGCGTTGCGGCTGGCGGCCGGCCGTGCCCGCGCCTGCGAGCTGATGCCCTACCTCGGCGAGGCCCTGTACGCCGTCCAGGCCGTCGCCACGCCCGCCGTGCCCACCGCCGGGATCGACACCCGCTGGCGGATGTACTACAACCCCGAGTTCCTCCTCACCCTCGACGTCGCCGAGGTCGTCGGGCTCTGGCTGCACGAGGTGGGCCACCCGCTGCGCGCGCACGCCGAGCGCTTCGAGGCCCTCGCCGAACCCCGCGAGAGGCACCCGCTGTTCAACCGGGCCGCCGACTGCGCCCTCAACGACGACCTGCGCGGGGCCGGGATCCGCCTGCCCGCGGTCAGGGCGTGGTTCCCCGAACGGGTTCCCGGTGCCGCCTCCGGGATGAGCGCCGAGCAGATCTACCGCCTGCTCCTCGACTCCCCGGCCGGCCGGCGGCTGCCCGACCTGCCCGCGGTGCTGCTGCTGCCGCCGGAGCTGCCCGCCGGGCGGGACGTCGCGGCCAGGGTCCTCGCGCACACCCGCGAGCCGTTCCTCACCGCACCGGCCACCGCCGTCCTGCACGCACCCGGCGGCGAGGCCGCGCCGGTGCCCGTCACCGTGCACGACCCCCGCACCGCCTCCCTCGACCTGCCCGCCCGGCTGCCCCCGGGGGAGCACACCGTCGAGATCACCTGCGCCGGCGGTGGCGCGAGCGCCGTGCTGACGGTGACGCGACCCACGATCACCCTGCGCCCGGACCACCTGCGCCGCGACCGGGGCCCGAGCGAGAAGGTCGTGGTCGCCGGCCGCGGCACCTCCTTCGGCGCCGGCTCCCGCGTGGAGTTCCTCGCCGCCGACGGCGCGCCGCTGCACGGGGCCGTCCACGACGTCGTCCACGTCGGTGCGACGTACCTGACGTTCCGGCTCGGGCCGGTTCCCGACGGCACCCACCTGGTGCGGGTGACCGGTGGCGGGCAGGCCGTGCAGGCGGCGCTGCCCGTGGGCCTGCCGCACCTGGACGTCGACCCGGCCCGGCTGCCCGGCGGCTTCGAGCCCCCCACCACCCTGGCCCTGACGGCGGAGGACGTCCTCCTCGACGCCACGA
The DNA here is from genome assembly GCF_054590795.1 of Kineococcus anabasis. NCBI lineage: Bacteria > Bacillati > Actinomycetota > Actinomycetes > Kineosporiales > Kineosporiaceae > Kineococcus > Kineococcus anabasis. The sequence continues at coordinate 262,202 of NZ_BAAIHU010000001.1, forward strand.
GCGCCGTCGAGGTCCTCGACCCGGCGGCGGGCCTGGTCCCGGTGGACGGCGCCACGGGCCCGCTCGTCCCCGTCGCGCCCGGAGCCGGGAACGTGCAGCTGACCCGGCCCCTGCGCGAGGGGCGCTACCTCCTCGCGGTGACCACGGCGGGGGAGCGGGCGGTGGCGACCCTGACCGTCGGCACCTCGGGCCCCGCCGCCGCGGCCGGGGCGGGGAACACCCCGGCACCGGCCGGCGCCGACGACTGCGGATCCGGCGCGGGCGGGCCGCGCCGGCCGTGGGAGCTCCACGACGACGGCGGTGGCGCCGACGGAGGAGCCGGCGGCGTGGACGCCGGGCGGGCGGAGCTGATCCGGCGCCGGACCGCGCACGACGTCCTCGAGCACGCCCGCAGCCGCGGCTCCGTCCCCGCCGGGTGGCAGCGGTGGGCGAGCACCACCCTCGTTCCGGTCGTGGACTGGAGGCGGGAGCTGGCGAGCCTGACCCGGCGCGTCGGCGCGCACGTCGCCGGGATGCGCGACTACTCCTACGCGCGCCCCTCCCGGCGCAGCGCCACCACCCCCGGCGTGGTCCTGCCCGCGATGCGTCAACCGCGCCCTCCCCGCGCCGCGGTGGTCGTCGACACCTCCGCCTCCGTGGGCGAGGACATGCTCGCGCGGGTGCACGCGGAGACGGAGGCCGTCATCCGGCGCTGCCACGGCACCGGCGTGCAGGTCCTCGCCTGCGACGCCGCGGCCACCCGTGCGCGGCTGGTGCGGCGGGTGCGGGACGTGGTGATGACCGGCGGCGGCGGCACCGACATGCGCGTGGGCATCGCCGCGGCCGCCGCGCTGCGCCCGAGGGTGGACCTGGTCATCACCGCCACCGACGGGGACACCCCGTGGCCCGAGCGACCGCCCCGGGAGAACCCCGGCGCCACCTACGCGGTGCTGCTGCTCGACGGCGACCGCGACGGGGTGCCGCGCTGGATGCACCGGATCGTCGTCGAGCGCGAGCGACCTCCCGGCCGCTGAGCGGTCCCCGGCCGCTGGACGGGCCGGCCCGGGGGACCGGCCGCGGCGCACCCGCGGGGATCAGTCGTGCACGACCTGCTCGCGGGGGTCCCAGCGCCACACCAGCTCCCCGAGCAGCGCCCGCGCCTCGCAGAGCCCCCCGTGCCCGGCCGGCAGCGGGCAGCGCACCCGGAAACCGTCGACGCCCGGTGCGGCGTCCCCGTCCAGCCACGCCTCCTGCGAGCGCTCCACCGCCGAGCCGGCGGGCAGGTCCTGCTGGAGACCCGGCCCCGGGGGTGCACCGAACGCCCGCAGCGTCCGCAGGGCCGCGACGAGCTCCGCCACCGGGCCCCCGGGGAGCTGCGCCACCCACCGGCTGGAGGCGCACGCGCCGCCGGCGGCCGCCGCGTCCTGCACCACCGGGTGCCCGTCGGGCGCCCGGTGCGCGGCGGTCACCGTCGTCCCGGCGGCCCACCCGCCGCGGGCCGAGCGCACGAGCACCTCGAAGGAGGACGCCACGTCCACCACCTGCCCGTTGCGCCGCTTGGCGTAGAAGCGCGGGTACTCCTGGAAACCCTCGACCCGCGCGGTGGGGGGCTCGGGCGCACCCGCCGCCGCGATCCGCCGCTGCTGCCGCGTCCGCTGGTCCTGCACCGGGTCCCACCTGCGCACCCCGGAAGCATGTCACCCGGCGCCGGCGTGGGCGCACCGGTGCCGCTCCTGCCACACTCCTCGGATGGGCGAGGACGCCGGGATGGTGGAGGTCACGCTGCTGCGGGTGCCGCTGCTGCTGCGCGAGCGCTCCACCCAGCACGGCGCGGAGCTGATGCGCGAGCTGGCCCTGATCGCCATCGGCGCGGCGGAGGGGTCCGCGCCCTCCCCGCCGCGCCGGCTGCTCGACCTCGCCCACGAGGTGCAGACGACCCTGGGGCCTTTCCTCACGCAGGCCACCGGCGAGCTGGACGAGGCCCTGGCCCGGGGGGAGGAGTTCGCGGACGTCACCTATGCCGTGCCGCGCTCGATCACCCCGGTCCTGGTGCACATGGCGCAGGTGCAGGAACAGGCGGAGGAGTTCTGCCGGGAGGGCCGGTACCTGCTCACCCTCGCCGCCCCCGAGGACGTCCTGGCGTTCCGGACGTGGCTGATGGAGGAGTTCCACCGGCAGTCCGCGGGGGAGGCGCCCCGCCCCTGGCCGGAGGCCGCGACCCCCTCCGGTCCGCCCGGCACCGGCTGAGCCACCGGTTCCCGTCCGGACGCGGGGCACGGTCCCCTCCGGGCCGCCGCGGGACGCCACCTGCCGGGCGCGACCGACGGGCCCGCTCGTGTCAAGGTGGAAAGGTGCCCCGGGACCCCACCACCGACGCCACGACGGTGCAGGTGCGGCTGCTGGGTGTGCCCCTGCGGATCCGCGCCCGCCTCGTGCGCCACCTGGAGGGCCTGCAGCGGGAGCTCGCCCTCGTGCAGATCGGCGGCGAGCGGGGCGCGGGGACCTCGCTGCCCCGGCGGCTGCTGGAGCTGGCCGTCGAGCTGGAGACCACCTACGCCCCCTACCGGGCCCAGCCCGCGCAGGACATGGCGGACGCGCTGGCGGCCGGGGCGGAGTTCCTCGACGTCGAGTACGCCGCCACCGCGCGCTCGGGGGCCTACATCCGGCACCTGGGCGACGTGCTGGAGGAGGCCGACGAGTTCTGCCGCGCCGAGCAGCACCTGCTGACGCTGCCGGCCGGCGCGGAGCTCGTGGCCTTCCGCCGCTGGATCTTCGGGGAGATCGTGCGGCAGCTCGCCGGGGAGGAACCCCGCCCCTGGCCCGGCGCGGCGCCGGGGGAGCGCCCCGCGGCCCGGCCTCCCGGTCACGTCCCCGCGCCGGCCCTCCCCATGCCGGTCCCCACGCCGGTGGGTCCCGTCCCCGTGTCCGCTGCCGCGCCCGGGGGTGCCGCGGCCGGCCGGCTCCTGGCCGAGCCCCTCGTGCTGGAGTCCGCGGCCAGCGCGGCCGCCGCGGCCCGCCGCTACGTGCGCCGGGCCCTGCGCGAGCTCGACGCCGCCGACCTGGAGGAGCCTGCCGAGCTGGCGGTGTCGGAGCTGGTGACCAACGCGGTGCTGCACGCGCACACCGCCTTCACCGTCGCGGTGCGCACCACCCCCGGCGGCCGCGTCCGCGTCGAGGTCAGCGACACCTCCCCCGTCCCCGTGGAGGTGCGCGCGTTCGGGACCTCGGCCACGACGGGGCGCGGCCTGCAGCTCGTGGCCGCCTCCTCCGCCGACTGGGGGATCGACCCGCTGCCCGGCGGCCCGCACGCGGGCAAGACGGTGTGGTTCGAGCCGCAGGCGGCTCCGGCCGTTCCCGCCGCCGGGGCGCAGGAGTGGGCCGCCGAGCTGGAGGCGCTGCTCTGAGGGGACCCGCCGCCGCCTCAGCCGCGCCGGCGGCGCCGCACGGCCCGCACCACCGCGACCCCGAGCCCGCCCGCGGCGATCCACGGCCCCAGGACCAGCACGGGGTCCAGGGCCTGGTGGTGCACGTCCACCCGGCCGCGCCCGAGGCGGGAGGCCAGCGGGTGCGCCCCGATCTCACCGAGCACCCCGCTCTGGGTGAGGGGCTGGTCCGGGCGGCGCGTGGCCAGGGACGCCACCTGGCTCTCCAGCGCGTCGACCCGGTCGGCGGCGATGAGGACCAGCCAGTGCGCGTTGCGGGCCTCGCTCCAGCGGCGGTAGGCGAGCCTGCGCAGCACCCCGGACAGGCCCTTCGTCGGGACGGCGGTGCCGAACACCGGGGTGAGGCGGGCGTGCTCCAGCGAGCGCTCGCGCGGCTCGTGCTCGACCTGCTGCACCGGCTCCACCGGCTCGGGGTCGGCGACGGGCAGCTCGCGCGGGACCGAGGGCCGGTCGCGGGGGTCCAGGTCGGCGCCCCAGCCGGGGATGCGGGCGCGCAGCTGCTCGGGCGACTCCGGCAGCGGGGGTTTCCTCGCGGTGTACGGCACGGTGCGGCCTCCCTCAGCCGGCGTTCGGGACGACGAGCGGCTTGATGCAGCCGTCGAGCTTGGCGGAGAAGACGTGGTACGCCTCGGCGATGTGCTCCAGCGGGAACCGGTGGGTCACGATGTCGCTGGGCTTGAGGTGGCCGTTGCGGATGTGCTCGAACAGCCGCGGCCACTGCCGCTTCACCGGCGCCTGGTTCATCCGCAGCGTCAGGCCCTTGTTCACGGCGTCGCCGAACTTCACGGCGCTGGGCACGGGGCCGTAGGCGCCCATCACCGAGATGGTGCCGCCCTTGCGGACCGAGTCGATCGCCCAGTTCAGCGCCACCGGCGAGCCGCCCTGCAGCTTCAGCTTCGCGCCGGTGAGGTGCTGCAGGAGGTTGCCGTCGGCCTCGGCGCCCACGGCGTCGATGACGCGGTCGGCCCCGAGGTGGCCGGTGGTCCGCTTCATCTCCACGACGATGTCGTCGTGCTCGGCGAAGTTGTACGTCTCCGCGTGGGCGAACGTGCGGGCCTTCTCCAGCCGGTGCTCGAGGTGGTCCACGACGATCACGCGCCCTGCCCCCATCAGCCACGCCGACCTCGCCGCGAAGAGGCCCACCGGCCCCGCGCCGAACACCGCGACGACGTCGCCCTCCTCGATGTCGGCGAGCTGCGCGCCGAAGTAGCCCGTGGCCAGGGCGTCGGTGCACAGCACCGCGTCCTCGTCGTCCATCCAGTCCGGGATCCGGGTGGGACCGACGTCGGCGAAGGGCACCCGCACGAACTCCGACTGCCCGCCGTCGTAGCCGCCGGCGGTGTGGGAGTAGCCGTAGATCCCGCCGACCGCGGTGGCGTTGGCGTTGACGTTGTGGCAGTTGGAGTGCAGGCCGCGGGCGCAGAAGAAGCAGGACCCGCAGAAGATGTTGAAGGGCACCATGACGCGGTCGCCGACGGCGAGGTCGCGCACCGCGGGGCCGACCTCGTGGACCACACCGATGAACTCGTGGCCGAACGTCGTCCCGATCCGGGTGTCCGGCATCAGCCCGTGGTACAGGTGCAGGTCCGAGCCGCAGATGGCCGCCATCGTCACCCGCACGATCGCGTCGCCCGGGTGCTCGATGCGCGGGAGGTCCTTCTCCTCCACCCGGATCCGGTACGGACCTCGGTAGACCATCGCCCTCATGCCGCCACCTCGCCGACTCCCGTCCCAACGCTGCGCCAGCAGCCTCACACGGTGCGGCCCGGCGCGCGCGGCGGGAGCGCTCAGGCGGGGTCGCCGTCCCGGGACCGGGTGCCGGGTGCCGGGCCGGGTGGCAGACCGGGCGGCGTCGCCGGCGGCAGACCGGGCGGGGTCGCCGGCGGCAGACCGGGCGGGGTCCCGGGGGTGGGGTCCAGGGCGCTGCGCTCGTAGCGCCCGTCGGTGTAGCGGCGCAGGACGCGCAGCCGGTCGGCGACCTCGGCGTAGACGTCGGTGCGCAGCCGCACGCTGCCCTGGCGCAGCCGCTCCAGCACGCTGAGGGCTTCCGAGAGGGGGGTGCTGCCGTCGGCCCCGCCGGGCACCTCCCGCAGGTCCGCGGGGACGGAGCGCAGGCCGCGGGTGACCTCCAGCAGGGTCGTGCGCAGCACGTGCAGCTCGTGCTCGTGCTCGGCCAGCCACGGTTGCGCGGACTCGGTCTCCAGGGTGTCCAGGAGGTCGGCGAGGTCGCGGGCGGCGTGGGTGTAGGACTCCGGCAGCCCCTCGGCGAGGACCGTCACCTGCGCCAGCGTGCGGTGCTCGGCAGGCGGCGGCAGGGGCGGCGCCGGCAGCCGGCGGCGCTCGCGCAGGGCCGCGCGCTCCTCCGCGGCGTCGAACCACGAGGCGACGAGGGCCAGCAGGTACCACAGCAGCGGCACGGCCGCCACGACCAGCCACCACCACTCCACGCCCATGCCAGCAGTGTGCACCGGTGGGCGCCGTCGTGGGGGCCGCACCACCCCGCACCGGCCGCGGCGCGGGGCGGGCGGGGTGGCGCGGGCCGGGGGGAGGGCGGCCCGGCGCACGGGGGCGGTGCGCCGGGCCGCCCGGCTCAGGAGCCGATGCGGAACGTGGCGTCGGCACGTTCCCCGGCGGGGGAGGAGGCGGAGAGCTCGTCGATCCTCAGGGCGAAGCCGGAGTGGCGCAGGTAGCGGGTGGGGACGTTGTGCGAGCGGAAGGAGGTCCACCCGGAGTTCGCCAGCCCGGCGGTGCGGTGGAAGGTCGCATCGGCCCGGAAGCCCGCCGTCCCGTCGTTCGCGGCCAGGCCGACCACGAACCCGGCGTGCCGCAGGAAGTGGCCGGGCACGTTGACGGACTCGAAGGAGACCCCCGCGGAGTCGGCCAGGCCGGGCACCAGGCGCCACATCGAGTCCCGGTGCGGGTCGAAGGGGTATTGGTCGATGCGCGCGGCGTAGTTGGCGTGCCGCACGAAGTGGTCGGGGAAGTTGTAGGACTTCAGGCGGTTCCACGCCGGCGCCCCCCAGCGGGCGAGGAGCGCGTCGTGCTCGGCCTGGCTGATCTCGGTGATCGTCTGGTGCTTGGAGTGCAGGGGCTGGGTGAACTGCGCGTTGCCCAGCGGGGACCACACGCCCGTCGCGAGGTCGGTGGAGCGCCACACGGTGGCGTAGCCGTTGCGCGGGGCCCAGTTGTCCCCCCACAGGTACCAGACGTTCTGCCCGATCGCCTTCACGACCGTGGGCGCCTCGGTGCCCACGGGCCCGCGGTAGGCGGCGGTGAAGACACCCCGGTCGAAGCTGCGCGGCGCGAGGGAGGAGGACCGCGCGCCCATCAGCGTGAAGTCCGACTCGCGCTTGAAGTACAGGTACTGCACCCCGTTGTGGGTGGCGAAGCTGCCGTCGATGACGTTGAAGCCGGGGTCGAAGTAGACCTGGTGGACGCCGACGCTGCGGAAGTCCGACGTGTAGTTCACCATCAGGACGTTGCGGGTGCCGTCGTTGGCGGAGTAGACGATGCCGTACTGCCTGCGGCCCGCGTCCCAGATGACCTCCGGCGCCCAGGAGTGCGTCGGGAGGGAGTGCAGCCTGATGCGGCGGTAGCCGGTGAAGCTGCGCAGGTCGGCGGAGTCCCAGACGTGGATGTACTGGTTCTGCTCCGCCCAGTTCGTCCCCTTCAGGTCCGTGGCCAGCACGACGAACGTCCCGTCCTGCTTGCGGTGGATGTAGGGGTCGCGCAGCCCGCCCGTGCCGGAGGTCGGCACCACGACGGGGTTGTTCTGGTTCAGCGGCGTCCAGTGCAGCCCGTCCCTGCTGACCGCCAGGTGCAGGCCGTAGGAGGCGACCTCCCAGTTCGGCGACTCCGCGAAGTAGCCCATGACGTACGCGGCGGGCGTCAGGGCGGTGGCGGAGCGGGCGGTGGCCGTGGTGAGGGCGGTGGCGGCGAGGGCGCCGAGGGCTCCGGTGACGACGCTGCGTCGGCTCACGGCGTGCATGGATCTCCTGGGGTGGTCTCGGTCCGGGCGCCGCGGGGCGCCGCGGGTGGTGCCGGGCGGTCGTCGCCGCGGGATCGACGCCGCAGGACGGGGCAGGGCGGGTGGGGTGCGGTCGGCCGCACCCCACCCACCCGACGGCCGGATCAGGCCGGGCGGAGCTGCCACTGCTGGCAGGCGTTGTTCAGCGAGGTCCACTGGCGCACGTTCGCCCCGTCGGTGGTGGCGCAGTTCTCCACGTCGAGGGCCTTGCCGCTGCTGCGGTTGACGATGCGGACCCACCCGCCGACGGCGCTGGTGGCCGGCTGGAACTCCTGGCAGGCGTTGGCCAGCCAGGTCCACTGCTGCACGTTGCCCCCGTCCGCGGCGGCGCAGTTGGCGATGTCCAGGCTCTTGCCGCTGGCGACGTTCACGATGCGGCTGTGCTCGTTGTAGCGGTCCTCGAAGCGCCAGCGCTGGGCGTTGTTGCCGTTGCAGGTCCACTGCCGGACGTTGGCGCCGTCCGCGGTGGAGGCGTTGACCACGTCGAGGCACTTGCCGCTGTTGCGGTTGACGATGGTGAAGGTGCCCGACGTGGTCGTGGTCTCGCCGGCGGGGCCGGGAAGCGAGGCGCCGAGGCGCACCGGGACGCCCAGGTTCGGGGTGCCGTCGGCGTTCCACGTCACCTTCTGCGCCCGCAGGGAGCGGCCGTTGTCGCAGCCGTCGGTGGCCGCGTCGTTGGCGTGGTAGACGTTCCAGGTCTCCGTGCCGTCCGGGGAGGTGAAGAACTGGTTGTGGCCGGGGCCGTAGACGCTGTTGGCGTCGCTGCGCTGGAACACCGGGTTGGGCGCCTTGGGCCAGGAGGACGCCAGCGCCGGGTCGCCGCCGTTCCACGTGAGCATCCCGAGCTTGTAGTCCGGCGTCCAGCAGCCGCTGGCGGAGTACACCAGGAAGGTCCTCCCGCCGCGCTGCAGCAGGGCGGGGCCCTCCTGCACCGGGTGGCCCTGCCGCTCCCACGCCAGGGTGGGGGTGGAGATCTGCGTGCGCGGGCCGGACGGCGTCCAGGGGTTGGACATGGGCATCACGGCGAGGTTCTGCGTGCCGCCGGCCTGGATGCTGCCGAAGAGGTGGAGCCGCCCGCCGAGGTTGGCCACGCTGCCGTCGATGAACCAGTCGTCGCGGCTGGGGTCGAACAGGCGGTTCTTGTAGACGTAGGGGCCCATCGGGTCGGTGCCGACGCTCTCGAGCACGTGCATGCGCTGGGTGTTGTTGTAGTCCTGCACGCACTGCCCGGCGGTGTAGTACAGGTACCAGCGGGTGCCGTTGGGCCCGGCGAGGCGGTGCAGCTCCGGCGCCCACATGTTGCAGCCGCGGGAGGTGTTGGTGTCGGTGTAGACGGCGACGTCGGGGGCGCTGGAGAGACCGGCGAGGGTGCGCGAGGTCCGCATCGTCAGCGTCGAGGCCCAGCTCGTCGCGATCATGTAGTAGTTGCCGTCCGCGTAGGTGATGTGCGGGTCGGCGCCCTTCTGGGGCTTGATCGCGTTGGTGAACGTCTGCCCGGGTGCGGCGGTGGCGGGCACCGCGGGCACGGCGGCGAGGAGTCCCAGGGACAGCAGGGCGGCCGAGAACGCCGCCCGGAGACGGGGCGAGGGCATGAGGTGTCCGTTCTCGCGTCGTCGTCGACGCGATCGCATCGTCAGGGGGTGACGAGGGGCGGACCGGGCGGACCCGGGCGGAAGGTGTGAGCGCTAACATCCACGCCGGGGCGGCGTTCCGTCAAGTCCTCGGCCGGCGCGGCGCCGCACGCGGCGACCCGCCGCGCCGGCGGCCGCGGTTACCGGCCCGGAGGTTCGTCTGGCGGCCGGAGACCCTGTCGCAGAGGCGTCCCCGCACGCCCGCCTCCTCCGATCGGCGTAGTCAGTTCGGATCGTCTTGCCGTGGTCACACCTGCCGGGTACCTTCCGTCATCGGTTGTTAACGTTCACAACCGCGGGCCAGCGCCGGTCCGCCGGTGCCCCGCGCACCGCCGCGCACGGCGCAGCCCTCCGGAACGGATCGGCGCACGGCCGCGGGCCGTCGCGCACGGGAGGAAGCACATGGTCGTGCACCACCGCCGCACCCCCCAGCGGGCAGCCGCGTCCCGCTGGTCGAGGTTCCTGCGCAGGACCCTGCCCGCGGCCCTGGCCGCCGCGGCGCTCACCACCGCCGTGCCGGCCCCGGCGTCCGCGCAGTACGTCGACATCTCCAACTCGGTGGTCCAGCAGCGCGCCGACCCGGCCGTGATCCGGCACAGCGACGGCTACTACTACATGACGGCCTCGGTGCCGGACTACAAGCGCCTGGAACTGCGCCGCTCCACCACGCTGCAGGGCCTGGGCTCGGCCGCCACCAGCACGGTGTTCACCGCCCCGTCCACCGGCCCGCTGAGCGGCTGGATCTGGGCGCCTGACGTCCGCTTCCACGACGGCGCCTGGTACATGTACTTCTCAGCCTCCCCCTCCAGCGCCACGTTCGACCACCGGCTCTACTACGTGCGGAACACCTCGGCCAACCCGATGACGGGCACCTGGTCCGCTCCGCAGCGGATGTACACCCACACCGAGTCCTTCCAGCTCGACCCGCACACCTTCGAGACCGGCGGGCGGCGCTACTTCTCCTGGGCGCAGAAGGACCCGGCCAGCGGCGACAACAGCCACGTGTTCGTCGCCGAGATGGCGACCCCCACCACCATCCGCCGCGAGACGGTGACGACGATCGCCCGGCCGACCCTCGCCTGGGAGCGGGAGGGCTACCCGGTCGCCGAAGGCCCGCAGGCCGTCATCAGGAACGGGCGGGTGTTCATCGCCTACTCCGCCGCCGCCACCGACGCCCGCTACAAGCTGGGCCTGGTGTCCGCCTCGACGTCCTCGAACCTCACCGACCCCGCGTCCTGGACCAAGTCCGCCACGCCCGTCTTCTCCACCGCCAACGGCGTCTACGGCCCGGGCCACGGCAGTTTCACCGTCGCCGAGGACGGCCGGACCGACATCCTCGTGTACCACGCCCGTGACTACGACCCGCCGAGCCCGGACGCGCTGCGCGACCCCAACCGGCACACGCGGATGCAGCAGTTCTTCTGGGGTGACAACGGCTACCCGGTCTTCGGCCAGCCGCAGCCCGGCCGGACCCCCCTGGGGATCCGCGGCCGGCACAGCGACAAGTGCGTGGACAACTACGGGTTCGACAGGACCCCCGGAGCGCTGGTGCGGCTGTACGACTGCAGCGGCAACGCCGCCCAGCAGTTCGAGTTCGACTACCTGGGCAACCGCTACTACCGCATCCTGAACCGCAACACGGGCACCTGCCTGGACAACGCCAACGGCAGCACCGCGCTCAACGCCGACGTCGGCCTGTACCCGTGCAACGGCTCCACCGCCCAGCAGTGGGGGATGCGCGACCGCGGCAACGGCTGGTTCCAGCTGTACAACGTGGCCGGGCGCACCTGCCTGGACAACTACGGCTTCGACACCGCCAACGGGGCGCGCCTCTCGCTGTACACGTGCGGCAGCGCAGCCGCCCAGCTGTGGCGACGCGGCTGACCTGCCGCACCGCGTGAGGAGGGGACCGGCGCAGCGCGCCGGTCCCCTCATCACATCGGCCGCGCCGGCCTCAGCCCTGCTGCTGCTCCATGAGCCTGCGCTGGATGACCTGGCCCAGGTGCTGCAGCTGCGCGGGGGCCAGGGACTGCACCTCGCCCTCCAGCCGCCGCAGCGCGTGCGGGTCGTCGATCATGCGCTCGCTGGACTGCAGCAGGACGGTGCCGGCGCCGGTGAAGTCGTACTGGCGCTCCTCGCCGCTGCGCACCCCGAACAGCGCGCCGCGCGCCGCGCCCAGGAAGTGGCCCATCCAGCCGGCGTCGAAGTGCAGGGACGGCGCGGGGCAGTCCGCCCACCCGACGAGGGCCTCGGGGTCCACCCGCACCGGCGGCTCGACGAAGATGACCGGCCCGGAGGAGGAGGCCAGGAACTTCCCCGTGCCCAGCAGGGTGAGGAACCCCGGGATGATCGACTCCTTCAGCTCCAGCGACGCGTCGAACGCGAGCAGGTTCGCCGCCCGCACCGTGAGGTTGCCGTCGTCGAGGTCGTAGGAGTTGATGTCGTAGCCCCGGTCGCCGAGCACGACGTGACCCGAGCCGTTGGCCACCACCCAGTCCCGCGAGTACAGCGGGGAGGAGAACCGCGTGGCGACCATCCCCGTCAGGGACGTCGCCATCAGCGGCTCGAAGCGGATGCCCTGCCCGCCCGGCGCCGGGTAGTAGGCGATCATCCGGCCGGTCTGCATGAACAGCGGCTGGGTGAGGCGCACGCAGTAGGCGTAGGCGTTGCCCGGGACGTTGTCGTGGTCGGGCAGCGTGGTGGGGTCCAGCGGCTGCATGCTCACAGCTTCTCCTCCGATGCCTGCACGTAGACCGTCCCCTGACCGGAGACCTTCAGCTGCACGGCTTCCCCGGAGCCGCGCCCGACCGCGTCGCGCCAGCTGACGCTCGCGCCGACGTCGATGCGCAGGTTCCCCACGGAGGCGACGAACGCCTGGGGGTCCACCACGATCTGCCGGCCCCCGCCGACCTGCAGGGGGAAGGTGCCGCCGTGGGAGAGCAGCGCCACCGAGCCGCGGCCGGTGAGCTGGGTGGTGAACATCCCCTGCCCGCTCACCGCCCCGCGCACCGCGCCCATCAGCCCGCCCTGCTGGCCGAGGAACACCACGGAGGAGGACAGGTGCGCGTCGTGGGCGAGGAGCCGGTCGGCCTCCACCGACATCGTCGAGGAGCCGTCGAGCTCCACGACCGTGACGTGGTGCCCGTGGTGGCCGTAGTGGACCGAGCCGGTGCCCTCGGCGACCATCATCGCCACCGCCTCACCGGCCATCGCGCGGCCCAGGGCGCTGGCGATGCCCCCGCCGCCGTAGCCGCCCTGGCCGGGGCCGGCGGAGACGGGGGAGAACCGCACCTGCCCGCTGTAGGCGATCATCGCGCCGCGGCGGGCGAGGACCTCCGCGCCGGGCCGGACGTCGGCGCGCACGACCTTGCTGGTGACCTTCTCGAACGCCATCAGCCCCGCTCCTCCGGCTGCACGTAGACGACCCCGTCGCCCTCGAACTTCAGGCTGAACGCCTCCCCGGAGCTCTCCCCGGTGAGGTTGCGCCACGACACGTCCGTGACGAACGACTGGCTGACGCGGCCGCGGCTGGCGATGAACGCCTGCGGGTCCACCACCAGGGGGAACTGCGGGCTCACGCGCAGCGGGATGGGCGGGCCGCCGGCGGAGAGCAGCGCCACGGGCCCGGAGCCGGTGACCTTCGTGGTGAAGAGGCCCTGCCCGCTGCTGGCGCCCTGCAGGCCCGCGAACACCACGTCGGTGCGCAGCCCCTCCGACAGCGCCAGGAGCTGCTCGGACTCCACCCGCAGCTCGTCACCCGCGAGGTCCACGAGCACCACGTCCATCGCGGAGACCGCGAAGTGGACGGTGCCCTTGCCGCGGACCTCCATCAGCTTGAGGGACTCACCCGTCACGCGCTGCGTCAGCGCCGCCCGCAGGCCGCCACCGCCGCCCATGCCGGCGGCCTTGAACTGCACGTCGCCCTCGTAGGCGACCATGGAGCCCGACGCGGCCCGCACCGTCTCCCCGTTCAGGTCCACCACCAGGACCTTCGAGCCCTGCAAGCGCCAGTTCACGCGCGTCCTCCCCGTCGCGGACGAGAGCCCGCGGTCGGGTCGGCCCCGGCCGCGGCGGCTCCGATCATGCCAGCCGCTCCCGGAGCGGGGAACGGGCGCCTCCCGCCCCCGGTTCCCCGCCCCCGGCGCTCCTCAGCCCCCGGCGGCCGGCAGCGGCCCGTGCAGGTCGTCGGCGCGCTCGCGCACGAGGTCGTCGAGCAGGTCCGTGACGGCCTCCACCCGGGCCAGGCCGGCGTGCTCGCGGGGCACGGCCACCCAGTAGCGGCGCCGGAACTCCAGGTGCGGCAGCACCGGCACCAGGCGGGGGTCGTGGCGCCCCACGTACTGCGGCAGCGGGGCGATGCCCACCCCCGCCGCGGCGGCCTGCCACTGGGCGACGAAGTTCGTGGACTGCACCGCCGCCGGCCGCGGCAGCACGTCCTGCAGGACCCGCAGCGGCGCCACGTCCAGCAGGGCGTCGACGTAGTGCACCACGGTGTGCCCGGCCAGGTCCTCCACCCGCCGCAGCGGCGGGGCCCGGTCCAGGTACTCCGCGCTGGCGTAGAGCCGCAGCACGTAGTCGGTGAGGTGCCGGCGCGCCAGCCGCGCCGAGGACGGCGCCTCCAGCGTCACCAGCACGTCGAAACCGCGGTTCGTCGAGGGCACGTGCGCGGTGGCCGTGACCAGCTCGACCGTCAGGTCCGGGTGCGCCCGCACCAGCGGCCCGAGACCGGGGGCCAGGACGCAGGAGCCGAAACCGTCGGGCGCCAGGACCCGCACCGTGCCGGACAGCTCCCCGCCCGGGCGCTCCGGGCCGCGCCGGCCCAGCCTGCGGGTGGCGTCCTGCAGCGCGGCCTCCACCGTCGCGGCCGGCTCCAGCAGGCCGCGCCCGGCGGCGGTGGGCACCCAGCCCGCCGGGCCGCGGTCGAACAGCCGGTGCCCGGTGGAGCGCTCCATCGCCATGACGCGCCGGCCGACGGTGGTGTGGTCGACGCCGAGGGAGGCCGCGGCCTGCACGAGCCGCCCGTGCCGGGCCAGGGCCAGGAAGACGCGGAGGTCGTCCGCGGACAGCTCCACGGCTGTGCATGCTCGCACAACGCCGTGCCGGATCGCTGGTTGCCGGGCCGCGCCGGGCGCGGGCACAGTGTCCCGGTCACGGGCACCCAGGCGTGCGGCGGAAAGGCACCTCCTCATGACCGGCACCAGTTCCCAGCCCGGCTCCGTCACCGAGACCGACGCGGCCCGCAGCAGCCTGCCCCGCGTCGTGGGCGCCAGCGTCGTGGGCACCGTCGTGGAGTGGTACGACTTCTTCCTCTACGGCACGGCCGCCGCGCTGGTCTTCCCACGGTTGTTCTTCCCCGAGAGCGACCCGCTCGTGGGGACGCTGCTGTCCTTCGGCACCTACGCCCTCGGGTTCGTCGCCCGGCCGGTCGGCGGCCTGGTGTTCGGGCACTACGGGGACCGCCTCGGGCGCAAGAAGCTGCTCATGTTCAGCCTCGTCCTCATGGGCGTGGCGACGTTCCTCATCGGCCTGCTGCCCACCTACGGGCAGGTCGGCGTCCTCGCCCCGATCCTGCTGGTGTTCCTGCGCCTCGTGCAGGGCTTCGCCGTCGGCGGGGAGTGGGGCGGGGCGGTGCTGCTCGTCGCCGAGTACGGCACCCCGAAGCGGCGCGCCTTCTGGGCGAGCTGGCCACAGGCGGGCGTGCCCGCGGGCAACCTCGTGGCCGCCGCCGTCCTGGCGATCCTGTCGGCCACCCTGTCGGACGAGGCGTTCTTCGCCTGGGGCTGGCGGGTGGCGTTCCTGCTCTCCGCCGTCCTCGTCATCGTCGGGTACTGGGTGCGCCAGTCCGTGGAGGACAGCCCCGTCTTCCGCCAGGCGCAGCAGCGCAGCGCCGAGCGCGGCGCGCCGCCGAAGCTGCCGGCCGTGGAGGTCGTGCGCGGCTACCCGCGCGGGCTGCTCACCGGCGCCGGGCTGCGCTTCGGGGAGAACATCGCCTTCTACATCATCACCGCGTTCTCCCTCACCTACGCCGTGGAGGTCGGGACCGTCTCGCGCACCGTGGCCCTCAACGCCGTGCTCGTCGGCGCCGCCGTGGAGGTGTGCGCCATCCCGCTGTTCGGCGCGCTCGCCGACCGGGTCGGGCGCCGGATCGTCACCGCGGTCGGCGCGGCCGGGATGGTGCTGTGGGCGTTCGCGTTCTTCCGCCTGCTGGACACCGGCGCCACCGGGCCGGTCATCGCGGCGGTCGTCGTCGGCCTCGTCCTGCACGGGGCGATGTACGGCCCGCAGGCGGCGTTCATCTCCGAGTGCTTCCCCACCCGGCTGCGCTACACCGGCTCCTCGATCGCCTACCAGCTCACCTCGATCGTGGCCGGTTCCCTCGCACCGATCATCGCGGTGGCGCTGCTGCGGGAGACCGGCTCGTCGCTGCCGATCTCCGTCTACATGGCCGCGAGCTGCGCCGTCACCGTCGTCGCGGCCCTGACGGCGCGCGACCGCACGGGGGTGCCGTTCGAGCAGATCGACGCCGAGGAGACCGCCGCCGCGGGCGCCGCCCGGTGAGCAGCGGCACCCGGTGAGCGGCGGCACCCGCACCACCCGGGGCGTCGTGCTGGAGCGGGCCGGCGCCCCCGCCCCCTACGCCGGCAGCCGGCCCCTCGGCGTGGTGGAGGTGGACCTCGCCGCGCCCGGGCCCGGGGAGGCGCTGCTGCGGGTCACCGCCGCCGGCGTCTGCCACTCCGACCTCTCCGTCGTCACCGGCGAGCGGCCCCGGCCGCTGCCGCTGCTGCTGGGGCACGAGGGGTGCGGGGTCGTGGAGGAGACCGGCCCCGGGGTGCGCAACGTGCGCCCCGGGCAGTCGGTGGTGGTCTCCTTCGTGCCCAGCTGCGGGACGTGCCGGCCGTGCACCGCCGGGCGCCCGGCGCTGTGCGAGGCCGCGGACACCGCCGCGCGCGCCGGGACCCTGCTGGGCGGCACGCGCCCGTTCTCCCGCGCGGGGCGGCCGGTGCACTCCCACCTCGGGGCGTCGGTGTTCGCCGGGCACACCGTCGTGCACGCCTCCTCCCTCGTGCCCGTCCCCGACGACCTCGACCCGCGCGACGCCACCCTGTTCGGCTGCGCCACCCTCACCGGCGTCGGCGCGGTGCTGCACACCGCCGCCGCCGCACCGGGGGACTCCGTGGCCGTGTTCGGCCTCGGCGGGGTGGGCCTGGCCGCGGTGATGGGCGCGCACCTGGCCGGCTGCCACCCCGTCGTGGCCGTCGACCGGGTCGCGGCGAAGGTGGCCCTGGCGCTGGAGGTGGGTGCCACCCACGGCGTGGACGCCGCCGGGCGCGACCCGGCGGACGTCGTCGCGCAGATCCGCGACCTCACGGGCGGCGGCGCCGACCACGCCTTCGAGGTCGTCGGGGCGCCCGCGGTGTTCGAGCAGGCGTGGGCGGCCACCCGGCGGGGCGGTGCGACCGTGGCGGTGGGGCTGGCCGGTGCCGACGCGGCGCTGCGGCTGCCCGCCGTGACCCTGGTCGCGGAGGAGCGCCGCGTGCTGGGCAGCTACATGGGCTCGGCGGTCCCGGCGCGGGACGTGCCCCGCTACGTGGGGCTCTTCCGCGCCGGGCGGCTGCCGGTGGACCGGCTGCGCAGCGGCGTGCTCGGCCTCGACGGGGTGGCGGCGGCGGTGGACGCCCTCGCCGCCGGTTCCGCCGTGCGCCAGGTGGTGCTGCCCGGCACCTGAGCGGCCCGTGGGCCGGAACTGGTCTGGCCGGGCCGGGCGTGGACCTCAGCCCCGCCGGGGCGGGTCGTCCCGGCGGCGCAGGTAGCGCTCGAACTCCCGGGCGATGGCCTCGCCGCTCGCCTCGGGCAGCTCGGCGGTGTCCTTGGCCTCCTCCAGCTGCTGGACGTACTCGGCGATCTCGGAGTCCTCCTCCGCCAGCTCGTCCACCCCGTGCTCCCAGGCGCGGGCGTCCTCGGGCAGGTCCTCCAGCGGGATCGCGATCTCCAGCAGCTCCTCCACCCGGTGCAGCAGCGCCAGGGTGCCCTTGGGGGAGGGCGGCTGCCCGACGTAGTGGGGGATCGCCGCCCACAGCGACAGCGCCGGGACGCCCGCCGCGGCGACGAACTCCTGCACCACCCCGACGATGCCCGTGGGCCCCTCGTAGCGGGAGCGCTCGATGGCCAGGCGCTCAAGCAGGTCCTCGTCCTCGCTGGTGCTGGTCACCGGCAGCGGCCGGGTGTGCGGCACGTCCGCCAGCAGCGCCCCCAGCGTCACGACCAGGGAGGCCCCGTGGGCCTGCACGTGGGAGACGAACTCCCGCGCGTACGTCTTCCACCGCATCGACGGCTCGATGCCCTGCACGAGCAGCACGTCGCGGGCGGAGTCCGGCGGGCGCGCCCAGGACACCCTCGTCGTCGGCCACACCAGCTCGCGGCGGCCGTCCTCGTCGAGGTGCACGGTGGGGCGGTTGACCTGGAAGTCGTGGTACTCCTCCGGGTCGAACTCCGCCAGCTCCTGCGCGTCCCACACCCGGTGCAGGTGCGCGATGGCCTGGCTCGCCGACTCACCGGCGTCGTTCCAGCCCTCGAAGGCCGCGAGGACCACCGGGTCCCGCAGCTGGACCGGCGGCCTGCCCGCAGGCGGCGGGGGACCGGGCAACTCAGACACGCACGCACCTCCGTACCGGCCCCGTGCCGGTGCCCCAAGACTAGGGCGTCGGCGCGGGGGCGCCCGGCACGGCACCGGCGGAGCCGCCGCCGGGCGGCCGGGGGCGCCTAGACTCTCGCGGCGATGAGCTCACCCACCGCCCCCGCGACCACCCCCGCAGCCGTCCCCACCCCCGCGGCCGTCCCGGCCCCGGTTCCCGCCCCGCCGCGCGACCCGGCCCTGCCCGAGGCCCTGCTGTGGGACATGGACGGCACCCTCGTGGACACCGAGCCGTACTGGATCGCCTGCGAGCAGGAGCTGCTCGCCGGCCTGGGCGTGCGCTGGAGCCACGAGCACGCCCTGCAGCTCGTCGGCAGCGCCCTGCCCGACGCCGCCGCCGTCATCCGCGACCACGTCCTCGCCGAGGGCGGCCCCCGCCTGGAGCCGGAGCGGATCGTCACCGACCTGCTCGCCGGGGTCGTGGCGAGGGTGCGCGTGGCCGTGCCCTGGCGCCCCGGCGCGCTGGAGCTGCTCACCGCGGCGCGCGGGGCGGGGGTGCGCCTGGCGCTGGTCACCATGTCGTACCGCTCCCTGGCCGACGTGGTCGCCGCCCTCGTGCCCGGCGGTTTCGACGTCGTCGTCGCCGGGGACGAGGTCGCCCGCGGCAAGCCGCACCCGGACCCCTACCTGCGTGCCGCGGAGCTGCTCGGGGTGCCCGCGGAGGCGTGCGTGGCGCTGGAGGACTCCCCGACCGGGGTGCGCTCGGCGGAGGCGGCCGGGTGCGCGACGGTCGCCGTGCCGCACATGGTGCCCATCGAGGCCGCGCCCGGCCGCAGCCGGGTGCCGTCCCTGGAGGTCGTGGACCTGGCGGTGCTGGCGCGCCTGCGCGGCGGGGAGGTCCTCGACCTGCTGGGCTGAGCCCGCGGCACGCCGGCAGGCAGCCGGGGGGCGGTGCCGGGCCGGCGGCGGTGGGTGGCCGCTCAGCCCCCGGCGGGAGCCGTACCCGTGGAGGACGCGCCCGCGGCGGTCGCCCCCGCGGGGGCGGTGACCGCCAGCGGCAGCGGCACCGCACCGGCCGGCAGGGGCGGCGGGGTGCCCCCGAACGCCGGGCAGCGCACCTGGTGGTCGCACCACCTGCACAGCTTCCCCGGCGAGGGGCGCCAGTCACCGCTGGAGCCGGCCCGCTCGATCGCCGCCCACAGCGCCTTCACCTTGCGCTCGGTGGCCAGCAGCTCCGCCTCGTCGGGGGTGTAGCGCAGCACGTCACCGGAGCCGAGGTACATCAGCTGCAGCTGGCGCGGGACGATCCCCTTCAGCCGCCACAGCACCAGCGCGTAGAAGCGCATCTGGAACAGCGCCTTGGCCTCGAACAGCTCCGAGGGCGCCTTGCCCGTCTTGTAGTCCACGACCCGCAGGTCCCCCGAGGGGGCCACGTCCAGCCGGTCGACGATGCCGCGCAGCACCAGGCCCCCGTCGAGCAGCGTCTCCACCCGCACCTCCCGCTCGGCGGGCTCCAGCCGGCGCGGGTCCTCCATCTCGAAGTAGCGCTGCAGCAGCAGCTCGGCGCTGTGCAGCCACGCGCGCAGCTCGGCCTCGGTGTCCGCGGCCTCGGCGGGGAACAGCGCCGCCACCTCCGGCTCGCGCTCCAGCAGCTCGTGCCACTGCCCCTCGACCATCGAGCGGGCCGCCTCAGGTGTGCGCTCGGCCGCCGGCAGGTCGAACAGCCGCTCCAGCACCGAGTGCACGACGGTGCCGCGCACCGCGGCGGCGCTGGGCGCCTCGGGCAGCCGATCCAGCACGCGGAAGCGGTACAGCAGCGGGCACTGCATGAAGTCCGCCGCGCGCGAGGGCGAGAGCGACGGCTTGCGCGGCGCCGCGGAGCCGGGGGAGGAGCCGGACGGGGAGCCGGACGGGGAGGGGGCGCCGGGGGCGCCGGCACCCGGTTCGGTGGCCGTTCGCATGCGCTCCACCATAGGCGGGGCCTGCGACACCCCGGGGCGCTTCGCGCACACGCCCACCGGGCCGCTCCCCGGGGGCGCCCGGGGACCGGGGGGCGGGGGCGCGCCGGCGGGGACCTAGGATCGTGCGGTGCCACCCCGTTCCCCCGAAGCAGCCGGCGCCGGCGCCGAGGGAGGCCCCGCCCCGCACGGCGGTCTGCTGCTGGGACGCGTCCGCGGCGTGCCGGTGCAGCTGTCGGGCTCCTGGTTCCTCTTCGCCCTCGTCATCACCGTGGCGTTCGCGCCCCGCGTCGGGTCCCTGGTGTCCCCGGCCGCCACCTACGCCGTCGCGTTCGGCTACGCCGTGCTGCTGCTGCTGTCCGTGCTGGCCCACGAGGTGGGGCACGCCGTCGTGGCGCGCGCCGCCGGCATGCGCGTCACCGGCATCACCCTGAACGTGTGGGGCGGGCACACCTCCTTCGCCGACGAGACCCCGGGGCCCGGGCGCAGCTTCCTCGTCGCCGTGGCCGGGCCGGTGGCCAACGCCCTGCTCGCCGTGGCCGCCTGGGCGCTGCTCGGGACCCTGGAGCCCTTCACCGTCACGGCGCTGCTCGTGCGGGCGCTGCTCGTGGCGAACGTGCTCGTAGCGGCCTTCAACCTCCTGCCCGGCCTGCCCCTGGACGGCGGGCACCTGCTGGAGGCCCTCGTGTGGCGGGTGAGCGGCGACCGGCTCACCGGCACCACGGTGGCCGCCTGGGGCGGGCGGGTGGTCGCCGCGGGCATCCTCGTGGCGGCCGTCGCGCTGCCCCTGGCCGCCGGGGGGCGCCCGGAGCTGTTCAGCGTGGTGTGGGCGGGCATCTTCTCCGCGCTGCTGTGGCACTGGGCGGGGGAGGCGCTGCGCTCGGCCCGCGCCCGCCGCCGCCCGCCCGTGAGCGCCGGGCAGCTGCTGCGCCCCGCGATCGCCGTGCCCGTGGGCGCCACCGTCGCCGACGTCGTGGACCGCGCCCCCGCCGCGGGCCGCCCACCGGAGATCGTGCTCGTCACCGACGACGGCGTGCCCGTGGCGGTCGTGGACGGCGCGGCGCTGCAGCGGGTACCGGTGGAACGCCGCCGCGGGCTGCGCGTGGGGGCCACCGCCCGCGCCCTGGGGCCGCGGCCCGTGCTGCGCGCGGAGACCTCCGGGCAGGCGCTGCTGGAGGCCGTCACCCACTTCGGCCTCGGCGAGCACGTCGTCGTCGACGCCTCCGGCGCCGTCATCGGGCTGCTGCGCGGGGAGGACGTCCTCACCGCGCTGGGCGCCCGCTGACCCCCTGGCACGCGATCCCGCGGGTCTCCCGCGGCACCCACCACCCCACCGCAGCACCCCCCCACCGCAGGACCCGACCGGAGGACCCATGAGCACCCCGCCCGAGCCCCACGAGGACGCCCCCACCGGCGGCGAGGCGAGGCCCACCGGTGCGGCGGGGCGCCGCGGGCCCCTGCGCGAGGGGGAGCGCGTCCAGCTCACCGACCCCCGCGGGCGCATGCACACGATCACGCTGGCGGCCGGCAAGGAATTCCACACCCACCGCGGCAGGTTCGCCCACGACGACCTCATCGGCCGCCCCGACGGCGCCGTGGTGCGCAACACCGCGGGCGTGGAGTACCTGGCGCTGCGGCCCCTGCTGGCCGACTTCGTGCTGTCCATGCCGCGCGGGGCGGCCGTCGTCTACCCCAAGGACGCCGGGCAGATCGTGCAGATGGCCGACGTCTTCCCCGGCGCCCGCGTCCTGGAGGCCGGCGTCGGCTCCGGCGCCCTGACCATGTCGCTGCTGCGCGCCGTGGGCGATGACGGGCGGGTCTTCTCCTTCGAGCGGCGCGAGGACTTCGCCGCCATCGCCCGCGGCAACGTGGAGACGTTCTTCGGCGGTGAGCACCCGGCCTGGCGCCTGCAGGTCGGGGACCTCGTGGAGGCGCTGCCCGCCGCGGGGCTGCGCTCGGGCGAGGACGGCGCCGTGGACCGCGCCGTCCTGGACATGCTGGCCCCCTGGGAGTGCCTGGACGCCGTCGCCGACGCGCTCGTGCCCGGTGGGGTCCTCATCTGCTACGTCGCCACCGCCACCCAGCTCTCCCGCCTCGCCGAGGCGGTGCGCGACGGCGGCCGCTGGACGGAGCCGGAGGCGTGGGAGTCGATGGTGCGCGGCTGGCACCTGGAGGGCCTGGCGGTGCGCCCGCAGCACCGGATGGTCGGCCACACCGGGTTCCTGCTCACCACCCGCCGCCTCGGCGACGGCGTCCGCCCGCCGCTGCGCAAGCGCCGCCCCGCCCCCGGCGCCTACCCCGTCGACGCGGGGGAGGACACGCCCGACCTGCCCCCCGGCGAGGGCGGGGACTGGAGCGCCGAGGACCTCGGCGAGCGCCCCGTCTCGGCCAAGAAGGTCCGCCGCGCCGCCCGGGAGGCCACCCGCGACGCCGGCCCGGCCGGAGCCGCCGGCGGTGGCGCAGGTCACGAGGAGATCGCGGACAGGCACTGACGCCGATCTCCGGGTTAGTGTCGAGCGCACCACCGTCCCCGGGCCTGGCGGCCCGGGGCTGGACGACGGGAGAGGTGCGCCATGACGGATCCCCACGGTCAGCAGTTCGGGCACGGCCAGCCGCACGGACCCGCCCACGAGCGGGGCCAGCGCAGCCCCCTCCTCCTCGAGCAGCAGCTCGAGGCCACCCGCGCGCGTCTCGCGCAGACCAGCACCCAGAACGAGCGCCTCGCCGCGACCCTGCGCGAGGCGCGCGACCAGATCGTCTCCCTGCGCGCCGAGGTGGACCGCCTCGGCCAGCCCCCCGCCGGGTACGGCACGTTCCTGCAGACCCACGCCGACGGCACCGCCGACGTGATGACCTCCGGGCGCAAGATGCGCGTGGCCCTCAGCCCCGCCGTGGAGGCCTCCGCGCTGCGCCCCGGCCAGGAGGTCATGCTCAACGAGGCCCTCAACGTGGTCGCCGCGTGCGGCTTCGAGCAGGTCGGCGAGCTCGTCGCCGTCAAGGAGCTCCTCGACGGCGACCGCGCCCTGGTGCTGGCGCGCGCCGACGAAGAGCGGGTGGTGCGCCTGGCCGCGCCGCTGCTCGACGGCCCGCTGCGCGTGGGGGACTCCCTCACGGTCGACACCCGCTCCGGCTTCGCCTTCGAGCGCATCCCCAAGGCCGAGGTCGAGGAGCTCGTGCTGGAGGAGGTGCCCGACATCGACTACTCCGACATCGGGGGCCTGGCGGGGCAGATCGAGCAGATCCGCGACGCGGTCGAGCTGCCCTTCCTGCACGAGGACCTCTTCCACGAGCACGGCCTGAAGGCGCCCAAGGGCGTCCTGCTGTACGGCCCGCCCGGCTGCGGCAAGACGCTCATCGCCAAGGCCGTGGCCAACTCCCTGGCCAAGAAGGTCGCGGCGCTGCGCGGCAACACCGAGTCCAAGAGCTACTTCCTGAACATCAAGGGCCCGGAGCTGCTGAACAAGTACGTCGGGGAGACCGAGCGGCACATCCGCCTCATCTTCGCCCGTGCCCGGGAGAAGGCCTCCCAGGGCACCCCCGTGGTGGTGTTCTTCGACGAGATGGAGTCGCTGTTCCGCACCCGCGGCTCCGGGGTCTCCTCCGACGTGGAGACGACGATCGTGCCGCAGCTGCTCAGCGAGATCGACGGCGTGGAGCGGCTGGAGAACGTCATCGTCATCGGCGCCTCCAACCGCGAGGACATGATCGACCCGGCGATCCTGCGGCCCGGCCGCCTCGACGTGAAGATCAAGATCGAGCGCCCGGACGCCGAGGGCGCCCGCGACGTCTTCGCCAAGTACCTCACGCCGAACCTGCCGATCCACCCGGCCGACCTCGCCGAGCACGGCGGGGACGCCGCCGCGGCCGTGGCCGCGATGATCCAGGCGACGGTGGAGCGGATGTACACCGAGAGCCCGGAGAACGAGTTCCTCGAGGTCACCTACGCCGGCGGGGACAAGGAGGTCCTGTACTTCAAGGACTTCAACTCCGGCGCGATGATCCAGAACATCGTCGACCGCGCCAAGAAGATGGCCATCAAGGACCTGCTGACCACCGGGCAGCGGGGCATCCGGGTGGAGCACCTCCTCGCCGCGTGCGTCGACGAGTTCAAGGAGAACGAGGACCTGCCCAACACCACCAACCCCGACGACTGGGCCCGGATCTCCGGGAAGAAGGGCGAGCGGATCGTCTTCATCCGCACGCTCATCCAGGGCAAGAAGGGCACCGAGGCGGGCCGCTCCATCCACACCGTCGCCAACACCGGCCAGTACCTCTGACCGGTTCCCGCCCCTCCCGGCGGGGCGTTCCGCGGTCCGATGCGGAGCGCCCCGCCGCTCAGGCGCCCCGCTAGCCCCGCCGTGCCGCGCCCGCGGGGGCGTTCTGCGCCACCCAGTCCCGCGGCGTCAGGCCGTAGGCGCCGCGGAAGCGGCGGGCGAAGTGCCCGGCGTCGGGGAAACCCCACCGCCGCGCCACGACGGCGATCTGCGGGCGGGCCGCGGCGGTGTGGGCGAGTTCGGCCCGCGCCCCCTCCAGGCGCTGGCGCACCACCCACCCCGCCGGCCGCAGCCCCCGCGCGGCGAAGACGGCGTGCAGGTGGCGCACCGAGACGTCGTGCGCGGCGGCCATGTCCGCCGGGCCGAGCCCCGGCTCGGCCAGGTGCTCCTGCGCCCAGGCGGTGACGCGGGCGAACAGGGACTCGCCCATCGCCTCCCGGTGCGCCCGCTCGTCCGTGCCGACGGAGGTGACCAGGGCGCGCACCAGCTCGGTCGTCGCCGCCGCCAGCATCGCCCGCCCGTCCGGGGAGGGCAGCGCGACCACGGCCCGCGGCAGGTCCAGGACGTGCCGGCGGAGGAGGTCGTACAGGGGGCTGGCCGCCACGTGCGGCACGGCGCGGCGCACGGCGTCCACGGGCAGCGCGAGGCGGGCGTGGTCGACCTGGAAGGACTGCGCCGTGCACGGCCCGCTCGCGTCCAGGTCGTACGGGCAGGTCAGGTCCAGCAGCCGCAGCGCCCCGGGGCGCCCCTGCCAGCGCAGCTCCCCCTGCGCGAGGCGGTGCTCCCCGGCCAGCGTCACCGCCACGGAGACCCGCTCGGGCGCGGCGGCGCGCAGGTGCCCGCCGGTGCGGGTGAGCCGGTAGCCGCTGGTGGTGTGCCGGTTGAGGTCCGTGCCGGGGGCGAGCCGCCAGAACTCCACCCGGGCCTGCACACCGGGCTCCGCGCGGACCCGGGCGGGCAGCGTGGCGGTGTCCAGGGCCGCCTCGAACAGCGGCGCGCGCTCGCGCGGCGGCACGGCCGAGGTGTCCAGCAGCAGCGTCACGACCCGCCTCCCGAGCGCGCACGTCCCCTCCGCCGGGGAAGCGTAGCCCTGCGCGCACGGGAGCGGCCCGGGAGCGCACCACCGCACCCGGTGGCGGTGCACCCGGTGCCCGCGCCCTACCATCCGGAGCGTCCGGGGAACCCCGCACCGGGTGGGGGGAGCCGGCCGAGGAGGCCCCCCCGTGCCCGCGCACCCCACCACCACCCCCCGGCGCGGCGCGTGAGCGCGCGGCGGCCCGTGCTCCTGACCGTCGACGACGACGAGGCGGTCGGCCGCGCCGTCGCGCGCGACCTGCGCCGCCGCTACGGCGACCGGCACCGCGTCGTGCGCGCCCGCTCCGGCCCGGAGGCCCTCGCGGCGCTGGAGGAGCTGACGGTGCGCGGGGAGCGGACCGCCCTGCTGCTGGCCGACCACCGCATGCCGGGCATGACTGGCGTGGAGTTCCTGGAGCACGCCCTCGACCTCGTGCCCACCGCCAGGCGGGTCCTGCTCACCGCCTACGCCGACACCGACGCCGCGATCCGCGCCATCAACGACGTGGACCTGGACCACTACCTCCTCAAGCCGTGGGACCCGCCGGAGGAGAAGCTGTACCCGGTGCTGGACGAGCTCCTCGCGGACTGGGCGGCCAGCACCCGCCCCGCCTTCGACGGGCTCGTCCTGGTGGGGCACCAGTGGTCGCTGCAGACGCAGGAGGCCAAGGAGTTCCTCGCGCGCAACGCGGTGCCCTACCGGCACGTGGACGTGCGCACGGAGGACGCCGCCCGCCTCCTGGCCGCGGCGCACCTCGACGCCTCCCCGGAGGCGCTGCCGGTGGCCTTCCTCCCCGACGGGGGCGTGCTGCCCGCCGCCCGCCCCCGCGAGCTGGCCGAGCGGGTGGGCCTGGCCACCACCGCCGGCCGGCCCTTCTACGACCTGGTGGTCGTCGGCGGGGGCCCCGCGGGCCTGGGCTCGGCGGTCTACGCCGCCAGCGAGGGCCTGCGCACCCTCGTGGTCGAGCGCTCCGCCACCGGCGGGCAGGCCGGGCAGAGCAGCCGCATCGAGAACTACCTCGGCTTCCCCCAGGGCGTCTCCGGTGCGGAGCTGGCCCGCCGGGCCCGCGAGCAGGCCCTGCGCTTCGAGGTGGAGATCGTCACCACCGCCGAGTGCGCCGGCGTCCTGCCGCACGGCGACGGCCGGCAGGTGCGCTTCGCGGACGGCACGTCGGTGGCGGCCCACGCCGTGGTGCTGGCCACGGGCGTCTCCTACCGGCGCCTGCCCGCACCGGGTCTGGCGGAGCTGACCGGGCGCGGGGTGTACTACGGCGCCGCGGCGCACGAGGCGGTGAACTGCGCCGGGCAGACGGTGCACGTCGTCGGCGCGGCGAACTCCGCCGGGCAGGCGGCCCTGTACTTCGCGCGCTTCGCCCAGCGGGTCGTCGTCGTCGCGCGCGGGGAGGACCTGCGGCGCAGCATGAGCGAGTACCTCGTGGCCCGCATCGAGGCCGACCCGGCGATCGAGGTGCGCACCGCGACCGAGGTCGCCGGCGCCCGCGGCTCCGAGCACCTGGAGCAGCTGTGCCTGCGCGACACCCGCACCGGCGCCACGGAGGTCGTGGACGCCGGCTGGCTGTTCGTGTTCATCGGCGCCGAGCCGCACACCGACTGGCTGGGGGAGGAGTTCGTCCGCGACCGGCGCGGTTTCCTCGTCACCGGCCCGGACCTGCTCGACGCGAAGGGGCGGCCGCCGGCCGGCTGGCCGCTGGAGCGCGACCCGTTCCTGCTGGAGTGCAGCGTCCCCGGGGTCTTCGCCGCCGGTGACGTGCGCGCCGCCTCCGTCAAGCGCGTGGCCTCCGCCGTCGGCGAGGGCGCCCTGGCCGTCTCCCACGTGCACCGCTACCTGGAAGGGCTGTGAGCACCGCCGCCCGCTCCGCGGCGCCGCAGGTCGGGGCGGAGGAGCTGCGCTCGCTGTTCCTCTTCGCGCCCCTGCCCGGCGGGCAGCTGGAACACCTCGCGGCGGTGGGGCGCCGGCGCACGTACCCGGCGGGCGCCACCGTCTACACCGAGCAGGACGAGGCGGGTGTGTTCCTCGTGCTGCTCTCCGGGCGCATCCGGCTGCTGCGCACCGTGGCGGGACAGGAGGAGCTCGTCACCGAGACCGACCACCGCGGCGCCTACGCCGGGGCGGTGCGCGCGTTCGTCGAGGAGCCGGACCAGCGCTACCTCAGCACCCTGCGGACGGTGGAGCCCTCCAGCTTCTTCGAGCTGTCCGCCGCGGACTTCGCTGCGTTCATGCACGAGCACCAGCCGATGGCGGTGCACCTGCTGGACGGGTTGTTCCTCGGGGTGCGCGCGCAGGAGGCCACCGTCCGCCAGCGCGAGCACCTGGCGCGCCTGGGCACCCTGTCCGCGCACCTGGCGCACGAGCTGAACAACCCCGCCGCCGCGGCGGTGCGCGCCACCGGGCAGCTGCGCGGGCGCATCGCCGAGCTGCGCCGCAACCTCGCCGGTCTCACCGCCCGTCGCCTGGCCCCGGAG
Source organism: Kineococcus anabasis (assembly GCF_054590795.1). NCBI lineage: Bacteria > Bacillati > Actinomycetota > Actinomycetes > Kineosporiales > Kineosporiaceae > Kineococcus > Kineococcus anabasis. The sequence goes on from NZ_BAAIHU010000001.1 coordinate 289,704, forward strand.
ACGCTGGCCCGCCTGGTGGAGCTGCAGGAGCGGGCCGTGGCGGCGGCGGCGACCGGGCGCGAACCCCTCGGCCCGCTGCAGGTCGCCGACGCCGAGGACGAGCTGGCCGACCGCCTCGACGCCCTGGGGGTACCCGACGCCGGTGCCCTGGCCGCGGTGTTCGTCGCCGCGGGCCTGGACGCCGACACCCTGGAGGAGGGGCTGAGCGCACTGGGCGAGCCCGCTGCCGTCCCCGACGCGGCGCACTGGCTGGCCTGCACGCTGGAGAGCGAGGCGCTGCTGGACGAGATCACCGACTCCACCGGCCGCATCTCCGCGCTGGTGGCGGCGGTGAAGCAGTACTCCTACGTCGACACCGCCGCCGTGCAGGAGGTGGACCTGCACACCGGCCTGGACAGCACCCTGGTCATGCTGGGGCACAAGCTGCGCGGGGTGCGGCTCGTGCGCGAGTACGACCGCGCCCTGCCGCGGGTGCAGGCCCACGCCGCGGAGCTGAACCAGGTGTGGACCAACCTCATCGACAACGCCGCCGACGCGATGGGCGGGGAGGGCACCCTGGTGCTGCGCACCCACCGGTGCGACCCGCCGGAGGGCGGCGCGGTGGAGGAGTGGGTGTGCGTGGACGTCGGCGACGACGGGCCCGGCATCCCCGAGGCGGTGCGGGCGCGGGTGTTCGAGGCGTTCTTCACCACCAAGGCGCAGGGTGAGGGCAGCGGCCTCGGGCTGGACAACGCCCGGCGCATCGTGGAGCAGCGGCACGGCGGCGTGCTGTCCTTCGAGACCTCCCCGGCGGGCACGACGTTCCACACCCGCCTGCCCGTGCGGCCGGCCCGCGCCTGAGACCGGGGTTCTTCAGCGCAGTGCCGCCACCGCGCCCGCGCCCTGCCGCGCGAGCCGGCGCCACTCCCGGGGGCTGGTGCCGTGGGCGGCGCGGAAGCGGCGGCTGAAGTGGGCGGCGTCGGCGAAACCGGAGCGCCGCGCGACGGCGGCGACGGTGTCGGCCGTGGTGGTCAGCCGGTGCGCGGCGCGGTCCAGGCGCCGCGCCACGATCCACTCGGCGAGGCCGGTGGCGGTGTGCCCGGCCCACGCGTAGTACAGGCGGCGGACGGAGACGTGGTGCGCCGCGGCGATGCGGGCCGCGCACAGCGACGTCTCGTCCAGGTGCTGCAGGACGTAGCGCTCCACCCGCAGCGGCAGGGTGTCCTCCAGCGCCTGCGCCGCCTGCTCCGCCGTGCCCGCCGCGGTCGTCAGCAGCGTCCGGACGAGGTCGACGGTCACGTCCCCGACCACCCCGGCGCCCGGCGTGCCCTGCAGCGCGGGCAGGGCGGCGTGGGTGCGGGCGACGTGGCGGCGCACCAGGTCCCACACCGGGCTGGCGGCGGGGGTGCGCACCGCGCGCCGCACGAGGCCCTCCGGCAGCCCCAGCTCGTCCAGGCCGATGCCGATGCCGAGGACGTCGGTGCCGTCGGGCCAGGCCATCGTGTGCGGTTCCGTGAGGTCCAGCACGAGCAGTCCGCCGGGCCGGCACTCGTAGGCCTCGCCCGCACCGCGCGTGCCGTGCGCGGCGCCGGCGGCGAGGTGGTGCACGACGATGCGGGCCTCGGAGGTGGCGGCGACCTCCCGCCGTTCCCGGGTGCAGCGCATCGCCGAGCCGCGCGCCTGCATGGCGATGAGCCGGCCGACCCCCCAGGTGGCCACCCAGGTGCGCAGGGACCCCACGGGCGGGGCGCACTCGAAGCGCATGGGCGAGGCCCCGGCCTCGAGGTACTCCTCCATGGCCAGGCGGCGCTGCCGGGCGTCCATGGTGCTCATCTCGAGCAGAGCGGTCACGGTCCTCGTCCCCTCCCCGTCCCGGCGGGCACCGCACCACGGCCGGGGTGGCCGCTGCGGTGCGGCGACGCTAGTGAGGTCGCGAGCCGGGAAGTGGGACGGTTCTGCACGGTGCCGTGCCGGGAGCGCTCCCACACCGCGTCCTGCCGGCGTCCCCGGGCCGTCGCGGCGCCGGGTGGGGCGGTCGCGACGGCGGCGAGCCCCGCACCGTGACCGGTGCGGGGCTCGCTGGCGCAGCGGGCCGGGCGGGCGCCGGGGTGGTCAGCCGCGGGTCCCGCCTGCCCGGGGCGCCGGGACGGTGCGGATCGCCACCGTGCCCTCGAGCGGGGTGCCCTCCACCGTGGAACCGGTGACCAGCAGCTGCGTGTCGCCGCTCGCCACACCGGTCCGGGGAATCCGGACGGTGCAGTCCAGGTCGGCCACGCCGTCCCCGTCGACGTCCCTGCCGGGCCTGCACCCGGCCACGGAGTCCTCGGTGCCGTTCACGCCCACGCGCAGGGTGTCCACGTCGACGTCCGCGACCGGGTCGAACCCGGCCCGGGACAGGACTGTCACCCCGAGCGTGCCCCTGCTCCTGGGGTTGACGACCCCGCGGGAGACCGCCTCGACCGTCACCGGCACGACGAAGGGGTCCGCCGGGAGGGGAGTGGCCCCCAGCACCTCGGTGCCGTCGAGGACGACGACCACGTAGCGGGCCCCGGGCTCGACGTCGTCCTCGTCGAGCCGCAGCGTCGCCCGGTCGCTCCCGAAGGTCGCCGTCGCCACCGGGGCGCCGTTGCTCAGCAGGACCGCCCGACGACCGTCCGGCACGTCCGCCGTGACGGGGATCTCGTGGTGGACGCCCGCACCGCCGACCACGCGTTCGGCCGGACCGAGCCCGATACCCACACCCAGGCTGTCGACGTCCTCGAACGTCCTGTCCGTCACGTACTCGAACAACCTGACGCGGCTGGCCTGCGCATACCCGGCCAGCTCTCCCCGGCCGCCTTCCGCGACGAAGCCGGCGCGGGAGCCGTGCAACGCGTACGTCTCGCCGGTGTCGGCGCTGTGCGTGAACAGCGTCGTCCTCCCGTCCTCGTCCAGCCCGGTGTCGAACCACACCGCCCGATCGAGGTTGTCGTCCCCGACCAGCCTGTCCGAGATGATCGCGTCCGTGTGCACGCGGTCCGGGTGGTCCGCCCGGTGGATGGTGAAGGGCTGGATGAGGCCGCCGTGGACCAGGCTCATCATGGTGAAACCCCGGTACCCGTTCGCGCTCGTGTAGGGCCCCGGCTCACTGCTCTCGGCCTCGGAGAAGAACCACCGCATGTTGTCCTGCACCGGCTCCGGATCGACGACCGTGTTCCCGTCCACGACGACGGGGGTGCCGTAGTAGCCCTGCCGCGCCTCGCTGACGCCGTCGCCCGCCGGCACGGGGTTGAGGCCCTCGTGGGTCAGTGCCCGGCCGGTGTCGTCGCCCGCCACGACGAGGTACGTCGTGGCGTCCTCGATGGCCTCCGCCGCTCGCCACGTGCTCTGGGGCCGGCCGAGGTCCGTGACCCGGGCGGCGGTGAGCGGTGCCCAGGTGTGGTCCCACACGTGCTTCCGCACGGTCGTCCCCGCCAGGTCGCCGTCCGCGACCGGGCGGTCGGTGCTGATCGTGAACCGCGCGCTCCCGTGCCTGGGAGGAGCGGGGTGCTCCGCGCTGGTCGTGGCGGCGGGACGGCCGTCCCGGCGGAACTCCTGGAACAGCGTGAGGTCGCTGCTGCCGTCGCTGAACCGCACGTCGAGGGCGGAGCGGTAGCCGGTGTCGGGGTGGTCGACGTCCTGCTCCCACTCGGCAGACATGTGGCCGAAGTTGATCGTGTACGTCGAGGCGTTGGCCGGCTCGCCCGCCCACGCCGCCGTCACCGTGGCGACGCACGGGTCGCCCGGCCCCACCGCGCAGCCCGGCGAGTCGAGCGAGACCTCGACGTCGAGCTCGTCACCGTGGCCGTGGACGACGTCGTCGGCGGAGAAGTCCACGCTCGGGACGTCGTCGGGGACGTGGACGTCGTACTCCGTCTTCTGCGGATCGAACCGGAAGACCTCACCCCGGTACGTGAAGGACGTGAGCTCGGGCCGTTCCTCCTCGAAACCGAGCCAGCCCTCGGGATCGATCACGGCGCGGTACGCGGGCTTCTCGGTCCACGTGTCCCCGCTCCTCGAGAACAGCAGCGGGAAGAAGTTCGAGCGCCAGCTGTCGGAGTCGCTCGTACCCCAGAAGGACACGCGCGCGATGTGGTCCGAGTACCGCTTCAGGAGCACGAAGAGCTCGGCGTACTTGTCCGCCTGCACCTTCAGCTGCTCCTCGCCGGGAGGCACGGTGCTCCCCGAGTCCTGCGTCCCCGTGATGCTGAGGTCGAGCTCGGTGAGCGAGATCTCCACGCCCGTCGCGATGTAGGTCTGCAGGTTCCGCTCGAGGTTGCCGAGGTCCAGCCTCGTGTTGTAGTGCGCCTGGATGCCGATGCCCTGGATCAGCTTCTTCTCGTCCTCGGGGTGCTCCCTGGCGTACCTGTCGTTGAGCTCCGTCACCATGCTGGCGATGGCGATCGCCTTGTTCGGCAGCTCCAGGTCGTTGAAGTCGTTGTAGTAGAGCACCGCGTCCGGGTCTGCCTCACGCGCGAAGACGAAGGAGTCGTAGACGTAGTCCCACGGGTTCCCGCCCCTGGCGTAGGCGCCGGCCCAGGCGGCCGCCCGGAACTTCGGCTGCTCCAGGGAGCGCAGGGCGTTGCGCCAGTCCGTGGGGTTGTCCGGGTTGTCCCGCATGGCCTCGTTCACGACGTCCCAGGCGTCCACCTCGTACGGGCCGTCGCCGTACCGTCCGGCGATCGTGTGGATGTAGTCCCGGAGCCGGGAGCGAGCCTCCTCGTGGTCCCAGTGGATGGTCATGTCGGAGGTGAGGGTGTTCCGGTCGGCGGACCTGGCCGGCCAGTACCGCGACTGGTTGTGCCACGCCAGCGCGTGCCCGATGGTGGAGAAGCCGGCCTCGTTGGCCCGCGTCAGGACGGCGTCGGCGCTCGCCAGACCGGTGGGGGCACCTGCCGGCCGGCCCGTCGCGGGATCGCCGCTCCAGATGCTGTCGGGTTTCGTGGCGTTCTCCGGTGTGACGGCGTTGTAGTGCTTGAGCATGTGTGCCCACTTCGCGCCGCCGTTGGCCGTCCAGTCGCCGGGGCTGACGGTGGTCCCGACGAGGAAGTGGTCCGCGTAGACGTCCTTGAGGCCGGGGTTCCCCGGCACCCCGGTCGCCGCACCGGCGACCGGTGACGAACCGGTGAGGACGGCAGCCGCCAGGGCCGTGGCCGCCAGTGCTGACCTGCGGGCGTGACTCGTTGTCACCCGGGGGATCCTTTCGTCGTTCGTGGCGGCGCTCCACCACCGTCGGCGGGGGCGGCTGTACCGGGTCCGCTCAGGCCCCTGGGCCCGGGCCCACGGCGAGGTGGCCGGACGGGATGCCCCTGCCGCTGACGCCACGGCGGCGCTGGTCGTCGTGGAGGGCGGGGGCGCGCCAGCCCTCGTGGAGTCCGTCATCGCTGACCGTGTCCATGCCGCCAGCCTGGCAGAAGTTTTATCGTTATACCAGGGTGCGGGCCGGACCCGTCCTCCCGGACGGGGCGGGCACGGGCGTCATCGACCGCCCGGGCCGGCGTGCTCGGCGGCCAGCGCGTCCAGCAGGGCCCCCGGGCTGCGGAAACCCCACCGCGCCGCCGTCGACGCCAGCACCGCCGCACCGGGCAGCGCCGACGCGCCGCCTCCCGCGGTGCCGCGGCGCTCCAGGTCCGCGCGGGCGCCCCGCACCCGCCGCTCGGTGACCAGATCGGCCAGGACGACCCCGCGTCCCTCGGTCAGGCGCCGCAGCCGCTCCGGCGCGACGCCCAGCGCGCGCGCCGCGGACGCCTCGTCGAGGTCCCGCTCGCGCAGGTGCCGTCGCAGGTGCGTGCGCAGCGCGGACCAGAGGACCTGCTCGTCGTCGGGGAGGGAGCGGGGAACCTCCTCCGACAGCACCGAGACGACGAGGGCGCGCGCGAGGTCCACGGTGGCCCGGTGCAGCGCGGGCACCAGCGGCAGCCCGGCGCGCGCGTGCTCGAGCAGGTCGGCGACGTGGTCCCGCACGACGCCGTGCAGCGGGCTGGCCGGCAGCCGCGGCGCCGCCTCGGCGAGGTCGCAGGGCTGCAACCCGAGCGCGTCCGGGGTGAGCTGGTAGCTGCCGGAGACCCCCGGGCCGGACCAGGAGAAGTCGTACGCGCGGGACATGTCGCAGATCCAGAGCGCCCCGGGGACCAGGTCGCGCACCGCGCCGTCCTGGGTCAGCCGGGCGTGCCCGGCGGGTTGCACGGTGAGGCACACCAGGGCCTCGTCGCCGGGGAACACGCCGGTGTCGTGCCGCCACATCCGCATCCCCGTGCCGGAGGCGCGGAACAGCGCGGCGCCCGGCGCGGTCGACCAGGCGCGGTACTCGAACCCCGCGGGGTCCCCGGCCGCGCCGGGGTCGAACCGCGCCGGGTGGGTGCAGCGCCGCACCGCCTCGTGCACCGCGTCGAAGCGGTCGCCGGGCGCCACGGCGGAGCTGTCGAACACGAGCACGGTCGCCTCCTCACCCCGTCCGGGACCTGCGCCGCCCCGGCACCGCGCCGCCGGGGCGGCGCGGTGCTCGCGGTGGCCGGGGCCCTGTCCGGTCCCGGCCACCGCGGCGTCAGCGGGACCTCTCCCCGGCCGCCTGCCGGACCCGGCCGGCCAGGACCCCGAGGGCCGTGGGCAGCCGCACCCCCGCCCGCCGGGGTCTCACGGCGCGCCCACCGGCTCGTCCCGCGGCGTCGCCTGGGCCGGAACCCCGCCGGTGGCCGGGTGCAGCGCGGCGGACAGGACCGCGACGGCCTGCGCGACGGCCGCGCGCGCCGCCGCGGTGCCGCGCAGCGCGTCAAGCATCACGAAGTCGTGGACGGTGCCGAGGTAGCGCACCGCCGTCACCGGCACCCCCGCCTCGCGCAGCCTTGCCGCGTACGCCTCGCCCTCGTCGCGCAGCACGTCCGCCTCGGCGGTGACCACGAGCGCCGGCGGCAGCCCGGCGAGCTGCTCCGTGTTCGCCCGCAGCGGGGACGCGGTGACCTGCGCGCGCTCGGTGTCGTCGCTCGTGTACTGGTCCCAGAACCAGCGCATGCCCTCGCGGGTGAGGAAGTACCCCTGCGCGAACCGCTCGTAGGAGGCGGTGCCGAACGCCGCGTCCGTCACCGGGTAGAACAGCACCTGCTGCACGAACGCCACGGTGCCGCGGTCCTTCGCCAGCAGCGTCAGCGCGGCGGACATGTTGCCGCCCACGGAGTCCCCGGCCACCGCGATGCGGGTGGGGTCGAGGCCGTGCCCGGCGCCTTCCCGCGCCACCCACTCCGCCGCCGCGTACGACTGCTCCAGCGCGACGGGGTAGCGCGCCTCGGGGGAGCGGTCGTACTCGGGGAACACCACGGCGGCGTGCGCGCCGACGGCGAGCTCGCGCACGAGCCGGTCGTGGGTGGCGGCGCTGCCGAACACCCACCCCGCGCCGTGCACGTACACCACCACCGGCAGGGTGCCGGTGGCCCCGCGGGGCCGGACGAGGCGCACCCGCACCGAGCCGGTCGGGCCGCCGGGGACCTCTCGCCACTCCTCGTCCACGTCCCGCTTCGCGACCGGGCCGCCCTGCACCTGCTCGACGGCCGCGCGGCCCTCCTCGACGGGCAGCTGGTACAGGAACGGCGGGGTCGCGGTGGCCGCCACGAACGCCTGCGCCGCCGGCTCCAGGGAGATTCCGTGCGGGTTCGCGGTGCCCGGCGCGACCGGCGCCGCGGCGGTCGCCGGGCCGTGCTCGCGGACGAAGCGCAGCGCGGTGGCCGCGACCTCGCGCCAGCCGGAGTCGATGGTCAGGGAGTGCCCGCGGTCGGGGATCTCGAGGAACTCCGTGACGGCCGGGTTGTGCCGCTGGTGCTCGTAGGCCCCCTCGGTCAGCGCGCGCGGGACGGTGTTGTCCTTCTCCCCGGAGACGATGAGCAGCGGGCCGCGGCCGGGGTTGCGGGTGTCGACGCGGATCTCGGTGAACGGGTTGAGGTTCGCAGCGACGGCCTGGAAGATCGGCACGCCGGACCCGGCGACGTGGAACTCCTCGTAGAGTGCGCGCGCCTCCTCCTCGGGCAGTGCGTTGGCCCAGCCGTAGGAGAACTGCTCGAACGTCAGGGCGATCGCGCGGCCGCGGTTGGCGGGGTTGCCGAGGACCGGCGCCGCCGAGCGGATCGTGGAGACGGGCACCGACAGCACGCCGCGGAACGGGGACGGGTCGATCGCCACGGTGACCGCCGAGAGGCCCTCCCCGGCGAGCTTCTGCGCGATGAGCCCGCCGAAGGAGTGCCCCACGACGGCGGGCCTGCGCGCCAGGCGCCGGACGGCCTCGGCGTGGTGGTCGGTGACCTGCTGCACCATCTTGCGGGCGAACACCTCGGGGGAGCGGCGCGCCTCCGCCACGGTCTCCGGGTCGTCCGGCCAGCCCGGCGCCAGGGTGGCGTAGCCGGCGTCCTCGAACAGCCGGCGCCAGCGGTCCCAGCTGCCGGAGAGCAACCACAGGCCGTGGACGAACAGGACCGGGGTCCTGCCGGAGGCGTTGGCCTCGTCGATCTGGCGCAGTTCCCGCGGGGTCAGGGTGTCGGGCATCTCGTCCTCCTCGCACGGGCCCCGGGCGGGGCCGCCGGCGCCGACGTTAGGAGCCCACCGCGGCCCGGGACCGGTCCCTGTGTGCACGGTCCTGTGCTGTCCGGGCACGGGCCCGCGGCGGCGGTCGCACGCGGCCTCAGAGGCTGGCGTTGATGCGCTCCATCCGCACGATCTCCTCGCCCTGTTCCACGGCCATCCGCCCCGCCACCGCCCTGGCCTCCGGGTCCGAGCCCGCGGCCTCCTGGGCGCGCGCCATCTCCACGGCGGCGCGGTGGTGCTCGATCATGCCGGTGAGGAACAGGCGGTCGAAGTCGGTGCCGCGGGCCCGCTCCAGGGCCGCCATCTCCTCCTCGCTCATCATGCCCATGTCCCCGTGTGCGGCGTGCCCGCCGGGGCCCCGCAGGGGCTCGCCCCAGGCCGTGAGCCAGCGGCGCATGAGCTCGATCTCGGGGCCCTGGGCGTCGAGGATGTCCTGGGCCACGTCCACCACCTCGGGGCTGCCGGCGCGGGTGGCGGCGAGTTCGGCCATCTCCACCGCCCCCTCGTGGTGCACGATCATCCCCTGGGCGAAGGCGGTGTCGGCGGCGTTGTGCCCGGGCGTCGTGGCCGGGGTGGTGGCAGCCGGGGTGGTGGCCGACGGCATGGCCGGGGCGCTGGTGGCCGTCGCGCCGTGGCCGGCGCCGTGCCCGTCCCCCACCTGGGCGGTGGCGTCCTGCGCGGCGCCGTGCCCACCGCCGCAGGCGCTCAGCGCGAGGGTGAGGGCGAGCGCGGCGGCGCGGTTCTGCGGGCGTGCCGCGGCACGTGTGGTCTGGGCCATGGCGGTTTCTCCTCGGGTTTCGCAGGCGGAAGACCGGCGCGCCGGGAGGGTGGGGCCGGGCGCGGCGCGGGTCCGGGAACTCCACGCGGGGACAACCTGGGTCCCGGTGGACGCGGCCGACCGTAGCGGCGCACGGGTGCGGGACGGCCGCCTCGGCGGGGGCCGGTGCGCACCCGGCACACGGACGTGCACGCGCAGCCGCTCCGGGAGCGTGCGGGGGGAGGCGTTGCGGTGCAGCCGGTTCCCGCGGGAGGCGCGGGAGGCGGTCCCGGTGGCGGTGTGGGAGGCGGCTCAGCGCCGCGTCACGGCCGCGAGGTGCTCGGGGCGGACCACGCCGGTGACCCCCGCGAACTCGGGGTGCCTGCGCAGCCAGGCCTTGACGAACGGGCACACGGGGACGACCGTCAGGCCGGCGGCGACGGTGCCGTCGACCGCGGCGCGGGCCAGGGCGGAACCCGCGCCCCGCCCGGCGAACGCGTCGTCCACGACCGTGTGGTAGAGGATCCGCTCGCGCGCGGCGGGGACGTCGAGGTAGTGCGCGGCTCCGGCGACGACGGTGCCGTCGAGGATCTCGTAGCGCTCGCCGGTCACGTCGCGCACGGTGAACCCGTTCCCACCTGCCACGGTTGTCCTCCTCGGTCGGTCCGTGCCGGGAGCGCCCGGCGCGAGCAGGTCAGCGCACCGGGGTGCGGGTGCATTCCCGGGTGGGCGGGTTCGCCGCACCGCCCACCCGGGCCGCGTCACGCCACCGGCATCGCTCTGCCGGGATCACGCCGCCAGGCGGCGGGCGGTGGTGAGGACCCGGGTGACCAGGTGGTCCAGCGCCGCGAGCTCCACGTCGCCCAGGGGGATGTCGTTGCCGGGCCCCGTGACGTGCGAGACGCCGTACGGGTTGCCGTCGGCGAACTTCAGCGGATCGGTGTACCCGGGCGCCACGAGGACGCCGCCGAAGTGGTGGATGCTGTTGTAGAGGGCCAGTAGCGTGGACTCCTGGCCGCCGTGCTGCGTCTGGGTCGCGGTGAACCCCGCGTACACCTTGTCCGCGAGCAGACCCTGGGCCCACTGCGGCCCGAGGGTGTCGAGGAAGACCTTGAACTGCCCGGCGACGTTGCCGAAACGGGTCGGCGAGCCGAACAGCACCGCGTCGGCCCACACCACGTCCTCGGCGGTGGCGGGGGAGGACGCCGCGGCGGCGGCGGTGCGGGCCTGTTCCTCCGTGGCAGGCCTCTCGCCCGGCAGCGCCAGGCGCGGGACGGCCCGCAGCCGGACCTGGGCGCCGGTCTTCTCGGCGGTGGCGACGGCGCGCTCGGCCATCGCGCGGACGGTGCCGGTGGCGGAGTAGTGGATGATCGACAGTCTGACGTCCTCGGGCACGGGTTCCTCCTCGTCGTGGTCCGGCGCTGGTGCCGGGTTCCTCCGGTGGTGCGGTGGGTCGTGCGGTGGCGGTGCGCCTCAGTGGTGGTGCGGGACGACGGCGTGGCCCTTGCCGCGGGCGATGAGGAACCTGTTCACGGGGACCGTCAGCACGAACGCCACGGCCAGGGAGAACGCCAGGGAACCCCAGAACACCCAGCTCGCCAGGCCCGCGTCCATCGCGCCGGGGATGGTGAGCATCAGGACGTTGTCGATGGTCTCCATCGTCACCAGCGAGACGGTGTCGGCGGCCAGGGCGATCCGCAGGGCCCGGCGCAGGTCGAGCCCTGAGCGCAGCAGCGGCACGACGGTGGTGGCGTAGCCGAGGACAAACGCCAGGCCCACGGCGAGGGCGACGCTCGCCGCGTCGCCCCAGCCCCACCAGGTCGCCAGGACCATGCCCAGGACCTCGCCCGCGGCGCAGCCGGTCAGGCAGTGCAGCGTGGCCGACACCGCCAGGCGGGTCAGCTCCCGGCCCGCCGGCGCGGTCGCCGCCGTGCCGGGGGGACCGGCGTGCCCGCCGGTGGCGTGGGTGTGCTTGACGTCGGTCACGGCTCGGCCCTCCGGGCGGCTCGGCGGTCGGGTGGGGGCGCCCACCGCGTGCGGTGCGGTGGGGGCCCCCGCGGCCCGCGCACCCCCGGCGGACGCCCCGTCAGCGGACCGTACGGGCTCGCGCGGCCGCGGGGACCGGACGTGCGCGCAGCGCACTTGACCGGCCGCGCACACCGGCGGTGCGCGCCCCGGTCAGCGGGCGCGGGGGAGCGTACCCAGCACGGCGGTGGCGCCGGTGTCCTCCTCGTGCACGACCTGCGCCCGCAGCCCGTTGCGCCGCAACACCTCCGCGGCGGTCGGCCCCTGCCCGGCGCCGACCTCGGCGAGGAGGTGCCCGCCGGGGGCCAACCACGCCGGGGCCTGCGCCGCGAGCCGGCGCAGCACCGCCAGGCCGTCGCCGCCGCCGTCGAGGGCGGCGCGCGGCTCGTGCTCGCGGGCCTCGCGGGGCATCAGGTGCAGCTCCCCGGAGGGCACGTACGGCGGAACCGCCAGCAGCACGTGCACGCGCCCGCGCAGGGCCGCCGGCAGCGCGTCGCACAGGTCGCCGCGGTGGACCTGCCCGAGACCGTCGAGGTTCCCGCGGGCGCAGGCCACCGCCGCGGGGTCGGCGTCGGCGGCGTGCAGGGCGGCGACGGGACGAGAGGCGGCGGCGAGCTCCGAGGCCAGCGCGGCGCCCAGCGCACCGCAGCCGCAGCAGACGTCCGCGACGACGGCACCGGCCGGGGCGAGGTCCAGCCCCAGCTCCACCAGCAGGGCGCTGCGCCGGCGCGGCACGAACACCCCCGGTGCCAGGCGGTAGCGGCGCCCCCGGAACCCGGCCCACCCCAGCACCTGCTCCAGCGGTTCCCCGCCCACCCGCCGCGCCAGCATCCCCGCCAGCACCGAGGCGCCGCCCGCCTGCGCCAGCAGCAGCGCGGCCTCCTCCTCGGCGAAGACGCAGCCCGCCGCGCGCAGGGCTGCCGTGAGGTCGGCGGGCTCGGGCACGGGGCTCATCCTGGGGCACCCGCACGCCGTGTGCTCCCGCTGCGGCCGGCTCGTGCTGTCGCCGGCTCGTGCTGTGGCCCGCCCGGTGCGTGTGCCCGCCCGCCCCGCCGCCGTGCACGGGGCGGTGGCTCAGCTCCCGCCCCCGCCGCCGTCCCCGCCGCCTCCGCAGTTCCCGCCACCGTCCCCGCCGCTCCAGCTCGCGGTGCCGCCGTCGGAGCCGCTCCAGGTGCTCGCGCCGCGCGCGGAGCGCTGGGCGGGGTGGGTCCTGTCCGCGCGGTGCGCACCGCGCGGCGCCCGGGGGCCCACGACGAGGCGGTAGGTGCCGATCAGCACGACGGACACGACGAACAGCACCACCGGGATCGCCAGGTCGTCCACGTCAGCCTCCTCGCCGACCCGGGCGCGCACCCGGTGCGCCAGCGTGGCACGGGCGGTGCCCGCCGCGCAGGCGAACCGCCGGGGCGCCGGAACCCGGCGCGGTGCCCACGGCGCGGGGCCCCGCTGACGACCGGGCGGTCCGCTCAGGTTCTCGGGGGCTCCGCCGTCCCCGGCTGCACCAGCCACGCCGCCGACCACGGCGGCAGCCACAGGTCCCCGTCGCCGCCGTGGTGCACGCCCGCGCCGTGCCGTGCCGCGTCCGCGGTGCCCAGCACGTCCCGCGCGCCGTCCAGGCCGTGGTCCGCCAGTTCCCCGCGCGGGACGGCGCGCCAGGTCCCGGTGACGTTGTACAGCCCGAGGAAGGGCCCCAGCGGGTGCCGGCGCAGCACCGCGAGCACGCCGGCGTCCGACGGCGGGAGCACCTCCGCCTGCGTGGAGGCGTGCAGGTGCGGCAGGCTCGCCCGCACCCGCGCGATCCGGCGCAGCCCCTCGAACACCCGCGCCGCCGCGCTGCCGGTCACGTGCCGCCGGGCGAGGACCTCCTCGTCGAGCCGGGGCCGGTGCGCCCAGCGGTTGTCCGCCCCGTGGCCGGGTTCGGCGGCCCAGTCCGGGTCGTTGCCCAGGCCGAGCTCGTCCCCGCTCCACACCACCGGGATCCCGCCCCAGGCGGCCACCACCGCGTGCGCCAGCAGGATCCGCGAGACCGCGTCCGCCGCCGCGCCGGGCCCCGGCGCGTCCTCCTCCAGCGCCGCCTGCAACCCGGCCAGGGCCGCGCTCGTGCCGCTGACCCGGCGGTCACCGGTGGCCTGGTTGTGCTGGAACACCAGCCCGCGCGCGGGGGAGCCGGGGTGCCGGCCGGTGTACCAGTCCGACAGGAACGCCCGGTGCGCCGGACCCGACAGGCCAACGGCCGCGGCGTCCTCGTCCATCACGGCCCAGCCGATGTCGTCGTGGCAGCGCACGTACGTGATCCACGCCGTGGACGCCGGCACCGGCGGGAGCTGCCGCAGCGCGTGCGCGGCCAGGCGCACGTCCTGTGCGGCGAGCATCGACCACACCTGCACCATGAGGCTGTTGTGGTAGGCCAGGTCCGAGACCTTGCCGTGGTGCGGCCCGCGGCCCAGGTAGTGCGCCAGGTCGCCCGGGGCCACGATCGCCTCGGCCTTGAACACCGTCGCCGGGCACGCCACCCGCACCAGGGCGCGCAGCGCGCGGGTGATCGCGTGCACCTCCGGCTGGTTCTGGCAGTCGGTGCCGATCCGCTTCCACAGGAACGCGATGGCGTCCAGCCGCAGCACCTCCACGCCCAGGGACGCCAGGAACAGCACGACGTCGGCGTACTCGGCGAACACGTCGGGGTTGGCCCAGTTCACGTCCCACTGGAAGGAGTTGAACGTCGTCCACACCCACCCCGCCAGCTGCGGGTCCCACGTGAAGTTCCCGGGCGCGAAGTCGGGGAACACCTCCGGCAGGGTCCGCTCGAACGCGTCGGGCTGCTCGCGGTCGCCGAAGACGTGGAAGTACCCCCGGTGGCGCGCGTCGCCGGCGCGGGCGGCCTGCGCCCACGGGTGTTCCGCGGCGACGTGGTTGAGCACGAGGTCCAGCACCAGGCTGATCCCCTCCGCGCGCAGGTCCCGCGCCAGTTCCCGCAGGTCCTCCACGGTGCCGAGGTCCGCCCGCACCCGGCGGTAGTCGGCCACCGCGTACCCGCCGTCGCTGTCGCCGTCGCGCGGGTGCAGCAGCGGCATCAGGTGCAGGTACCCCACGCCCAGCTCGCGCATGTAGGGGATGCGGCGGCGCACGCCCTGCAGGTCACCGGCGAACCGCTCGGTGTAGGCGGCGTAGCCGAGCAGGTGCGGCTCCTGGAACCAGTCCGGGCGCAGGGTGCGCGCCTCGTCCAGGCGCGCCAGGTCCGGGTCGCGGTCGCGGAACGCCACGGCCGCCGCCCGCACCAGGCGCCGCTCCAGGGCCTCGGCCTGCCCGGGCGGGTACACGGCGGCGATCCCGGCGTGCAGGTCCGGCCACCAGCGCTCCACCCGCAGCTCGAACGTCTCCCGGCGCCCGGGGGGGATGCCCCGGAGGATGTCGCCCGTCTCAGCGACGGCGTCCGCTGCCTGCACGTTCCCCATCCTGCGGGCTCGCCCCGCCGGCGTCGACCCCGCCGCCGGCGCCCGGGCCCGCGCGCGCCTGCCCGCGCCGCGGCCGCGGCGGGGCCGCCGCGCTCGCCCGCACCACCAGGGCGGTGCTGAGCACCACGTCGCGCGGTCCACCGGCCCCCGGGCCCGCCGCCGTGCCCGCCGCGCTGCCGCCGGCCGTGCCTGCCGTGCCCGCCGCGGTGCCGCCCCGGGGGGAGAGCCGGGCCAGGAGCATCTCCGCCGCGATGCGCCCCTGACTGCGCACCGGCTGCGCGACGGTCGTCAGCTGGTGGGTGACGGACATCTCGTGGTCGTCGATGCCCACCACCGACAGCTCCCGCGGCACCTGCCGGCCCGCCGCCCGCGCCGCGCACAGGACACCGATGGCCATCTCGTCGCTCGCCGCGACCACCGCCGTCGGGGGGTGCCGCTGCGACAGCAGCGCCTCACCGGCCCGCCAGCCGCCCGTGACCGTCCAGTCGGTGACCACCTCCAGCTCCGGCGCGGGTTCCAGGCCGGCGGCGGCCAGCGCCTGGTGCGCCCCGCGGGCGCGGTCCACGGCGGTCGCCCGTCGCACGTCCCGCCCGGAGTCGCCGCCGACGTAGCCGATGCGCCGGTGCCCCAGGGACAGCAGGTGCCGCGTGGCGGTCTCCGCGGCGGCCACGTCGTCGATGCCGACCCGGTCGCAGCCGGCCAGCGTGGAGGAGATCGTCACCACCGGCAGGGCCAGGCGCCGCAGCACCGCGGCCTCCGCGGGCTCCAGGTCGACCCCGAGCACGATGACCGCGTCGATCCGCTTGGCCAGCAGCCGCTGGTCCAGCACGAGGGTCTCCTGCCCGCTGCGGTCGCCCACGTTGACCAGCAGCACCTGGTAGCCGCGGCGGCGCAGCACGTCCTCCACCTCGGAGACGATCGTGGAGAAGAACCACCGGTCCAGGAAGGGCAGCACGACCGCCACGACCGACGTGCGGCCGGTGGCCAGGCTCGCGGCCGTCGGGGAGGCGACGTAGTCCAGGGCCTCGGCGGCCCGCAGCACGCGCGCGCGGGTGGCCTCGCTGACCCGGTCCAGGCCCCGCAGCGCCCGCGAGACCGTGGCCACGGACACGCCGGCTGCGACGGCGACGTCGCGGATGCTGCTCGGCGCGGCGGCGTCGCGGGTGCTGCTCGGCGCGGCGGCGTCGCGGGTGCTGCTCGGCGCGGCGGCGTCGCGGGTGCTGCTCGGCGCGGCGGCGCCCCGGACGCCGCGCGGCGCGCCGGTGGGAGGTCCCTCCGGCGCGCCGCGCGAGCCCGTGCCCCCGCCCGGCGCGCCAGTGCCAGGGGCGTCCACGGCTACCCCTTCAGCCCGCCCGCGAGCAGGCCCTTGACGAAGTAGCGCTGCAGCGACAGGAACACCACCAGCGGCAGGGCGATCGAGACGAACGCGCCGGCCGAGAGCAGGTGCCAGGCGCTGTCGCGGGTGCCGGAGAGGTTCGCCAGCGCCACCGTCAGCGGGTTCGTCTCCGAGGTGCCGAACGTCAGGCCCACGAGCAGGTCGTTCCACACCCACAGGAACTGGAAGATCCCGAACGCCGCCAGCGCCGGGGTGAGCAGCGGGAGCAGCACCGAGAAGAAGATCTTCACGTGGCCCGCGCCGTCCACCCGGGCCGCCTCGATGAGCTCGCGCGGGATCTCCCGCATGAAGTTGTGCAGCAGGAAGATGGCCAGCGGCAGGGCGAACGTGGAGTGCGCCAGCCAGATGGTGGTGTACGTGCCGGCGATGCCCCACTCCACGAACCGCGTCAGCAGCGGCAGCAGGGCGATCTGGATGGGCACGATCTGCATGGCGAAGATGGCCACGAACAGCAGGTCGCGGCCCTTGAAGTCGATCCACGCGAACACGTACGCCGCCAGCGCCGCCAGCGTCATCGGGATGAAGACCGAGGGCAGCGCGATGATGAGGGAGTTGACGAAGTACGGCCCGAGGGCGGCGGAGCCCTCCGCGCTGAGGACCGTGCGGTAGTTCTCCAGGGTGAAGCGGGGGTCGGAGAAGGCCGTCCACCACCCGGAGGTCTTGATGGCCCGCTCCGGGCGGAAGGAGGAGATGAGCAGCCCGAGCGTGGGCGTGGTCCAGAGCACGGCGAGGACCAGCGCGGCCAGCGTCGCCCAGGGCCTGCTCAGCTTGCGGGCCGCCGTCCGCGTCGCCGGGACGGCCGTCCCCTTCGCCGAGGTGCCGGCGGAGACGGGAGGTGTCGTGGTGCTCATCGTGCCTCCGAGGCGCGCATCTGACGGACGTTGTAGGCCACGATCGGGATGACCAGGACGAACAGCAGCACCGCGAGGGCGGCGCCGAGACCGACGTTGTCGGCGCGGAACGTCTGGCTGTAGAACTCGTTGGCCACGACGCTGGTGTCGAACTGCCCGCCCGTCATCGTGCGCACGATGTCGAAGACCTTCAGGGTGCCGATGCCGATGGTGGTCAGGACCACGACGACCGCGGGGCGGATCGTCGGCAGGGTCACGAACCGGAACATCTGCGTGACGCCGACGCCGTCGAGCTTGGCCGCCTCGATGATCTCGTCGGGGATGGCCTTGATGGCCGCCGAGAGCACCGTCATCGCGAAGCCCGCCTGGATCCAGATCATCACGACGATGAGCAGCAGGGTGTTCAGCGGCGGGTCGATGAGCAGCTGCTGCGGCTCGCCGCCGAAGAGGACGATGACCTGGTTGACCAGGCCGATCTGCTTGATGTTCCCCTGCGCCGGGCGGAACGCGTACATGAACCGCCAGATGATGCCCGCGCCGACGAAGGAGATCGCCATGGGGAGGAAGATGAGCGCCTTGGCCAGGCCCTCCGCCTTGGCCCCGTCCACCAGCAGCGCGTAGATCAGGCCCACGGCCGTCGCCACGAACGGGGTGATGACCACCCACAGGACCGTGTTCCCCAGCACCGTGAGCTGGTTCGACGTCGTGAAGATCGTGACGTAGTTCTCGACGCCGATGAAGGTGTCGCCCTGCGCGTCGTGGAAGGACTGCCAGATGGTGGCCAGCGCCGGGTAGAGGAGCCCGATGGTGAGCATCACCAGGGTCGGCGCCAGGAACACCCAGGCGGTGATGCGCCCGCCGGCGCGCTCGCCGACGGTGCGGGCGATGAGGAGGATGACCGCCATGACCGCTGCGAACGCGGCGAAGGCGACGATCAGGTTGGTGAACTTCTCGGCGCTCGACATGTGAGCCCCTGCCCTCCGTTGGGGTCGCGGACGGGTCCGGCCGCGCCCCAGGGGGGACGCGGCCGGGTCGTGCGGGATGTCTCCGGCGGGGTGGGTCCGGCGGCGTGCCCGCCCGGGGCCGCCTCACCGGACCCACCCGTCAGCTGCGGGGGCTCACTTCGGCCAGGAGGCCTCGATGGCGTCGGCGACCTCCTGGCTGTTCTTGCTGCCGGTGATCCAGTTGGTCGACTCCTTCCAGAAGCTGTTCGAGCCGACCGCACCGGGCATCAGGTCCGAGGCGTCGAAGCGGAACACCGCGGCGGGGTCCTGGAGGATCTCCCGGGAGAGCCGGTCGATCGGGCTGGCCAGGTTCTCCTCCTCCAGGCCGCTGTGGGCGCTGACCCACCCGCCGCCCTCGGAGAGGCTGGCGCGCAGGTTGTGGTACTCCGGCGTGGTCAGGTACGTCTGGAACGCCTGGACCTCGGGCCGGTCGGAGAACGCGGTGATGAACTCGCCGCCACCGAGGACCGGCTTCTCCTCGGCACCGCTGCCGGGCAGGTAGAACGCGAAGACGTCGCCGTCCTCGGCGACCTCCGTCCCCTCGGGCCAGTTGGCCGCGTAGAAGCTGGCCTGCCGGTGCAGCGAGCAGGTCTGCTCGGTGATCGGGATGCCACCCTCCTGGAAGGTGGTGACGGCGATGCTCTTGACGTCGCCGAGCCCGCCGTTGACGTACTTGTCGTTCTTCAGGTACTGCCCGGCGGCCTCGAACGCCGCGACGATGCGCGGGTCGTTGAAGGGGATCTCGTGCTTGTACCACTGGTCGTAGACCTCGGGGCCGGCGGTGCGCAGCACGAAGTCCTCGACCCAGTCGGTGACCGGCCAGCCGGTGGCCTCGCCGCTGGAGATGCCCGCGCACCACGGCTTGTAGCCGTCGACGGCGAGCTTCTCGCTCAGCGCCTTCAGCTCGTCGAGGGTGGTCGGCGCCTTGAGGCCCTTCTCCTCGAACTCGGCCGGGGAGTACCACACCAGGGACTTCACGTTCGCGCTGTTCGGCGCGGCGTAGAACTTCCCGTCGACGGTGCCGTACGCCTTCCAGTCCTCGTTCCAGTACTCGTCGACGTTGGCGGCGACGGCCGCGGGGGCCTCCTTCACCGCGCCGGTCGCGACGAGCTGGGCGAGCAGGCCGGGCTGGGGGACGATGCCGATGTCCGGCGGGTTGCCGGCCTGGGCGCGCACCTTGATCTGCGTCTCGAACGCCTTGTCGCCCTCGTACTTCACCGTCGCGCCGGTGCAGTCCTCGAACGCCTTGAACGCCTCCTGGTACGGCGCGTCCTCGGGGGTGACGATGCCCGTGTAGAGGCTGATCGTCTTGCCCTTGATGTCGCCGAACTCGCTGAAGGGGGCGGCCTCGAAGACGGCGCAGTCGATGGCCGCGCTCGCGGCGTCGCCGGAGCTGCTGGCCTCGTTGTTGCCCGGGGCGTTGTTGGCCTCGCCGCCGCCACCACCGCAGGCGGACAGCGCCAGGCCGGCGGTCAGCGCTGCGGCGAGGGCCGCGGAGCGGCGGGTTGCCTTGGGACGAAGGCTCATGCCCGATGCCTCTCTCGTTCTCCCCGGCCCGCGCGTGGGCACGCGCGGCGTCCCGGGACACCTCTTCGTGTAAAAACGTTTACACCGGACTGCGAACGTACCCCGCGCCAGCGGCCCGCTCAAGCCACGCCGCCCATCGCTACCGATCCGTGACCGAAGCTGGAACTGCTCGTGACGCGCACCACCCCCGGTCCGCCCGGCGCGTGCTCAGGGCCGCGGCAGCAGACCACCGGGCCAGCGCGCCAGCAGGGCGCGGCTGTCGGGCACGAACGGCCACGACTCGTCCGCCAGCAGCCGGGCCAGCCGCGCGGGGGACGTCCACGCCCCCCAAGCCACCTCCTCGACCTGGTGGCGCACCGGCCCGTGCAGGCGCTCCTCCCAGCGGCCCTCGTACACGTGCGCCAGGTAGTGCGTGCGCTCGTCGCGGTACCAGGCGCGCAGCACCGGGCGCAGCCCGACGCCGTGCACGCCCAGCTCCTCGGCCAGCTCCCGCTGCGCCGCCTCGTCCGGGTCCTCCCCGGCGCCCACGACCCCGCCGGCCAGGCAGTCGTGCGCCCCGGGGTAGACGTCCTTGGTGTCGGTGCGCCGGTGCACGTACACCGCCCCCCGCGCATCGCGCAGCAGCACCCCCGTCGCCGCGTGCGGCAGGTTCAGCCGGCGCACCCGCTCCCGCGGTGCCTGCCCGCACACCCGCCCGTCCGGCCCCAGCAGGGCCACCGCCTCCGCGCCCGCGGCACCGCCGCCGCCCTCGCGGGCGTCGACGCCGTGGTCCTCGCGGTGGTTCTCGCGGTGGTCCTCGGGGTCCCCGGGTGGCGCGTCCACCCGGGGCACGCTACGCGCCGACCGGGGCGCCGCACCCGCGGCATAGGGTGACGCAGTGGCTCCCCGACCCCCCTGGACCCCGGCGCGTCGCGCCGCCCGCACCCGGCTGCCCGCCCTGCTCGCCGCGGTCCTCACCTCCTCCCTCGCGCTCACCGCCTGCAGCGACGCCGAGGAGGTGGTCGTCGACACCGAGCAGGTCACCCGCGGCGACGTCGTCGAGGTCGTCGAGGCGCCCGGCGCCATCGTCCCCAGGGCCACCGCCACCCTCACCGCGCCCGCCGCCGGGACCGTCGCCACCCTCGCCGTCACCGACGGGCAGGAGGTGCAGGCCGGGCAGGAGCTGCTGGTGCTGGACTCGCCCGAGGCCCGCGAGAACCTCGCCCGCGCCGAGCAGGCCGACGCCCAGGCCGCCCGCTCCGGGCGCGTCCCCACCGCCGGGCGCACCGGGACCACCGCCGAGCAGCGCCGCGCCCGCGCCGAGGCGCTGCAGGGCTTCGAGGACGCCCGGGCCCGCGCCGAGCTCATCGGGGACGAGGCCGCCCGCACCCAGGCCCTCGCCGCCCTCGACGCCGCCCGCGCCCAGTACGACCTGCTCTCCGCCCAGTCCGAGCAGCTCACGAAGCAGGTCGAGCAGGGCCTGGCCAGCGTCGGCACCGCCCTGGGCTCCCTCGGGCAGGCGCAGCGGGTGCAGACCCGCGCCGCCGTCGACGCCGCCCGGCGCGTCGTGGACTCCCTCGTCGTGGAGGCGCCCATCTCCGGGCGGGTCTCCCTCTCCGCCTCCGGCGGCGCCGGCGGAGGGGCGGCGCTGCCCGCCGGGGCAGCCGGGCTGCTGGCCTCCAGCGGCATCTCCCTGCCACCGGGCGCCGGTGCCGCCGGTGGGGCCCAGGCCGGCTCGGCCGCCCCCCTCAGCGCCGGCGCGCCCGTCGCCGCCGGCAGCGCCCTGGCCGTCATCACGGACGCCTCCGTCCTCACCGTCACCGCCGAGGTCGACGAGACCGACGTGCTGCAGGTGCGCCCCGGCACGAAGGCGGACCTGTCCCTGGACGCGGTGCCGGAGGCCGACTACGGCGCCACCGTGACCTCCCTGGACCCCGAGCCGAGCACCGGCTCCGGCGGGGCCGTCGCCTTCACCGCCCGCATGAGCTTCGACGGCGGCACCCTGCCCGGCGGCGCACCGGCCCCCGCGCCGCTGCCGGGGATGTCCGCCGTGGTCTCCCTGCGGGTGCGCGAGGCCCCCGGCGTCCTGCGCGTGCCCGCCGGTGCCCTGCTGCGGGCCGAGGGCGGGCGCGCGGAGGGCGTCTGGCTCGTGCGCGCCGGGCGCGCGCACCGCCAGGACGTCACCGTCGGCGCCCGCGGGGAGGAGTTCGTGGAGGTCCTCGCCGGCCTCACCGAGGGCCAGGAGGTGGCCGTCTCCGGCCTGGACACCCTGCGCGAGGGCGCGGAGGTGCCGTGAGCGCCGCCCCGACCGGCGCGCCCCCCGCCATCGAGGCCGTCGACGTGCGCCGCTCCTACCAGCTCGGGGAGGAGACCGTCGAGGCCCTGCGCGGTGTCAGCTTCACCGTCTCCGACGGGGAGTACGCCGCGATCATCGGCCCCAGCGGCTCCGGCAAGTCCACCCTCATGCACCTGCTCGGCTGCCTGGACCGGCCCACCTCCGGCACCCTGCGCGTCGGCGGGCGGGACGTGGCCCGCCTCTCAGACGGCGAGCTGGCGACGCTGCGCAACGAGGCCATCGGCTTCGTCTTCCAGGCCTTCCAGCTCCTGCCGCGCTCCAGCGCCTGGGAGAACGTGGCGCTGCCCCTGCTCTACCGCGGGGTGCCGCGCGGGGAGCGCCGCACCCGCGCCGAGGCCGCCCTGCGCGCGGTGGGCCTCGGGCACCGCCTCGGGCACCGCCCCACCCAGATGTCCGGCGGGGAGCAGCAGCGCGTCGCGATCGCCCGCGCCCTCGTCGGGGAGCCGCGGATCCTGCTGGCCGACGAGCCCACCGGCAACCTCGACACCCGCAACGGGGCGGAGGTCATGCGCATCCTGGAGGAGCTGAACTCCGAGCACGGCGTGGCCGTCGTGCTCGTCACCCACGACAACGAGGTCGCCGGCCGGGCCCGCCGCCAGGTCCGCGTGCGCGACGGGCTGGTGGAGGAGGACACCGCGCTCACCGGCGCGGCACGCACCACCGGCGCCCGGCACGCCCTCGACGCCCACCCCGACGCCCACCCCGACGCCCACCCCGACGCCCGCCGCGAGCCGCAGCACGCGCCGCAGCCCGAGCCGGGGCGGGCGCCGTGAAGGGCTGGGAGGCCTTCCGCGTCGCCCTCGACGCGCTGCGCGGCAACCGCCTGCGCAGCCTGCTCACCATGCTCGGCGTGATCATCGGCGTGGCCGCCGTCGTCGTGGTCGTCTCCATCGGTGCCGGCGCCCGCCAGCAGATCGAGTCCCAGGTCGAGGGCCTCGGCTCCAACCTGATCTTCGTCGTGCCGGGGGAGGCCGGCCAGCGCGGAGCGCCCACCGTCTCGCGGATGACGCTGTCCGACGCCGAGCTCCTCGAGCGCGTCACCGGTGACCCCGACGACGTGACCGCGCGCATCACCTCCGGGGAGCAGGTCCGCGCCGGCGGCACGGCGACCTTCACCACCCTCAACGGCACCGACGAGAACATGCCGCGCGTCTTCGACCGCCCGGTCACCGAGGGCACCTACCTCACCGGGACGGACGTGGAGACCCGCCGCCGCGTCGCCGTCCTCGGCCCGCGCACCGCCACCGCCCTGTTCGGCGACGCCGACCCCGTCGGCCGCCAGCTCAGCGTCGGCGGCACCCGCTTCCGCGTCATCGGCGTCCTCGCCGAGCAGGGGGAGTCCTTCGGCGTCAGCCAGGACGACGAGGTGCACATCCCCATCACCACCGCCCAGCGCCTCCTCGGCGTGGACCGCGTCGACGCCTTCGCGGTGCGCGCCACCACCTCCGAGGTCGTCCCCCGCCTCAGCCGCGACCTGCAGGCCGCGCTGAAGGACCGCTACCCCGACCAGCCCTTCAGCGCGATCACCCAGACGCAGATCCTCGGCGTCATCGGCAACATCCTGGGCCTGCTCACCACCGTCCTGGCCGCCATCGCCGGCATCTCCCTGCTCGTCGGCGGCGTGGGCGTCTCCAACATCATGCTGGTCTCCGTGCGGGAGCGGACCAAGGAGATCGGCCTGCGCAAGGCGCTCGGCGCCCGCCAGCGCGACGTGCTCACCCAGTTCCTCGTCGAGGCGGTCCTGCTCACCACCATCGGCGGCGTCATCGGCATCGTCCTCGGCGTCGGCGGCTCCCTGGCCCTGGACCGCTTCTCCCCGCTGCCGGCGGCGGTGGAGTGGTGGAGCCCCGTCGTGGCCTTCGTCGTCTCCGGGGCCGTCGGCATCTTCTTCGGCGTCTTCCCCGCCCGCCGCGCGGGCAGGCTCGACCCCGTGGTGGCCCTGCGCACCGAGTGAGGCGCCCGCGGGTGTGCCCGGCGGCGCGTGCGGGTATGGACGTCGGTGGCGGCGGCCGCCCGGCCACCGCGCCACGGGCGAGGAGCAGGAGGCCCCCATGAGCAGCCCGCACGACGAGCCGACCCTGGACGACGTCATCGACCCGACGGAGCACCTGGCCCCCGACCACCGCCAGCACGGCGGGATGGACCCGCGGCCGAACACGGACCAGATCGACGAGCTCGTCGAGCACGAGCGCCGCCTCGTCCACGGCGACGACGGCGGCACCGAGGTCCCCCCCGCCGCTGGCTGACGTCCCCCGCGACGGGCGGGGTCCGCCCGTCGCGGGCGCGCACCCGGCCCGCGACGGGCGCGCCGGGCGCGCGCGGTTAGGGTCGCTGCGTGAGCGTCCGCAGGGTCACCGGCATCGAGTCCGAGTACGGCGTCATCGCCCCCGGCGAGCCGGGTGCCAACCCGATGCTGCTCTCCGCGCAGGTCGTCAACGCCTACGCCGCCCCCCAGGGCGGCCCGGCCGGCCCCGCCCGCGCCCGCTGGGACTACGAGGACGAGGCCCCCCTGCGCGATGCGCGCGGCTTCGAGGTGGAGCGCTCCCGCGCCCACCCCAGCCAGCTCACCGACACCGGCCGGCGCGACAAGCGCGCGGTGCCGACGGTGTCCGCCGAACTCGCCGAGACCGACGACCCGACCACGGCCAACGTCATCCTCACCAACGGCGCCCGCCTCTACGTCGACCACGCCCACCCGGAGTACTCCTCCCCGGAGGTCACCACCCCGCGCGCGGCGGTGCTGTGGGACCGCGCGGGGGAGCGCGTGGTGCTGGAGTCGGTGCGTCGCATCGCCGCCACCCCCGGCCTGGCGCCGGTGAACGTCTACAAGAACAACACCGACGGCAAGGGCGCCTCCTACGGCACCCACGAGAACTACCTCATGGACCGCGCCACGCCCTTCGCGGAGATCGTGCGGCACCTGACGCCGTTCTTCGTCTCCCGCCAGGTCCTCTGCGGTGCCGGGCGCGTCGGCATCGGCCAGGACAGCCGCCGGCCCGGTTTCCAGATCAGCCAGCGCGCCGACTTCTTCGAGGTGGAGGTGGGCCTGGAGACCACCCTGAAGCGGCCCATCATCAACACCCGCGACGAGCCGCACGCCACCGCCGAGAAGTACCGCCGCCTGCACGTGATCGTCGGCGACGCCACCATGTGCGAGGTCGCGACCCTGCTGAAGGTGGGCACGACCTCCCTGGTGCTGGCCATGGTGGAGGCCGGCGCCCTCGACGGCGGCCCGGCGGGGGAGCTGCTCCTCGCCCAGCCCGTCGCGGAGCTGCACGCCGTCTCCCACGACCCCTCCCTGCGCCACCGGGTGCGCCTGCGCGACGGGCGGCGGATGAGCGCCGTGCAGCTGCAGTGGGCCTACCTGGAGGCCGCCGCCGCCTTCGTCGCCGCCCGCGGGGGCCCGGACCCGGACACCGCCGAGGTCCTCACCCGCTGGGAGTCCGTCCTGACCCGCCTGGAGCGCGACCCGGCGCTGTGCGCGCGGGAGATCGACTGGGTGGCCAAGCTGCGGCTGCTGCAGGGCTACCGCGACCGCGACGGGCTGGGCTGGGACTCCGCGCGCCTGCAGGCGGTCGACCTGCAGTGGTCCGACGTGCGCCCGGAGAAGGGGCTGTACCTGCGCCTGGCCGAGCGGGGCCAGGTGGAGCGCCTGCTCAGCGAGGAGGAGATCGCCGCCGCGGTCGTGCAGCCCCCGGAGGACACCCGCGCCTACTTCCGCGGCCAGTGCCTGCAGCGCTACGGCGCCAACGTCGCCGCCGCCAGCTGGGACTCGGTGATCTTCGACGTCGCCGGCCGGGGCGCGCTGCAGCGGGTGCCCACCCTGGAGCCGCTGCGCGGCACCCGCGAGCACGTGGGGGCCCTGCTGGAGCGGTGCGAGACCGCCGAGGAGCTCGTCGCGGCCCTCACCGGCACCTGAGGCCGGCCCGAAACACGATCGTCACCTGCGCCGCCGGGTACGACCGGCCGCGTGTCGGGATCTGGGGTTACTGTCGGCACAGGAGCAGCGCCCACTCCGGGCGCCGCGCACCCGGACCACCAGGGGGGCAAGCCGTGCCTGCACACGAGCAGCAGCGACCTCACCGCCGCGAGGACGAGCCGGACGAGCCGGCCCCCGCGCCCAGCGCCACCGCCTCCACCACCACCCACGACGAGGACGTCGACGCCCTGCTCGACGAGATCGACGACGTCCTGGAGACCAACTCCGAGGAGTTCGTGCGCGGTTTCGTGCAGAAGGGCGGCCAGTAGCCGTCGCGGCCGGGGGGCTGCGGGTGCCCGGAGCCCGCGGCCCCCACCCCGCAGCCCCCGCCGGCGTGCGGCCCGACCGGATCAGGTGGCGACCCGGTCAGGTGGCCGGGCGCACCACCACGTCGACGAGGCGCCGGTCCGCCGTGGTGACCTCGTGCACCGCGCCGGTCAGCTCCACCTCGGCGCTCAGCTCCGCGGTGCGGCAGTCCGGCCCCACCGCCAGGCGCACCGCGCCCGGCTCCACCACCCGGCGCATCGCCCGGTCGCTGAACGCCAGCCGCGTCGTGGGCACGTCGAACTCCACCTCCACCGCCTCCCCGGGCTCCAGCTCCACCCGGGCGTAGGCCAGCAGCTGCGCCACCGGCCGCGTCACCGAGGCCACCACGTCGTGCCCGTACAGCTGCACCACGTCCGCCCCGGCCCGCCCGCCGGTGTTGGCCACCCGCACGGCCACCCGCAGCGAGGAACCCGTGGGCACCCGCTCCTGCGCCACCCGCAGGCCGGTGCGCTCGAACGTGGTGAACGACAGCCCGTGCCCGAAGGGCAGCACCGGGGCGGTGTCCAGGTTCGTCACCGAGCTCGCCCCGCCCAGGCGCGGGTGCAGGTAGCTGTACGGCTGCGCGCCCGCCGAGCGCGGCAGGCTCACCGGCAGGCGCCCGGAGGGGTTCACCCGCCCGCTCAGCACCCCCGCCACCGCCGCCGCGCCCTCCTCGCCGGGGAAGAAACCCTGCACGCAGGCGGCGGCCCGCCCCAGAGCCCAGTCCAGCACGTAGGGCCGGCCGGTCAGCAGCACCAGCACCACCGGGGTGCCCGTGGCCAGCACCCGCTCGGCGAAGGCCCGCTGCACCCCCGGCAGCTCCAGGTCGTCGGTGTCGCAGCCCTCACCGGAGGTGCCGCGCCCGAACAGCCCGGCGCGGTCGCCCAGCACCACCACGGCCAGCTCGGCCCTCGCCGCGGCCTCCACCGCCGCCGCGAAACCCGAGGTGTCGGCGGAGTCCACGTCGCAGCCGCGCACGTGCTCCACCTGCGCCCCGGCCAGTTCCGCGCGCAGCGCCTCCAGCACCGTCGGCGCCGGCAGCCGCGCGTCCACCTCCGGGTGCTGGGCCAGGACGTGGTTGACGAAGCTGTAGCAGCCGAACAGGGCCGCGGGATCGTCGGCGTTGGGCCCCAGCACCGCCACGCGCCGCGGCGTGGCCGCCAGCGGCAGGGTGCCGTCGTTGGACAGCAGCACCATGGAACGCTCGGCCAGCTCCGCGGCCAGCGCCCGGTGCGCCGGGGGGTCCAGGTCCAGCTCCCCGACGGCGCCGGGGTCGAACGCGTCCGGGTCCCCGGCGACGTCGAGCAGCCCGAGGGCCGCCTTCTGCCGCAGCACCCGGCGCAGCGCGCGGTCCACCAGCTCCTCGGGCACCTCACCGGCGCGCACCGCCTCCGCCAGCGGCTCCAGGTACGCCACCCCGGTGGGCAGCTCCACGTCGATCCCGGCGCGCAGGGCCTGCGCCGCGGCGTCGCCGAGGCCGGCGGCCACCTCGTGCAGGGAGTGCAGGAACGCCACGGAGAAGTAGTCCGCCACGACGGTGCCGGAGAAGCCCCACCGCTCCCGCAGCACCCCCGTCAGCAGGCCCTCGTCCGCGGCCACGGGCAGGCCGTCCACCTCCGCGTAGGAGTTCATCACCGACCCCACGCCGCCGTCGAGCACGGCCATCTCGAAGGGCGGCAGCAGCACGTCCGCCACCTCCCTGGGCCCGGCGTGCACGGGGGCCAGGTTGCGCCCC
The DNA here is from genome assembly GCF_054590795.1 of Kineococcus anabasis. NCBI lineage: Bacteria > Bacillati > Actinomycetota > Actinomycetes > Kineosporiales > Kineosporiaceae > Kineococcus > Kineococcus anabasis. The sequence goes on from NZ_BAAIHU010000001.1 coordinate 317,633, forward strand.
GCCCGGGAGCCCGAGTACCCCACGAAGTGCTTCAGCGTCGCCACGACGCCCGTGGACTGCAGCCCGCGCACGTAGGCCGTGGCGATCGTCCCCACGACGTAGGGGTCCTCGGAGATGCACTCCTCCACCCGGCCCCAGCGGGCGTCGCGCACTACGTCCAGCACCGGCGCCAGGCCCTGGTGCACACCCAGGGAGCGCATCGTCTCCCCGATCTGCGCGCCCATCCGCTCCACCAGGTCGGGGGAGAAGGACGCCCCCCACGACAGCGGCGCCGGGTACGTCGTGGCCTGCCAGGCGGCCAGGCCCGTCAGGCACTCCTCGTGCACCAGCGCGGGGATGCCCAGCCGGGTGCCGGTCACCAGCCGGCGCTGCCGCGCGGCGAGCCTGCGGGCGCCCTCGGCGGGGTCGACGGGCACCGTGCCGAAGGGGCGGGTGAACTGCCCCAGGCCGTGGCGGGCGAAGGCCTCGAACTGCACGTCGGCGGCCTGCATGGCGTCCTGCATGGGCGCCACGTCACCGCCGTCCCCGCCGGCGCTGCCGTCGTCCTCGCGCTCCCACAGCCCCACGAGCTGGGCGAGCTTCTCCTGGAGGCTCATCCGGGCCAGCAGGTCCTCCACGGCCGCCTCCCCGGCGGGCCGGGACGCGGACGGGGTGGGGTGGGTGTTCACAGCGGTTCTCCTCCAGCCGGGAGGCGGGGGCCGCGTGCGGGCCCCCGCCGGTTCACGACGCCAGGTCCTGCAGGGCGACCGGTGCGGGGCGCTCGCAGGTGCTGGTGACGGGCAGGGCGCGGCCCTCCTGCGCCGAGCGCAGGAGGCACTCCATGACGTCGAGCACGTGGTAGGCGAGCTCCCCACCGGCCCGCACGGGCGCACCGGGGGCGGCGGCCAGGTCGAGCAGGCCGATGCCGCGCCCGCCCTCGCGGTAGCCCGCGGAGGGCTCCAGCGTCCGCCAGTCCGCAGCGCCCAGCTCGAAGAGCTCCACGTCGCCGTCGAAGTAGTTCGGGTCGGGCACCGTCAGCGACCCGGACTCCCCGTGCACCTCGATGCTGGCCGCCTTCGTGCGCACCGCGTCGAAGCTCATCAGCAGGGTCGTCAGCGCGCCGCAGGCGTGGGTCAGCACGCCGGTGACGTGGGTGCCGGTGCGCACCGGGATCGTCTCCCCGGCCCGCGGGCCCTGGCCGATGGTCCGGGTGGGGCGGGTGTGCGAGGCGGCGCCGAGCACGGAGGTCACCGGGCCCAGCAGCGTCACCAGGGAGCTGACGTAGTACGGGCCCATGTCCAGCAGCGGGCCACCGCCGGGGGCGTAGTAGAAGTCCGGGTTGGGGTGCCAGCGCTCGTGGCCGGGGGTGACCATCGTGGCGGTGGCCGCCACCGGCGCACCGACCAGGCCCGAGTCGATGGCGCGCCGGGCGGTCTGGGTGCCCGTGCCCAGGACCGTGTCGGGGGCGCAGCCCACCCGCACCCCCGCCGCGTCGGCGGCCTGCAGGACCCGCGCGGCCTCGCCGGTGGTCGCGGCCAGCGGCTTCTCCCCGTAGACGTCCTTGCCCGCGGCGATCGCGGCCAGGGCGACCTCGGCGTGCGCAGCGGGCACGGTGAGGTTCAGGACGACGTCCACGTCCTCGCTGCGCACCAGCTCCTCCACCCCCATCGCCCGCGCCCCGGGGTGCTGGGCGGCGACGGCGGCCGCGCGGGCGGCGTCGAGGTCGGCCACCGCGCTCACCCGCAGGGCGCCCAGGCGCGCGAAGGTGGTCAGGTACTGCCCGCTGATGTGGCCCGCGCCGACGATGCCGACCCGCAGCGCGCCCGGCGTCACCTGCTCGCCCACAGCAGGCCCCGCTCCACGATCCGGCGCACGGAGGGCTCGCGCAGCACCTCGACGCTGTGCCCGGGGGTGCACACGAAGACCCGCCCCGCGCCCCAGCGCCGCGTCCAGACCGCCGGGGAGGTCACCGGGCGGTGCCAGGACCCCCACCCCAGCACCGGCACCGTGGTGGTGGCCAGCACGTCGTTGTAGTCGTCGGTGAGCACCCAGTACTGCTCGGTGGTGAGGGCGAAGTCGGCCACCCCCTCGGTGACGGGGTGCACGGCGCCCGCCGGGGTGATCTCCACCTGGTACGGGACGAAGAAGTCCGACTGCTCCCCGGTGCGCTCACCGGGCGCCTTGGCCGGGTGGCAGGCGAACTGCCCGCCGACCAGCTGCAGGTAGTCGGAGTTGTCGCGGTAGGAGTCGGCGATGCCGCCGTGCCAGCCGGCCAGGCCGGTACCCGCCTCCACGGCCGCGCGCAGCCCGGCGACCTCCTCCCTGGCGATGGAGGACATCGTGGTGCACTGCAGCACCAGGTCCACCCGCGACATCACGGCCGCGTCGGCGTAGACCTTCGGCGACTCCTCCACGCGCACGTCGAAGCCCTGCTCCCGCAGGAAGGGGATGAACTCCTCGGTCGCCTCCACCGGCTGGTGTCCCTCCCAGCCGCCGCGCACGACGAGCGCGCTCCTGTCCTGTTGCACGAAGGTTCCCTCGTTCCTGTGTTCCGGCCTGTCCGGGCCCGGCCGTGTGTAGCACGGCCGGGCCCGGAGGTCACTTGCTGAAGCCGGCGGTGAGTCCCGCGACGAGCTGGCGGCGTCCGAGGACGTACAGCACGAGGATCGGCAGCGTGGAGAGCACCACCGCGGACAGCACCGCGGGGACGTCGATCTGGTACTGGCCCTGGAAGGCGGACAGCGCCAGCGGCAGCACCCGCCGCTCCGGGCTCTGGGTGAGGACCAGCGGCAGCAGGAAGCTGTTCCAGACGCCGAGGCCGTTGTAGATCGCCACCGTCACGATCGCCGGCCTCGTCAGCGGGAACGCCAGCCGCCACATCGTGCCCCACTCGCTGGCCCCGTCCAGCCGCATCGACTCGAACAGCTCGTTCGGCACGTCGCGGATGAAGTTGGACAGGATGAGGATCGTCAGCGGGATCGCGAAGGCGATGGAGGGCAGGATCAGCGCCATCAGGGTGTCGTACAGCTGGAGCTTGATGATGATCAGGTACACGGGGATGATCGTCGCCTGCAGCGGGATGGCCAGGCCCAGGAGGAACAGGGCGTTGACCGAGCGCAGGAACCTGCCACCGCCGCCGCGCACGATCGCGAAGGCCGCCATGAAGGACATGAGCACCGCGGGGATCACGGAGGCGGCCGTCACGATGACGCTGTTGAGGAAGTAGCGCAGGAAGTCGGACTCCAGCACCCGCCCGTAGGCGGCCAGCGTCGGCGACTGCGGGGGCAGCAGCGGGTTGCTCGTGAAGTACTCCGCCTGCGGCTTGAGGGTCGTGATCACCAGCCAGTAGATCGGGATGATGATGATCGCCAGCCACAGCCAGCCGAACAGCCCGCCCAGCCAGTTGCGCTCGCGGACCTGACCGCCGGCGCCGGAGGACCGGGCGGGCCGGGCCGGGCTGCGGGTGGAGGGGGGAGCGGTGGTCGCCATGTCAGGCACCTTCCAGCTGGCTGGCGTTGGCGTCCTTGCCCCCGAGGCGCTGCAGCCCCAGGGCGAGCAGCAGGCCCACGACGACGAGGATCACGGCGATGACGCTGGCCAGGCCCATCTGGCTCGCCCGGAACCCGCGCACGTACATGTCGAGGGCGAGCACCCGCGTGGCGTTGCCCGGGCCGCCCGCGGTGAGCACCCAGATGAGGTCGAAGAAGGTGAGCGAGCCCACGACCATCAGCGTCGAGGACGTGATGATCGTGTACTTCAGCTGCGGGACGGTGATGGAGAAGAACTGCCGCAGCCGCCCGGCGCCGTCGATCTTGGCGGCCTCGTACATCGAGGCCGGGATCTGCCGCACCCCGCCCTGGTAGATGAGGGAGTGGAACGGCACGAACTGCCAGGAGACGATGAACACCACGACGCCGAGGGCCAGGACGGGCTCGCCCAGCCAGTTCTGCCGCAGGAAGTCCAGGCCCAGGCCCGCCCCGATGCCGAAGTTCGGGTCCAGCAGCGACTTGTAGACGATCGCGATGGCCGCCGAGGAGAGCAGCAGCGGCACGAAGTACAGCACCGCCAGGAACGCCCGGTAGCGCTGCTGCCCGGCGATGAAGACGCCGATGAGCAGGCTGATGGGCGTCTGGAACAGCCACGACAGCGCCATCACGAGGAACGTGACCCACAGCGCCTTGAGCAGGCCGGGGTCGGTCAGGACGGCGCGCCAGCTGTCCAGGCCGGTGAAGGGGATGTCCCCGATGCCGGTCCAGGAGGTGAAGCTGAGCACGAGCACCCCGAAGAGCGGCACCACCCCGAAGGCGAGGAAGAACAGCAGCGCCGGGAGCACCAGCCAGGCGAGGGCGCCGGTGCGGCGCCCCGTCGCGGTCACCGTGCGCACCGGGGCCGGCGGGGTCGCGCGGACCCCGCCGGCCGGTGCAGGAGCGGCGCTGCTCACTTGTCCAGGACCGCGTTCATGTTCGTCGCGAACTGCTCGGGGGTGATGGAGAGCTCGAACAGCTGGGCGATGTTGTTGAGCAGCTCCTCGGCCGCGGCGGGGCTGAGCGCCTGGTCCCAGGACTGCTGGAAGGACTTGGCGTTGAGCGCGACCTCGTACACCCAGGTGACCCACTCGGGGTTCTCGGAGGCGGCGAGCTTGTCCTCGATGCCCTTGAAGACGGGCACCTCGCCCACGCCGATCCAGCCCTCGACCTCGGCGTCGGCGGTCACGCCCTCCTTGAGGTAGGTGCGGGCGATCTCCTTCTGCTCGTCGCTGGCCTCGGAGTAGATGGAGAGGTACTGCGCCGGGTTGCCGACGGTGTTGCTCGGGTCGCCCTTGCCGCCGGTGACGGCGGGGAAGTTCAGGTAGCCGAGGTTGCCGCCGGAGACGAAGTCGCCGCCGTCGGACTTCATGCTGCCGTAGGTCCAGGTGCCGTGGAGCATCATCGCGGCCTTGTCCGTGTAGAGCAGCGCCTGGTCGGCGTTCTGGTCGGCGACGACGGAGTTGAAGCCCTCCACGAAGCCGCCGGCCTTGACGAGGTCCTGCGCCATGGTCAGGGCCTTGATCGAGTCGGGGTTGGACCAGGCGTCGGCCTGACCCTCGAAGATCGAGGTGAACAGCTCCGGGCCGCCCACGCGGTCGAAGAGGAACTCCAGCCACATCATCGTGGTCCAGCGGGACTGCCCGGCCAGGGAGATGGGGGCGATGCCGGCGCCCTTGAAGGTGGCGACCAGGGCGAGCAGGTCGTCCCAGGTCTGCGGCGGCTGGGCGCCGACCTGGGTGAAGAGGCGCTTGTTGTAGAAGAGCACGATCGGCGCCATGGTCTGCATGGGCATGGCGTAGACCTTGCCGTCGACGGTCCCGGCGCCCCACGCCGAGTCGATGATCTTGCCCTTGAGGTCGGCGTTCTCCTCGAAGAACGAGGTCAGGTCCTCGACCTGGTTGGCCTCGGCGTAGCCGGCCAGGGTGCCACCGCCCCAGCCCCAGATGAGGGTGGGGGCCTGCCCGGCGCCCACGGCGGTGCGGATCTTCGTCTTGTAGTCGTCGTTGGCGAAGAACGTCGCCTTGATCTTGCCGTCCGGGTGGCCCTCGTTGAAGGCGTCGACGCTGGTCTTGCGGACGCCCTCGGCGGGCTGGCCGCTGAGGTACCAGATGCTCGCCTCGCCCGCGGCGGACTGCCCCGGGCCGGAGGTGCCGCCGCTGCAGGCGGTGAGCGTGCCCGCGGCCAGCGGCGTCGCGAGGACGAGCCCGAGGAAGGAGCGGCGGGAGGAGTTCTTGCGATCCACGGTGATCTCCAGGGCGTCGAGCCGCTGCGGTGCGGCGGGAAGGGCCCGGTTTGCGGAACCTTTCGGTGTCGAAAGCTTTCGCAAGACTGCGGGTGTTCTCAGGACCGTAGGTGCGGGTGCGGGGGGAGTCAAGGCGCCGCAACACGATCGTGACCACGCTCTCCGATGTGAGCGCTCACACGGCGCGAACGGGGGAGTGCTTGACGGTGACGCAGCGCTTCGCAATACTCGCGAAAACTTTCGAACCCCGCCCGAGGACAGAGGTGTCATGGGAAACCAGCGCACGACGCTGGCCAGCGTCGCGAGCCGGGCCGGGGTCTCCGTGCCCACCGTCTCCAAGGTCCTCAACGACCGCGACGACGTCGCCGAGGAGACCCGCGCCCGGGTGCGCCGCGCCATGGCGGAGCTGGGCTACCGCGCCCCCGCCGCGCGCCGCCCCCGCCTCGACGGCCCGCCCCTGGTGGACCTCGTCGTCGAGGGCCTCACCAACCGCTACACCGTGGAGGTCCTCGGCGGCATCATCGAGGGCGCCGCCGACCTCGGCGTGGAGGTCGTCCTCTCCAGCGTCTCCCCCGGGCGCCTGCGCGAGGCCGACCACGGCCAGTGGGCCGAGCGCCTCGCCGGCGCCGGGCGCCGCGGCCTCGTGCTGGTCTCCTCGGAGGTCTCCGAGGACCACATCGACCCCTTCGCCCGCCGCCACCTGCCCGTCGTCGTCATCGACCCGCTCAGCCCGCCCGCGCCCTCCGTCGTCAGCGTCGGCTCCACCAACTGGGCCGGCGGCAAGGTCGCCACCGAGCACCTCATCGGCCTCGGGCACACCCGCATCGCCCACGTCGGCGGCCCGGTCGGCGCCGAGTGCAGCCAGGCCCGCCTGCACGGCTACCTCGCCGCCCTGATGTCGGCCGGGCTGCCGGCCGACCCCCGGCAGGTGCACTGGGGGGAGTTCCGGCGCGAGAGCGGCGCCGAGGGCCTGGCCCGGCTGCTGGAGCTGCCCGAGCCGCCCACCGCCGTCTTCTGCGGCAACGACGTCATCGCCCTCGGCGTGCTCGAGGAGGCCCGCCGCCGCGGCCTGCGCGTGCCCGGGGACCTCAGCGTCGTCGGCTTCGACGGCACCGACCTCACCGAGAACACCCACCCGCGCCTGACCTCCGTGGCCCAGCCCCTGCGGGAGATGGGGCGCACCGCGCTGCGCACCGTCGTGCGCCTGGCCGACGGGGAGGAGCTGGAGTCCCACCACGTCGAGCTCGCCACCACCCTGGTGGTGCGCGACTCCACCGGCCCGGCGCCCGGCGCCCCCACCGGCGCGCCGCCCGAGCACGCCCGCACGTCCCGCGGGACGCGCAGGTAGGGTCGCGGACGTGAGCTCCGACCCCAGCGGGCGGCTCCCGGCGGCCTACCTGGTGCCCGGGTCCTCCTCCTTCACCGAGTTCGTGCGCGAGCACGCCCCCGACGTCCTGCCCGCCGGGCGCCGCCTGCCCGCCACCAGCGCCCCCGACGTGCCCCACGGCACCACCATCGTGGCCACCACCTTCGACGGCGGCCCCACCGGCGGCGGCGTGGTCATGGCCGGCGACCGGCGTGCCACCGCGGGCAACCTCATCGCCCAGCGCGACATCGAGAAGGTCTTCCAGGCCGACGAGCACTCCTGCGTCGGCATCGCCGGCACCGCGGGCCTGGCGGTGGAGATGGTCCGCCTCTTCCAGGTGGAGCTGGAGCACTACGAGAAGATCGAGGGCGCGCTGCTGTCCTTCGAGGGCAAGGCCAACCGGCTCTCCACGATGATCCGCGGCAACCTCGCCCTGGCCATGCAGGGCCTGGCCGTCGTGCCCCTCTTCGCCGGCCTCGACCTCGCCACCGGCCGCGGGCGCATCTTCAGCTACGACGTCACCGGCGGGCGCTACGAGGAACGCCACCACCACAGCGTCGGCTCCGGCTCCGTCTTCGCCCGCGGCGCGCTGAAGAAGCTGTGGCGTCCCGGCCTCGACGCCGACGGCGCCGTGCGCGTCGCCGTGGAGGCCCTGTGGGACGCCGCCGACGACGACTCCGCCACCGGCGGGCCCGACATGGTCCGCCGCATCTGGCCGGTCGTGGCCGTCGTCACCGCCGAGGGCTTCCACCGCGTGCCCGAGGAGGAGCTGGCCGCCGTCGTCACCGACGTCGTCGAGCGCCGCCACGGCGACCCCGGCGGCACCCGCGCCGCACGCCTGGCAGGAGGTGAGCACGCATGAGCACGCCCTTCTACGTCTCGCCCGAGCAGCTCATGAAGGACAAGGCGGACTACGCGCGCAAGGGCATCGCCCGCGGCCGCGCCGTCGTCGTCCTGGCCTTCTCCGGCGGCATCGTCTTCGCCTCGGAGAACCCCTCCCGCGCGCTGCACAAGATCTCCGAGATCTACGACCGCGTCGCCTTCGCCGCCGTCGGCAAGTACAACGAGTTCGAGAACCTGCGCGTGGGCGGCGTGCGCTACGCCGACCTGCGGGGCTACTCCTACGACCGCTCCGACGTCACCGCCCGCGGCCTGGCCAACGTCTACGCCCAGACCCTGGGCACGATCTTCACCACCGAGTCCAAGCCCTACGAGGTCGAGCTCGTCGTCGCCGAGGTCGGCGCCACCCCCGGGGCCGACCAGATCTACCGCCTCACCTACGACGGCTCCGTCGCCGACGAGCACGGCTTCGTCGCCATGGGCGGCTCCGCCGAGCAGATCGGCGCCAAGCTCACCGAGCGCTGGAGCGAGGGGCTGGACCTGGCCGGGGCCCTGCGCCTGGCGGTGGAGGCCCTCGGCTCCGACGCCGCCGCCGAGGCCGCCGGCTCCGGCCCGCGCGCCATCGGCGCCGACCAGCTCGAGGTGGCCGTGCTGGACCGCACCCGCCCGCGGCGCAGCTTCCGGCGCCTCACCGGCCCGGTGCTGGCGAACCTCCTGCAGCGCCCCGGCGGCTGAGCGCGCCGCCCCGCGCACGCCCCGGCGCGCGCGGGGAGGAGGTGGTCCGGCGCTTCGCAGCGCCGAACCACCTCCTCTCTGCCTATGGTGGGCACATGGACCGCCGGATCTTCGGGCTCGAGACGGAGTTCGGCGTGACGTGCGCCTTCGAGGGACAGCGCAAGCTCTCCCCGGACGAGGTCGCGCGCTACCTCTTCCGCAAGGTCGTCTCCTGGGGCCGCTCCAGCAACGTCTTCCTGCGCAACGGCGCGCGCCTCTACCTCGACGTCGGCTCCCACCCTGAGTACGCCACCCCCGAGTGCGACGACGTGCGCCAGCTCGTCGTCCACGACCGCGCCGGGGAGCGCACCCTGGAGGGCCTGCTCACCGACGCCGAGCGGCGCCTGCACGAGGAGGGCATCACCGGCGAGGTGTACCTCTTCAAGAACAACACCGACTCCGCCGGCAACTCCTACGGCTGCCACGAGAACTACCTCGTCTCCCGGCACGGGGAGTTCTCCCGCCTCTCCGACGCCCTCATCCCCTTCCTCGTCACCCGCCAACTCGTCTGCGGCGCCGGCAAGGTCGTGCAGACCCCGCGGGGGGCGGCGTACTCCCTCTCCCAGCGCGCCGACCACATCTGGGAGGGCATCTCCTCCGCCACCACCCGCAGCCGGCCCATCATCAACACCCGCGACGAGCCCCACGCCGACGCCGAGCGCTACCGCCGCCTGCACGTCATCGTCGGGGACTCCAACATGTCCGAGACCACGACGCTGCTCAAGGTCGGCGCCACCGACCTCGTGCTGCGCCTGGTGGAGTCCGGCGCGAACCTGCGCGACATGACGCTGGAGAACCCCATCCGCGCCATCCGCGAGATCAGCCACGACACCACCGGCCGGCGCCCCCTGCGCCTGGCCAACGGCCGGGAGGCCTCCGCCCTGCAGATCCAGGAGGAGTACCTCGCCTCCGCCAAGGCGTTCGTGGAGTCCGAGGGCCTGCAGGACCCCACGATCAAGCGCGTCGTGGACCTGTGGGAGCGGGCCCTGCTCGCCGTGCGCAGCGGGGACCTGGGCCTGGTGGAGCGCGAGGTCGACTGGGTCATCAAGAAGCGCCTGCTGGAGCGCTACATGGCCAAGCACGACCTGACGCTCTCCTCCCCGCGCATCGCCCGCCTGGACCTGGCGTACCACGACATCCACCGCAAGCGCGGCCTGCACTACCTGCTCGCCGCCCGCGGCCTCGTCGAGCGCGTCAGCCACGACCTGGAGGTCTTCGAGGCCACCGTCGTGCCCCCGCAGACCACCCGCGCCAAGCTGCGCGGGGACTTCGTGCGCGCCGCCCAGGAGAAGCACCGCGACTTCACCGTCGACTGGGTGCACCTGAAGCTCAACGACCAGGCGCAGCGCACCGTGCTGTGCAAGGACCCCTTCCGCTCCGTCGACGAGCGCGTCGAACGCCTCATCGAGAGCATGTGAGGCCGCCGCCGGGTGCCCCGCGGGGCCCGTGAGGGCCCACCCGCACCCGGTGCGCTCGCGCCCCGCACCCAGCCGGCTCCCAGCGGCCGTGGTTAGGGTGGGTCGCAGAGAGCTGCCCGCCGCACGGCGGTACGCCGCCGCCCCGACCCGAGGATTCCCGTGCGCCGCCTGACCGCCCTGCCCATCGCCCTCGCGCTCGCCCTCGGCGGCTGCGCCTCCCAGCCGGAGGAACCGGCGACGCCCTCCTCGCCGCCGTCCACCTCGCCCGCCAGCACCCCGCCCGCCGAGGTGAAGCCGGCCGCCGACGACCCCGCGCTGGCCGTGGAGGTCACCGGCGCACCCGAGGCCAAGCCCGAGGTCAAGATCACCTCGCCGCTGGCGGTGGAGACCTCCACCCGCAAGGTCGTCACCCCCGGCAGCGGCAAGAAGGTCGAGCTCGGGCAGACCGTGGTGCTGGACTTCACCCTCTACAACGGCCGCGACGGCGCGGAGCTGCAGACCACCTACGGGCAGTCCCCGGCCAACTTCCCCGTCACCGACCAGCTCGTGCGCGGCGTGGCCTCCGGCCTGCTCGGCGCCACCGTCGGCGACCGCCTCGCCATCGCCGTCGCCCCCCAGGACGGCTTCGGCCAGCGCGCCTCGGAGGCCTACCCGAACCTCAAGCCCGAGGACACCATGGTCCTCGTCGCCGACCTGCGCCGCCTCGTGCTGGACAAGGCCGAGGGCGAGGCCGTCACCCCGCCCGCGGGGCTGCCGACCGTGCAGACCGACGGCGACGGCAAGGTCACCGGGATCGAGGTCCCCGAGGACGCGAAGGCCCCCGAGGAGCTCGTGGTGCAGCCGCTCGTCAAGGGCGCCGGGCCCGCCGTGCAGTCCGGGCAGAACATCACCGTCCACTACACCGGGGTGCGCCTGGAGGACGGGGAGAAGTTCGACTCCTCCTGGGACAAGGGCGAGCCGTTCCCCACGCCCATCGGGCAGGGGCGCGTCATCAAGGGCTGGGACGAGGGCCTGGTCGGGCAGACCGTCGGCAGCCGCGTCCTGCTCGTCATCCCCGAGGCCCTGGCCTACCCCGACGCCGCCGAGGGCCAGCCCGCCGGCCCGCTCGTCTTCGTCGTCGACATCCTCGACGCCAGCTGAGCGCGCGCACCCGCAGCACCACCCCGCACGCACCCGAGCCACATCACCGAGCCACACCACCGAGCCAGACCACGAGGAGCAGGCGTGAGCGAGCGCACCAAGCCCGAGATCGACTTCCCCGGCGGCGAGCCGCCCACCGATCTGGAGATCACCGACCTGGAGACCGGCGACGGCCCCGAGGCCGTGCCCGGCAGCACCGTCGTCACCCACTACGTCGGGGTCGCCTTCTCCACCGGCGAGGAGTTCGACGCCTCCTGGAACCGCGGTGAGCCCCTGGAGTTCCCCCTCGGGCGCGGCATGGTCATCCAGGGCTGGGACCAGGGCATCGCGGGCATGAAGGTCGGCGGCCGCCGCCGCCTCGTCATCCCGCCGCAGCTGGCCTACGGCGAGCGCGGCGCGGGCGGGGTCATCAAGCCCGGCGAGACGCTGATCTTCGTCGTGGACCTCGTCGGGGTGCGCTGAGCCGCACCACCCGCTCCCGGCAGGCACCCGGCGGGGACGTTCCGCAGCGCGACACCGGCGTGTCGCGTGCGGGACGTCCCCGCCGCCGCGTGGAGGACGTCCCCGCCTGCGCGTGCGGGACGTCGCCGCCAGGAGCTCAGCCCAGCAGCGCCGCGGCGTGCCGGCCCGCGGCGGCCGCGGCCAGGAACGCCGCCCGGTCCTCGGCGAGGCCGCGGCCCATCGTGGACAGCCGCACCGGGCAGGTGGCCAGCGCCTCGTCCAGCCCCGCGACCGGCACCACCCGCAGCCGGTGCGGCGCCGCCCGCAGCGCCGTCGGGGCGCACAGCGCGCGGGCCTGCTCGTGCACCGCCGCCCAGAACGGCCCCTCCTCCTGCGGCACCACCACGTCCACCGGGGCCAGCGCCAGGCGCCCCACCGCCGTCGCCGAGTGGTGCGAGACCCCCCGGTGCCGTGGCCGGGCGTCGGCCTGCGAGACCCGCAGCGCCGCCACCGGGGCCCCGCCCAGCACCGCCGCCGCGTTCAGCGCCTCCCCGGCGCCCACCCCGGAGAACCCCCAGCGCGTCCCGGTGCCCAGGTTGCCCGGGCCCTGTGCCACCACGGCCACGTCCGCGCCCACCACCAGCCGCGCCGCCAGCAGCGCCGAGTGCACGCTCACCGCCTCCAGGTCCCCGCCGAAGGCCTGCCCCGCGCTGACGCACGCCGCCAGCCAGCCCGCCCCACGCAGGCCCGCCACCGCCCGGGAGAACGCCGCCGGCAGCGCCCCGCCGTCGGTCAGCACGTACGCCACCCGCGCCTGCGGCCGCAGCGCCCGCACCCCCGCCACCACCGCGGGCAGCGCCGAGTGCAGGTCGGCCACCACCACCGGCATGCCCGCCAGGTCGTCCGCCTCGCGCAGCACCTCGTGGTGCCCCGACTCCTGCTCGTCCGCGCCCAGCACCATCGCCTGCAGCGGCGTGTAGCGGGCCTTGACCAGGTGCCCCGGCCCGGGCGGGGGAGCGGGCGGCAACCTCTCCGGCAGCGCCACCACCAGGGCGTAGCCGCCCGTGCCCAGCCCCCGCTCCAGGGCCGCGGTGTTCAGCAGCACCCGGTCACCGGTCGTGGGCGTGCCCACCAGCGCGGGATAGGCCAGCGCCCGCACCACCACCCCGTCGACACCGGGCCGCGGGTCCAGGGCCACCTCGCACTCCACGGCGCCGGGCCAGGCCCCGGGCACCCCCACCACCGTCCCCGACCGCCAGCGCACCATGCCCGCGACCCTAGGCGCCGCCGCCGGCGGACCCCGCCTCCGGACCCCGCCCCCGGACCCCGCGCAGCCCTGCCCGCCGCCACCCGGTCGCCCCGTGGGCGCCGGCGGGCATCTCCGGTAGCGTTCCGCAGCGATGCCCAGCCCCAACGCCAGCCGGCGCACCGAGCGGCTCCTCAACCTCGTGATCGCCCTGTCCGCCACGCGCCGGTGGCTGACCAAGGAGCAGATCCGCAAGGCCGTCCCCCAGTACGCCGACTGCGCCACCACCGTCGCGTTCGAGCGGATGTTCGAGCGGGACAAGGAGGACCTGCGCGAGCTCGGCATCCCCCTGTCCACCGGTGGGGAGGACGTCCTCTTCGGCGACGAGCAGGGCTACCGCATCGACCGCGACGCCTACGCCCTGCCGGCCATCGACTTCACCCCCGCCGAGCTGACCGTGCTGTCCCTGGCCAGCCGCGTCTGGCAGCAGGCCAGTCTCGCCGGGCCCGCCACCCGCGCCCTGGTGAAGCTGCGCAGCCTCGGTGTGGAGGCCGACGAGTCCTCCCTCGTGGGGCTGGAGCCGCGCGTGCGCACCAGCGAGCCCGCGTTCGAGCCGCTGTACGCCGCCGCGCGCGACCGGGCGCCCGTGAGCTTCGGGTACCGGCGCGCCGACGGGGAGCCGGCCACCCGCTCGGTGGAGCCGTGGGCCATCGTCAGCTGGCACGGCCGCTGGTACCTCGTGGCCAACGACCGCGACCGGCAGGCCCCGCGCGTCTTCCGCCTCTCGCGCATCCAAGGCGCGGTGCGCCGCACCGGCAAGCCCGGCGCCTACGACGTGCCGGCCGACCTCGACCCGCGTGCCGTCGTCGCCGGCACCGTCACCGAGCGCGCCCCGGTGCGCGCGGTGCTGCGGGTGCGGCCGGGTGCCGGGCTCACGCTGCGGCGCCGCGCCGCAGCCGTCACCGCGGGTGAGGACGGCGAGGACCGGGTGGAGCTGGACGTGACGGACGTGGAGCAGGCCGCCGACGAGGTGGCGACCTTCGGGGCGGACGTGGTGGTGCTGCAGCCGCCGGAGCTGCGCGAGGCGGTGGTGCGGCGGCTGCGCGGGGTGCTGGCCGCCAACGCGGGCACCGGGGCGCGTGCGGCGGCCGGCGCGGAGGGGGGCGCATGAGCGGCGGGGCGTCGACGGAGCGGCTGAGCCGGCTGCTGGCGATGGTGCCGTACCTGCTGCGCCACCCCGGCCTGCCGCTGGCGGAGGCCGCGGCGCACTTCGAGATCAGCGAGGACGAGCTGGTCCGGGACCTGGAGCTGCTCTTCGTCTGCGGCACCCCCGGGCACCTGCCCGACGACCTCATCGAGGCGGAGTGGGAGTCGGGGAAGGTCTACATCGGCAACGCCGAGGCCATCGACCGGCCGCTGCGCCTGGCGGTGGACGAGGCCGTCGCCCTGCTGGTGGGGCTGCGCACGCTGGCGGAGGTGCCCGGCCTGCACGACCGCGCCGCCCTGGAGGGGGCGCTGGCGAAGCTGTCCGCCGCCGCCGGGGACGCCGCGCGCGCCGCCTCGTCGCTGGCCGTGGACGTGCGCGTGGACGAGGCGGACCCCGCGACGGTCGAGCGGGTCCTGGCCACGTGCCGGGCCGCGCTGCAGGGCCGCCGCCGGCTGCAGCTGCGCTACCTGGTGCCCTCCCGGGACGAGAGCACCGAGCGGGCGGTGGACCCGATGCGGCTGCTGACCGTCTCGGGCCGCTGGTACCTGGAGGGCTGGTGCCACCGCAGCGAGGGGGTGCGGATGTTCCGCGCCGACCGCATCGAGAGCGCAGAGGTGCTCGACGCCGACGGCACCCCGCCCCCGCAGGCGGTGTCGCGGGACGTGGACTCGGACCTGTTCTCCCCGAGCCCGGACGACGTCGTGGTCACCCTGGACCTGGCCCGGCAGGCCCGCTGGGTCGTGGAGTACTACCCCGTGGAGTCGGTGGCGCCGGCACCGGGGGACTGGCCCGCCGCGGAGCTGCGGGTGCGCCTGCGCGCGGCGGACACCCGCTGGGTGCGCCGGCTCCTGCTGCGCCTCGGTGACGGAGCGCGGGTCGTCGACCCGGTGGGGCTCGCCGAACAGGTGACGTCCGAGGCGGAGAGAGCACTCGTGGCGTACGGTGCTTGACAAAGCACTCTCGGTGACTGCTCGAGAGGGCATTCAAGGGATGCGGAACTCCTGCCGATGCACTGGTTGTCGGGCAGCAGGAGGGCCGCCCACCAGGACGAGAGGTGCAACCCCCATGACGACCATCAAGGCTTCGTGCCCCTGCTGCGGCGACGTCGAGCTCACCCCCAAGCAGGTCCGCCTCGTGGTGTGCTCCGTGAAGTCCCGCTCCTTCTACGCCTTCGACTGCCCCACCTGCAAGGACGAGGTCCGCAAGCCCGCCGGTGAGGACGTCGTCGCGCTGCTCGTCTCCGGCGGCGTGCCCGTCGAGCGCTGGGTCATCCCCAGCGAGGCGCTGGAGGAGCGCACCGGCCCGGCGATCTGCTGGGACGACGTCCTCGACTTCGCCCTCGTGCTGGACTCCATCGACGACCTCGCCACCGTCGCCGGCGGCTCCACCCGCATGGCCTGACGTTCTCCGACAGCCGGCCCTCCCAGCCGGCACCCCCGGGCGCGACGCCCGGCCCCGGCTGTCCGGCTCCCGTCCGCGGAGCCGCGGNCACCGCTCCGAACACCACCCGGTGCCCCGTCCGGGCGCGCCACGCCACCGGCGCCGGTGGATCCGACCGCCGCGGCGGCCGCCCACCGACGTAGGATGCAGGTGGCCCACCGGAGTCAGGAGAACTCATGCTTCGCGGATTGTTCGACAACCCCGTCCACCTGCTCATCCTGCTCGTGCTGGTCCTGCTGCTCTTCGGCGCCAAGCGGCTGCCGGACGCCGCCCGCGGCCTCGGCCGCTCGCTGCGCATCTTCAAGAGCGAGGTCAAGGAGATGAAGAAGGACGACGACCCCGGCGTCCGCGCCGAGACCGGCACCCCGCTGGAGGGACGCGTCGTCGACGCCGACACCCGGCGCGAGAGCACCGGCACCCCCACCGCCACGGGCACGCAGGCCTCCGCGCCCGGCAGCCACCAGCCCCCGCACGCCTGACGCGCCGCCGCGTCCCGGGCTGACCAGTGGCCGTGCCCACCCTCCGCCGCGCCCCCAAGGACCCCGAGGGGCGCATGGCGCTCCGCGAGCACCTCACGGAGCTCCGCACGCGCGTCGTGCGCGCCACCATCGGCCTGCTCATCGGCGCCGTCGCCGGTTGGTGGCTGTGGGCCGAGTACGTCTTCCCCGCCCTGCAGGCGCCGCTGGTCCAGACCGCCAGGACCGAGGGCATCGACGCCAACCTCAACTTCGGCGCCGTCGGCTCCGCCCTCGACCTGCAGATCAAGGGCTCCCTGTGGGTCGGGGTGCTCGTCTCCGCACCCGTGTGGCTCTACCAGCTCTGGGCGTTCATCACCCCGGGCCTGACCCGCAAGGAGCGGCGCTACGCCCTCGGCTTCATCGCCGCCGCGCTGCCGCTGTTCTTCGCCGGCGCCGGCCTGGCCTGGCTGGTGCTGCCCAACGCCGTCGGCTTCCTCATCGAGTTCACCCCCGAGCAGGCGTCCAACTACATCGTCGCCGACGTCTACCTCAGCTTCGCGATGCGGATCATCCTCGCGTTCGGGCTCTCCTTCCTCATGCCCGTGGTCTTCGTCGGCCTCAACTTCGCCGGCCTGCTCACCGGGGCGGCCCTGCTGAAGCACTGGCGCATCACGGTCTTCCTGTCCTTCGTGTTCTCCGCGATCGCCACCCCCACCCCGGACGCGCTGTCGCTGTTCACCCTCGCCGTCCCGCTGATCATCCTGTTCGGGATCGCCGTCGGCATCTGCCTGCTCAACGACCGCCGGCGCGCCCGCAGGTCCGCCGAACCGGACTACTCCACCCTCGACGACGACAGCGCCAGCGCCCTGTGAGCGGCGCCCCGCCCCGCCGGCGCACCGGTCTCATCGTCAACCCCGCCGCCGGGCGCGGCGCCGGTGGCACCGCCGGCGCCCGCACCCTAGCCGCCCTGCGCCGCCTCGGGCACGAGGTCCTCGACCTCTCCGGGCCCGATCTCGCCGCCTGCGCCGAGCGCGCCCGCGCCGCCGCCGGTGACCTCGCCGCCCTCGTCGTCGTCGGTGGCGACGGCGTCGTGCACGCCGGGGTCCAGGGCGTCGCCGGCACCGGCACCCCCCTCGGCATCGTCCCCGCCGGCACCGGCAACGACATCGCCCGCGGCCTCGGCGTCCCCGCCGGCGACCCCGCCGGCGCCGTGGCGCAGCTCGCCGCGGCGCTGGCCGAGGGGCGCTCCCGCCCCCTGGACGCCGTCCACGTGCACGCCGGGCTGCGCGAGGGCTGGTACGCCTCCGTCCTGGGCGCCGGCGTCGACGCGCTCGCCGCGGCCCGCGCCAACCGCTGGAGCTGGCCGCGCGGCGGCTCCCGCTACACCCTCGCCGCCGCCCGCGAGCTCGCGGTGCTGCGGCCCCTGCCCCTCGTGCTCGGCCTGGACGGCGAGCGGCGCGAGGTGGAGGTCGTGCTCGTCGCCGTGGCCAACCTGCCCTTCTACGGCGGCGGCGTGGAGGTCGCCCCCGGGGCCGACCCCACCGACGGCCTGCTCGACGTCGTGGTCGTCGACGCCATGCCGCGCGCGGCCGCCTTCCGCCTCATGCCCCGGGTCCTCGCCGGCCGCCACCTGGACCACCCCGCCGTCCACGTCCACCGCGCCCGGCAGGTCGAGCTGGCGCCCACCGGCCGCGCGGGCACGCCGCTGCCCGTGCCGCACGCCGACGGCGAGCCCGCCCCGGCCCTGCCGCTGACCTGCACGGCCGTCGCGGGTGCCCTGCGCGTGCTCGCCTGACCCCCGCACACTCCTCGCGCGCATCCCTCGCGCGCACCCCCGTGTGCACCCCGGGACCGGCCCCGGGACCGGCCCCGTGACCTCGGCGAGCGCCGCCCCGCGGCGGTGACGTACTGTCGCCGCTATGGCGAGCCCCGCGGAACGCTACGCGGCAGCGCGCCGCCGCGACGCTGTCCGGCGCACCCAGCTGGCGGCCTTCACCGAGGTCCTCGGTTTCGACCTGGACCCCTTCCAGATCCAGGCGTGCCAGGCGCTGGAGGCCGGCCGGGGGGTGCTCGTGGCAGCCCCCACCGGGGCCGGCAAGACCGTCGTGGGCGAGTTCGCGGTGCACCTGGCCCTGGCCACCGGGCGCAAGGCCTTCTACACCACCCCCATCAAGGCCCTGAGCAACCAGAAGTACACCGAGCTCGTCGCCCGGCACGGCGCGGCCAGCGTCGGCCTGCTCACCGGGGACAACACCGTCAACGGCGAGGCGCCCGTGGTGGTGATGACCACCGAGGTGCTGCGCAACATGCTCTACGCCGGCTCCAGCACCCTCGCCGGCCTCGGCTACGTCGTCATGGACGAGGTGCACTACCTCGCCGACCGCTTCCGCGGGGCCGTCTGGGAGGAGGTGATCATCCACCTGCCCTCCGACGTGCTGGTGGCCTCCCTCTCCGCCACCGTCTCCAACGCCGAGGAGTTCGGCGCCTGGCTCGACACCGTCCGCGGCGACACCGAGATCGTCGTCTCCGAGCACCGCCCCGTGCCCCTGTGGCAGCACCTCGCCGTCGGCAACCGCCTGCACGACCTCTTCACCGACATCGACGGCGAGCCGCTGGAGGGCGACGAGGGCTCCCTCGTGCCCGGCGCCGTCGTCAACCCCGAGCTCGTCGCCCTCGCCCGCCAGCAGCAGCGCGCCGACCGCACGGGCGCCGGCCGCGACCGCCGCCGCGGCCGCGGCGGCCCCCAGCGCCCCGGCCCGCGCCCCGGCACCCCCGGGCGCGCCCAGGTGCTGGAGATGCTGGACAACGCCGCGCTGCTGCCCGCCATCACCTTCATCTTCAGCCGTGCCGGCTGCGACGCCGCCGTCCAGCAGTGCCTGGCCTCCGGCCTGCGGCTCACCAGCCCCGAGGAGCAGCGGGAGATCCGCCGCCGCGTGGAGGAGCGCTGCTCCGAGATCCCCTCCTCCGACCTCGCGGTGCTCGGCTACTGGGAGTGGCTCGACGGCCTGGAGCACGGCCTCGCCGCGCACCACGCCGGCCTCCTGCCCACCTTCAAGGAGACCGTCGAGCACCTCTTCGCCGCCGGGCTCGTCAAGGCCGTCTTCGCCACCGAGACCCTCGCCCTCGGCGTCAACATGCCCGCCCGCTCGGTGGTGCTGGAGAAGCTCGTGAAGTGGAACGGGCAGTCCCACGTCGACATCACCCCGGGGGAGTACACCCAGCTCACCGGCCGCGCCGGGCGCCGCGGCATCGACGTGGAGGGCCACGCCGTCGTCCTGTGGACCCCCGGCACCGACCCCGAGGCCGTCGCGGGGCTGGCCTCGCGCCGCACCTACCCCCTGCGCTCCAGCTTCCGCCCCACCTACAACATGGCCGTCAACCTCGTCACGCAGGTCGGGCGGCAGACCGCGCGCGACATCCTGGAGACGTCCTTCGCGCAGTTCCAGGCCGACCGGGCCGTGGTGGGCCTGGCCAAGCGGATCCGCACCCAGCAGGAGGCGCTCGCCGGCTACCGCGAGGCCATGACGTGCCACCTGGGCGACTTCGCGGAGTACCACCGCCTCCGCTCCCAGGTCGGCGAGCGGGAGAAGGACATGTCCCGCGCCACCCAGGTGCAGCGGCGCGCCGAGGCCGCCGCGTCCCTGGAGGGGCTCAGGCCCGGTGACGTGCTGCGCCTGCCCTCGGGGCGGCGCAACGGCTTCGCCGTCGTCCTCGACCCCGGCGCGCCGCGCGGCTTCGAGGGCCCGCAGCCGCGGGTCCTCACCGTCGACCGGCAGGTCAAGCTGCTCTCGGCCACCGAGGTGCCCACGGCGGTGGAGAAGATCGCCCGGGTCAGGGTGCCCAAGGACTTCAACTGGCGCAGCCCGCAGGCCCGGCGCGACCTCGCCTCCAGCCTGCGCAACGCGCTGGCGGAGATCGGCGGGGGAGATCCCCTGCCCGGTCGCGGGCGGGCGCGCTCGGCCGCCGCGGACGACGAGCACCTCGCGGAACTGCGGGCGGCGATGCGGGCGCACCCCTGCCACGGCTGCGCCGACCGCGAGGAACACGCCCGCTGGGCGCAGCGGGAGGAGAAGCTCGCCAAGGAGACCCGGGCGCTGGCCAAGCGCGTGGAGAGCCGCACGGCGACCATCGCACGCACCTTCGACCACGTCTGCGAGGTGCTCACCCGCCTCGGCTACCTCACCGCCGACGGGGCCGCGGTGACGGACGCGGGGCGGCTGCTGCGCCGGATCTACGCCGAGACGGACCTGCTGGTGGCGGAGTGCCTGCGCCGCGGGGCCTGGCGCACCCTCGACGCACCGGGGCTGGCCTCGGTCGTCTCGGCGCTCGTCCACGAGTCCCGCCGCGACGAGATCGGCCGGCCCGAGCGCCTGCCCCGCGGCACCGAGGACGCGATGACCGCCACCGTCCGCATCTGGAGCGAGCTGACAGACCTGGAGGAGGCGCACCACGTCCCGCTGACCCGCGAGCCGGACACCGGGCTGATGTGGGCGGTGCACCGCTGGGCGCGGGGGCACCGCCTCGACGAGGTGCTGCGGGACGCCGACCTGTCCGCGGGGGACTTCGTGCGCCGCTGCAAGCAGCTCGTGGACCTGCTGGACCAGATCGCCGGCGCCGCGGGCGAGGACCCCCTGCGGGGCGTGGCGCGCGCGGCGCTGGAGAGCGTTCGCCGCGGCGTGGTCGCGTACAGCTCCGTCGCCTGAGCCGCGGTGGGGCCGGCGGGGTCGACGCCGAGCACTGCCTGCACCGTATTCCGCGTTATCGGTCCCAACGACCTCGATGATCTTTAGGACGGGAACCGGACCGCCAGGACCGCGGGCACCCCGGAACCCGGCGCCGCCGGCTCATCCCGGCAGGGATGCGAGCAGCCGGTCGAGGCTGCCGCGCAGGCCCCAGCGCTCGGCGAGCCCGTCCAGCCGCTCCGGGTCCGCGGCGGTGCGGGGGAGCAGGTCCTCGCGCTCCTCGACCGGTGCGTCGCGGACGGTGCGGACCACGGCCGGGGCCACCGCCAGGTAGTCCGTGGCGGCCAGCAGCCGCCGGCGCTGGGCGGGCGGCAGGCCCGAGGTGGGGTCGTGCGCGGCGGCGAGGACCCCCGCCAGGTCGCCGTGGCGGGCCAGCAGCGCCGCGGCGGTCTTCTCCCCGATGCCCGCCACACCCGGCAGCCCGTCCGAGGGGTCGCCGCGCAGCGCCGCGAGGTCCGCGTAGGCGGAGCCGGAGGCCACGGAGTACCGCGCGGCCAGCGCCGCCTCGTCGACGACCTCCAGGCGCGCCAGGCCGCGGCCGGTGTAGAGGACCCGCACACCTGCCGCGTCGTCGACGAGCTGGAACAGGTCCCGGTCGCCGGTCACGACGTCCACGCCGCGCCCCGCCGCGACGGCGCGCGTGGTGAGGGTGGCCAGGACGTCGTCGGCCTCGAAACCGGGCGCGCCGAGGCGGGCGATGCCCACCGCCTCCAGCACCGCGACGATGAGGTCGACCTGCGGGCCGAGGGCGCCGGGCGCCTCCTCCGAGCCGTCCGGGCGCGCGCGGTGCGCCTTGTAGGAGGGCAGGGCGGCCACCCGGAAGGCCGGGCGCCAGTCGTCGTCCCAGCACGCCACGAGGCGCGCGGGGCGGTGCTCGCGCACGAGGGAGGCGATCGCGTCGCAGAAGCCCCGGACCGCGTTGACGGGGGTGCCGTCCGGTGCGGTGACGGACTCCGGCACCCCGTGGAAGGCCCGGTAGTACAGGGAGGCCGCGTCCAGCAGCATCGTGCGCCCGGCGGTGTCGGGGCTGCCGGCGGAGGTCTGCGGTACGGGCATGGCCCTCACCGTAGGGGCCGCCTCCGACCGCGGGCCGGTGCGCCCGCGCCGGGATCTCCACCCGTGGGTGGGCGCCCCCACACCCTTCGGGGGATGCCTCCCGCCGCGGTGTGACGCATGGTTGAGGGGCAGTGACGGGTGCTACGAGCAGCCCGGCACGCGGTCACCACGAGCGACGACGAAGGGAACCTCCCATGGCCCCGATCACCCCCGTCCCCACCGAGCCCGGCCGCCGCCGCAGGCGCCGCGCAGGTGCGGTCCTGGTGGCCGGCGCGGCCGCCCTGACCGTGGGCCTGACGGCCTGCACCGGCGTCACCGCCGGCTCCGGGAACGCGGCCGGATCCACCGGCGCCACGAGCGCCCGCACCCCCCTGCAGGTCGTCAACGCCTCCGTCCAGAAGTCCAGCGAGGCCTCCACCGGCAAGTTCGCCCTGTCCGTCGACGCCAGCGGCACCTCCGGCGGCCAGGCGCAGCAGGCCAGCCTCACCGGCGAGGGGGTGTTCGACACCGCCGCCGAGGCGGCGGAGGTGCGCCTGAAGGTCGACGCGCCCGGCGTGCAGGGCCTCAGCCCCACCGTGCGCCTCGTCGACGACACCCTGTACGTCTCCGGGGTGCCGGGCGTCCCGGCGCAGCAGTGGGTGGAGATGCCCGTGGGGGACACCGCGTCCCTGGGCGTGGACACCCAGCAGCTCAACCCCGCGGCCCAGCTGCAGCAGCTGCGCGCGGTCTCCCAGGACGTCCGCGAGCTCGGCGCCAGCACGGTCCGCGGTGTGCGGGCCACCGGCTACGCCGGCAGCATCGACCTGCAGAAGGCCCTCGAGACGGCCGCCTCGCCGGAGGAGAAGGCCGAGGCGCAGAAGGCGCTGCAGGAGAGCGGCCTGAAGACGCTGCCCTTCGAGCTGTACGTGGACTCCGAGGACCGGCCCGTGCGGATGGTCCTCGATCTCGCCGTCACCCAGGGGGCGGAGTCCGGCAAGGCGAAGGTGTCGATGGACTACTTCGACTGGGGCAGCCCGGTCACCGTCACCGCCCCCGCGCCCGAGGCGATCTCCGACACCTTCGCGGGTCTGGCCGAGGGTCCGGGTGCAGCCCCGGAGGCGGCCCCCGGCAGGGCCCCGGCCGCGGCCCCCGCGGCCTGAGGCCGGGGACCGGCGGTGGGGGCGATCCCCTCCACCGCCGGGTGCCCCGGGACCCGGCCGGGGCGGGCGCCTCCCCACCGCCCGTCCCGGCCGGACGGTTCGTAGGCTGGCGCGGGTGAGCGACGCGCCGGCCCCCGCCCCTGCTGCTGTGCGGCGCCTGTACCGGGGCGGCAGCGTGTACAGCCCCGCCGACCCCTTCGCCACCGCGATGCTCGTCACCGGTGACCACATCGCCTGGGTCGGGCCCGAGGAGGCCGCCGCCGCCCACGCCGCGGACGCCGACGAGGTCGTGGACCTGCAGGGCTCCCTGATCACACCCGCCTTCGTCGACGCCCACGTGCACACCACCGAGACCGGCCTGGCGCTGACCGGGCTGGAGCTGTCCGGCTGCCCCGGCCCCTCCGCGCTGCTGGACGCGGTGGCCGCGGCGGCCGCCCGCTCCCCGGGCGCGCCGGTGCTGGGCCACGGCTGGGACGAGACCACCTGGGGCGCCGGGCCCCCCACGGCCGAGCAGATCGGGCGCGCCGCGGGCGGGGCGGAGGTGTACCTCTCCCGCGCCGACGTGCACTCCGCGCTCGTCTCCCCGGCCCTGGCCGCCCGCGCCGGCCTGTCCGCCCTGCCCGGCTGGCACGGGAGCGGGTGGATCCGCACCCAGGCCCACCACGCCGCCCGCGACGCGACCCGCTCCGCGCTGGGCCCGGCGCGTGAGCGCGCCCAGCGGGCGGCCCTGCGCGCGGCCGCCGCCGCCGGCATCGCCACCGTCCACGAGATGTCCGGCCCGCACATCGCCGGTGCCGGTGACCTCGCGGCGCTGGTGTCCCTGGCCGCCGACCCCGCCGGCCGCTTCCCCGCCGTCGTCCCCTACGCCGGCCTCCTCGCGCAGGACGCCGCCTCCGCCCGCGCGCTGGTCGCCTCCGCGCGCGCCGAGGGCGTGGAGCTGGCGGGGCTGGCGGGGGACCTGTGCGTCGACGGCGCGTACGGCTCCCGCACCGCCGCGCTGCGCGAGCCGTACGCCGACGAGGCCGGCAACCGCGGCGTGCTGCACCTGGACCGCGAGCAGGTCCGCGACCACCTCACCGCCTGCGCCGGCGCCGGGGTGCAGGCCGGTTTCCACGTCATCGGCGACGCGGCCCTGGACGTCGTGCTCGCCGCGCTGCTGGAGGCCGAGGAGCGCCTCGGCGCCCCGGCGCTGGCGGCCGCCGGGGTGCGCCTGGAGCACCTGTGCGCCGTGGACGGGGCCGCGGTGGCCACGCTGGCGCGCCTGGGGGTCGGCGCGAGCGTGCAGCCGGCCTTCGACGCCACCTGGGGCGCGCCTGGCGGCACCTACGAGCAGCGCCTGGGCAGCGGGCGGGCCCGCGCCCTGCACCCGTTCTCCGCGCTGGCCGCGGCGGGGGTACCGCTGGCGCTGGGGTCGGACTCGCCGGTGACGCCCTTCTCGCCGTGGGCGGCGGTGCGCGCGGCGGCGTTCCCCACGACCTCCGGGCACGGCATCAGCGTGCGCGCCGCGTTCCTGGCGCACACCCGCGGCGGGCACCGCCTGGCCCGCCGCCCCGAGCAGCCGGGTGTCCTCGTGCCCGGCGCACCGGCCACCTACGCGGTGTGGGAGGCGCAGGAGCTGGTCGTGCAGGTCCCGGACGCCCGCGTGGCGGCGTGGAGCACCGACGCGCGCTCGGGAACCCCGGGGCTGCCCGACCTGGCTCCCGGCCGGGACCTGCCCCGCTGCCGTCGCACGGTGCGCGGGGGAGTGCTCCTGCACGACGCGTGGTGAGCTGCTCACCACCCGGGGCGCGGGCACGGCGTGTCACGCCACGACACGCCGTGCGACACGCCGGGCGCGCAACGGCCCGAGGACCCCTGGGAGGGCCTGTGACCTGCGCTGACACTCCCGCGGGGGGTGCGGGGAGCGGTTGACACGCCCGCGCTGCCGAGTAGTTTCGCCAATCAGCCCACGATCGAGGAAGACCGTCCGGTTCTGCCCGTGCCAGGCGGTGCGCCGCCCCACAGCGCACAGCCCCTCGGGCGCGGCCGTACGGGGAGTGGGCGGGGTCGGACCTGCGCGCCCCTAGACAACGGTGTGCGCCTCGTGACCGACGGGGCGCACGGCGGCCCGACGGGCGCGCGGGTCCGGCTTGCTTCTCGCGCGGCCGGTCCCCGCGGGTGTTCCCGGTCGTCCCGGGGCGCCGCGGGACCGGCCGTGTGGCGTCCGGCCCGTGCGCGCCGGCACCCGGGGGCGCCCGCACCGCCCGAGATCACCCCTGCCGCCCTGCCGTGCCGCCCTGCCGTGTGGAGCGGGCGTGTGGAGCGGGCGTGGCGAGCGGGTGGGAACGCCGCGCCGGTCCTGGGTGTGCGCCCTGAGCCGCAGCGGCGCGGCGTAGGCTCGGCAGGTGCCGCGCCCCCGCCTCCCGCTGCCGCTGCCCGCGGCCGCCGTCCTGGCCGCCGCCGGAGGCCTGGCCACCGCCGCCGCCTTCCCCGGCGTGGGGCTGTGGGCCCTGGCGCCCGTGGGTGTCGCGGCGCTGACGGTGGCCACAGCCGGGCAGCGCGCCCGCCGCGGTGCCGCTCTGGGACTGCTGTTCGGCTGGGCGTTCTTCGTGCCGCTGCTGCAGTGGAGCGGGGTCTACGTCGGCGCGCTGCCGTGGCTGGCGCTGGCGACCCTGTGCGCGCTGTTCACGGCTCTGACCGGGGCCCTCCTGCCGCGCGCCCAGCGCGCCCCCTGGCACCTGGGCCCGGTGGCCGTGGCGGCCACCTGGGTCGTGGTGGAGGCGCTGCGCGCGCGGGCGCCCTTCGGGGGCTTCCCGTGGGGGCGCCTGGCGTTCTCCCAGGCCGACGCCCCCGCGCTGGGCCTGGCCGCGGTGGGCGGCAGCCCCCTGGTGTCCTTCGCGGTGGCCCTGGCCGGGGCGCTGCTCGCCGCCGCGCTGCTGCGGGCCGTGCGGCCCGGCCCCGCCGTGCCGCGCGCGGGCGGGGCCCGGCGCGGTGCCCGCTGGGCTGCGCCGCTGGCGGCGGCGGCGGCCTGCGCGGTGGCCGGCGCCGGTGCGCTGGTGCCCCGGCCGGTGGACGCCTCCAACGGCACGGTGCGGGTGGCCGCGGTGCAGGGCAACACCCCCGAGCCGGGCCTGGACTTCAACGCCGAGCGGCGCGCGATCACGGACAACCACGCGCGCGCCACCGCCGCCCTGGCCGCGGACGTGCGCGCCGGGCGGGCCGTGCAGCCGGACCTGGTGGTGTGGCCGGAGAACTCCAGCGACATCGACCCCCTGGTCAACCGCGACGCCGCCGACGTCATCACCGCCGCGGTCGAGGCCGTGCGGGCGCCCACCCTGATCGGGGCGGTGCTGCAGGGCCCGGGGCGGGGGCTGTCCAACGCGGGCATCGTGTGGCGCCCGGGCACGGGGCCCGCCGAGCGGTACGTGAAGCAGCGCCCCGCCCCCTTCGGGGAGTACATGCCGTACCGCTCGTTCTTCCGGCTCTTCAGCGACAAGGTCGACCTGGTGCGCCAGGACTTCGTGGCCGGCTCGCGCACCGGGATCCTGCCGATGGGCCCGGCCACGGTCGGGGACGTCATCTGCTTCGAGGTGCTCTTCGACGACCTGGCCCGCGAGGCGGTGCTGGCCGGGGCGGACCTGCTGGTGGTGCAGACGAACAGCGCCACCTTCGGCACCTCGAACATGGCCCCGCAGCAGCTGGCGATGTCGCGGCTGCGGGCGCTGGAGACGGGCCGCAGCGTCGTGCACGTCTCCACGGTCGGCATCAGCGCGCTCATCACCCCTGACGGGGTGGCGCACCAGAACACGCGGCTGCTCACCTCTGCGGTGCTGCAGGCCGAGATGCCGCTGCGCACGCAGCTGACGCCCGCGGTGCGGGTGGGCGCGGCGGTGGAGTACGCGCTGTGCGCGGTGGGCCTGCTGCTGCTGGTGGCCGGCGGGCGCCGCCGGCGGGCGGTCCCGGCGCCGGTGCAGGCCGGCCCGCCCTCGCCGGTGCCCTCGGGGGCGCTGCGGTGAGCCGGGCGGCCCTGCCGGGCGCCGCGGGGGCTGCGGTCCCGCGTCGGCGCCGCAGCGGGCGCTGGCTGGTCCTGGCGGTGCTGCTGGGCCTGGGTGCCGCAGAGGTGCTGCTGGTGGGGCAGGTGGCGCAGCTGCTCGGCTCGGGCGGGGTGCTGGCGTGGGTGCTCGCCGCGGCCGCGGCCGGGGTGCTGCTGCTGCGCCGTGCGGGCCGCCGCGCGGCGCGCCTGGCCGCGGCGGGTCCGGCCCTGCGGCAGCCTCCGCAGGCGGAGGTGTCGCGGCTGACGCGCACCGCGGCCGTCGGGGTGCTGCTGCTGGTGCCGGGGTTCCTCTCGGACCTGGCGGCGCTGCTCCTGCTGCTCCCCGGGGCTCCGCGGCTGCTGGGCCGCGCCGGTGGGGCGCTGCTGCAGCGGGCGCTGGAGCGGTCCCTGCGCCGCTCCGGCGTGGACGTCTCGCCGCTGTTGCGGCCGCCGGCCTCCCCGCGCGGGTGGGGCGCGCACGCCGGGTCCTCCGCGAGCCACGACGTGCCGGGGGACGTGCGGGGTGACGTGCCGGGGGGCGCGTCCCGGAACGTGCCGGGGGGCGCGTCCCGGAACGTGCCGGGGGACGTCGTGCAGGGCGAGGTCGTGGATCCCGAGCCCCCGCACCGCTGAACCCGGGCCGGCCCCCGGGCGGGCGCTGCGCGGCCCGCGCCGTGTGCGGACGTGCCGACGGCCGGCCCTCCGGGAGGAGGACCGGCCGTCGGGTGGGAACTCAGGCGCTGCGGCGGATCTGGCCGTTGCGCAGGAGCTGCAGGCGCTCGTCCAGGAGCACCTCCAGCTCGGCGATGGTGCGCCGCTCCAGCAGCATGTCCCAGTGGGTGCGGGCCGGCCGGGTCGCCTTCTTCTCCGGCGCCTCGGCGTCGTCGCGCAGCGCCTCGGCGCCGCAGCGGCACTCCCACACCGGGGGCACGTCCGCCTCGATCGACATGGGCACCACCACGACGTGCCCGTGCGGGCAGTGGTACGTCACCTTCTGGCGCTCGGCCGGCTCGACCCCGGACTCGCTCTCGAGGCTGGCGGCTCCCAGACGGCTTCCTCGCAGGTTGCGCTCGCTCATTGCAGACCTCCCGACGCTCCCCTCACCCTCAGGCGGGATCGCCGTGGGTCAGGAGGGGTTCCACTTGGTTGAACGCGGACGGGGCGAGGGGTGTTCCGGTGTTGTTGCGCCGAGGAGGTGAAGGGAGTGTGGCAAGCACCACACCCCCCGGGCCGGCGACCTCTCACCTGCCCGCCGCCTCCCGTCCACCCCACGTCCACCACGACACCCCTCAGGCGGCGGGCACCTGCCGTGCCACCTCGGCACCCCGGGCCACGTCCACCCTCACCAGCAGTGCCCCGCCGACGACGAAGAAAACCAGCAGCGCCGCCAGCGCCGGGCGGTAGGACCCGCTGAGCTGGTACACCAGCCCGAAGACCAGGGTGCCCACCCAGCTCGTGCCGCGCTCGGCGGCCTGGTAGAGGCTGAAGAACTCCGCCTCCTGCCCCACGGGCACCAGGCGGCTGTACATCGAGCGCGACAGCGCCTGCGTGCCCCCCAGCACCAGCCCGATCGCCACGGCCAGCACCAGCCACGCGGTGAACTGCCCCGGCCGCAGCGACAGCGCCGCCGCCACCACCAGCACCCACAGCCCCAGCCCCGCCAGCACGGTGGGCTTGGCGCCGAAGCGCCCCGCGGCCCGCCCGAACGCCAGCGCCCCGCCGAACGCGACGCCCTGCACGATGAGGATCGTGGTGATGAGCTGCGCCTGGGTGAAGCCCAGCTGCTCCTGGCCGTAGATGCTGGAGGCGTAGATGACGGTCTGGATGCCGTCGTTGAACACCAGGTACGCCAGCAGGAAGCGCAGCGTGTGCGGATAGGCGCGGATGCCGCGCAGGGTGGCGGCCAGCTGCCGGAACGGGGCCAGCAGCCCGCGCGGGGCCGCGGCCGGCGTCACCTCCCCGAGCACCGCCAGCGAGCGGCGGGGCAGCCGGCGCATGCCCAGCACGGGCACCAGGGTGAACACCGCCCACCACAGCCCCGCCACCGCCAGGGAGGCCCGCACGGCGCCCTCGGTGTCCAGGCCCACCGCCTGCGGGTTCGACACCAGCGCCAGGTCCGCCCCCAGCAGCAGGAACCCGCCGAGGTAGCCCAGCGCCCAGCCCCGCGAGGACGTCGCATCGCGCTCCTGCGGCCCCGACACGTCGCACAGCAGCGCGTCGTACACCACCAGCGAGGACGCCAGGCACGTCGTGGCCAGCACCAGCAGCACCACCCCCAGCTGCCAGTCGTCCCCGGCGACCGTCGCCATCGCCGTGGCCGCCGCAGCCCCGCTCCACGCCAGCGCCCCCAGCAGCCGGTGCCGGTGCGCGGTGCGGTCCGCCAGCGCGCCCACCAGCGGCAGCACCAGCGCGGAGAGGATCGTGGCGGCCGTCACGGCGTACAGCGCCACCGACCCCGGCGCCACCGGCACCCCGAGCACCGAGAGCATCGCGCGGCACTCCTGCCCGGCGCCCAGCCCGGGACACGCCGCCCGCCGCGCCACCGAGGTCAGGTACGGCCCGAACAGCACCGTCGCGGTGACCGTGACGTACGCGGAGTTCGCCCAGTCGTAGACGTACCAGCTGCGCCGGGCGCGCAGCAGCTGCCGGGACGGGGCGCTCACGACCACTGCCCGCGGGCGCGCAGCACGTCGCGCAGCAGGTCCGCGCGGTCGGTGATGAGCCCGTCGACCCCCAGGTCGAGCAGCGCGTGCATCTGCGCCGGCTCGTCCACCGTCCACACGTGCACCTGCAGACCCTGCTCGTGGGCGGCGGCGATCGTGCGGGGGGTCACGACGGGCACCGCTCCGGCCCGCACCGGCACCTGCAGGGCGCACGCCCGGCGGGTGGCCGCGCGCCCCAGCACCGGCCGGCGCGCGGCCACGCCCAGCAGGAACGCGGCGGTCCCGGCGGAGGAGGTGGACGTGGCCACCGGCGCGCCGCCGTCGGCGTCCAGGGCGGCGACGACCGCCCGCCGGCGCGCCTCGGAGAACGACGCGATGCACACCCGCTCCCGCGCCCCGGTGCGGCGCAGCACGTCCACCAGCGGCGCGATGGCCGCGGCGTCCTTGACGTCGACGTTGAGGTGCACGCCGGGGAAGGCGTCCAGGACCTCGGCCAGCTGCGGCACCGGCTCCACCCCGCGCACCCGGGCCCGCCGCACCACCTGCCAGGGCAGCTCCGCGATGCGGCCGCCGGTGTCGGTGACCCGGTCCAGGCGGGGGTCGTGGAAGGCGAGCAGGACACCGTCGGCGGTGGCGTGCACGTCGGTCTCCAGGTACCGGTAGCCGAGGTCCACGGCCGCGGCGAACGCCGGCAGCGTGTTCTCCAGCCCGTCCAGGGAGAAGCCGCGGTGCGCCATCGCCACGGGGTGCCCCGCGGCGAGGAAGGGGTGCGCGATCACGCGGGCAGTCTGCCGGGTGCGCCCGCGCGCCGGGGCGTGCGCCGCGCGGGGACACCCGTCCGCCGCGGCACCGGTGCGCCCCCGGCCGCGAGCACGCCGCGCCGGCGGGCGCGCCGGGTCAGCCGGTGTACTCCCAGTGCCACGGCTCGAACGGGCCGCTGCCGCCGGGGCCGGCCCAGGACGGGTGGATCCAGCCGTACACCGCGGAGTTCTGCTTCAGCCACGTGTACGTGGGGGAGCCGTACCGGTTGACGCCGTCGCACAGGTCCACCGCGATCCCCAGGCCGTGCCGGGAGGTGCCCGGGCGCGCGGCCAGACCCGGCTTGCGGGCGGCCACGGAGATCTGGTCGGCCAGCGGGCGGTAGGAGTCCGTCACGCACATCGGGTGCCCGAAGTGCTGCGCGTAGGCCTGGCTGAGCTGGTTGAAGGCGTGGGCGGCGTCGGCGCGCAGCACGTGGGTGGGCTCGCCCCACAGCGGGCACAGCGCGCTGCGGGGGATGGTGCCGTTGGCGTAGCCGGCGGTGTCGCCGCCGGTGCACTCCCCGATGGCGCCGACGAGGCCGCCGGAGACGGACACGGCCTTGGTCGCCTTGGCGGCGCGCAGCGCCTCCTCGGCGGCCAGCCGGGCCGCGCGCAGGTTCTGCGCCCGGGTGGACTGCGAGACGGCGGTGCCCTCCGCGGTCAGCTGGAGGGAGGACAGCTCGGCCAGCTTGGCCTGCTGCTCGGCGACGAGGGCGTCGGCGGAGGCCTTGGCCTCGGCGGCCTTCTGCGTCTGCAGGCGCGCCTCGTCGGCGGCGGCGCGCGCCTCAGCGGCGGCCCGGGTGGCCCGCTCCCGGTTGGCGCGGTAGTCGTCCACCGCGCTGCTGCGGCCCTGCCCGAGACGTTCCATGGAGGCCAGCAGGCCCGGCACGTCGTCGGTGGAGCGCGACTCCAGCACCGTGACGAGACCGGAGTACTGCTGCAGGGCGCCACCGTCCTTGTAGGCGTCGGCGGCCCACTGGCCCAGCTGCTCCTTGCCCGTGGCCAGGCGCTGCTCGGCGTCGGCGAGCTCGGCGCGGGCGAGGCGCTCGCGGTGCTCGGCGAGCTGCTTGGCCTCCACGGCCTGCTGGTGCGCCTCGAGGGCGGCGCTGGCGCGCTGGACGAGGGCGTCGAGCTCACCCTGGGCCTTGGCGACCTTCTCGCGCGCGGCCTGCGCCTCGGCCTGGCTGCGCTCGGCGTCGCGGCGGGCCTGCTCGACCTCCTCGGGCGTCGGCGTCCTGGCCGGGGAGGCCACCGCAGCCGGGGTGGCCACAGCGGCGGGGGAGGCCACGGCGGCCGGGGCGGCCGGGGCGGCGACGGCGGGCTGGGTCAGCCCTGCGGCCACGCAGGTGGCGCCGAGGCCGGCGGCGGTGGCCAGGACGGCGCGGCGGAGAGCGGAAGGCAGCAGCAAGGCGTTTACGTCCAGTGCGGTCGGGGGCGGGAGCCCTGTGTCGTCTGGTGCGAGCGGGTCTGGCGGAGATCGTGTGGTTCCGGTGATCGTCCGTGTCGAACCGTACCTTCAACGTGGTCGGCACCCTCGCACCGACACTCCACTTCCGCACGCCGGTTGTGACGCAGCTCACCAACCGATCGCGTTTGGGTCCGCCCGAGAACGCCACGCCGGACCCGTCGACCTGGTAGTGCTCCCACCCCCCCCGCACGACCCCTCGTCACGCCCCCCGGCACACCCCCGGCCGGGCACCCGCCGCGCGGGCCGCGGGGCCCTTCGCGGGACGTTCACGCCGGAGCGACGTGGCGATCACGCTGTGCCTAGTACCGTTCTCCCCGGTCGTGCCGGGGGGCAGTGGCCGGATCGCAGATCGGGGAGGGTTCGTCCGTGGTGTCCAAGCAGGAGCCGGCGGTGCAGCAGGTCGACGTCGAGCGGCTGAGCGAGGCCGAGCTCGCGGAGTGGACCGCCCTGCACCAGCGCCAGGGCTTCCCCGCCAACCCGTTCTGCTCGCCCCTGTGGGTGCGTGCCTGGTACCGCTCCTTCGTCCCGGACCCCACCCTGCGCCACCTGCTGTTCGTCCGCGACACCACCGGCGCCCTCGTGGGCGTGGCACCCCTCTACACCGACGTCGTCGGCCGCGGCCCGCTGCGGGCCCGCCGCCTCACCCTCGTCGCCAGCGGCCGCCACACCCCGATGGAGCTGCCGCAGGTCCTCACCGCCCCCGGCACCGCCCGGCAGGTCCACGCCGACGTCGTGGCCCACTGCCTCCAGGCCCCGGCGGACTGGACGGAGCTGACCCTCGACCGCGACCAGGCCTGGTTCGAGCCCGCCTGGGTGCAGTCCAGCACCGCACCGGTGCCCTTCTACGGGCACCACCGCGTGCGCGCCTGCGTGATCCTGCCCCTGGAGGGCACCTGGGAGCAGCTCAAGAGCAGCCGCAAGCGCAACCTCAAGGAGAGCCTGCGCCGCGGCCGCAACCGCCTGGAGAAGAGCGGGCTCCCCTGGGAGGTGCGCACCCTCGCCGGCGCCGACCTCGACGAGGCGGCCATCGACCGCTTCTTCGCCCTGCACAGCCAGCGCTCCACCTTCGGCGGCAGCACCTCCACCCACGGCGACGCCTACGCCGACACCCGCATCCGCGCCTTCCTGCGCGGCCTGCTGCCCGAGCTGGCCGCCGCGGGGGAGGCCAGCATCATCGAGCTGCGCGTCGGGGGCGTCGTGGCCGCCACCCAGCTCGCCCTGCACGCCGCGCGCTGCTCCTACGTGCACTCCTCCGGCATGGACCCGGACTACTGGGACTACTCGCCCGTCACGCTGCTGCAGGCGCAGGTCGTCATCGACGCCATCGGGCGCGGCGACGAGGTCGTCAACTTCTCGCCCGGCCCCAACGTCGCCAAGATGCGCTGGAGCGAGCGCATGCACGTGCTCGACGACTTCACCTTCGCCACCGCCGACGTCGCCTCCGGGGTGCGCTACGCCGCCTTCACCCAGCTCTCCTCCTTCAACCAGTGGCGCCGCGGGGTCGCGATCGTGCGCTCCAACAGCCCGCAGGTCCTGCCCGCGGAACCCACGGGACTGCCCGCCCTCGCCCGTCGCGCCCTGAGCCGGGCCCGCCGCCGCGCCTGACCGCACCCCCGCCGGCCGCACCCCCGCCGGCGGGGACGCTCAGCCCCGCACCGCGCGCAGCACCACGAACTTCGGGTGCCCCGCCACCGCCTCGCACGAGGCGAACATCCGCCGCAGCGGCACGTGGTGACCCAGGTGCCGGTTGACCACCACCCACAGCTCACCACCGGGGCGCAGCACCGCCCGCGCGTCGCGGAACATCCGCAGCGCCGTCGACCCCGTCACCGCCGAGTGCACGTGGAACGGCGGGTTCAGCAGCACCACGTCCTGCGAGCCGGGTTCCAGCTCCGCCCCCGACGTCGCCGCGAACGCCGAGTCACCCACCAGGAACGACGCCGCCACCGACGGCGCACCGGCCCCGACCGTCGCCCGCGCCGAGGCCACCGCCAGGTCCGAGTCGTCCACGAACGTCAGCCGCACACCCGGCTGCGCGCGCGCCACCGCCAGCCCCACCAGGCCGTTGCCGCAGCCGAGGTCCAGCACCCGCTCACCGGCCGCGAAGGAGCGCCGCGCCAGGAGCGTGTCCACCAGCAGGCGCGTGCCGACGTCCAGGCGCCCGGCGGAGAACACCCCCGCGTGCTGCACCACCTCCACCCCGGCCAGCGGGCCCGCGGCCTCCTCCACCGCCCACCGCTGCGGCCACGCCGCCGGCTGCGGCGCGCGCACCACCTCCACCTGCGGCGTGCAGACCAGCAGCCGCGCCTTGCGCCGTGCCCGGGAGGTGCGCACCGGGCCGAGCAACCGGGAGAACACCTCCAGCGTGGAGGTGTGCACCTCCTTCACCATGCCCGCCGCCACCACCGGTGTGCCCGGCCCCAGCAGCGGGCGCACCCGCAGCAGCAGCTCCTCCAGCAGCGCCTGCGTCCGCGGCAGCCGCACCAGCAGCGCCCCCACGCGCTCCGGCGCCGCGGTGGCGGGCAGCAGGATGGGCACGGCCCGCCCGTTCAGCTCGCAGTTGGCGCGGGCCGCGGCGCGGGCGGCGGCGGAGTCGGTGACGCTGAGCAGCTCCCCGCCCACCCCCTCGCCGGCAGCCGGCGCCAGCGCGGTGGCCAGCGCCCCCCACCGGTCACCCAGCAGCACCACCGGCGCGCCCAGCGCCACCCCCGCGGGCAGACCGGTGTCCTCCTCCACCCCCGGCGCACCGAGCACGTGGTCCACGAGCAGCTCGTCGGCGGCGTCGAAGGCCCGCAGCAGCTCCCGCGGGGAGTCGGGGTAGCGGCGCAGGTGCAGCTCACGCCCCGCCGCCCGCATCGGCGTGTCATCACGCACCGCGGTCTGGTCACGCGTCGGCGTCTGGTCGCGCGTCGGCGCGGAGTCGGGGGGCACCAGCGCAATCTAGCGGCGCCCGGCCCGCTCCCCGCCCCACAGCACCGTCCCGCACCGCCCCGCCCGCCCCGTCGCGGGGGAGCCGCGGCTCAGGCCGGGCCCCGCGCCACCGCGAAGACCCGCCGGTACGGCAGCACCGTGCCCACCGCCCGCCGCGGGTACGCCCGCCGCAGCAGCGCCCCGTACTGCGCGCACAGCTCCTCCCGCGCCCCCTCCTCCAGCGCCGACAGCACCGGCCGCAGCGCCGCACCCCGCATCCACCCCAGCACCGCGTCCTCACCCCCCAGCACGTGCAGGTACGTCGTCTCCCACACGTCCACCTCGCAGCCGCACCCGGCGAGCACCTCCAGGTACTCCGCCGGCTCCGCGGCCACCGCCTCCGGCAGCGGCGGCACCCGCCCCGCCCACCGCTGCGAGGCCAGCACCTGCCGCAGCAGCGCGTGCGAGGCGGCGGCGGAGTTCCCCGGCACCTGCAGCGCCAGCACCCCGCCCGGCGCGAGCAACCCCACCAGCCGCGGCAGCAGCTCCAGGTGCCCCGGCACCCAGTGCAGCACCGCGTTGCAGACCAGCACGTCCACCGGCCCCGGGGGGCGCCACGTGCGCAGGTCCGCCTCCACCCACTCCAGCGCCGCCCCGGCCCGGGCGCGCGCGAGCATCTCGGCGGAGGCGTCCACCCCCACCACCCGCGCCCCCGGCCAGCGCGCCGGCAGCGTCGCCGTCAGGTTCCCCGCCCCGCACCCCAGGTCCACCACCAGCCGCGGCTCCGCCACGCGCACCCGGGCCAGCAGGTCCACCCACGGCCGCGCGCGCTCCCCGGCGTGGCGCAGGTACGCGGCCGGGTCCCACACCGTGGCCCCCGGCCCGTCCCCACCGGCGCGCTCCTCCTGCCCGTCCACCCCTCCCACCCTCCCCGCGGCGGCGGGCACCGGCGCCCACCGCCCTCCCCACCGCACGCGGGCGGGCCTCAGGAACGCCCGGGCACCACCACGTACGGCGGCGTCCCCGAGCGCGCCCACTCCACGACGTTGCCGGCCGCCTTCAGCCGCAGCTCCCGCTCCGACTCCTCCGAGTACCACGCCACGTGCGGGCTCAGCAGCACCCGCTCGTGCCGCAGCAGCGCCTCACCCGCATCCGGCGGCTCCGCGGGCAGCACGTCCAGCGCCGCCCCCGCCAGGCGTCCCGACTCCAGCGCCCGCAGCAGCGCCGCGGTGTCCACCAGCCCACCGCGTGCGGTGTTCACCAGGTACGCCCCCGGCCGCATCCCCGCCAGCAGCTCCTCGTCCACCAGCGCCCGCGTCCGCTCCGACAGCGGCAGGTGCAGCGTCACCGCGTCCGCCTCCGCGAACACCTCCGCCACCTCCCGCCGCTCCACCCCGGCCGGCCACGCCGCCTGCGGCAGCAGCGGGTCCGCCCCCACGCACCGCCCGAACCACGGCCCGGCCCGCTCGGCCACCGTCCGCCCGATGCGCCCGAGCCCCACCACGCCCAGCACCAGCTCACCGGGCCGCCGCAGCCGCCCGCCCAGCTTGTAGTCCCACGCACCCGAGCGCACCGCCCGGTCGTGCCCCCCGAGGTTGCGCAGCAGCGCCAGCAGCATCGCCACCGCGTGCAGCGCGACGGTCTCGGTGCCGTAGTCCGGCACGTTGCACACCCACACCCCGCGCTCGCGGGCGGCGTCGAGGTCGACGGAGTCCACCCCGACGCCGTACCGGCTGACCAGCCGCACGGAGGGGGCGGCGTCGAGGACCTCGGCGGTGACGGGGGCGTACTGCACGAGCAGCGCGTCGGCGCCCGCCGCCGCGGCCGCCACCTCCGCCGCGGTGCGGCACGAGGCCACGACCAGCTCGTGCCCGGCGGCGGCCAGGACCTCCCGCTCCAGGTCGAGGTCGGCGTACTCGGCATCCGTGACGAGAACCCGCACGGCGTCAGCCCGCGATGTTCGTGAGGTACTGGTGCCGCACCACCAGCGCCGACAGCGTGCCGAAGAGCAGCACCGAGACGACCAGGACGGCGATGCGGTACCCCCGGGGGCGGATCTCCCGGGGCAGGGTCTTGCGGTTCACCAGGATCAGCAGGCCGGAGTAGATGAACATCATGAACCCGCCGACGCAGGCGGAGATGACGATGAGCGCGAGCGGCTGGGCGAACCCGACGAGCAGGATGGTGCAGCCCAGGACGACCAGGCCCCAGACCAGGGCGGCGTAGACCTTGGACTCCGAGGCGCCCTTGAGGTAGCTGACGCGCAGCACGTCCGCGCCCAGGCGGCTGGTGTAGTCCACGATGCCCAGGGCGGCGGCGAACAGGGACACGGCGCCGATGACCCAGAAGAACGTCCCGAACCAGTCCCCGACGGACGACTTCAGCGCCTCGCCCTCGGCCTGCAGGAACGTGATGCCGTTCTCCAGGCCCTCCTGGCCGAACACCGTGGAGTAGGCCAGCAGGGAGGTGAAGAAGATGGTGACGAACGAGATGAGCACGAACGTGACGAGCTGCTCGATGTTCGCCGTGCGCCACCAGGTCCGCCAGCGGGCGAGGTTCTCCGCGGTCGGCTCGAACACGTACCCGGTGGAGGGCGCCGCCTCCGGCTTGCCGGTGATGGGGCTGACGATCCGGGGGACGTAGGCGCCCATCCCGAAGCCCTTGTCGCGGATCCAGTTGCTCTGGCAGAGGTTCTGCCCGCCCCCGGCGCCGGCGAACGCCAGCGCGGACAGCAGCACCGGGAACGCCAGCGCCTCCGTCGGGATGGTCGCACCGGTCACGATCTGCGGGACGTCGCCCCACGCCGAGGAGGTGATGGCGAACGTCGCACCCACGGCGATCAGCAGCAGCACGGCCGCGACCTTCGCCATCTCGATGCGCTCCAGCGCCACGTACACCACGGGCGCGAGGGTGAGGATGGCGCCGATGGCCAGGAGCATCCCGATCGCGATGGGCGTGACCGAACCACCGACGAGGTAGGTCACGATGGTCGCCGAGCTCGTCACCCACCCCGGCCAGAGGTTCGCCAGGTACGCCATGGCCGCGAACACCAGGCCCCAGTGCCGCCACAACCGGCTGAACCCGGTGAGCACCGTCTCACCGGTGGCCAGGGTGTACCGCTCGATCTCCATGTTGATGAAGAACTGGATGACCAGACCCACCAGGGCCGCCCAGACGAACACCAGCCCGACCTGGGAGGCGATGTAGGGGTAGATGATGAACTCACCGCTGGCCAGGCCGACGCCCGCGGCGACGACCCCGGGGCCGATGATGGGCCCGAGCCTGGTCGGGGCGGGCGGCAGGTCGCGGACCTGCGGCTGCGGGAGGTACTTGCTGGGAAACCTCTCGGCGACGGACGTGCCCTGCACGCCGGTCCCGGACGAGGGTCGGGACTGCTCGGCGTGGGCCATGGCGTCCTCCTCGGCGGTCGTGGTCCGCCGAACGGTACTCCCGTGCCCGGCGGAGTCAACGACCTCCGCCGGGCGACCCGCCGGGTTCCTCAGCGCAGCGCGGGCGCCACCTCCCGCGCGAAGAGCTCGATGCCGGAGGTGTCGTGGGCGGCCTCCGCGAAGTACGTGATGGCGTACGTCATCCCGAGCTCCTGCAGGGCACCCAGCGCCTCGACGACCTGCTCGGGGGTGCCGACCGCGGGGCCCGAGCGCAGGTTCTGCACCGTCTCGGCCAGCTTGTCGGCCGGCAGGTGCGGGCGCAGCCGCTCCTCGATGCCGCGCAGCCGCTCGGCGACCTCGGCCTCGTCGCGGCCGATCACCACGTTGTAGTTGGCGGAGCGCACGATGCGCCCGTAGTCGGTGCCGAGGTCGCGGCAGTGCCCGGCGAGGACCTCGCTCTTGTGCGCGAAGCCCTCGGGGGTGCCGTCGAAGTTGGTGTAGGCGGCGTACCTCGCCGCGATCCGCAGCGTCTTCTTCTCCCCGCCGCCGGCGATCCAGAAGGGGATGCCGCCCTCCTGGAGGGGCTGCGGGCGCACGATCGCCCCCTCCACCTGGTAGTGGCGGCCGTCGAGGGTGGCGGTGCCCGTCGTCCACGCCTGCCGCATGATCTCGACGCCCTCCTCGAGCATCCGCAGGCGGTCCCCGGCGGAGGGGAACCCGTACCCGTAGGCGCGCCACTCGTGCTCGTACCAGCCGGCGCCGATGCCCATCTCGGTGCGCCCACCGGAGATGACGTCGACGGTGGCGGCGACCTTCGCGAGGTAGGCGGGGTTGCGGTACGCCATGCACGTGCACATCTGGCCCAGGCGGACCCGGGAGGTGGCGGCGGCGAACGCGGCCATCAGCGTCCACGCCTCGTGGGTGGCCTCCTCGCCGGGGACGGGCACGGTGTGGAAGTGGTCGTAGACCCAGATCGACTCCCACACCTCGTCCTGCTCGGCGAGGCGGGCGAGGGAGGACATGGTCTGCCAGTGGTCCTGGGGCGCGATCCCGACGAGGTCGTGCCGCCAGCCCTGGGGGATGAAGAGGCCGAAGCGCATGCGGCGCACCCTAGCCAGGGCCCGGCCGGTGCCGCCTGGCACCGGCGGGACCACCCACGCCCTACAGGCCGACGTGGGCGGCGGGGTTCTCCACCCCCGGCCCGGCGTCGCGCACGCAGGCGCTGAGCGCGAGCGTCGAGCGGTGCCCGGTCTGCCGCATGACGGATCGGTCCGGCAGCCCGGCGCGGACGGCGGCGGTGGCGAAACCCGCGCGCAGGCTGTGCCCGGAGAACACCCGGGGGTCCAGCCCGGCCTCCTCCGCCCGCCGCTTGATCATCCGGGCGATGGACTGCCCGGAGATCCGGCGCGCCTTCAGGCCCGCGCCGCCCTTGGTCATGGACCGGAACGCCGGGCCCGACTCGATCCCGGCTGCCGCGACCCAGGCCTGCCAGGAGCGCACCGGGCAGGTGCTGCGGCGGGAGCCGTGGGGCAGCAGGACCTCCCGGCCGCCGTCCCGCCCGTCCGCCGGGTCGTCCTCACCCGCCTGCGCCACGGGGCCGCGCACGCGCAACCGCAGGCCCTCCTCGCCCACCTGGACGTCGCCGGCGTCGAGGGCGCTGAGCTCGGAGCGCCGCAGGGCGCCGGCGAACCCCACGACGAGGATGGCGCGGTCGCGGTGGTCGATGGTGCTGTCCTGCAGGGGCGCGACGATGTCGGCCAGGACGGACGTGACGATGGGGTCGACGCGGCGCACGGGGGAGACGGGTCCGAGGGTTCGGCGCATCCCCGCCCAGGTGAGGCGGACGCTCTGGGTCTCGGTGGGGGAGGGGACGCCCAGGACGCGGTGCGCGACGCTGAGGGCCGCGAGGCGGCGCTGCAGGGTGGCCAGGCTCAGCTCCTCGCAGCACGCGAGCAGGTACCCGGTCACCGTCGACGGCTCGGCGGGCAGGGGGGTGAGACCCTCCGCCTCGCACCAGGTGGCGAAGTGCGCCAGGTCCGAGCCGTAGGCGCGCCAGGTCGTGGCGGAGCGGCCGGCGCGGTGGGCGGGGGGCAGTTCGCGCATCCACCGCTGCAGGACGTCGGGTTCCAGCGTCTGCGGTGGGGTGGCGGGTTCGAGGTCGACGACGGCGAGCTCGGCGGGGGTCCGCCCGTAGAGGTCCAGCGCATCCTCGGCCATGCTGTGATCTTACGTAATCTCAGTTATCGGCCGCAAGGCCAACGCCCAGTTGTCCAGCGCCTGCGGCGCCGCTCACCCCTGAACCGGGGAAGGCACCCCGGCACGCGGCGGCAGGGGCGTGGGGATGACGCCGTCGCGGGCGAAGAGGAAGCGGTCGTTGATGCTCCGCAGGTGCTCGCGGGCGACGTCCTCGAGGGGGTGGCCGGGGCAGACGGCCGCGAACTCCTCCAGCAGCGTGGCGATGGTGAGGACCTCGCCGACGGTGAGAAGGGCGACCTGGTCCTTGGCGATGTCGCAGCGGACGTGGCCGGGCGGTGGGGTGTGCAGCGCGCCCGCGGCGTCGCGCACGGCGAACGGGCCGCCCTCGCGGTCCCCGATGAACGTCCACGTGCCCTCCAGCACGTCGCCGTCGGGGTACACGAAACGCACGCGGTCCCCGGAGCAGGGGGTGGCGTGGTCGCCGAGCTGGCGGAGCATCGAGGCCAGCGCGGAGCGGGCGGTGCCGTCGGGCTGGGCGGGGGCGCGTCGGGGGAGGGAGGGCACGGCGTCAGGATCGCCGCCGTCGCCGGGCGTCCGCGGCAGCGACACGCCGGGCCCGGTGTCCGGGGAGGCGTGAGCGGCAGCGCCTCCCCGGACACCGGGGCTCAGCGCAGCAGGGCCAGGTCGACGGCCTCGCCCATGGCGCGGTACCCGGCGTCGTTGAGGTGGATGTGGTCGCCGGGGTCGAACGCGGGGGCGATGCGGCCGGGGTTCTGCGGGTCGCGCACGGCCTTCTCGAAGTCGACGAAACCGTCGGCGACCTGCTGGGTGCGCACCCAGGCGTTGACGGCCTGGCGGTTGCGCTCCTGCTCGGGGGTGAGGCAGCCGTTGTCGCAGCCGTAGGGGGTGATGGTGCCCAGGACGACGTCGACGCCGACGGCGTGGGCCTGCCGCACGATCTGCGTCATGCCGTCGATGACGGTCTGCGCGGGGACGGAGTAGGCGACGTCGTTGATGCCCTCGGCGACGATCACGGTCTCCACGCCGCTCTGGGCGAGGACGTCGCGGTCGAGGCGGGCCAGGGCGGAGACGCTCTCGGGGCAGCAGTCGAGCCGGTCGCGGGTGATCTGGTTGCCGCCGATCCCGGCGT
This sequence comes from Kineococcus anabasis, assembly GCF_054590795.1. Taxonomy (NCBI): domain Bacteria; kingdom Bacillati; phylum Actinomycetota; class Actinomycetes; order Kineosporiales; family Kineosporiaceae; genus Kineococcus; species Kineococcus anabasis. The sequence goes on from NZ_BAAIHU010000001.1 coordinate 359,236, forward strand.
TGAGCACGCCGGGGCGCTTGCCGGCGGGCAGTTCGTGGAGGCGGGTGGCCAGCACGTCCGTCCAGCGCCGGTTCTGCTGCCAGCTCGAGTACGCGCCGTCGGTGATGGAGTCGCCCAGCGCGACGACGGCACCAGGGGCCTTGCGGTTGGCGACGTCCACGCCGTCGAGGAAGTACCAGCGGGGCACGCCGCCGGTGAAGCGCGCGGCGGGGGCACCGGCTGCGTCACCGGGGGCGATCCAGCTGCCCTGCGCGCCGCCGTGGCCGGTGAGGGAGCCGGGGCCGACGCTGACCTGCAGGTCGATGGCGAGGTCCTGGCCGAACGCGACGGGCAGGTCGACGGGGTCGCTCCACATCCGCGCGCCCCTCGGCACGGACACGGTGGCGGAGCCGTTGAACGTCAGGGCGGCGGTGGTGCCGGCGACGAGCTCGGGGCCGGTGGTGGAGACGGCCCTGGCGACGGTGGCCTTCGTGACGACCAGGGGCGCGTCGCCGAAGGTGTTGGCGAGGCGGATGCGGACCTGCGAGCCGCCGAGGGTGGGGTGGACGAGCTGGCGCAGGGTGATCTGCCCGGTGAGGGCGGCTTCGGCGGGCAGGCGCTGCGGGCTGGCGGCCCAGGCGCCGACCCACTCCTGCTGCGCGGCGGGGCGCCGCTCGGGCGCCGCGGTGGCGGGGGAGGTGCCGCTGAGGGCGAGGCCGGCGGCCGCGACGAGGGCGAGGGCGGCGCGGACGGGTCGTCGGGTGGAAGGCACCAGGGTTCTCCTCGGGGTGCGACGGCCGCGTCGTGCCCGACCGCTGCAGCCGTCGTGGGACGCCCACGCCCGCAGCCGCGCCGGAGGGGCTGCCGCGTTCGAGGAGTCGCCGTCGATTCCCCTGGTCGGGAGGGTGGACGGCGGAAGTGTGACACGAACTGAACCGGTTGAGAAGCCGGGTCGCCGACACGGTCACCGCCGCTCCGGCCGGCATCGCTACGGTGGACGCACACCCTCCTGGCTCGCCTGACCCGCACGACGTAAGCACAGCTATCGGTACCAATAAAAGTTGCGGCAATGTCTCGGCCACCGGCGTCTCAGCGGCGCCGACGCCGCCGGAACACCACGAACAACGCTCCGAGGGCGGCGGCCGACCCACCCACCGCGGTCAGCACCGGTGCGGCACCTGCGTCCGCACCGGCTTTCGCGCCGGCCCCGGGGGCCACCGGCCGCGGGGTGTCGTGGCGGGCGGGGGAGACGTCGGGGGCGGTGCGCAGGCCCGCGGCGGGTTGCGGGCCCGTGGGCACGACCGTGAGGCCCTCCAGGTCCAGCCGGGCGGGCAGCGCCACCTCCTGCGGCGTGGAGCCGTCGCCGGGCAGGACGTGCAGGGCCGTGGTGGTGGTGCCGTCGTCGTGGGGGCCGGAGCCGGAGGAGGGGTTGGCGAACCACTCCTCCTGCCAGCTCCACAGCCGCCCCGGACCGGCTGCGCCGGGGGCGGTCGCGAGCGCGGCGAGGGCGGGTACGCGGTGCGTCTCGCGCAGTGCGGTGTCGTGGAAGACCACCGTGGTGTTCCACGCGTCGTCGCGGACGGCGACGCCGAGGTGGTCGCCCGCCCACGCGGCGTCCACCGCCCCGGGCAGCTCGGCCGTGACGGGTGCGGTGGGGGTGTCGCGGTCGAGGACCCAGAGGGCCGGGCGGCGGATGTCCTGCCCGGGCTCGGGGACGCTGCCGACGACGGCGACGCGGCGCCCGTCCGGGGAGACGGCCACCTTCCCGGAGGCGCCGGGCGGCAGGTCCGCGAGGTCGGTGGCGGCGCCGGTGCGCAGGTCCAGCGAGCGCAGCCGCACCGGTGCCGCGGGGCCGTGGTCGGGGCCGTCCGCAGAGCCGAGGACGAGGCTGCGGGTGGGGTCGCGCGGGTCGCGGGCGCCGAGGTCGCGCAGGGCCCCGGTGGCGAGGCGGGTGTCCCCGGTGGGGGTGTCGCGCACGACGGTGTGGGGGCCGCCGTGGCCGAGGGCGAGGGTGAGGTCGTCGCCGGCCGGGTCGGTGCACAGCCCAGCGAAGAGGCGGGGGGCGTGGCCCTCGCGGACCACGTCGAGGGTGGCGAGGTCGCGGACCTCCCAGCGGGCGAGGTTGGGGTCGCCGTGCTCGTAGTGGTCGTCGTAGGCGGTCTGCCGGACGACGAGGACGCGGCGGCCGCCGGGGCAGACGTCGAGGACGTGGCTGACGTCGCGCCCGCCGTAGCCCAGGGGCCGTCCGTCCGCGTCGAGCAGGACGAGGCCGGCGGTGCGCAGGCCGGTGGCGGCGACGGCCGCGACGGGCCCGGTGCCGTCGGGGGCGGGCACGGGCCCGGAGAGGGCGTGCAGGCGGGCGGGGTCGAGGTGGGAGCAGGGGCCGGTGACCCAGGTGCCGCCCTCGCGGTGGACGAGGACGGCCTGCGTCCCGGTCGGCGGGCCGGCCGCACCACCCATGGGGTCCTCGTAGCGGACGCGTTCGCGCGGGGAGGCGTGGACGCCGAGGGACCAGTCGACGTCGAAGTCCTCCGCGCCTCTCCAGCGGCCCACCAGCACGGTGCGGCCGGTGCGCAGCGCGTCGCGCTCGGAGGGCGTGGCGCAGGAGGTCGCCGCGGCGGGGGCCGCCCGGGACCAGGAGGTGGCCGTGAGCAGGCCGGCGGCGAGGGCGGTGGCGGTGAGCGCCACAGCGGCGCCGGGAGGACGGGGCACGGCGCTGGGACGCGGCGGGCGCCGCGGGCGTTCCGGAGGGCTCACGGGTCCCTGCCGCGCAGTCGTTCCAGCTCGCGCCGCTCCCGCTTGGTGGGGCGGCCGGCGCCGCGCTCGCGCAGGACCGGGGCCACCACGAGTTCCGGCGGGGGCGGTGCGGGGGTGCGGTCCAGGTAGCACTCCACCGCGAGGGGGGCGCCGAGGCGGCGCTCGACGACACGGGCGACCTCGACGATGCGATCGCTGCCCTCGGTGCGCACGCGGACCTCGTCGCCGGGCCGGACGGTGGTGGCCGGTTTGGCGCGTTCGCCGTTGACGCGCACGTGCCCGGCGCGGCAGGCGTCGGCGGCCAGGGCGCGGGTGCGGGTCAGCCGCACCGCCCACACCCAGCGGTCCACGCGGGTGGCCGCCGCTGCCGCGGGTGCAGCCGGGGTCGTGCTCACGTCGCCCTCACGTCGCCTCCTCGCCCCGTCAACGGTAGCGCCCCTGCGGGGTCCCCGCCCGGGCCTGCTGGGACAGTGGGGTGGTGGTGTACCTCCCTGCGCTGGACAACCTGGAACTGGACGACGTGGTGGCCCCGGCGGCGGTGCTCGCGCTCGCGGGGGGTGAGCCGCTGCGCCCGGTGTGGCGCAACGAGGCGGGCGGGCTGACGTTCGAGGTGGGTTCGGGGCGGGCGCGCCGGTTCGTGAAGTGGGCGCCGGCGGGCAGCGGGCTCGACCTGGCCGGGGAGCGGGAGCGGCTGGCGTGGGCGGGGGGTTTCGCGGTGGTCCCGCGGGTGCTGGGTGCCGGCTCCGACGCGGAGGGGGCGTGGCTGGTGACGGTGGCGCTCACCGGCACCAGCGCGGTGCTGGAGCCGTGGCGCTCACGTCCGCAGGTGGCGGTCGCGGCTCTGGGGGCGGGGTTGCGGCGACTGCACGAGCAGCTCCCGGTGGAGGGCTGCCCCTTCGACTGGTCGGTGGGGTACCGGCTGCGCACGCGCCTGCAGCGCCCGCGCAGCGAGGAGTCCCGCCGGCGTGTGGAGGACTTCCCGGCGCCACCGCCGGTGGACCGGCTGGTGGTGTGCCACGGGGACGCGTGCGCCCCGAACACGTTGCTGGGTGAGGACGGGGTGGCCGGCGCGCACGTGGACCTGGACGCCCTGGGGGTGGCGGACCGCTGGGCGGACCTGGCGGTGGGTTCGTGGAGCACGGAGTGGAACTACGGCCCGGGCTGGGAGGAGGCGTACTTCTCCGGGTACGGGATCGCCCCGGACGCGGAGCGCATCGCGTACTACCGGGCGCTGTGGGCGCTGGAGGAGTGAGGCTCGCGCGCCGGCCGCCCCCGCTGGGCTGTGGGGGCGGCCGGCGCGGTGCGGGTCAGAACCAGCCGCGGCGGGCGCCGAGCTGGCGGACCTGCTGGTCGAGGAACCCGGCGAGGCGCTGCACGTCGGTGTCGGTGTGGGCGAAGCGGACGCGGGCGAGGGCGTCGTGGCCGGAGGTGAACACCCCGCCGCGGCGGTCGGCCTCGAGGACGACGTCGACCCCGGCGGGGTCGGCGAGGAAGGTGACCTCGAGCTCGTTGACGTTGCCCGCGAGGTGGTGGGGGGGCAGGAACTCGACCTCCTGGTAGAACGGCAGGTCGCTGCCGGGGACGCGGCCCTTCTCGACGTCGGCGCTCTTGAACCGGAAACCGAGGGAGCCCAGGGCGTCGAGGACGGCCTGCTGCACGGGCAGCGGGGCGATGGTGACGGGGTCGAGGTCGCCGGGGTCGACGGCGCCGGCGATGTCGACGGTGGTGCGCACGCCGATGTTCATGCCGCGCAGGTGCCAGCCGCCGACTGCGGTGACGGGGCACTGCCACGGCACGGTGAAGGTGAAGGGGATGCTGCGGCGCTGTCCGGCGTCGAGGCGGAACGCGCCGGCGACGGGCTGGGTGCCGAAGGAGACGTTCTCGCGCCACTCGCCGTCGTCGTGCTCGACCTCGACGGTGGCCTCCAGGGCGACGCGGACCTCGCGCACGTCCTGCTCGACCTTGCCGCCGGTGACGTGCACCTGCCCCGTGACCTGGCCGCCGGGGGTGGTCACGGGCCTGTCCAGGACCGTCTCCACCGAGGCGCCGCCTGCGCCGAGGCGCGCCATCATGCCGCGCAACACCATCTGTCCGTCCTCCCGCTCGCCCGCCGCCGGTGTGCACCGACGCTCGTCGTCAGCATGCCCGACGCCCCGGCGGCGGTGGGGGTTCCCGGGCGGTCCAGGTTCCGGGCGCGGGAAGGGCGGGTTCCAGGGGATTGTGCCCTGGATTGGTTGCTCAGCGTGACACTTGACATACTTTCGGTCGCTCGCGGTGTGGCGAGGGCGTCACCGGCCGTGCGGAGCGGGGGCGGTGACGTCGGGCGATGGACGATGAGCTCTTCCGGCTGTTCGTGGACGCGGTGCGCGAGTACGCGGTCTTCATGCTGGACGCGCAGGGGCGGGTGGCGTCGTGGAACGCCGGGGCGGAGCGCATCAAGGGCTACCGCGCCGAGGAGGTCCTGGGGCGGCACTACTCCCTCTTCTACACCCCCGAGGCCCGCGCCGCCGGTGAGCCGCAGCAGCACCTGGCCGCCGCCGCGGCCGCCGGGCACGAGCAGTACGAGGGCTGGCGGGTGCGCGCCGACGGAAGCCGCTTCTACGGGGTGGCGGCGCTGACGGCGGTGCGCGACCACGAGGGGCGCCTGCGCGGCTTCGGGAAGGTCGTGCGCGACGACACCGAGCGGCGGCGGGCCCAGCAGGAGCTGCGGGAGAGCGAGGAGAGGTTCCGGCTGTTCGTGGACGCGGTGCGCGAGTACGCGATGTTCGTGCTGGACGCGCAGGGGCGGGTGGCGTCGTGGAACGCCGGGGCGGAGCGCATCAAGGGCTACCGCGCCGAGGAGGTCATCGGCCGGCACTACTCCCTCTTCTACACCCCCGAGGCCCGCGCCGCCGGTGAGCCGCAGCAGCACCTGGCCGCCGCCGCGGCCGCCGGGCACGAGCAGTACGAGGGCTGGCGGGTGCGCGCCGACGGAACCCGCTTCTACGCCGACGTGTCGCTGACCGCGCTGGCCGACGGGGAGGGGCGCCTGCAGGGTTTCGGGAAGGTCGTGCGCGACGTGACGGAGCGGCGCCTGACGATGGAGGAGCTGGCGCACCGCTCCACCCACGACGCGCTGACGGGCCTGCCGAACCGGGCGCTGCTGCTGGACCGGGCCCGCAACGCCCTGGGCCGGCTGGCGCGCACCCCCGGGCGGGTCGGGGTCCTGCTCGTCGACCTCGACAGGTTCAAACCCGTCAACGACACCTTCGGGCACGACGCGGGGGACCGGCTGCTGGTGGAGGTCGCGCAGCGGCTGCGGCACACGGTGCGCCCGGAGGACACCGTCGCCCGGCTGGGTGGGGACGAGTTCGTGGTGCTCTGCGAGAACCTCGACGGGGACCTGGCGGGCCTGGAGGTGGCAGGGAGGATCGCGGCAGCCTTCGCCGAACCCGTGGACCTGCAGGGGCACCGCCTCGCACCGGCCGCCAGCATCGGGGTGGCCACGAGCACCGACCCCGCCCAGGACGCGGACGGGCTGCTGCGCGACGCGGACGCCGCGATGTACCAGGCCAAGCGGGACGAGGACGGCGCCGCGGTGCGCGTGCAGCTGTTCGACCCGGGGGCCCGGGCCGCGCTGGCACGCAGGCTGGAGCTGGAGCACTCCCTGCGGCACGCCCTGGAGCGCGGGGAGCTGCACCTGGAGTACCAGCCCATCGTGGAGCTGGCCAGCGGGCGGGTGGCCTCCCGGGAGGCGCTGCTGCGCTGGACCCGCTCGGGGGTGGGGGTGGTCGCGCCGCCGGGTGAGTTCGTGCCGGTCGCCGAGCGCACGGGCCAGATCCGGCCGCTGGGCTCGTGGGTGCTGCGGCAGGCCTGCGCGCAGGCCGCCGCGTGGGCGGCGCACCGCGGGGGCGGGGCGCCGCCGGGGGTGTCGGTGAACCTGTCGGTGCGCCAGCTCAACGCCGGCCTGCTGGCCGAGCTGCCGGCGGTGCTGGCGCAGACGGGTGCGGACCCGGCGGCGGTGTGCCTGGAGCTGACCGAGACCTCGGTGATGACGGACGTGTCCGCCTCGGTGCGGCTGCTGGGGGAGCTGAAGGCGATGGGGGTGCAGCTGGCCGTGGACGACTTCGGCACCGGCTACTCCTCGCTGAGCTACCTGCAGCGCCTCCCGGTGGACGTGCTCAAGATCGACCGCACGTTCGTGGACGGGCTGGGCTCGGAGGCCGGGGACACCGCGATCGTCTCCGCCACGGTGCGGATGGCGCAGGCCCTGGGCATGGAGGTCGTCGCCGAGGGGGTGGAGACCGCGCTGCAGGCCGAGCGGCTGCTCGCGCTGGGGTGCGACTACGCCCAGGGCTGGCTGTTCGGGCGGCCGCAGCCGGTGGCGCCCTGCCCACCGGATCTCGCTGTGCGGCAGGGCGCCGGCACCTGAGGCCGGCCGGTCAGGGCGCCGCGAGCGCGGACCAGCGGACCACGACGGACTCGACGGGCTCGACGTCGCGGGTGGGACCTCAGCAGCGGGATCAGAAGCGGAAGGGGATGGGGATGGGCCCGCAGCAGCACACCCCGCGCACGTCCGAGGCCATCAGCAGCGCCGCCGCCCGGTAGCAGGCGTGGAACTGCGCCACCATCAGCAGCGCACCGCGCACCGCGCCGCGGGTGCGCAGCAGCTCCCGCGCCACGGCGGAGCACGAGGGGCCCCCGTGCGCGACGCGGTGCGCGCAGGAGTAGCCCTTCCGCGGGGACACGGTCCGCTGGTAGAGGGCGACGAGGCTGTCGGCTGCTCCGGCGGCGAGGCTCATGCAGCGACCGTAACGGCCACGGCGGCGGCGCACCTCCCGGCGCTCCCCGCACCCGCGCCCGGCGTCGTAGCCTGCCCGCATGAGCTCCCCGTGGGAGGTGTCCTGCATAGCCTTCGCCGACGCGGCGGCCTGGTTCGTGCGCACCGCCGCGCTGGTGGGGCAGCGGTGGGAGGAACCGGGGCTGGGGGAGTGGGACGTGCGCGCCCTCACCGGTCACACCAGCCGTTCCCTGCTCACCGTGGAGGAGTACCTGGCGCGGCCCGCGGCCGGTGTCGAGGTGGACTCCACGGCCGGCTACTACCGCGCGGTCCGCGAGCTGGCCGCGGGCCCGGGCGTCGCGGAGCGCGGGCGGCGGGCGGGGGTCGCGCTCGGCGCCGACCCGGCGCAGGCGGTGGCGGAGGTGGCCGCGCGGGTGGTGCCGCTGGTGCGCTCCCGGGACGGCTCGGAGCTGCTGACGACCCTGGCCGGTGGCATGCGCCTGCGGGAGTACCTGCCCACCCGGACCTTCGAGCTCACCGTCCACACCAGCGATCTGGCCGTCGCGCTGGGGGTGGCGCCGCAGGTACCCGCGAGCGCGGCGCGGCAGAGCCTGGCGCTGGTCGCGGAGCTCGCGCTGGACGCCGGTGTGGCCGGGCCGCTGCTGCTGGCGGCCACCGGCCGGCCGCTCCCGCCCGCGGGGTTGTCGGTGCTGTGACGCCCCCGGGGCCGGTGCCCGCCTCCCACCCGCGTGCGTCGGCCGGTCCGGTGCCCGGCAGGTTCCGGCGATGAGTTCGCAGGCCGGGCGGGGTCAGCAGTGGTGGACACCCCGAGAGGAGACCACCATGACCGCCGCCCGCCTGCCCTTCGAGCCCCTCACCGCCACCGCCGCCCCCGATGTCGTGGACCGCGAGGCCTGGCTGGAGGCCTGCGAGACCCTGCTGGTGCGGGAGAAGGCCCACACCCGCGAGGGCGACGCCCTCGCCGCGGCGCGCCGGCGCCTGCCGATGACACCGGTGCCCGCCGGTGCCCGCGTCGTCGGCCCCGCCGGGCCCGTGCCGTTCCTCGACGTCTTCGAGGGCCGCCGCCAACTCCTGGTGTACTTCCACATGTGGCACGACGGGCAGCCGCCGGAGGGGCAGTGCGAGGGCTGCACGTTCTTCACCGCCAACGTCCAGCGGCCGGAGTACCTGCACAGCCGGGACGTGACCCTGGCGGTGCTGTGCCAGGGTCCCTACGAGGAGAGCAGGGCGTACGCGGACCTCGTGGGCAACCGCCTGCCCTGGTACTCCGCGCGCGATGCGGAGGACCTCCTGGCCGGCCGCGGCTTCGGGTTCCTCGCCGCCTACCTGCGCACCGGGGAGGAGGTCCACGAGACGTGGTGGACGACGGGGCGGGGCACCGAGGCGATGGCGTGGAGCTACGGCCTGCTCGACCGCACCGTGTACGGGCGGCAGGAGAGCTGGGAGGACTCCCCGGACGGCTGGCCGCAGGGCGCCGACGTGCACGGGGGGCAGTTCCGGGTGGCCGGGCGCCCCACCATCCAGTGGGCGAGCACCGACGCACCCGCCGCGGGCGGCTCCGACCAGCACCGCGCCGCCTGCCACTGACGCCCCCGCCGTCCGCACCGTCCACGGCCGCGCGCGGAAGGCGCCCCGCTGCGCTGAGCGGCGCTCTACGCTGCCGGCGTGCGGGTCCCCCACTTCCAGGTCGACGCGTTCGCCTCCCACCGTTTCGCCGGTGCCCCCGCCGCCGTGGTGGTGCTGGACGCCTTCCCCGGCGACGCGCTGATGCAGGCGGTCGCGGCGGAACGCGGCCTGGCCGAGACGGCGTTCCTCGTGCCGCACGCGGGCGGGTACCGGCTGCGCTGGTTCACCCCGACCGTCGAGGTGCCCCTGTGCGGGCACGCGACCCTGGCGGCGGGCGCCGTCGTCGCCGAACGGCTGGAACCCGGCCGTTCGAGCGTCGCCTTCGACACCGCCAGCGGGCCGCTGGGCGTCCACCGCGAGGGCGCCGGCTACCGGGTGGACCTGCCCGCCCGCACCGTGCGCCCCGTCCCGGAACCGCCGGGGCTGGCCGCCGCCCTCGGCCTCACCCCGGTGGAGACCGCCGACGACGGCGGCAACCACCTGGCCCTCCTCCCCCGGGCCGAGGACGTGCGCACCCTCGCACCGGACCTCGCCGCGATCGCGCGGCAGGAGCGCACCGGCGTCGTGGTGACCGCGGCGGGGGACGGCGAGCACGACTTCGTCAGCCGGTACTTCGCACCGGCCAAGGGGATCCCGGAGGACCCCGTCACCGGCGGGGCGCACTGCGCGCTCGTGCCGTACTGGGCGGCCCGCACCGGCAGGGACACCTTCCTCGCCCACCAGGCCTCCCCGCGCGGCGGCGAGCTGGGTTGCCGGCTCGACGGTGACCGGGTCCACCTGCACGGCTCGTGCGTGTTCTCCTCCGAGGGCCACCTGGAGATCTGAGCCCGGTCACCGGGACAAACCGGTTGCCCCGGTACACGGGTGAGTGGCTGAATGCTCCGCCGGACGTGGCCGCACCGGCCGCGCCGCCGGGAGGGGAGCAGACCGTGGAAGCGCTGTCGCCGCAGGAGCTGCGGCGTTCCTTCGTCAACGCCTCGCGCAGCCAGGTGGCGGCGATGACCCTGCCACCGGGGCTGGGCGCGCTGGACTGGGACACGCACGACTACCTGGGCTGGCGGGACGCGAAACTACCCGCACGCGCCTACCTCGTCGCGCCCCTCGGGTCGCGGGTCGTCGGTGTGCTGCTGCGCACCCCCGGCGTCACCAGCGGGCGCCGCAGCGCCTCCCTGTGCGAGCTGTGCCGCGCCGCCCACCGCTGCGACGACGTCAGCCTCCAGGTGGCGCCCCGGGCCGGGGCACCGGGGCGGGACGGCAACACCGTCGGGACCTACATCTGCGCGGACCTGGCCTGTTCCGCCTACGCCCGCGGGCTGCGCGAGACGGACCTGACGCCGGCCGAACCGCCGGGTCCGGAGCGTGTCGCGCGCCTGCAGCACCGCCTCGCCGTGTTCCTGGGCCGTGTCCTCGGCGAGCACAGGCAGGGCGTCGCGGGCTGAGCCGCCCGGCGTGCCTGCCCGCGCCCCGTGCCCGGGCGGGACCCACCGCGTGCGCCACGACCACCGCGGGCAGGGGCTGGGCGCGGCGGTGGTGCGCTGGGCGCTCGCCGAGGCGCAGCGGCGGGGCTGCGCCCTGGTGCAGCTGACCAGCGACAGCAGCCGCGCAGCGGCGCACCGCTCCTACGGCCGTCTCGGTTTCACCGCCTCGCACACCGGTTCCAAGCTCCACCTCCCCGACCGCCCTCATCCGCACGGTCCGAGCCGCCACCCGAGGACGCGAGGTGCGTGGCGCCGCCCCTCCCACCGTGCCGCCCGGGGACATCGTGACACTGCGACAGCACGCCCTCGCTGCGGCCGCCACCGCGCGCTGGGCACCGCGCGCTGGGCACCGCGCGCGGCGGGCGGGCGAACTCCTGCAGCAGGTGCAGCAGCACCCACGCGAGGGTCGGCTTGCCGCCGGATGGCCGATCCAGCAGGGCGGCAGGTGGACCTGCACGTCATCCGCCTCGGCGGGGACGGCACGGGCTGGTACGGACCCCACGGGCAGGCGTACCCCACCTCCTCCCTGACCGGCACCGGCAACATCGCCGGACGGGCGGTGCGGTGCCTGACCGCGGAGTACCAGGTGGATTCACACACCGGGTACGAGCACGACACCGACGACGTGCGCGACGTCCTGGCCCTGCACGAGCGTTTCGGTGTCCCGCTGCCGGAGCAGTACCTCACCCGCTCGCCGGACGAGGGCTGACCGCGCCTGGTCGCAGTGCTCAGCCGTCGGTGCGGATGCGGGCGTGGAGCAGCACCCCGCGGCGGCGGCGAGAACCCGCACAACCTCTGCGGGAACTGGTCTACGGTCAGCGACGCCCGGACACCGGCCGATCGGAGGGTCGACGTGCAGCGCCTGCAGGTGCGCCGTGAGGACGTGACCCTGTCGTACCTGGACTCCGGCGGTCCCGGGCCGGTGGTGGTGCTGCTGCACGGCCTGGCCGGCAGCGCCCGGGAACTGGCGGGCACCGCCGAGGCGCTCAGCGACGGCTACCGGGTCCTCGCCCTGGACCAGCGCGGCCACGGGCACAGCACCCGCCGCCCCGCCGACACCTCCCGCCGCGCCTACGTCGACGACGTCGCCGCCCTCCTCACCACCACGGCCGGTGGCGGCCCCGCCTCGGTGGTGGGGCAGTCGATGGGCGCCCACACCGCGCTGCTGCTCGCCGTGGCACCCGCACCTGGTGCGGCGCCTGGTGCTGCTGGAAGGCGGCGTCGGCGGCGGAGCGCAGGACCTGTCGGCACAACTGGGGAGCTGGTTCGCCGCCTGGCCGGTGCCGTTCCCGTCCCGGCAGGCGGCTGTGGAACACCTCGGCGCAACACCGGTCGCGGCGGCGTGGGCGCAGGACCTGCAGGAGCGCGACGACGGGTTCCGGCCACGCTTCGACGCCGACGTGATGCAGGCGGCCATCGCGGCCGTGGCCGAGGTCGCACGCTGGCCGGAGTGGCAGCAGGTACGGGCACCCACGCTGCTCGTGCAGGCCGAGCGCAGCAGCCTCGACACCGCGGAGATCGAGCGGATGCTCGACATGCGGCCGGAAACCGGCCACGTCCTCGTCCCGGACGCCGGGCACGACGCCCACCTCGACCAGCCGCGAGCGTGGACACGGCTCCTGCGCAGCCACCTCGACACCCCCGGCGAACACGGCCGGGCCGGGGGAGGGTCACCGGCCTGAGCGCGCCCGCAGCGCGGCGTCGGTGGGCCTTGCCGGGGGTGCTGTGCCGGTGAAGACTGAGAACCTCGTCCGGTCGGAGGCAGTCATGGGCAAGCTCATCTACGCGGCCAACACCTCCCTCGACGGCTACCTGGAGGACGAGGACGGCTCCTTCGACTGGGCGGTGCCGAGCGAGGAGGTCCACGCCTTCTGGAACGAGCACGAGCGGGGCATCGGCACCTCGCTCTACGGCCGGCGCATGTACGAGGCCATGCGCGTCTGGGAGGACGACGACTGGTTGACCACCGAAGCGGCCGTCGTCCGCGACTACGCCCGGATCTGGCGCGAGGCCGACAAGGTCGTCTACTCCTCCACCCTCGCGGAGGTCTCGACGGCGCGCACGAGGATCGAGCGGCACTTCGACCCCGAGGCGGTGCGAGCGCTCACGGAGGCCTCCGCCCTGGATGTGAGCGTCGGTGGCGCGGCCCTGGGGGCGGAGGCGTTCCGGCACGCCCTGGTGGACGAGTGCGTGCTGCTCCTGCACCCCGTGAGCGTCGGCGGCGGCAAACCCGCGCTCCCCGCTGGTGTACGTCTCCACCTCGAGCTGCTGGACCACCGACGGTTCGACAACGGCGTGGTGTACGTGCGTCACGCCGTGCGCACCAGGACCTGACCTCCGCGACCCGACCTGCGGTCCCCCCGGAGAAACCGGGGTCGTAGGTGACCGGGTCGACGCCCCTCACGCGCGACCCCCGGAGCGCGGAGGCGCCAGGTCAGCGGGGTCTGGTGCCGGCGGCATCACGGATGATGCTCCCGTCGCTCAGGGTGAGGTCGTAGGTGAGCACCGGGGCGGAGCGGTCCTCACCGCTGGGTCCCGGCGCCTCCCCGCCGAAGGCGCGCCCGGGCCACCAGGCCACGTAGCGGCCCTCCCGCACCGAGGCGTGCACGGTGTGGTCGCCGGCGTGGATGGTGACGCCCACCACGTCGACGCCGGCCGCGCCGCCGGTGATGGAGACGTGTTCACCGCTGGGAACCCGGCTCTGGGAGATCGCGCCCTGGGTGTAGCCGCGCGCCGGGGCCTTTAGCGCGGGCATGTCGCCGCCGCCGACACCGGAGGAGATGACGTCGACGTCGCCCGTGCCGGGGACGTTGCGGGCCAGGCAGAACCCGGACACGTCCGGGTTCTGCGTCCAGTACAGCAGGGCCAGCACGTCACCGCGCCGCTCGGCCAGCTGCAGCCGGGCCCGGTCCAGGTCGAGGTGCCCGTCCCCGTCCAGCCCGTCCCGGCAGGCCGGTCCGGCCAGGTCGACCTCCTGCTGGGTCAGTGGTGCGGGGGTGGGGGTCCAGGACGCGAAGGCCATCTCCTCGGTGCCGCCGCCGTCGAGCACGCTGATACCGGCGGCGGCCACGGCGGCGGCCGAGGCGAGCAGGACCAGGCGGCGGGAGCGGGCGTGGTCCCCGGCGCCACGGCGCCGGGGGACCGGCTGCCGCGCCCCGGATCGGGCGGTGCCTCCCCGCGCCGGGTCCGCGCCGCAGGACGCCGGCCGCGCCACGATGGCCTCCAGCGTGCTCCAGGCGCGCTGCTGCTGCACGGCGTCCAGGGCGGGGGCGGCGGCGTCGAGGGATCGCAGCACGGCGTCGAGGTCGCGGTCGCGCGGTGTGCTCATGGCTGGTTCTCCAACTGCACGCGGGTGGGTGCGGGGTGGTCGAGGTGTCGGCGCAGGGCGCGGCGGGCGCGCATCAGCCGCAGGCGGTAGGAGGCGGCGGTGATGCCGAGGACCCGGGCGGCCTGCGGTGAGGTGAGGTCCTCGAACAGGTGCAGCGACAGCGCCTCCTGCTCCGTCGCGCTCAGCTGCCGCCAGGCCGCCGCCACGTCGAGGCGGCGCGCGACGAGGTCGGCCTCCACGTCCTCCACCGGCTCCTGCGCCGGCAGGACCGTGGCGAGGCGGACGGTGAGGGCGTGGCGCCGGCCGTCCCCGCGACCGGCGTTGAGCAGGCAGTGCCGGGCGATACCGAACAACCACGCCCGCGCATCGTCCAACCGGGGCGGGACCTCCTCCAGGCGCCGCCACACCACGAGGAAGACGTCGGCGGCGACGTCCTCGGCGTGGGAGGGGTGCACCCGGCGCCCGGCGAAGCGGAGGACGTCGGGGTACGTCTCGGCGTACAGCGCCCGGAAGCGCGCCTCCCGGTCGGGTCCCAGTGGTCTCACACCCCCTACCTGTCCGGCACGTCGGCGAGTGTTGCAGCGGCGCGGCCAGGTGCTGCTCCGAGAAGGCCCCGGCGCTCGGCATGGGAGTGACACACCTCGACTTAGTCCGACTTAGTCCATACCCTGGGCTCATGACGCAGACCGTGAACGTGCACGAGGCCAAGACGCACCTCTCACGCCTGCTCGAAGCGGTCGAGCGGGGTGAGGACGTGGTGATCGCCCGTTCGGGCAAGCCCGTCGCCCGCCTGGTCCCGGCCCGCTCGCGCGGAGCGCGTCGACCCGGGTCGTGGAAGGGGCAGGTGGTCATCGCCGCCGACTTCGACGAGACCCCCGATGACCTGCTGGCGGCCTTCCACGACGACGTGGAGCCGCAGGCACGGTGAGCCTCCTGCTCGACACCCACGTCCTGCTGTGGTGGCTGACCGACGACGAGCGCCTGCCCGAGCGCATGCGCGACGCCCTGGCGGAGGGGGAGACCGAGGTGCTCGTCTCGGCCGCCTCCTCCTGGGAGATCTCGATCAAGGCGGCCCTGGGGAAGCTGACCGTGCCGGACGGCCTGCGCGAGGAGCTGCGGCAGCAGGGCTTCACCGAGCTGCCGGTCACCGTCGAGGACGGCCTGGCCGCAGGCGCGCTGCCCCGCCACCACGACGACCCCTTCGACCGCATGCTCATCGCGCAGGCCGCCGGGCGAGGTCTGCAGCTGCTCACCGTCGACCGGCGCTTCGGCGACTACGACGTCCGGCTGTTCTAGGGGCGGCCCCTTGTGCACGGATCGCGGGAGATGATCGCGCGGTGGGGGAGCGAGATGGCGTGCCGCTGCTGCTGGTGCGACACGGACAGCAGATTCGTGACGGTGACGACGGTGAGCTGACGCCGGTCGGGCACCGGCAGGCCGCGGCGCTGGCGTCGGCAGTGGGCCTGCGTCGTGCACAGCGGCGTGATCGATGCCGTGCTGCGCTGGGCCTTCGGCGCGGGACCCGAGCAGCCCTGGACGACCGGAGCCGACGTCGCACACGCGTCGATCACCGAGCTGCGGCACTGGCCGGCGGGACGACACCCCGGCGGGGCTGCGCGCCACACGCTCCTGATCAGGATCGGTGATGCCGGGCACCTCCCGGCGGAGCTGCGCACCGGGTGAGGCGCAGCGCGCGGCCACCGGGGCAGCGGGAGAGCGGGGACCGACCGCCGTAATGACATAATGTGCATTATCGGCGATTGATGGAAGTGGCCGGCGTGAGGCGGAAGGGGCTCCCGGAGGCCCCGCCACGACACTTCGTCCTGCACCCTCCGCGCACCCGGCGGCATCCCGCGTGCGCGCCGACCAGCCGCCGGCATCCCGGCACGACACCCGGACCCTCAGCGCCACACGAACAGCGCCACACGGGAAACGCCACACCGGACGACGCCGGGCCGGATCCGGCGCACCGGCCGACCCGGCCCACCGGATCCCGCCAGGTCCCACCGAGCCCGACCGGGCCGGGCGACGCCGGGCCCGGGCACCGCGAACCCCCGGCGTGACACCCCGGGCGTTCCCGCGCCGGAAGGAACCAGGTCCGCGCACGCGCACACACGGGCCCGCAGCACGTCCGGACCGCCCCGACGCGGCCCGCCACCGGCAGGGGCCAGCGCCACGAGTTCCGCATAATGGTGAATATGCGCACGCCGTACCGTCGCCGCCGGGGACTTCCGAAGTCGTTGCGCCGCAACGGATCAGGTGGACAGAACCCTCGCCTCTCCCCTATCGTGGAACCGTGCCCGCCCCAACCTTCTCCGCTCGCGGGCACCTGTCGCCGGCCACTCCCCTGACGGACGGCGCCGACGCCTACATCGAGGCACGCCTGCCCCGCAAGGACTCCCCCCACACCGTCGCCGCGCAGCGCCGGGACCTCACCGTCGTCGGCCGCCACCTCGCCGACCACCTCGCCTCTCCCCCGGCGGACCTGCGCGTCGGCGACCTGCACGTGCGTCCCCTGCGGGCGGCGTTCGCGGCCTTCGCGGTGGGCCACGCCCGCAGCTCCATCGCCCGCGCCTGGTCCACCTGGAACGGTTTCTGCACCTTCCTCGTCACCGAGGAGGCGCTGCCGGGCAACCCGATGGCCGGTATCGACCGGCCGCGCGCCGAACGCCAGGAACCCAAACCCCTGCGCGGGCAGGACACCCCCGAGGTGCTGCTGCGGGCCGTGGCGGCCGGGATGCGCCGGGCCCGCGATCCCTGGCCCGAGCGGGACCTCGCCGTCCTGGCCACCCTCCTCGTCTCCGGGATCCGCTCCTCCGAACTGCTGGCGCTGCGCGTCGGGGACCTCGTCGGCGCCGCCGGGGACCAGCGCCTGCACGTGCTGGGCAAGGGCAACGCCGAGCGCAGCGTGCCGGTGGAACCGGCCCTCACCGCCGTGCTGGAGACCTACCTGGCCAGCCGCGCCCGGCGTTTCGGCGCGGAGCGGGTCCCCGGGCCGGCGCAGTGGCTGTTCGTGGACGGCTGCGGGCGTCCCATGACGCGCAACCAGCTGCAGTACCTCGTGCGGTCCTGCTACCGGTGGGCGGGGGTGCACGACCGGGTGCTGCGCGGCTCCCTGGTGCACGCGCTGCGGCACACCTTCGCCACGCGGGTCGTGGCCAGCGGGGCCAGCGCCGTGGAGGTCATGCGGCTGCTGGGGCACCAGAGCCTGAACACCTCGCAGAAGTACATCGACGCCGGCGCCCAGGAACTGCGCAGCGCGGCCGCGGGGAACTCCTCCTACGAGGTGCTGCGCGAGGTCGGGGCCGGCTGAGGCCGGCGCCCCGCGCGGTGCCCGCTCAGCGGCGGGGCGCGGCCACCGGCTCCCACTCGTGCACCGGTGCGCCCGTGGCGCAGTTGTCCAGGTACCGCTCCAGCATCGCCACCAGCGCGCCGCGCCGGTCCAGGCCGGTGGCCTCCAGCGACCGCACCGCCTCCACCTGCCACACCGAGCCGTTGCGCCGGGTGCGGGCGCGGGCCTCCACGACCGCCAGGTACTCCCGGCGCACCGCCTCCGGCACGTCCCACCGGCGCAGGCCCTCCTCCGCCAGCGGCAGCAGCACCTCCAGCACCAGGCGCGTCACCGGCACCTCACCCACGCCCGGCCAGGTGACCGTCGCGTCCACGCCCAGGCGGGCGCAGTCCCCGAACGCGCGCTCGGCGTCGGCGAAGGCCATCCGCTCCTCCACCGGCTCGTCCGAGTCGGCCAGGGCGCGCACCACGCCGTGGAAGAACGCCGCGTCCGCCACCAGGTCCCGCGGGGTCGGCGCCGCCGGCAGCACGCGGTTCTCCACCCGCAGGTGCGCCACGTCACCGACGACGTCGTACACGGGCCGGTTCCACCGGTAGACGGTGCCCGAGTGCAGCCGCAGCGCCGCCAGCTCCGGGGCCCGGCCGGCCTCCACCGCCGCCAGGCAGTCCTCCTGCTCCAGCACCGGCAGCAGCGAGGGGAAGTAGCGCACGTCGTCCTCGAACAGGTCCATCACGCCGCCGATCCAGCGGTCCCCGAAGAACACCCGCGGCCGCACCCCCTGGTTGCGCAGCTCCACGTTGCGGGTGTCCGTGGACTGGGTGAACAGCTCGATGCGGGTCTCGGCCCACAGGTGGCGCCCGAAGAGGAACGGGGAGTTCGCCGCGAGCGCGACCTGCACCCCGGCCACCGCCTGCGCGGCGTTCCAGCGCCGCCCGAAGTCCTCCGGGGACACCTGCTGGTGCAGCTGCACGCTGGTCCCCGCGGCCTCCGGCCCGATCGTGGGCAGGTGCAGGGCCAGGCGCTCACCGGAGCGGGGCCCCTCGATGTGCAGCTCCACGTCCTCCCCGCGGGCCGCGGTGATCGCCTCGTCCAGCGCGGCGTAGCGTGCCTTGGCGCTGCGCCACTCCCCCTCGAAGTGCTCCGGCAGCACCGTCGGCAGGATGCCCACCGGCGCCACCCGCACCCCGCAGGCCGCCGCAGCCTCCCGGGCCGCGGCCAGGGCCTGCGTCACGTCGCGCTCCAGCTGCGGCAAGCCGTCGCCGCCGAGCCCGTGCGGGGCGCCGTTCATCTCGATGTTGAAGGCCCCCAGCTCCGTCTGGAACCGCGGGTCGGCCAGGTGCTCCAGCACCTGCGCGTTGACCATGGCGGGCTGGCAGTGCGCGTCGACGAGGTGCAGCTCCAGCTCGATGCCCGCGCACGTCTCGTCGTCCGCCAGGCGACCGGCGCGCAACTGCTCGCGCAGCACTGCCAGCTCCAGGTGCAGCAGCTCCCGGAACCGGCGCCGGTCCGCGCCCGTGACGCTCCGCTGATCCACGTCCTGACCCACGGTGATCAGTGGAGCACACAGGAACCCGGGTGGCACCCCCAACCCGGGCGCTCCGGGCGGTGCTCCGAACGGGTGAGGATCACCGTCGCCCAATCCGCGGTGCCGCGCCGCGACGAACTCCTGGTGTCCCGCCGCTGGTGCGGGGCGCGGAGGTCCTTTTCCGGGCCGTCGGCGGACGCGGCGAGGAGGAGGTGCCAGAGTGACCTTCGTGACTGTCTCCAGGCACCGCCCCGGCGAGGGGCAACCCGGCCCCGAGGCGGCCGAGGAACTCCTCCAGCGTGCCGCGCAGGGAGACGACGACGCCTTCGCCGCCCTCTACGACGCCACCTCCTCCGCCGTGTTCGGCACCGTGCTGCGCGTGCTGCGCGACCCGGCGCAGAGCGAGGAGGTGTCGCAGGAGGTGTACCTCGAGGCCTGGCGCACCGCCGCCCGTTTCGACCCCACCCGCGGCAGCGCCCGCACCTGGCTCGTCACCATGGCCCACCGCCGGGCCGTGGACCGGGTCCGCTCCGCACAGGCCAGCACCGACCGCGACGAGAAGGTCGGCCTGCGCGACCAGGTCCGCCCCTACGACAGCGTCAGCGAGACCGTGGAGGGCAACCTCGAGCGCGAGGACGTCCGCCGGGCCCTGTCCAGCCTCACGACGGTGCAGCGCCAGGCCGTCACCCTCGCCTACTACGGCGGGCGCACCCACACCGAGATCGCCCGCGAGCTCAGCCTCCCGCTGGGCACCGTCAAGACCCGCCTGCGCGACGGGATGATCCGCCTGCGCGACGCCCTGGGGGTGGCGCGGTGAGCGGCCACAGCCCCTGGGACCCCGGCCGCGACCGGCAGCACCAGCCCCACCACGACCCCGACCGCCACCCCGAGCACAACCCGAGCGACGACATGAGCCACGGCACCGACGACAGCACGCACCGCGACGCGACGAGGACAGAGGAGGTGGACGACGTGCACACGCTGGTGGGCGCCTACGCGCTGGACGCACTGGACGAGGGCGAACGCGACTCCTTCGACGCACACCTCGCCGGCTGCGACGACTGCCGCGCCGCCGTCGCGGAGTTCTCCGACACCGCCGCCCTCCTCGGCGAGGCCGTCGCCACCCCCGCCCCCGCCTCGCTGCGCGCCTCCGTGCTGCAGGCCGTCGCCCGCACCCCCCAGGACACCCCGCACGGCCGCGGCTCCGGCGGGTGGGGCGCGGGTACCGCCGCGCCCGTCTCCCTCGACGAGCGCCGCGCCCGCAGGCAGGGCCGCCCGCCCCGCTGGCAGCTGGCCCTGGCCGCCGCGTGCAGCGCCGTCGCGCTCGCCGCCACCGGCTGGGGCTGGACGGCCTCCCAGCAGGCCGAGCAGGCCCGCCTCGAGGCGGCCGACGCCACCGCCGAGTCCCAGCGCATCGCCGAACTGCTCACCGCACCGGGCAGCCGCGTGCAGAGCGTCACCGGCAGGCAGGGCGCGACCGCCACCGTCGTCCGCTCCGGCTCCCAGGCCGTCGTCATCGGCGCGGGCCTGCCCGCGGTGGGCCCCGGCCGCGGCTACCAGCTCTGGCTCATCGACGACGGGGACATCCGGCCCGCCGGGATGTTCGAGCGCGACCGCGCAGGCCACTACACCGCCTACGTCGACGACACCGACGGCGTGCCCACCCTCGGGGTCACCGAGGAACCGGCCACCGGCTCCGAGCAGCCGACGTCCGAGCCGGTCCTGGCCGCCGACATCTCCCAGGCCTGACTCCCCGGGCCTGACACCTCCAGGCCTGACACCCCCGGGTGCGGCCCCGCCCCGGGGCCGCGCCCACAGGGCCGGCACCGCGGGGTCAAGGTGCGGCCCCCGGCTGCCGACACCTCCCGGGTGAGGACAGGGACCCGGATCCGCGCCGCCGCGGCGGCCTGCGCCCTGGTCGGCGCCACCGTGACCACCGGGGCCCTGCACGTCCTCCTCGCGGCCCCCGCCGCCGCGCAGAGCGCCGAGCAGGCCCGCCGCGCCGTGCAGGGCGCCACCGCCAGGGTCGACGCCCTCGACGGCCGCGTGCGCGACGTCCGCTCCGCCCTGGACGCCCAGCAGGCCGAGATCGGCCGCGCCGTCAGCACCGGCATCCGCGCCCAGGTCGCCGAGGACACCGCGGCCCGCGACGCCGAGGACAGCCGCCGCTCCCAGGCCCGCCGCGTGCGCGACCTCTACATGGGCGGCACCACCCTGCAGGCCTCCCTCGGCCTGTGGCACGCCGCCCTCACCGGCGCCGACGTCCTCCTCGCCCAGCGCGGACAGCAGCTCACCGTGGACGCCGCCCTCGACCGGGACACCCGCGAGGCCGACGACGCCACCCGTCACCGGGAGACCGCCGAGGCGGCCTCCGCGGCCGCCGACACCCAGACCTACGCCGCCATCGCCCGCGTCCGCGACCTCGCCGACGCCTCCGCCGCCCTCACCGACGAGCTCGCCCGTGCCGAGGCCGACGTCGCCGCCCTCAGCACGCGCGCCCGCGACCTCGAGGCCGCAGAGGCCGCCGCGGCAGCGGAGGCGGCCCGCAAGCTCGCCGAGGCCCGCGCCGCCGCCGAGGCCGCGGCCTCGGCCGCCGCCAGCGCCGGTGCCGCCGCCACCTCGAAGGCCACGGCGCGCCCCGTCGCCGCGGACTACGCCCAGCTCTACGCGGGGGCGGCGCGGACGTGCCCCGGCATGCGGGTCAGCCTGCTCGCCGCCGTCGGGCAGGTCGAGAGCGGCCACGGCCGCAACACCGGCCCGTCCTCCGCCGGCGCGATCGGCCCCATGCAGTTCATGCCCGCCACGTTCGCCGCCTACGGCGTCGACGGCGACGGCGACGGCACCGCCGATGCGTGGGCCCCGGCCGACGCCGTGTACAGCGCCGCGAACTACCTGTGCCGCAACGGTGGCGGGCACGGCCGCGAGGCCGAGGCCCGGGCCCTGTGGCACTACAACCACGCCGACTGGTACGTGCGGATGGTGCAGCGCATCGCGGACGAGATGGACGTCACCGGCGCGTTCGTCCGCTGATCCCGGCGGGTTCGTCCCGTCGAGGATAAAAACTTTCGACGATCGATAACGAGCCTTACACGGTGGTCGAGAGGATCAGTCGAGGGCCCGCGCGAAGAACCGGCCCGCCCGCCGGCTGACCTGCAGGCGCAGTCCGAACGTCACCGACAGGTGCTCCGACGTGAGCACGTCACCGACCGGCCCCGCCGTCACGACCCTGCCCTTGCGCAGCAGCAGCGCGTGCGTCACTCCGGCGGGGATCTCCTCCACGTGGTGCGTCACGAGCACCGTCGACGGCGCCGCGGGGTCCGCGATCAGCCCGGTCAGACGCCGCACCAGGTCCTCGCGGCCCCCGAGGTCCAGGCCCCCGGCCGGCTCGTCGAGCAGCAGCAGCTCCGGGTCCGTCATCAGGGCGCGCGCCACCTGCACGCGCTTGCGCTCGCCGTCGCTGAGGGTCCCGTACGAGCGGGCACCCAGCTTCCCGACGCCCATGAGGGTCAGCAGCTCCTGCGCGCGCGCCAGGTCGTCCTCCCCGTAGGACTCCTGCCAGCGGCCCGTGACCCCGTACGCGGCGGTGACGACGACGTCGCGCACCAGCTCGGCGCCGGGCACCTGCGCCGCCAGCGCGTTGCTCGCCAGGCCGATCCGCGGCCGCAGCTCGAACACGTCGACGCGCCCCAGGGTCTCCCCCAGCACCCGCACCGTCCCCCGCGTGGGGTGCAGCCGCGCCGCCGCGATCGACAGCAGCGTCGACTTCCCCGCACCGTTCGCGCCCAGCACGACCCACCGCTCCCCCGACGCGACCTGCCAGTCCACGGACGCCAGCAGCACCGTGCGGCCCCGGGTCACGGTCACACCGGAGAGGTCGAGGACGTCGCTCATGGCCGCGACCCTAACGACGGCCCCCACCTGCCCCGCACCGGGTCGGGCGCGACCGGGGAGCGTTCCGGGCCGCGCGGAGGGCCACCTACCCTGGTGCGGTGCTGGATGTCCCCCGCTCCGCGCGGCTGGCCGCCTGGGGCGGCGCGGTGGCCACCGCCCGCGTCCCCGCCGACGCGGCACTGCGGGCCGTGCAGCGCGACGACGAGCCCCACACCCTGACGTGGACGGACGGTGCGCCCGCGCTGCCGGGTGACGGACCCGTCGTGCACGACCTGCGCGGGCTGCTGCACCACCTGCCGCGGGGGGCGCGCCTGCTCGTGGTCCTGCCGGCTCCCGGCGACCCCGTCGGCCTGCCCGGACCCGCCGCCGTCAACGCCGCGGCGCTCGAGGCCGGCGAGTGCGTCGTCGTGGAGCTCCCCGGGACGCCGGAACGCTGGGCGCTCGTGCCCGCGGTGACGACGTTCGGGTCGCTCTGGGAGCCGGGCGCGACGGTGGAGTGGACGGTCCACGGCGCGCTGCCCCGCCGGGCGCCCGACCCGGACGCCCTCGCCGACGCCGAGCGCGAGCTGCGCACGGCCCTGACCACCGTCACCCGCACCCTGGCCGGACTCGACGTCGCCCGGTGGCGCGAGGACGCCGCCCAGCGCATCGCGGACCTGCGCTCCCCCGCCCTGCCCCGGGACGCCCTCCCACCCGGCACCGAGGCGCGTTCCGTCCGCGTGGTGCAGAGCGCCGTGCAGGTCCTGGGGATCGCGCAGCTCGCGGCCGAGGACGACGGCGCCTCCATCAGCGGTCACGAGGCGGCGACCCGCGCCCGCGCCCTCCGCGAGATCGCCGGGACGGCCCGTCGTGCCCTCGCGGTGGCCGTCAACTGTGGTCAGGGGGCCTCCGCGGTCTGAGCGGCTCTTGATCAAAATCGATGTTGCAGTGTTGGTACCGATAACGAGATCTACATCGCAGTGGGGTTCGGCGTCCGTGCGGTGTGAACCACCCCCGGCGATCCGGCCCTCCCGACCTCCGCGCGCACCACCCCCTGACACCGGCCCGTCGCCGGAGGGAGCCGAGCGGTCCGGTCGGGTGAACCTCGCCGCCGGTGGGTGCCCGGGAAGCAGTGGGTCCCCACACGTCTGCTAGACCTCCCGTGCGGTGCCTCCTCCGGCCCGCTCCACCGACCCAGGGGCTCCAGGTGACCAGTTCGAAGTCCTCCCCGGCGGGGCCGCAGGGCGCCCGTCGCGGCCGCCGCACGGGTCTCCTCGTCGCGTCCGGCGCCGTCGTCGTGGCCGGGCTGGCCGGCGTCGCCGTGCTCGTGGGCTCCCTGCGGGACGCCGGCCCGGCGAGTGCCGGTGCGGCACCCACCGCGGGACCGCCGTCGACGCCCACGGGGGCCCCCTCCCCCGGGACGGGTGAGGAGGGCGCCGACCCGCGCAGCTGCGACGCCCCGGCGGGTGACCTGCGCTTCGACACCGAGCTGACGGGCGCCGACGGCCAGCCCGTGCCCTACAGCGTGAGCCTGCCCGCGGACTACCACACCGACTGCCGGGAGTACCCCGTGCTGTTCGCGCTGCACGGGCGTGGCCAGAGCAACGCCACCTTCCTGCCCGAGGCCGAGCGGTTGCGCGCGGCGGTCGAGGCCGGGGTGCTGGACGACGTCGTGATCGTGACGCCGGACAGCAACCGCGACGGGCGCTGGGAGGGCCGGTACGACACGGCCTTCCTCGACGAGCTCGTCCCGCACGTCGAGCGGACCTACCGCGTGCGGCCGGGTCCGGCGCACCGGCTGCTCGTCGGCTGGTCGATGGGCGGGCACGGCGCCTTCCGGTTCGGCATCGAGCACCCGGAGGCGTTCGCGGCGGTGTGGGCCGTGGACGGCGCCATGAGCCGTGAGCCCACCTCGTACCTGGAGCACCTCGACCGCGTGCGCTCGGGGCAGCCGAGGATCACCAGTGTCGGGGGGGACCTCAACGGCGACCGGGTGGAGCGGGTCGTGGACCTCTTCGCCGCGGAGGGGGTCGACCTGCCCTACCGGCGTCTCCCGCTCGGGCACGACTTCCGGTTGTTCGTCGACGCCGACCGCGATGCGGGCTGGCCCACGATGGCGTGGATGGACGCCCAGCTGGGGCAGCCGTCCTGACCAGACCGGGTCCCGGCGCGCCCGGGTGCCTCGGGCAGGACCGTCAGGCGGGGTCCGGCGGGGTGTGCGGGTCGTCGAGGCCGGCCCGGCGCAGCGCGCTGGTGGCGGTGACGGCGGCGACCACGACGACGGCGCCGGCGGCGGCCAGCAGCGCCACCCGGTAGCCGGCCGCGTCCCCCAGCAGCCCGCCCAGGGGTGCGGCCACGACGATCGCGGCGCGGTTCAGCGAGCGCATCGTGGTGTTCATCCTGCCCTGCAGCCGGTCGGGGGTGATGCCCTGCCGGTAGGCCAGCTCGTTGGTGTTCTCCGCGCCCATGCACAACCCCAGGCAGAGCTGCCCGGCGGCGAAGAGGGCCCACGCGGCTCCGCCGCCCCAGGGACCGGCGTCGGCTGCGGGTGGGGCGGGGACGAGCGAGGGTGCCAGGGCCATGAGGGCCCAGGCGAGGCCGGTGCCCGCGCGGGTGGCGGCGATGACGCGTCCGGGCCCGCAGCGCCGTCCCAGCGGCACCGCGGCCGAGGCCCCGGCCAGTGCGCCGAGCCCGGCGGTGGCCGTGGCCAGCCCGAGCGTCACCGGCGTCAGCCCCAGGTCCCGCAGCGCCAGGGGGACGAGGACCGCCCCGGCCACCGCGGAGCAGGCGAACCAGGCGTGGGTGGAGAGCGCCAGGGGGCGCAGCGTCGGGTGGCGGTAGACCCAGCGGAGCCCCTCCACGACGTCGCGGCCGGCGCCGCGCAGCACCCCCGCGGCGGGGGTGCCGCGCGGGATGCGCTGCGGGGCGGGGGGTTCCTCGACGCGCACGGTGGCCAGCATCGCCGCGGAGGTCAGGTAGCTGAGCGCGTCGAGGAGGACCGCGAGAGGGGCGCCGAGGAGCGAGACGAGGGCGCCGGCGAGCGCGGGGCCGCTGCCCTGGGCGACGGCGTCGGCCTGGTCGGCGCGTGCGTGCGCAGGGGCGAGCAGGTGCCGGGGCACCAGGCGGGGCAGGAAGGACTGGGACGCGGCGTCACCGACGAGGGTCACCAGGCCGAACGCGGCCATCGTGGCCGCGAGCCACCCCACGCCGAGGGAGCCGTGGAGCGCCAGCAGCGGGATGGCGGCCAGCACCAGCGCGGACGCGGCGTCGGTCGCGATCATCACCGGGCGTCGGCGGAGGCGGTCGACGAGGGCGCCGGCGAGCAGCCCGACCAGCAGGTACGGCAGCCAGCGCGCCGCGGTGACGAGGCCGACGTCGACGGCGTCGCCGTGCAGGGTCTGCACGACGAGGACCTGGACGGCGAGGACGGTGACGTGACTGCCGAAGGCCGACGTCGTCGACGCCGCCCACCAGCGCCCGTAGCCGGTGCACCCGCGCAGCGAGCGGGGCGCGCCGGCCGCGGGGGCACCGGCGCTGCTCATCGGCGCTGTCTACCAGGCGGGGCGGTGGGGGTGGGCGGCAGCGTGGTGGGAGCGGGTCTGGTGTCCTCCCACGGGGAGGCGTACGGTGGGACGGTGACCACGTATCCGGTGCGGCTGGACGCGAAGCGGCGTCCCACCCTGCCCGCCGAGCTGCTCGCCGAGGCGGGCGTCTCCCCGGAGTCGGAGCTGGTGGCGAGCACCGACGGCGCCGGGCGGATCGTCGTGGAGACCCGCGAGGCGCTCGTGGCGCGCATCCGCGGCAGGTACCGCACCCCGCGTCCCGGGCCGGGGCTGGCGCAGGCCTGGCAGGAGCACCACGAGGCGGAGGTCGCCGCGCTGGACGCCCGCGCGGGCCGGTGAGCGGCTGGCTGCTGGACGCCTGCTCGCTGCTGTCCTGGCTGGACCCCGACGGCACGGAGGAGCCGGCTGCGCACGCCGTGCTCGACGGCGTCATCGCCGTTCCCAGGCAGCGGGTGTGCATGTCGCTGGTGACGGTCGCGGAGGTCGCCGGGGTGCTCAGCCGCAAGTTCGCCGACCCCGCCACCGCCGGGGGGCTGCTGCCGGACCTGCAGGCCCTGGGCATCGAGCTGCTGCCCTGGACGCAGCGGCACGCCGCGCTGGTCCCCGGGGTCCTCGCCGCCGAGCGCGCCGCCCGCCGTGAGCACCGGGGCAGGCTCTCCCTGGGGGACGTCGCCTGCCTGGCGACGGGTGTGGCCGAGGGCCTGCTGGTCCTGACCAGCGATCAGTTCTGGAAGACGCTGCCCCTGGAGGTGGAGCTGCGCGACTACCGCGCGGCCGCCGGGGAGGGCCGGCGGGGCTCGTGACCTGCGGGCGGGGGGCGGCACCGTCGTGCGCGCCGCCGCCCCGTCCCCCGTGCGGGCGGCTCAGTCCTCCCACGCCTCCAGCGTGTCCCGGTAGACGGCCTCGGTGCGCTCGGCGATCGCGTCCCAGGAGAACTCCGCCACGGCGCGCTCGCGTCCGCGCGCGCCGCGCTCGCGGGCGCGGGTGACGTCGCTGACGGCGTCGGTGAGGGTGGCGGCGAGGTCGGCGACGAACTTCTCCGGGTCCACGGGGGCGCCGGTGCCGTCCTCGACCTGCTCGATGGGCACCAGCCAGCCGGTCCGCCCGTCGGCGACGACCTCGGGGATGCCGCCGGTGGCGGTGCCGACCACCGCCGCGCCGCAGGCCATGGCCTCCAGGTTCACGATGCCCAGGGGCTCGTACACCGAGGGGCACACGAAGGTGGTGGCCGCGGAGAGCACCTGGACGAGCTCGGCGCGGGGCAGGTGCCGCTGGATCCAGACCACCCCGGCGCGCTCGCGCTGCAGGTCGCGGACGAGGCCCTCGACCTCGGCGGCGATCTCGGGGGTGTCGGGGGCGCCGGCGCACAGGACGAGCTGGACGCCCTCGGGCAGGCGGGCCGCGGCGCGCAGCAGGTGCGGCAGGCCCTTCTGGCGGGTGATGCGCCCGACGAAGACGACGGAGGGGGCGTCGGGGTCGATGCCGAGGCCCGGCAGCGCGGAGCGGTCCTCGGTGGGTGCCCACAGCTGGGCGTCGATGCCGTTGTGCACGACGTGGACGCGGGCGGGGTCCAGGAAGGGGTAGGCGCGCAGGATGTCGGCGCGCATGCCGGCGGAGACGGCGATGACGGCGGCGGCGCCGGCGTAGGCGCTGCGCTCGGCCCAGGAAGAGACCCCGTAGCCGCCGCCGAGCTGCTCGGCCTTCCAGGGCCGCAGCGGCTCCAGGCTGTGGGCGGTCAGGACGTGCGGCACCCCGTGCAGCAGGGAGGCCAGGTGCCCGCCGAGGTTGGCGTACCAGGTGTGGGAGTGCACCAGGTCGGTGCCGGCGCAGTCCTGCGCCATGGGCAGGTCCGCGCCCAGGGTGCGCAGCGCCGCGTTGGCGCCGGCCAGGTGTGCGGGCTCGGGGTAGGCGCTGGTGCCCTCCTCGCCGCGCTCCTCGCCGAAGCAGCGCACCCGCACGTCGAGGCGCCCGGCCTCGCGCAGCGCCCGCACCAGCTCCGCGACGTGCACGCCCGCGCCGCCGTACACCGCCGGCGGGTACTCCTTGGTCAGCACGTCGACGCGCACCGGGTCCTCCTCGCTGCTCGCTGCCTGTGGGGGCGCCACCGTACCGACCGCCCCGCCGGGTGCGGCGGCGGCGCTCCCGGGTGCCGTGCGCGGGCTGGCCGGTGCGCGGGCGGCGGGAGGGCGCGGCGGACGGCGCGGCGGGGCGGGGCGGCCTCCCGGGGCGGGGTGGGCGCGACACGCACGGCGAGGCTGCCGTGGCCTGCGCCACACCCGGCCGATACGGTGCGCACGTGGCTGCCCCTAACGTCCTCGCGATCGTCCTCGCCGGTGGGGAGGGCAAGCGGCTCATGCCGCTGACGGCGGACCGCGCCAAGCCCGCCGTGCCCTTCGGGGGCAACTACCGCCTCATCGACTTCGCGCTGTCCAACCTCGTCAACGCGGGCTACCGCAAGATCGTGGTGCTGACGCAGTACAAGTCGCACAGCCTGGACCGGCACGTCTCCCAGGCCTGGCGCATGTCGAACCTGTTCGGCAGCTACATCGCCTCGGTGCCCGCCCAGCAGCGGCTGGGCAAGCGGTGGTACCTGGGCAGCGCGGACGCGATCCTGCAGTCGCTGAACCTGGTGTACGACGAGCGGCCCGACATCGTCGTGGTGGTCGGCGCCGACCACGTCTACCGGATGGACTTCCGGCAGATGGTGGAGGACCACATGCTCTCCGGGGCGGAGTGCACGGTCGCCGCGATCCGCCAGCCGATCTCGCTGGCCGACCAGTTCGGCGTCATCGAGGCCGACCCGGCCGACCCGCGGCGGATCTCCGCGTTCCTGGAGAAGCCGAAGAACCCGCGGCCGCTGGCGGACTCCCCCGAGGAGGTCCTGGCGTCCATGGGCAACTACGTCTTCAACACCGACGCCCTCATCGACGCCGTGACCCGCGACGCGGAGAAGGTGGACTCCGCCCACGACATGGGCGGCGACATCGTCCCCGACTTCGTCGACCGCGGCCGCGCCGGGGTGTACGACTTCAAGGACAACGACGTCCCCGGCGCCACCGACCGCGACCGCGCCTACTGGCGGGACGTGGGGACGATCGACTCGTACTACGAGGCCCACCAGGACCTCATCTCGACCCTGCCGGTGTTCAACCTCTACAACTACGACTGGCCGATCATCACCGCGCAGAACTACTACCCGCCGGCGAAGTTCGTCAACGGCTGGCAGGGCACCTACGGGCACGCGGTGAACTCGATCATCTCCGCCGGGGTCGTCGTCTCCGGGGCGCTGGTGGAGAAGTCCATCGTCTCCCCCGGCGCGCGCCTGGACTCCTGGGCGCACGTGTCGGACTCGGTGCTGATGGACAACGTGCAGATCGGGCGCAACGCGGTCGTGCAGCGCGCGATCCTGGACAAGAACGTCGTGGTGCCCGACGACGCCCGCGTCGGGGTGGACCCGGAGGAGGACCGCGCGCGCGGCTTCACCGTGACCTCCACGGGCATCACGGTCGTGGGCAAGGGCCAGCGCGTCGCCCCGCCGACCTCCGGCTGACCTCCCGCTGACCTCCCGCTGAGCGCCTGCCGGGCGGTCGCGCGCCGCCCGCCACGCGCCCCGCCCGGCGGGCGTACGGGGCGGTGCGCCGGCACCGGCCCGGGCACGGGTGCTGCGTGATCCCTCAAGCAGCGGCGCGTGGCGTCCGACGCACAGTGCATGCGCCTGACGCCCCGCCCGACGCACGCTCGCCGCCGCAACGCCCTGACCGCGGCCGCCGCCGCCCTGCTGAGCCTGCTCGGCGGCGCCGTCAGCGTGCCCGCCGCGGCCGCCGCGACGCCCACCGCGGCCACGACGAGCACCGACGTCCGGAGCGCCGACCTCGGTGCGCTGCGGCACGGCACGCTGGTGGAGCTCAACGCCTACCGCGGTGGCATCGGCGCCGGTCAGCTCGCCCGCCACGGCGCCCTGGACGCCAAGGCGCAGGGCTGGGCGGACACCATGGCCCGCACCGGGGCGTTCGTGCACAACCCGGACCTGTCCTACGCGCCGGGCCTGGGCGGCAACTCCGAGATCATCCTGAAGGCCTCCACCCTCAACGGCACCCCCGGCGTGGCGGTGCGCTCCTGGGTGGGCAGCGCCCCCCACCAGCGCATCATGGCGCTGCCGCAGATGACGCTGGCCGGCATCGGCGTGGCCCGCGCCGGCGGCGACATCTACTACGTGGTGAACTTCGGCCACCCCACCGCCCCGGCGCCGGCGCCGGCCATGCAGTTCCGCAGCGGCGCCTCCACCTTGACCGTGGGCGGGGCCATCCTGGACGCCTACCGCGCGATGGGCCTGGACCGCGGTGTCCTGGGCTGGCCGTCCACCGGTGAGTTCGGGGTGCGCGGCGGGCGCGCGCAGCACTTCCAGCGCGGCTCGGTGTACTGGTCGGTGCCCACCGGTGCGCAGCCCGTGCGCGGCGCCGTGCGCGAGCGCTGGGCCGCGCTGGGCTGGGAGAACAGCTGGCTGGGCTTCCCCGCCGCCGCCGAGCACGGCATCCGCGGCGGCGCGCTGCAGCGCTTCCGCGGCGGCCTGGTCTACTTCTCCCCCGCCACCGGCGCGCAGGCGCTGCGCGGGGCGATCCTGGAGGCCTACGGGCGCGCCGGCTACGAGACCGGGCGCCTGGGCTTCCCGACCACCGGGGAGCGGGCCCTGCCCGGTGGGGCGTTCAGCCACTTCCAGGGCGGGTCGGTGTACTGGTCCGCCGGCAGCGGCGCGCACGTCGTGGTGGGCGCGATCCGCGACGCCTGGGCCCGGCAGGGTTGGGAGTCCGGCCGCCTGGGCTGGCCCCGCAGCGGGGAGTACGCCGTGCCCGGCGGGGTGCGCCAGGACTTCACCGGCGGGTCCGCGACCTACACCTGGGCCACCGGCGCCGTGAGCGTGCAGCACCGCTGAGCCCTCCCCCGCGACGACGTCCCACCTCGCGCCGCCGGAGCCCCCGGGCTCCGGCGGCGCGCCTCGTGGCGCAGCCGGCGGGAGGGGTCCGCCGCCCGGGGCGCCGGGAGCGGCCCGCCGCTAGCGTGCGGGCATGGACACCGGTCCCCGCACGCTCGCCGAGGAGCTGTACCTGCTGCTGCTGGACCCCGCCACGGGCCGCAGCCGCGCCGACGGGCAGCGGCTGGAGCTGGTGCTGGCCGGGGCGGTGCTCCTGGAGCTGGCGGCGCGCGGGCACCTGGAGGTGGCCGCCGGCGGGCTGGCCGGTGTGCGCGCGGAGCGGCTGGTGGTGACCGGGGAGGGGCCGGTGGGCGAGCCGGTCCTGGACACCGCGCTGCGGCAGCTGCGGGCGCGCCCGGGGCAGCGGCCGGTGGCGGCCCTGAACCGGCTGAAGCGGGCGCTGCGCGGGCAGGTGCTCGAGCGCCTGGCCGAGCGCGGCGAGGTGGAGGTGGAGCGGGGCACGGTCCTGGGGTTCGTGCCGGTCACGCGGGTGCGCGCGGTGCAGCCGCAGCACGTGGAGTCCCTGCACGCCGACGTGGCCTCCGCGCTGCTCGGTGCCGCGGCGCCGGGCCGCCGGGCGGTGGCGCTGGTGGCGCTGGTGCACTCGGTGGGGCTGGTGGCGAAGCTGTACGCCTCCCGCACGGGCCTGTCCCGGCGGGAGCTGGTGCGCCGGGCGGGTGAGCTGGCCGCCGGGGACTGGGCCGGTGCCGCGGTGCGCCGGGCCCTGCGGGACCTGCAGGCCGCGGCCGGCGCCGCCGGGGCGGCCGCCGCCGCAGCCGCCGCCTCGGGGTGAGCGGCCAGGGGTGAGCGGCCAGGGGCCAGGGGCCACCTCAGCGCGGGCGCAGGCGCAGCAGCGCCGTACCGGAGAGGGTCCGCACCTCCAGGGCGGCGATGTCGGCGGCGGGCAGGGACGTGGCGGCGGTGAAGCGGGCGTCGCGGCCGGGCAGGGCCGTCCAGGTGCCGATCTGCTGGTGGTTGCCGGCCCGGTCGGTGACCACGAGGGCGTACGGGGCCCGCCGGCCGGTGCTGTAGCTGCACGTCACCTCCACCCGGGTGCCCCACGCGACCGGCTGCACCACGGCGGTGGCGCTCAGCGGCGCGGGCACCAGCCGCTCGAAGGCCTCCCCCGCGGCGGGCCGCGGCTCGCGCGCGCCCGGTGGGACGAGCAGCGCCGCCAGCCCGACCGCCGCCAGGGCGCCCAGCACCCGGCGCGCCCGCCGCCGGCGCCGCACCCGCGCCAGCAGCACCGGCAGCAGCTCGCGGGGCCCCGCTGCGGGCGGCGCGCCGGGTGCTGCTGCGGGCGGCGCGCCGGGTGCTGCTGCGGGCGGCGCGCCGGGGGGTTCGGCGGGGGGGAGCGATCCCGCGGGCACCCGCGCCAGCAGCCCCGGCAGCCCGGCCAGGGCGTCGACGGCGCCGCGGCAGCGTGCGCAGCCGGTCAGGTGCCGCTCGAAGGCCTGCCGCTCGGGGGGGTCCAGGGCCCCCAGCACGTACGGCCCGGCACTGGTGGCGAACGGGTCCTCGCTCACCGCGTCACCCCCATCTCCTGCAGGACCAGGCGCAGGTTCAGCAGGGCGTAGTGGGTGCGGGACTTCACCGTTCCCGCCGGCACGCCCAGGACGGTGGCGGCCTCGGCGACGGTGCGGCCGCGGTAGTAGCACTCCAGCAGCACCGCCCGGTGCTCGGGGGAGAGCCGGCGCAGCGCCTCGGCCACCAGCCAGGACTGCAGCACCGCCTCGTCGTGGGCGTCGGCGGCTCGCTCCGGCGGGGCGGCGGTGGGCTCCTCGCGCCGCCAGCGGCTGGAGCGGCGCTCGTCGATGACGAGGTTGCGCGCCACCGTGAACAGCCACGCCCGCGCCGAGCCCCGCGCCGGGTCCAGCGCACCGGGGTGGCGCCAGGCGCGCAGCAGTGTCTCCTGCACCACGTCGTCGGCGGTGGCGCCGTCACGCGTCAGGGACAGCACGTAGCTGCGCAGCACGGCGGCGTGCTCGTCGTGCAGGGCGCGCACGAGGTCCTCCTCGGCGCCCATCAGCGCGCTCCCGCGGCGCACGGCCTCATCGGCACCCTCCCCGGCACGTGGTGGGCCCACGTTCCCACCACGAGCGCGGGGCCGCGGCGGTTCACCGCGGCGTGGGTGAGCGTTGAACCGTCCGGGGCGTGGTCTCGTTGCACCGGTGGAGGGGCCGCGACCGCGCGGTCCGCCCAGGCGAGGAGGACCCATGACGGGCACGGACGGCGCGGCGAGCACGGGGGCGGCAGACGGGCACGGCGGGACGGGCCGCGGCACCGCGGCCGCGGGGGCAGGGGGTGCGCCGGCGGTGACGAGGCGCAGGGCGCTGGCCGGCGGCGTGCTGGCCGGGGGCGGGATCGTGCTGGCCGGCTGCGGCGGCGAGGAGGGCACCGCGGGCACCGCACCCACGACCTCCGCCACCTCCTCGGCGGCGGCCCCCTCCGAGACGGCCCCGGCGCCCTCCTCCTCCGGCGCGGCCGGTGGGGCGGTGCTGGCGAAGCTGGCGGACGTGCCGGTGGGCTCGGCGGTCAGCGTGCAGGCCCCCGACGGGCGCTCGGTCGTGGTGGCCCAGCCGACCGCCGGGCAGGTCGTCGGTTTCGACGCGGCCTGCACCCACAAGGGCTGCCCGGTGGCGGTGCAGGGGGAGCAGCTGGTGTGCAACTGCCACGGCTCGCTGTTCGAGGCCGCGACCGGCAAGGCGCTGAAGGGGCCGGCGACCGCTCCCCTGGCCCCGTTCGCGGTGCGCGTGGACGGCGACGCGGTCGTCCCCGGGCCGTGAGCGCCACCGCGGGCGTGGTGCCGGCGTTCGCGGCGGGCCTGCCCACCCACAGCCTCGTCCTGCACGCGGTGGTGGTGCTGGTGCCCCTGACGTGCCTGCTGCTGGCGGTGTGCGCGTTCTCCGACACCGCCCGCCGCCGCGCCGGGCTGCTGCTGCCCGTGGCCGGTGTGGGGTCCCTGGTGCTCTCGTACGCGGCGGTGGAGTCCGGCGAGGCGCTCCTGCAGCGCCTGCCGCCGGACCCGGTGCGCGCCGCGCACGCCGGGGCCGGGGAGGCGGTCCTGCCGTGGGCGGTGGGCGTGGCGCTGGTCAGCGTGGTGCTGTGGTGGGTCGCCGCCCGCGCCCGGGAGGTGCGGCCCGCGGCGGGGGGCTCCCACGTCCCGCCGGGGCAGGTGTGGCGCTGCCTGCCGGCGCGCTCGGTGGCCTCGGTGGTGCTGGCGGCGCTGGCCACCACCGCGGCGGTGGGCGCGACGGCGCGGGTGGTGCAGGCCGGGCACCTGGGGGCGAGTGCCACCTGGGGCTACGTGGCGCAGCTGCCGGCGCCGGCGGGCTGAACGGGCAGCCGGGACGAGGGCACCCGGGGAGGGAGCCGGGGAGGGCACCCGGACGGGCCTGCACGCGCGGGGGGCGGGTTTGGCCGGGCGC
The DNA here is from genome assembly GCF_054590795.1 of Kineococcus anabasis. Lineage (NCBI taxonomy): Bacteria > Bacillati > Actinomycetota > Actinomycetes > Kineosporiales > Kineosporiaceae > Kineococcus > Kineococcus anabasis. The sequence goes on from NZ_BAAIHU010000001.1 coordinate 393,831, forward strand.
GGGCGGGGTACGCAGCGGACACGGCCGGGTACCGCGCGGCGCCCGGCCGGAGGTCCACCGGCTCCTCCAGGAGGGACCATGAACGATCCCGGACCCGGCGCACCCGCGGACGTCGCGGAGGTGGCCGAGGAGCCGACCTGGCGCGCGCAGCGGCGCGAGCAGGTCCTCTTCGAGCGCGAGCGCGCCACCGCCCGGCGCCGGGCCCAGCGTGTCCCCACCCCCGCCGCCCGCTCCTCCGGGCGCGCCCTGCCCCGTCCCTTCGGGGAGGAGTTCGAGGCCGGCTGGTGGACGGTGGAGCAGCAGGTGCCCGTGCAGGCCGCCGACGGCGCGGACCCCGCGGCCACCGCCCCGGCGCGGGGTCCGGCCCCGGAGGGTGCGGCGCCGCTCCTCCCCGGCGCGACGGCGGCGGAGGTCGCCTCCGCGGCCGGGGCGACGGCCACGCCGGTCACCGCGGCGGTCACCACACCGGTCACCGTGCCGGTCACGGTGCCGATGACCGTGCCGGCCGACGTCTGGCGCGGCCCGGAGGGCTACCACCTCGACCTGGACCTGCCGGGCATCGACCCGGCCAGCGTGGAGGTGGGCTTCGAGACCGGGGTGCTCACCGTCAGCGCGCAGCGCGACCGGGCGGTGCAGCCGGAGCGGCAGGCGCTGCTGCTGGAGCGCCCCCACGGCACCGTGACCCGGCAGGTGGAGCTGCCCGAGCCGGTCGACGCCCTCGCCGCCCTCGTCGGCTACCGCGACGGCGTGCTCTCCCTCACCGTGCCCTTCCCCGCCGCGCCCGGGGCCCCCGCGCAGGACGGGACCAGCACCTCGGACGGTGAGAGCGCGCCGCAGGACGGCACCGCGCCGGGGGGTGCGGTCCCGGTCGAGGGGACCGCCGCGCGGGAGGGGGAGAGCGCCGGTGCGGCGCAGGAGCAGGCGGCCGGCCCCGCGCCCGGGTGGGGTCCGGAGCGCGCGCGCCTCATCGACCTCGCCGGGGCCGACCGCGTCCGCGCCCCCACGTCCGGGGAGTAGTGCCGGCGCACGGGGGCACCCTGGTGGTCCGGGCCCGGGGGCGGTGGACCACCATGACGCCATGACGACCACCAGCGACACCCCCGCCGCCGCGGGTGCCTCCGCCGGCGACCCCCGTCCCGTCCGCATCGGTGTGCAGCTGCACCCCCAGCACGCGGGCTACGGCGACATCCGCCGCGCCGCAGCCGCCGCCGAGGAGGCCGGCGTGGACGTCCTGCTCAACTGGGACCACTTCTTCCCCCTCTACGGCGAGCCCGAGGGCCGGCACTTCGAGTGCTGGACGATGCTCGGGGCCTGGGCGGAGGCCACCAGCCGCGTCGAGATCGGCGCCCTGGTCAGCTGCAACAGCTACCGCAACCCCGAGCTGCTGGCCGACATGGCCCGCACCGTGGACCACATCTCCGCCCGCGACGGCGGCACCGGCCGGCTGATCCTGGGCATCGGCTCGGGCTGGTTCGAGAAGGACTACACCGAGTACGGCTACGAGTTCGGCACCGCCGGGGGACGCCTGGACGACCTCGCCGGGGCCCTGCCCCGCATCGAGGCACGCCTGGCCAGGCTCAACCCCGCCCCCACCCGCAAGATCCCCGTCCTCATCGGCGGCGGCGGGGAGAAGAAGACCCTGCGCATCGTGGCCCGGCACGCCGACATCTGGCACGGCTTCGGCGACACCGCCACCATCGCGCACAAGCACTCCGTGCTGGACCGCTGGTGCGAGCAGGGCGGGCGCGACCCCCTCGAGATCGAGCGCTCCGCCGGGGTGGACGACACCGAGCCCGGGAAGCGCGGGGAGCAGCTGCACGCCGTGGGCACCCGCCTGTACACCCTCGGCACGGGCGGCCCGGACTTCGACCTGGGGCGCGTGCGGGAGTGGCTGGCCTGGCGCGACGAGAAGAACGCCGCAGCGGGCAGCGGCGCCTGACACCCCGACGGGGACCGGTGCCTGGGCAGGTGGGCTGCGCGCCCGCCCGGCACGGGTAGCCTGGCTGCCCGTGCCGAGCGACGCGCCCGCCCCCGCCACCACCCGCCCCGGCACGAGCGGCCCACCCGCCCCCGCCGCCACGGTCCTCATCACCCTCACCGGCTCCGACCGCCCGGGGCTGACGTCGGCGCTGTTCCGGTCCCTGACCTCCCTCGGGGTGGACGTCCTCGACGTGGAGCAGGTGGTGGTGCGCGGCCACCTGACCCTGGCGGTGCTCGTCACCGCCGCCGCCCCCGGCGCCGTGGAGGCGGCGGTGGCCCCGGCGGCGGCCGAGGCCGGTCTCGACGTGCGCTTCAGCCCCGGCAGCGGCGACAACGCCCCCCGCCGCCCGGGCCGCCTGCACGTCAGCCTGCTCGGTGCGCCGCTGCGGGCGCAGGCCGTGGCCGGCGTCACCGCGCGCCTGGCCGAGGCCGGGGCCAACATCGACCGGATCCGGCGGCTCTCGCGTGCACCGTTCACCACCCTGGAGCTGGACGTCTCCTTCGACGGCGGGCCCTGCGATGCCGGGGGGCTGCGGCGCACCCTGACCGCCGAGGCCGGCGCGCACGGGGTGGACGTGGCCGTCTCCCCCGCCGGTCTGGCGCGCCTGGGGCGGCGCCTGGTCGTGATGGACGTGGACTCCACCCTCATCCAGCAGGAGGTCATCGAGCTGCTGGCCGCCCACGCCGGGCGGGAGGAGGAGGTGCGGGCCGTCACCGAGCGCGCCATGCGCGGGGAGCTGGACTTCGCCCAGTCCCTGGTGCAGCGGGTGGCGTGCCTGGCGGGTCTGGACATCGGCGTGCTGCAGGACGTGCGCGAGGCGGTGCAGCTCACCCCGGGCGCGGAGCGGCTGTGCCGCACGCTGCGCCGCCTCGGTTTCACCCTGGGCGTGGTCTCCGGGGGGTTCCTGGAGGTCGTGGGGCCCCTGGCGGCGTCGCTGGACATCACCCACGCCCGCGCCAACCGCCTGCAGGTGGTGGGCAGCCGCCTGACGGGCCGGGTGCTGGGCCCGGTGGTGGACCGGGCCGCCAAGGCCGCGGCGCTGCGGGACTTCGCGCGCGCGGAGGGCCTGCCGATGGCGCGGACCGTCGCGATCGGCGACGGCGCCAACGACCTGGACATGCTGGGCGTGGCGGGCCTGGGGGTGGCGTTCAACGCCAAGCCCGTCGTGCGGGCGCAGGCGCACACCTCGGTGAACGTGCCCTACCTGGACGCGGTCCTGCACCTGCTGGGGATCACCGCCGAGGAGGTGGAGGAGGCCGACGCCGCCGACCCGGACTGCTGAGCCGCACGCGAGCGCAGGGCCGCACAGGGCCGCACGGGGCCGCACAGGGCCGCACGGAAGCGCCGGGCCGCCCCGGCCGGGGCTCAGCCGCCGGCGAGGTGGGCGGGGAAGCCGCCGGTGGCCACCGGGCCCCACCGGCGGGGCGTGATGCGCAGCAGGGACTTGCCCTGCTCGCTCATGGCGCGGCGGTACTCCTCCCAGTCGGGGTGCTCCCGGCCGAAGGAGCGGAAGTACTCCACGAGCGGCTCCAGCGCCTCCGGCAGGTCGAGGACCTCCGCATCCCCGTCGACCTGGACCCACGGGCCGTTCCAGTCGTCGGAGAGCACCACCAGGCTCACGGCGGCCTCGCGGCGGGCGTTGCGGGTCTTGGCCCGCTGGGGGTAGGTCGAGATGACGAACCTGCCCTTCCCGTCCACGCCGCAGGAGACCGGGGAGGCCTGCACGCCGCCGTCGGCGCGGCGGGTGATGAGCAGGACGTGGTGGCGCGGGCGGCAGAACTCCAGCAGCTCCTCGAGGGAGACGACACGGTTGGTGGCGATCGGGCGGCTCATGCCCGCACGCTAACCGGCCCCTCCCCGCGCCCGGGCTCCGGCGCCCACCCGCCCGCCGGGTCCCGGCGCGCGCCCTCAGCCCCGGCGCAGCGCGCCGGCCTGCGCCACCGCGAAGGTGGCCACCACCGCGGCCTGCGCCAGGACCCAGGCGGTCCCCGCGCCGGTGGGCTCGTGCCAGCCGGTGACCGCGAGGAACACGGACCCCAGGGCCCACAGCGCGTTGACGGCCACGACCACCACGACCGCGCCGCGCGGCGGGCGGGCGCGGGTGCCCAGGTACAGCACGGCCAGGGCGTAGGTGAGCAGGAACGCCCCGGCCGCGCGCAGCGCCCCGCCCGGCAGGCCCAGGACACCGGCGAGGAGGGGCGCGGCGGCGAGGTACGCGGCGGCGTTGAGACCGGTGACGGCCGCGTCGGCGCACAGCAGGGGCCGCAGCAGCGGGGAGGCGGTGCCGGCGGCGCTCGCGCGGCCGGCGGGGACGGTGGAGGTGGTCATGACGACGACCGTGTCCCCGCCCGCGCGGCGCGTCGATTACCCGGCGGGTAGGTGACAGTGCTCACCCGCGTCGTTACGTTCCCGTCCGTGACGCACCTGACGCAGGCCCCGCCCGCGGTGGACCTCGCCCCCACCGGGCACGCCCCGTCCGTGGGGGAGCTGCTGCGCCGGTGGCGGCAGCGCCGGCGCCTGAGCCAGCTGGCCCTGGCCTGCGAGGCGGGGGTCTCCAGCCGCCACCTGAGCTTCCTGGAGACCGGGCGCGCCCGGCCCAGCCGGCAGATGGTGCTGCACCTGGCCGGGCACCTGGACGTGCCGCCCCGGGGGCGCGACGAGCTGCTGCTGGCGGCCGGTTTCGCCCCGCAGCACCCCCGGCGGGACCTGCGCGATGCGCAGATGACGCCGGTGCGCGAGGCCCTGGAGCTGCTGCTGGCGGCCTACGAGCCCTTCCCCGCGCTCGTGGTGGACCGCTCCTGGCACCTCGTGGCCGCCAACTCCAGCCTGGAGGCGATGCTGGGCGGGGTGGCCGCGCACCTGCTGCAGCCACCGGTGAACGTGCTGCGCGCCAGCCTGCACCCCGAGGGCATGGCGCCGCGCATCGCCAACCTCGCGCAGTGGCGCGCGCACGTGCTGCACCGCCTGGCGCGGGAGGCGGCCCTGAGCGGGGAGGAGGACCTCGCGCTCCTGCACGCGGAGCTGTCCGCGCTGCCGGGGGGCTGCGAACCGGTCCCGCCGGGGGCGGTGGCGGTGCCGCTGCGGCTGCGCACCGGCGGGCGGGAGCTGTCCTTCCTCAGCACCGTCACCACGTTCGGCTCGGCGGTGGAGGCCACCGCCGCGGAGCTGAGCATCGAGGCGTTCCTGCCCGCGGACGCCGGCACCGCCGAGGCCCTGCGCCGCACCGCGCCCTCCTCCGCGGCCCCGTCGGCCCTCGACGGTCCCGCCGCCGGGCCGGCCCGGCGCTGAGCCACACCGGCGGTGGGACCACACCGGCGGCCGGCGCGGGCGGGGGCGGGGGCAGCTCAGCGTTGGGACTGCGCCCAGACGGCGACGGCGACCAGCGCCAGGACGATGGCGACCATGGCGCCGGCCAGCAGCAGCAGCCGCCGCCCCCCGGAGGGGGCGGGCGGCCCACCGCCCGGCGTCACCGGCCCCTGCGGCGCGCTCACGGCCGGCTCAGGAGCCCATGGCGTGGAAGCCGCCGTCGACGTGGACCATCTCCCCCGTCGTGGCGGGGAACCAGTCCGACAGCAGCGCCACGCACGCCCGCGCCGGCGGCTCGGCGTCGGCGACGTCCCAGCCCAGCGGCGAGCGCTCGCTCCACGTCCCCTCCAGGGTCTCGAAACCCGGGATGGAGGTCGCCGCGGTGGTGCGCACGGGACCGGCGGAGACGACGTTGACGCGCACGCCCTTGGGGCCCAGGTCGCGGGCCAGGTAGCGGGCGGTGGACTCGAACGCGGCCTTGGCCACACCCATCCAGTCGTAGACCGGCCAGGCCACCCGCGCGTCGAACGTCAGGCCCACGACGCTGCCGCCGGAGCCCATCAGCGGCAGCGCGGCCACGGCCAGGGACTTCAGGGAGTACGCCGAGACCTGCACGGCGGTGGCGACGTCCTCCCAGCCGGTGTTGAGGAAGTTGCCGCCCATCGCGGTCTTGGGGGCGAAACCGATGGAGTGCAGGACGCCGTCGAGGCCGTCGACGTGCTCACGCACCCGGGACTCCAGGGCGTCGAGGTCCTCGGTGCTGGTCACGTCCAGCTCCACGACCGGTGCCGGCTGCGGCAGGCGCCGCGCCACGGTCGTGGTGATCTTCGCCTGGCGGCCGAAGGAGGACAGCACGACCTGCGCGCCCTCCTCCTGGGCCAGGCGCGCCACGGAGAACGCGATCGACCGGTCGGTCAGCACGCCGGTGACGAGCAGCCTCTTGCCCTCGAGCAGTCCCATCGGGGTCCCTCCTGCTGGTTCTCCAGCGCCTGGTCCGGCGCTCGCTGTGGCGCTGGCGCGCCGGGTCTGGCTGGGGCGCTGCCGCGCCGGGTGTACCTGTGGTGCTCGCGCGCCGGGTGTCGCCGGGGTCAGTGCCCCATGCCCATGCCGCCGTCGACGGGCAGGACCGCGCCGTTGACGTACCCGGCGGCGTCGGAGGCCAGGAACCGCACCGCCGCGGCGACGTCGTCGACAGCGCCGAGGCGGCCGGCGGGGATGTGCTCCAGGGCCTTGGCGCGCACGTCCTCGCCGAGGCCGGCGGTCATGTCGGTCTCGATGAAGCCGGGCGCCACGACGTTGGCGGTGATGCCGCGCCCGCCGAGCTCGCGGGCGATGGAGCGGGCCATGCCGACCAGCCCGGCCTTGCTGGCGGCGTAGTTGGCCTGCCCCGGCGCCCCGGAGAGGCCGTTGACGCTGGAGATGAGGACGATCCGGCCGCGGCGCAGGCGGATCATGCCCTTGCTGGCACGGCGGGCGCAGCGGAAGGCACCGGCGAGGTTGGTGTCGACGACGGCGTCGAAGTCGTCGTCGCTCATCCGCATCAGCAGCTGGTCGCGGGTGACGCCGGCGTTGGCGACGAGCACCTCCACGGGTCCGTGGGCCTCCTCCGCGGCGGTGAAGGCCGCGTCCACGGAGGCGGTGTCGGTGACGTCGGCGCGCACGCCGAGCAGGCCCTCGGGGGCCTCGCCGCTGCGGGTGGTGACGGCGACCTTGTCGCCGTCGGCGGCGAAGGCGCGCGCGATCGCCAGGCCGATGCCGCGGTTTCCGCCGGTGACGAGGACGCTCCTGGGTGCTGGCACGAGGCGGGACGCTAACGCATCGGCCCGCCCGCCCGTGAGCGCCGCCCCGCCCCGGCTGTGAGTTCGGCGACATCTCCCGCGTGGCGGGGCGCCGGGGGCCTCTCAGGCCGGGCGGGTGTCGTGACCGGCGCCTACCGTGTGGGGGTGAACCCACCTCGGACCGGGTCCGGGGCCGACCCGGACGCCGGCTCCTCGCCCGCACGGCACGAGCACCCGCAGGTCTACCGCATCAGCGGTGCACCCACCGCGCACACCGACGACCTCCAGGTGCGCTACCGCAAGTACGTCATCTCCATGCTGATCCGCACCGTCTGCTTCCTGCTGGCGGTGTTCGTCGACCACCCGGTGCGCTGGGTGTTCGTGGCCGGCGCGGTGTTCCTGCCCTACATCGCCGTGGTGGCCGCCAACGCCGGGCGCGAGCAGCGCGGCACACCGCCCCCGGCCTTCGAGCACGTGCCGGAGCAGCTCCCGCAGCTGGAGGCGCCCAGCACGATCGTGCTGGAGGGCACCGTCGTGGAGCCGGCCGAGCACACCCGCCCCTGAGCGGGTGCCGCACGCCGCCCGGGTGGGTGCCGCGCCCGGGCGTGGCGTCGACGCTGCCGCGCGGGCGGTGTCACACTCGGGTCCGTGGAGACCACGCCGCAGCGAGACGTCCTCATCCGGCCGGTTCCCGGCGCCCTGGTGCGCCCGCTCCCCGACACCGTGCGGCCCTGCGCACCGGAGGCCGGTCACGAGCCGCCCTCCGACCTGGTGTGCAGCGCGCGCGGCTGCACCTCCGGCGCCGAGTTCGGGCTGCGCTGGAACAACCCGAACCTGCACACCCCCGATCGGCGCAAGACGTGGCTGGCGTGCACGGCGCACCGCCAGCACCTGACGGACTTCCTGCACGTGCGGGGCTTCCTGCGCGAGACGGTGGCCGCCACCGACCTGCGCGGCTGATCCGGCGCTCCCGCACGCCGGCGCCTGGCCGGTGCGTCCAGCCGCGGCCGGTGCGTCCGGCCGGGCCGGTGCGTCCAGCCGGGCCCGTGTGTCCGGCCGGGTTTGTGCGTCTGCCTAGGGTGGCGGGGTGCGTCCCGGAGTCCTGACCCTGCTGCGCGAGCCGCGCTGGGCCGCCGGGCTGCTCCTGGCGTGTGCGGTGGCCGCGGTGTGCGTGCTGCTGGGGCAGTGGCAGTGGGACCGCCGCACCGACCGGCTGGAGCGCGCCGCGCCGCTGGCGCGCAACTACGACACCCCGCCGCGGGAGCTGGCCGAGGTCCTGCCCGGCGCCGGCGCCCTGCCCCGCACGGCGGAGTGGACGCCGGTGAGCGTGCGCGGTGAGTACGACGCCGCGCACCTGCTCCTGGCCCGCAACCGGCCCCTGGACAAGGCGTACGGCTACGAGGTCCTCGTCCCGCTGCGCACCGCCGACGGGCGCGCCCTGCTCGTGGACCGCGGCTGGATCCCGGCCGGGCAGGACGGGCGCGCCCCGGACTCCGTGCCCGCGCCGCCGTCGGGGCAGGTGCGGGTGACGGTGCGGCTGCGGCCGTGGGAGGCGGCGCGCGCGACGACGGCGCCGCCCGGGCAGGTGCAGTCGGTCTCGCGGGAGGCGGTGGGCTCGGCGGTGCCCTACCCGCTGCTGGGCGCCTACGGCGTGCTGACCGCGGAGGAGCCGCCCGCGGCCCCGGCCCCGGTGGTGCTGCCGCGCCCGGACCGTGACGAGGGCCCGCACCTGGGGTACACGGTGCAGTGGTTCGGTTTCGCCGTCACGGCGCTGGTGGTGTGGGTGGTGGCCGGGCGCCGGGAGCTGCAGGCCCGCGGGGAGGCGCGGCCGGGCGGCGCCGGTACCGGCGGCACGGCGGCGGGCGGGACGCAGCCGGGCGGGACACAGCCGGGCGGGACGCAGCCGGGCGGGAGGCAGCCGGGCGGGACACAGCCGGGCGGGACACAGCCGGGCGGGACACAGCCGGGCGGTGCGCGGGTCCGCGGCGGGCGGCGCGCGGGTCGGGACGAGGACGCCGAGGACGCCGAGGTGGACGCGCACAGCGCCGAGGGACCTCGCTGAGTCCACGATCGGCCGAACGTCGTCATGTTGCGTGGCGCAGTGAGCACATTGGGCAACAATGACCCCATGGACCTGGGGCTCACCGATCGCGTGTACGTCGTCTCCGGCGCGACCGGTGCCCTGGGCCTGGCTTGCGTGCGGCTGCTGAGCGACGAGAACACGCGCCTGGTCGTCACCGCCCGCGACGAGGACGAGCTGGCCGCGGTGCTCCAGGAGGTCGGTGTCCGCGACAACGTCATGGGCGTGCCCGGCGACATCGGCGAGCCCGGCACGGAGACCCGCCTGGTGGCCGCCGCGATCGCCCGCTACGGGCGCCTGGACGGTGGTGTCGTCGTCGTCGGGGACAGCGAGCCCGCCGCCGTGCTCACCACCCCGGACGCGACCTGGCGGCAGGACTTCGAGTCCACCTTCCTCGGCCCGCTGCGGCTGGTGCGCTCCATCGGCCGCGCCTCCAGCGGCGAGGGCGGCTCCATCGTCGTGGCGCTCTCCTCGGCCGCGCGCGAGCCGCGCACGGAGGAGGGCACCCTCGGCGGGCTGCACGCCGGGCTGGCGCAGACCGCGAAGACGCTGGCGGACGAGCTCGGCCCGCGGGGGGTGCGGGTCAACACCGTGCTCGCCGGGCACGTGCAGACCGACTTCCTCGACGAGGACGCCGGTTCGCTGGACACCTCCGGCATCCCGCTGCGGCGCAGGGGGTTCGCCGACGAGGTCGCGCGCGCAGCGGTGTTCCTGCTCTCCCCGGCCGCGTCCTACGTCACCGGCGCCGCGCTCGCCGTGGACGGCGGTCTGGGCCGGCGCCCCTGAGGGCCGGACGCCGCCGCCCCGCCACCGGATCGGTGGCGGGGCGGCGACCTCAGGCCCGCGCGCGGCCCCGCGTGGCGCCGCCCCTGCTGCGCAGCGACACCTCGCTCTCGGACAGGATGCGGTGCACGAAGCCGTAGGAGCGCCCCGTCTCCTCCGCCAGCGCCCTGATGCTCTTGCCCTCGGCGTACCCCCGGGAGAGCTCGGCGGCGAGCGTCTCCCGTTCGGCACCCGTCAGCCGCGAGCCCTTCTTCACCGTCTCGGCCACGAAGTTCCTCCTTCGCCTCGTCCGCTCCCACCATGGTCACCAACGAATCGGCATCCGGCCAGTCGGCGGGCGGGCGGCGGGCTCAGGCCAGGGCAACCAGCTCGGCGTAGGAGGCGTTCCAGAGGTCCTCCACCCCGTCGGGCAGCAGCACGACCCGCTCGGGGTTCAGGGCCTCCACCGCGCCCTCGTCGTGGGTGACGAGCACGACCGCGCCCTCGTAGCCGGCCAGCGCGCCGAGGATCTCCGCGCGGCTGGCGGGGTCGAGGTTGTTCGTCGGCTCGTCCAGCAGCAGCACGTTGGCCGCGGAGACGACCAGGGTGGCCAGGGCCAGGCGGGTCTTCTCCCCGCCGGAGAGGACCGCGGCGGGCTTGTCCACGTCGTCGCCGGAGAAGAGGAAGGAACCCAGGACCTTGCGCACCTCGGTGTCGTCGAGGTCCGGCGCGGCCGAGCGCATGTTCTCCAGCACCGAGCGCTGGTGGTCCAGGGTCTCGTGCTCCTGGGCGTAGTAGCCGATCTTCAGCCCGTGCCCGGCCACGACCTCGCCGGTGTCGGGGCGCTCCACCCCACCGAGCATCCGCAGCAGCGTCGTCTTGCCCGCACCGTTGAGGCCGAGGATCACCACGCGCGAGCCGCGGTCGATGGCCAGGTCCACGCCGGTGAAGATCTCCAGCGAGCCGTAGGACTTGGACAGGTCCCTGGCCATCAGCGGGGTCTTCCCGCACGCGGAGGGCTTGGGGAAGCGCAGCTTGGCGACCTTGTCCTGGGCGCGCACCTCCTCCAGGGACCCCACGAGCTTCTCGGCGCGGCGGGCCATGTTCTGCGCGGCGGTGGCCTTGGTGGCCTTGGCGCGCATCTTGTCCGCCTGCGCCATGAGGGTGGAGGCCTTCTTCTCGGCGTTGGCGCGCTCGCGCTGGCGGCGCTTCTCGTCCGTCTCGCGCTGCTTCAGGTACGACTTCCAGCCCACGTTGTAGATGTCGACGGCGGCGCGGTTGGCGTCCAGGTACAGCACGCGGTTGATGACGGCGTCGAGGAGGTCCACGTCGTGGCTGATGACGACCAGGCCGCCGGAGTAGGTGCGCAGGTACTCCCGCAGCCAGACGATGGAGTCGGCGTCGAGGTGGTTCGTCGGCTCGTCCAGCAGCAGCGTCTCGGCGGTGGAGAAGAGGATGCGCGCCAGCTCCACGCGGCGGCGCTGACCACCGGAGAGGGTCTTCAGCGGCTGCTCCAGGACCCGCTCGGGAAGGTTGAGGTTGGCGCAGATGCGCCCCGCCTCGCTCTCGGCGGTGTAGCCGCCCTCGGCGACGAAGCGGGCATCGAGCTTGCTGTAGCGCTCCATCGCCCTGGTGCGCACCCGCTCGTCGTCGCTGGCCATGTCGGCCTCCGCCTTGCGCAGGCGGCGCACGATGTCGTCGAGGTCGCGCGCGGAGAGGATCCGGTCCTTGGCGAGCATCTCCGGGTCCCCCGCGCGGGGGTCCTGGGGCAGGTAGCCGATCTCCCCGGAACGGGTGACGGAGCCGGAGGCGGGCAGCGCCTCCCCGGCCAGGACCTTCGTCAGGGTGGTCTTGCCGGCGCCGTTGCGCCCCACGAGGCCGATGCGGTCCCCCGGCGCCACGCGGAAGGTGACGTGCTCCATGAGCAGGCGCGCGCCGGCACGCAGCTCCACGTCCTGGGCGACGATCATGCGGGCCGGCGGGGCGGGACGAGGAGGGTCACGTCCGCCCATGCTAGGCGCTGGCGCGCCGTGCCCCGACCTCCGCGGCGCCCCGGCAGGACCGAACCCCCCGGCGGGAGGGGCCGGGGGGTCGCGGGCGGGCGCTAGGTTGGGCGACCGTGTCCGCACCCCGCCGCTGGTCCTCCCGGGACCTCGCCCTCGTCGCCACCTTCGCCGCCCTGATCGCCGTGCTCGGCCTGGCCGGTTCCTTCACGGTCCCCGGCAACCCCGTGCCGATCACGCTGCAGACGCTCGGGGTCATGCTGGCCGGCTCCCTGCTGGGCTGGCGCCGCGGCGCGGCGGCCGTGGTGGTGCTGCTGGCGCTGGTGGCCGCGGGGATGCCGCTGCTCTCCAGCGGCCGCGCGGGCCTGGGCGTCTTCGCCGGCGCCAGCGCCGGGTACCTGCTGGCCTGGCCGGTGGGTGCGGCCGTCATCGGCCTGCTGGTGCGGGCCCGCTGGCCCCGCTACCCGCTGTGGTGGGGGGTGCTCACCAACGTCCTGGGCGGCATCGTGGTGGTCTACGCGATCGGGGTGCCCGTCTCCGCCGCGGTGCAGGGCGGTGAGCTGCTGCCCGCGCTGGTGCAGTCGGCCCTCTTCCTGCCCGGGGACCTGGCCAAGGCCCTGATCGCGGCGGTGGTCACCGCCGGGGTGCGCCGCGGGTACCCCCGCATCGCGGAGGAGCCCACCTCCCGCCGTTCCCGGCGCAGCGCCGCCGTGCCCGGCGCGCAGCAGCCCGCGCCGTCCGGCGCGGGCAGCCGGGGCCGCGCGCGGCGCTGACGGCGCCTCGTGGAGCCCGCCCGCGGACGGGGCGGCGCGCAGCCCCGGCCCCTGCTGCTCGGCGACGGGGCGCCGCAGGAGGTGCTCGCGGCGTTCTGCGCCGCCACCGCCGCCGGGCGCCCGGTCGCCGTCCTCGACGCCGCCTGGCCGGCGCCGCTGCGCGCGGCCGCCGCGGCCGCGGTGCACGCGGCCGCCGCGGCCGGGCGCCTGGGCCCCGGGGACCTGGCGCTGTTCACCTCCGGCTCCACCGGCCGCCCCCGCGGGGTGCTGCGCACGTACGCCTCCTGGCTGGCCAGCAGCGCCCCGCTGGCGGCCCTGACCGGGCTGCGCGGCGAGGACGTGGTGTGGGTACCGGGCCCGACCGCCTCCACGCTGTCCCTGCACGCCGCCTGGCACGCCCGCCTGCACGGCTGCGAGGTCGCCGGCCCCGGCGCCGCGCGCCCCCCGGCGGCGGCGAGCGTCCTGCACGCCGTGCCCGCCGCGCTGGCCGACGCCGTGGAGGCCGCCGAGGCCGGGCTGCTGCCGCGCCTGCGCTGCGCCGTCGTCGCCGGTGACGCCCTGGCGCCCGCGCTGCGCGGGCGGGCGCTGGCCCTGGGCTGGCGGGTGGTGGAGTACTACGGCGCGGCGGAGCTGTCCTTCGTCGCCGCCCGCGCCGACGGGCCGGGCGCACCCACCCGCGAGGACCCGCCCGCCCCCGGGGGGATGTCACCGTTCGGTGCCGCGTCCCTGACCCTGGAGGAGGACGGGGAGCTGTGGGTGCACTCCCCCTACCTGGCCACCGGCTACCTGGCCACCGGCCACCTGGAGCCGGCCCCTGCCGGCCCGCTGCGGGAGCGCACCGACGGCGCCGGGCGGCGCTGGGCGAGCGTGGGCGACCGCGCCCGCCCCGCCGGGCCCGGGCGCCTGGTGGTGCTGGGCCGCGGCGGGCTGGCCGTCACCACCGGCGGGCACACCGTGCCGGCCGCCGACGTCGAGGACGTCCTGCGCCGGGTCGCCGGCGTGCGGGCGGCGCTCGTGGTGGGCACCCCGCACCCGCGGCTGGGACAGGTCGTCACGGCCGTGCTGTGCCCACCCGGCGAAGGGCTGCGGGCCCGCGCCGAGGCGGCGTGCCGGGCCCTGCCGGCGCCGGCGCGGCCCAGACGCTGGGTGGAGCTGGCGCAGCTGCCGCGCACGCCGGCGGGGAAGGTGGACCGGCAGCGGACCCAGGAGGAGGCGTGCCGGGCCCTGGGCCTGGCGCCGGGCTGAGCTGCGCGCCACGGCCGGGTGGGCGCACCCGCCCGGCGGTGTGCTCAGGGCCGCCGCCCGGAGCCGCCTAGGCTGGGCGCCACCATGCACCACCCCCTCGATCCCGCGGCACCGGTCGTCGTCGCGGCCCGCCGGACCCCCTTCGCCGATGCCGGCCGCGAGCTCGCCGCCGCCGGTGCGAGCGAGCTGGCCGGGGCGGTCCTGCGCGCCCTCGCCGCGGAGGTGGCCACCTGGCCGGCGCAGCGCGGTGCCGCGGCCGGGGAGGCCGGGCCACCGACCGTCGTGCTGGGCACCTGCACCGGGCCGGGCGGCAACCCCGCCCGGGTGGCGGCCCTGGCCGCCGGCCTGGGCAGCGCCGCTGCCGGTCTCAGCGTGGACTCCCAGTGCGGCAGCGGCCTGGACGCCGTGCGCGTCGGCGCCGCCCTCGTGGCCACCGGCGCCCCCCTGGTGCTGGCCGGGGGCTGCGAGAGCGGCAGCGCCGCCCGGGGCCGGCGGCGGGCCGCGTTCACCCCCGCGGGCTTCCCCGACCCCGACATGGGCCCGGCCGCCGACGCCCTCGCCGCCGCCGCCGGCATCGGGCGCGCCCGCCAGGACGCCTACGCCGCCGCCTCCCACGCCCGCGCCACCGCCGCCGCCCGCGCCGGTGCCTTCGCCGCCGAGCTCGTCCCCACCGCCGGCCTGCACGCCGACACCCGCCCCCGCACCGGCCTCGACGCCGAGCGCCTGGCCCGCTTCCGCCCCGCGTTCGGCGCCGGCGGCAGCGTCACCGCGGGAAACTCCTGCGGCGTCAGCGACGGGGCGGCCGCCGTGGTCCTGGTGCCCGAGCGGGTGCGCGCGGCCGCCGGGCTGCCCGGCCTGGCGGTGCGCGCCTGCGCCCTCGTCGGCACCGACCCCGCCCTGCCCGGCGCCGCCGCCGCACCCGCCGCGCGCGCCGCCCTCGCGCAGGCGGGGGTGGACCTGGCCGACGTGGGTGCCGTGGAGGTCGTGGAGGCCTTCGCCGCGCAGGTCCTCGCCTTCACCGACGCCCTGGGCCTGGACCCCCTCGGGGCGGACGCCGGGCGGATCTGCCCCCAGGGCGGCGCGATCGCCCTGGGCCACCCCTGGGGCGCCTCCGGGGCCGCGCTGCTCGTGCGGCTGTTCGCGCGCATGGTGCGCGTGGACGGTCCGCGCCTGGGCCTGGCCGCCTGCGCCGTCGGCGGCGGTCAGGGAGCGGCGCTGCTGGTGGAGCGGGTCGGCCCCGGCGCGGGGCGCGCCGCGTGATCCGGCTGCGCGACGTGCACCTGAGCCTGGGCGGGCGGGAGGTCCTGCGCGGTGTGGAGGTGGACCTGGACGAGCCGCGCATCGGGATCGTCGGCGCCAACGGCTCGGGCAAGTCCTCCCTGGCGCGCCTGCTCAACGGGCTGCTGCTGCCCACCCGCGGCACCGTCACCGTCGACGGCCTCGACACCGCCCGCGAGGGCGCCGCGGTGCGCCGCACCGTGGGGTTCGTCTTCTCCGACCCCGACGCGCAGATCGTCATGCCCACCGTCGCCGAGGACGTCGCGTTCTCCCTGCGCCGCAAGCGGCTCCCCCGCGCCGAGCAGGAGCGGCGGGTGGCGGGGGTGCTGGAGCGCTTCGGTCTGGCCGGGCACGCCGACCACCCCGCCCACCTGCTCTCCGGAGGCCAGAAGCAGCTCCTGGCACTCGCCGCGGTGCTGGTCACCGAGCCGCGCGTCCTCGTCCTGGACGAGCCCACCACCCTGCTGGACCTGCGCAACACCCGGATGATCGCCGAACTCGTCGCCGGCCTGCCCCAGCACGTCGTGCACGTCACGCACCACCTGGACCTGCTGGCCGGCTACGACCGGGTCCTCGTCGTCGAGGAGGGGCGCATCACGGCCGACGGCCCGCCCGCCGAGGCCGTGGCCGCCTACCGCGCGGCCCAGGCGTGAGCGGGCGCGCGGCAGGGGCGCAGCCGTGAGGAGCACCTTCTCCCCCGGCACCTCGGTGCTGCACCGGGCCCGCGCGGGCACCAAGCTGCTCCTGCTGGCGACCGGGCTCGCGGCGCTGGCGTGGGCGTACTCCCCGGCCGCCGTGGCCGTGGGTTCCGCCGTGGTCGCCGCCGCCGTGCTCGTGGCGCGCCTGCCGCCGCGCTGGGTGCCGCAGCAGCTGTGGCCGCTGCGCTGGACCCTGCTGGTCGTGGCCGCCTTCCAGGTGCTGCTGCAGGGCTGGCGGGCCGCGCTGGTCGTGACCGGGACGCTGCTGCTGGCGGTGCTGGCCGCCGGTGTGGTGACGGCCACCACGCGGGTGCAGGCCGTGCTCGACGTCCTGCAGCGGCTGCTGCGCCCGCTGCGGCCCCTGGGTGTGGACCCCGAGCGGGTCGCACTGGTGCTGGCGCTGACCCTGCGCGCGGTCCCGGTGCTCGCGGAGGCGGTGCAGGAGGTCCGCGACGCCCGTCGCGCACGGGGGGTGGAGCGCAGCCTGCGGGCGCTGCTGGTGCCCCTGCTCATCCGCACCCTGCGCCACGCCGACCGCCTCGGGGAGGCGCTGGCCGCGCGCGGCGTGGACGACTGAGCGCCCCCGGGCACGACCGCGAGACGACCCCCCGCAACCCCTTGTCCGCAGCGCGACCACGTCACTACCGTCTGTCGCGCCCGCCCCCGAGGGAGGGGGCGACGCCGACCGGGGGGACCCGCCATGGGACGTCGTCGCAGCACCGTCGTGGCAGGCAGCGCAGCGCTCAGCGCGGTGCTCATCTGCCCAGGCCCCGTGCAGGCCCTCGCGCCCGCACCCACAGCGGCCACCACAGCACCAGCCGGACACACAGCCGGACACGCCAGCGGGCACCCTCGCCCGGCCGCCCAGGCGCCCGCCGCCCCGGCACCCGCCGCCCAGGCGCCCACCGCGCCCACCGCACCCGCCGCGCTCGCCGCCGAGCCGGTGCCCGCGGGCAAGGTGCAGGTCGGCACCCAGCAGGCCACGCTCAACGGCACCGACGTCTACCGCGGGAGCAACCAGCTCATCCGCTACACCCCCGCCCACGGCGCCTCCACCCGCACCAACCAGTACGGCGTCGAGGCCGAGGTCGTCGGCGGCAAGGTCACCCGCGTCCAGGACGGCGTGGGCAACATGACCATCCCGGCCGGCGGGTACGTGCTCTCCGGCCACGGCACCGCGCGGACGTGGCTGCGCACCCACGCCAAGGTCGGCGCCGGTGTCTGGCTCGCCGGGGAGGTGCCCGACGGCACCCCGCCGCCGGCCGCGGAGAAACTGCCCGACCTGCGCATGCGCACCCTCACGGGCATCACCATCGACGCCACCCAGACACCGGGCGTCAAACGGCTGGAGTTCCCCACCGTCATCGCCAACGTCGGCACCGGGCCCCTGCACATCGTGGCCAGGCGCTCCTCGAGCACGTCCACCGACTGGGTCGGCACCCAGTACCTCTCCCGCACCGACGGCACCACGACACCGTTGGTGACGAGCTCGCAGTACTACTTCGGCGGCGACGGCCACAACCACTGGCACGTGCGGGACCTCAACCGCATGGAGATCCTCAACGCCTCGGGCGTGCGCGAGCGCCTCGCGGAGAAGCACGGGTTCTGCTTCGAGGACAACACCGGGTTCCGCGACTGGCCCGGCACCGGGCGCAACGGCGCCCCGGCGAGCCCGGTGTACCGCGCACCCACGGCGTGCGGCGCCGGCGACACCGCCGCCACCGAGGTCCTGTTCGGCATCTCCGTGGGCTGGGGCGACACCTACCCGGCGACCCTGCCGGACCAGTACATCGACATCACCACCCTGCCCAACGGGCGCTACCGGGTGCAGGCGGTCGCGGACCAGGGCGGCTGGTTCCGCGA
Organism: Kineococcus anabasis; assembly: GCF_054590795.1. NCBI lineage: Bacteria > Bacillati > Actinomycetota > Actinomycetes > Kineosporiales > Kineosporiaceae > Kineococcus > Kineococcus anabasis. The sequence continues at coordinate 411,598 of NZ_BAAIHU010000001.1, forward strand.
GAGCGACGAGGGCAACAACACCTCCTGGGCGGACATCCACATCAACGGCAACTCCGTGACGGTCATCGGCACCGGCGGCGGGGCCTGACCCGGCAGCCCTTCCCACGGCGCACGGGAATTGACCTGAACCAAGGTTGATCTCCGAGGGTGGGCGCATGGACCCCACCCCCGGCTCCCCGCCCCGCCCCACCGCCCGCACCCGCCCCTGGCGCGCGATCGCCGCAGGCACCGCGGCCGCCCTCCTGCTCAACGTCCTGCTGTACGCCCTCGCGCGCGCCGCCGGCGCCTCCCTCAGCCTCGCCCAGCCCACCGGAGCACACGTCGTGGGCGTCGCGGACGTCGCGGGCAGCACCGTCGTGCCGCTCCTCGCGGGCACCGCCCTCGCGGTCCTGCTCGCCCGGTGGTGGCGGCCGGTGCTCCGCATCGCCCAGGTCGTCGGGGCCGGGTTCGCGCTCCTCACCACCGCCGGCTCCGCCACGAGCGACACCGACACCGGCACCCGGCTCGCGCTCGCCGCGATGCACGTGGTGTGCGCCGCCGCCGTCGTGCTCGTCCTGCAGGCGGCGCGACGCTCCCCGAGCGGCTCCAGGGCCCCCGCACCGGCCGACACACCCGCGGTGGCCTGACCGACCGCCGGAACGCCACCTTTCCCGGGCAGGGGCACCTCGCCGTCCGGGCAGAGGTGGCCCCGAGCCGCGGCGCCACCGCTGACGTTAGTCGGCGTTGATACCGATAACTGTACGTACGACGGAAAGCCGATCGGTCGCCCGTAGCTCCACGGCTCGTCCGCGCCTACCGCGCGCCGTCCCGCTCCCCGGCGACCGCTGCCCGCACCTCGAACCAGACGACCTTGCCGTCCCGCCCGGGCAGGGGGTGCCAGCCCCACGCATCCGCCAGCGCCTCCACCAGGGCCATGCCGCGCCCGCCGAGGGCGTGCTGCGACGCGTCCCCGCGCCGGGGAGGCCGCGTGCTGCCGTCCACGACGGCCACGCCCAGCCCTCCGCTGCCCGCCGACACCACCACCACCGGGGCGCTGAGCGCGTGCACGACGGCGTTGGTGACGATCTCGCTGAGGAGGAGCCGCGCGCTGTCGAGAGCGTCCTGCGGGAGCCTCAGGTCCGCGCAGGCCTGTTCGAGCAGCAGCCTGGCCTGCCGCGCCGAGGACGGTGCGCGCTCCAGCACCGAGGTCCTGAGCGAGCGGACGGCGCCGGCCGCACCGCGGCAGCTGACCGGGGGGCGCGCCCGCTCGGTCAGGCGCCACCAGGCTGCGGACGGCCCGGAGATGGTGGGGTGCGCGACCTGCGCTGCCGCAGCGCCGTCGGCAGCGGGACGGTGCGGGTTCATGGCGGGACCCCTCGATCGGCGCGGCGCTGGAGCACCACCGGGTCCGGGGTCGTGCCGACCCACCGTCGCACCTGGGGAGCAGGTGGGCAACCGGCGCACCCCGCGCGGAGGAGGACGACTCAGACGTTGAACCCCAGGGCGCGCAGCTGGTCGCGCCCGTCATCGGTGATCTTCTCCGGTCCCCACGGCGGCATCCACACCCAGTTGATGCGGTGGCCGGCCACGACGTCCTCCAGCGCCTGCGCCGTCTGCTCCTCGATGACGTCCGTCAGCGGGCAGGCCGCGCTGGTCAGCGTCATGTCGATCGTGGCGAGGTTGTCGTCGGAGACCGCGAGGCCGTAGATCAGGCCGAGGTCGACGACGTTGATGCCCAGCTCGGGGTCGACGACGTCGCGCAGCGCCTCCTCGACCTCCTCCAGCGTCGCCGGGGTGGGCGACGCGGACGCCGGGGTGGGCGACGCGGACGCCGGGGTGGGCGACGCGGACGCCGGGGTGGGCGACGCGGCCGCCGAGGCGGCGGCCCCCTCCCCCGCCGCGGCGGGGGTGCCGCCCTCGGCCGCCGCGCCGGCGGCCGAGGGAACCTCTGTGCTCGTGTCCTGGCTCATGTGTCCTCCCGGACGCCGTCGCTGGGGGCCGTCAGGCCCGGGCCGCGAGGAACCGGTCGTAACCGGACTCCTCCAGGGAATCGGCCAGCTCCGGGCCGCCCTGCTCGGCGATCCTGCCGTCGACGAAGACGTGCACGAAGTCCGGCGTGATGTAGCGCAGGATGCGCGTGTAGTGCGTGATAAGCAGCACGCCGACCTCGCTGCCCTGCCGCACCTTGTTGACGCCCTCGGAGACGACCTTCAGGGCGTCGACGTCCAGGCCGGAGTCGGTCTCGTCGAGGATCGCGAACTTCGGCTTGAGGAGCTCCATCTGCAGGATCTCGTGGCGCTTCTTCTCACCGCCGGAGAAACCCTCGTTGACGTTGCGCTCGGCGAAGGTGGGGTCCATCCGCAGGCCCTCCATCGCCTCGCGGACCTCCTTCACCCAGGTGCGCAGCTTCGGCGCCTCGCCGTCGATGGCGGTCTTGGCGGTGCGCAGGAAGTTCGACACCGTCACGCCCGGCACCTCGACGGGGTACTGCATGGCGAGGAACAGCCCGGCGCGGGCGCGCTCGTCCACGCTCATCTCCAGCACGTCCTGCCCGTCCAGCGTCACCGAGCCGCCGGTGACGGTGTACTTGGGGTGCCCGGCGATGGAGTACGCCAGGGTGGACTTGCCGGAGCCGTTGGGGCCCATGATCGCGTGCGTCTCGCCGGAGCGGATCGTCAGGTCGACCCCGCGCAGGATCTCCTTGCTGCCGCCGTCGGCCTCCACGCTGACGTGCAGGTCGCGGATCTCCAGGGTGGCCATCAGTTCTCCTCCGCCTTCTCGGCGTTGCTCGGTGCGGTGCCGCCCGCGCGACCGGGGGTGTCCCCGGTGGCGGGCATGGTGGTCGACAGTTCCGCCTCGATCGTGGCCAGCAAGCGCTCCTGCACCGCCGGCACGCCGATGCGCTGCAGGACGTCGGCGAAGAACCCGCGCACCACGAGGCGGCGCGCCTCGGGCTCGGGGATGCCGCGCGCCTGCAGGTAGAACAGCTGCTCGTCGTCGAAGCGGCCCGTGGCGCTGGCGTGGCCGGCGCCGACGATCTCGCCGGTCTCGATCTCCAGGTTCGGCACGGAGTCCGCGCGCGCGCCGTCGGTGAGGACGAGGTTGCGGTTCAGCTCGTACGTCTCGGTGGCCTCGGCGGAGGCGCGGATGAGCACGTCGCCGATCCACACCGAGCGGGCGGTCTCCCCCTGCAGGGCGCCCTTGTACTCCACGTAGCTCTTGCAGTTCGTGGCCTCGTGGTCCACGAACAGGCGGTGCTCCAGGTGCTGGCCGGCGTCGGAGAAGTACACGCCGAGGCACTGCACGTCGCCGCCGGGGGCGGTGTACCGCACGTTGGTGGACAGCCGCACGACGTCCCCGCCGAGGCTGACGGCGAAGTGCTTGACGGTGGCGTCGCGCCCGGCGACGACGTCGTGCTGGCCGACGTGCACGGCACCGGGCTCCCACTCCTGCAGCGTCACGACGGTCAGCTGCGCGCCGTCCCCGGCGCGCACCTCCACGCCGCCGCGGTGGCTGCCGGTGCCGAGGTGGTCCAGGACCACCGTGGCGCGGCTGTGCCGGCCGGCGTCGACGACCAGGTGGCCGGAGGTGACGTCGCCGTCGGTGCCGCGGACGGTGACCAGGACCGGCTCGTCCAGCTCGGTGTCGGCGGGGATGCGGACCAGGTGCGCCTCGCCCGTGGCGTTCCACGCCGCCGCGGCGACGCGGTCGCCGGGCAGGAACGCGGTGCCCGCGCCGACCTCCTCGCGGGTGCCGGTGCGGTGCTCCACGCCCGCGGGGGCGGAGACCTCCACGGCGGCGGGCGCCGCGGGGCCCTCGGCGAACAGCGCCTGCAACCGCGCCACGGGGCTGAAGCGCCACTCCTCCTCCCGGCCCGAGGGCACGGCGAAGTCGGCGACGTCGAACGAGGTCCGCCGGGCCGCGCGGCTGGCGTCCGGGATGGTCCCCACGCCGTGGCTGTGGGCGCGGGAGGTGGCGCCGGGCTTGTCCGCGACCGGGCCGGTGTCGCCGACCTGGTTCTCCTCGACCACGGTCATCAGCCGACGGCCCCTTCCATCTGCAGCTCGATCAGGCGGTTCAGCTCCAGCGCGTACTCCATGGGCAGCTCCCGCGCGACGGGCTCGATGAACCCGCGCACGATCATCGCCATGGCCTCGTCCTCGGCCATGCCCCGGCTCATCAGGTAGAAGAGCTGGTCGTCGCTGACCTTGGAGACGGTGGCCTCGTGCCCCATGACGACGTCGTCCTCGCGCACGTCGACGTAGGGGTAGGTGTCCGAGCGGCTGATGGTGTCCACCAGCAGCGCGTCGCAGCGCACCGTGGAGCGGGAGTGGTGCGCGCCCTCCTGGACCTGGATGAGGCCCCGGTAGGACGTGCGGCCACCGCCGCGGGCGATGGACTTGGACACGATGGCGGAGGAGGTGTACGGGGCGGCGTGCACCATCTTGGCGCCGGCGTCCTGGTGCTGGCCCTCGCCGGCCATCGCGATGGACAGCGTCTCGCCCTTGGCGTGCTCGCCCATGAGGTAGACCGCCGGGTACTTCATCGTCACCTTGGAGCCGATGTTGCCGTCGATCCACTCCATGGTGGCGCCCTCGGCGGCGGTGGCCCGCTTGGTGACGAGGTTGTACACGTTGTTCGACCAGTTCTGGATGGTCGTGTACCGCACGCGGGCGTTCTTCTTGACGACGATCTCGACGACCGCGGAGTGCAGCGAGTCGGACTGGTAGATCGGCGCGGTGCAGCCCTCGACGTAGTGCACGTAGGAGCCCTCGTCGGCGATGATCAGCGTCCGCTCGAACTGGCCCATGTTCTCGGTGTTGATGCGGAAGTACGCCTGCAGGGGGATGTCGACCTGCACGCCCTTGGGCACGTAGATGAACGACCCGCCGGACCAGACGGCCGTGTTGAGCGCCGCGAACTTGTTGTCACCGGTGGGGATGACGGTGCCGAAGTACTCCCGGAAGAGCTCCTCGTGCTCGCGCAGGCCGGTGTCGGTGTCGACGAAGATGACGCCCTTCTCCTCCAGGTCCTCGCGGATCTGGTGGTAGACGACCTCGGACTCGTACTGCGCGGCCACCCCGGCGATGAGGCGCTGCTTCTCCGCCTCGGGGATGCCCAGGCGGTCGTAGGTGTTGCGGATGTCCTCGGGCAGCTCGTCCCAGGAGGTGGCCTGCTTCTCCGTGGAGCGCACGAAGTACTTGATGTTGTCGAAGTGGATGTCGGACAGGTCCGACCCCCAGTCCGGCATGGGCTTGCGCTCGAAGAGGCGCAGGCCCTTCAGCCGGGTCTTCAGCATCCACTCCGGCTCGTTCTTCTTGGCCGAGATGTCGCGCACGACGTCCTCGGAGAGCCCGCGGCGGGCGGTGGAGCCGGCGGTGTCGCTGTCGGACCAGCCGTAGGCGTAGCGCCCCAGGTCCTCGAGCTCGGGAGGGGTCGTGGTGGTCATTCTCCGGTTCCTTCCGTCATCGGACGGCTCTGCCCGGACGTCGCCCGGGGAGTCTGCGGGGTGGTGGCGCGCGGTGCCGCGCGCCGCTCGGAGGGCACGTGCGCGGTGCACACGTGGTCGCCGTGGGCGAGGGTGGCCAGGCGCTGCACGCGGGTGCCGAGCACCCGCTCGAAGGCCCTGGCCTCCGCCTCGCACAGCTGCGGGAAGCGTTCGGCCACGCGCTGCACGGGGCAGTGCCCCTGGCACAACTGCGTCCCCTCCGCCGCTGTTCCGGGACCCACCGGCCGGGCGGTGGCAGCGTAGCCCTCGGCGGCCAGCGCCGCCGCCAGGGCCTGCACCCGGCCGGGCACGTCGTCGGCGGCGGTCACGGCACGCGCGAGGCGGGCCTCCAGCGCCGCGGCGCGCGTCTCCGCGAAGCGCTCGACGGCGTCGGTCCCGGCGGTCTCCTGGAGGAACAGCAGCGCGGAGAGGGCCATCTCGTCGTACCCGGCGGGCAGCTCGTCGTGACCGGAGGAGGAGACGACGTACTCGCGGGCCGGGCGGCCGCGGCCGCGGGGGCGGGCGGAGGGCCCGCGCGCCTCGACGACGCCGTCGGCCTCCATGGCGTCGAGGTGGCGGCGGACCGCGGCGGCGGTCAGGCCCAGAGCGGGGGCGAGGCGGGCGACGGGCACGGGCCCGAGCTCGGCGACGGCGGCGCGCACGCGCGCCCGGGTGCGCAGCTCGGCGGTCGCCGGCGCAGCCGCCGACACACCACCCGAGGGGACACCCGCGATTTCCACAACGCCCATGTTACCTAATTGCCCGGTGAATCCCGACCCACCCCGGGGTCGCCTCCGTCACACCGGCGCCGGGCGGGCGCCCGCGAGCCGTGGCGCCGCTGGCGCCTAGACTCGGGCCGGTGGGGACGGGCGAGGCGGTCGGCGTCGGGACGGATGCGCCCCGTGCCCCCTCCTCCCTCCCCGCGGACGCCCCCGTCGCCGTCAGCGGCCTCCTCAAGCGCTACGGAGGCCGCGCCGTCGTCGACGGGCTGACGTTCGCCGCCGCCGCCGGCGCGGTCACCGCCGTCCTGGGGCCCAACGGGGCCGGCAAGACCACGACCATCGCCTGCTGCGAGGGCCTGCGCCGCCCCGACGGGGGAACCGTGCGCGTGCTGGGCCTGGACCCCGCCCGCGACGGCGCCGCGCTGCGCCCCCGCGTCGGCGTCATGCTGCAGGACGGGGGGCTGCCCACCGGCGCCGGCGCCCTGGAGGTGCTGCGGCACGTGGCGGGGCTGCACTCCGACCCCGTGCCCGTGGGCGACCTCGCCGACGCGCTGGGCCTGGGCGCCTTCGCCCGCACCCGGGTGCGTCGCCTCTCCGGCGGCCAGCGCCAGCGCCTCGCCGTGGCCTGCGCCCTCGTCGGCCGGCCGGAGGTCCTCTTCCTCGACGAGCCCAGCGCGGGCCTGGACCCGCAGGCGCGCCTGGCGGTGTGGGACCTCGTGGCCGCCGCGCGCGGGGCGGGGACGTGCGTGGTGCTGAGCACCCACCTGATGGAGGAGGCCGAGCGCCTGGCCGACCACGTCGTCGTCGTGGACGGGGGCCGGGTCGTGGCGGCCGGCTCCCCCGCCGAGCTGACCCGCACCGAGTCCTCCCTCAGCTTCGCCGCCCCGCCCGGGCTGCCGGTGCGCGCCCTGCAGGGCGCGCTGCCCCCGGGCACCTGCGTGGCCGAGGCCGCCCCGGGGCGCTACCTCGTGACCGGCGTGGCGGCCGGCCCGCAGGTGGCCGCCACCGTCGCGGCGTGGTGCGCCTCGCACGACGTGCTGCCGGAGGGCCTGGGCGCCGGGCGGCGCACCCTGGAGGACGTCTTCCTCGACCTGACCGGCCGGAGCCTGCGGTGAGCGCCGCCGGGCCCGCCGCGCGGCTGGACCTGCGCCCCCGCGGCGGTGCGGCCCCGTGGTGGCGCCGCGTGCTGCGCCAGGCCGGGCTGGAGACGCGCACCGCGCTGCGCAACGGCGAGCAGCTGCTGCTGACCCTCGTCATCCCGGTGGTCCTGCTCGTGGCCGCCGTGCGCACCCGCGTCGTCGACCTCGGCCCCGGGGACCGGGTGTCCCTGGCCGTGGCGGGGGTGCTCGCCCTGGCGGTGGTCTCCACCGCGTTCACCGGGCAGGCCATCGCGACGGGTTTCGACCGGCGCAACGGCGTGCTGCGCCTGCTGGCCACCACCCCGCTGGGGCGCGGCGGCCTGGTCGGCGGCAAGTGCCTGGCGGTGCTGGCGCTGGTGGCGGTGCAGGTCGTGGTGCTGGCCGCGGTCGGGCTGCTGCTGGGCTGGGAGCCGCGGGCGGGCGGGGTGCTGGCCGCGGTGCCCGCGGTGCTGCTGGGGGTGGCGGCGTTCACCGCCCTGGGGCTGCTGCTGGCCGGGACGGTGCGGGCCGAGGCGACCCTGGCGGCGGCCAACCTCGTGTGGTTCCTGCTGCTGGCCGGTGGCGGGCTGGTGGTCCCGCCGCAGGCGCTGCCGGGCCCGCTGGCCGTGCTGGCCCCGCTGCTGCCCTCCGGTGCGCTGGGCGAGGCGCTGCGCGGCGCGCTGGGTTCCGGGGAGCTGCGGGTGGTGCCGCTGCTCGTGCTCGCCGCGTGGGCGGGCGTGTCCGCCTGGGCCGCCGCACGGCTCTTCCGCTGGGAGTGAGGAGTCCCCCCGGCCGGGGGTGACGCAGCGCACGCCCGCCGCACCCGGGTGCCCGGCGGTGCGCGCCTACGATCGGGGGGTGAGCACGACCACCCCCCGGCCCCTGACGCTGCGCACCGCCGACGGGCCGCCCTCGCTGCGCCCCGTGGGGCGCTGGACGTCGCGGATCCTGCTGCTCAACGTCCTGGTGGAGTGCCTCATCGTCGTCACCGGCGGGGTCGTGCGCCTGACCGGCTCCGGCCTGGGCTGCCCGACGTGGCCGGAGTGCGTCGCCGGGTCCTACGTGCCGGTCGTGGAGCAGGCCGAGGGTTTCCACAAGTACATCGAGTTCGGCAACCGCACCCTCACCGGGCTGGTGGGCCTGGTGGCCCTCGCGGCGGTGGTGGCGGTGTGGCGCGAGCGGCGCCCGGACCTGCTGCCGTGGGCCGTGCCGGTCGTGATCGGCATCGTCCTGCAGGCCGTCCTCGGCGGCGTCACCGTCCTGACCGGGCTGCACCCCGTGACCGTCATGGCGCACTTCCTGCTCTCCGCGGTGCTCATCGCCGTGGCCACCGTGCTGTGGGTGCGCGGCGGGCAGCCGGCCGGGCCGCGCACGGCGGCGGTGCCGGGAGCCGTGCGCACCCTGGTGTGGGGCACGGCCGCCGTCGCCGCCGTGGTCCTCACCCTGGGCACCGCGGTCACCGGCGCGGGGCCGCACTCCGGTGACGCGGACACCCCCGCGCGGCTGGCGGCGGACCCGCGGACCCTCAGCTGGCTGCACGCCGACGCCGTCATGGTGTTCGCCGGGCTGGTCGTCGGCTGCGTGGTGGCGCTGCGCCTGGTGCCGGGAGCCCCGCTCGCCCGCCGCCGCGCCGGGGAGCTCCTGGCGGTCACGCTCGCGCAGGGCGCGCTGGGCTACACCCAGTACTTCACCGGGCTGCCGGAGGTCCTCGTGGCGCTGCACATGGCCGGTGCCTGCCTGCTGGTGGTGGCGCTGACCCGCCTGCTCGTGGCCACGACGCACCCCCCCCCCCCCCCCCCCGNGCCCTCCCCGCGGCCTGAGCCCGCACGCACCGCGGCCCGCCTCCCGACGTGGGGAGGCGGGCCGCGGTGCGTGCGGGGGGTCTCAGATCGGCAGGCGCACCAGGGGGTCGACGAGCACGGCGACCGAGAGCAGCGTCAGGTACGAGATGGAGCCGTGGAAGACCCGCATCGGCCGCAGCTCGCGCAGCTGCTGCGCGGTGCTCGTGCTGCCCTCCGCGTGGGCGGACTCGAAACGCCGCGCCCTGCGCAGCAGCCCGTGGGACTGGGCGAGGAAACCCGCGCCGAGCAGCACCGCCGCCGAGGCGTACACCCAGCCCGCACCGCCCACCGGCACCAGCAGCAGCGAGCAGGCCACCATCGCCCACGCGTACGCCACGACCTGCCGGGCCACCGTCACCGGCCGCGCCACCACCGGCAGCATCGGTACCCCGGCGTTGGCGTACTCGTCCTGGTAGCGCATCGACAGGGGCCAGTAGTGCGGCGGGGTCCACAGGAAGATGACCCCGAACAGCACGAGCGGCGCCCACGACAGGCTGCCGGTGACGGCCGTCCAGCCGATGAGGACCTGCATGCAGCCCGCGACACCGCCCCACACGATGTTCTGCGACGTGCGCCGCTTCAGCAGCAGCGTGTACCCCACGACGTAGAGCAGGATCGCGGAGAGCGCCAGCACCGCCGAGAGCGGGTTCACGACCGTCCAGAACAGCACCACCGACGCCACGCCCAGCACCAGCGCGAACACCAGGGCCTGCCGCGGGGTCAGCTCCCCGGTGACCAGCGGGCGGCGCTCGGTGCGGTGCATCAACCGGTCGATGTCGCGGTCGAAGTAGCAGTTCAGGGCGTTGGCGCTGCCGGCGGCGAGCGCGCCGCCGACGAACGTGGCCAGCACCGTGCGCAGCGGCGGCAGCCCGCCCGCGGCGAAGAACATCACCGGGACGGTGGTGATGAGGAGCAGCTCGATGATGCGGGGTTTCGTCAGGGCGACGTAGGCCCTGGCCGTGCGGACCCAGCGGAGCCGACGGAGGAGCCCGAGTGCGCCGGGAGAGCGCAGGGCGGGTGCGTCGGAGGGACGCGGGTCGACGACGGTCACAGTGTCCTCGGGGACCGGGGGCAGGCGGACGCCTCCGATCGTACGCCGCGCGGCCCCCGCGGCGTCGGTCGCGGGGCGCGCACGGCGCCGGCCGCGGGCCGTGACCTGCGTGACATCCCGGGAAACGGGCACGAGACACCGCGGAAACACTGGTGCGGTACCACACCGGGTCCCGGCGGGGCCGAGTTCCACGCGGACACGGAGGCCGGTAGGGTCGACACCTGTAGTGATCTTCGCCACGGGCAAGGGAGCACCGGGCGGCCGCGGTACGACCCGCGCGGCCGCCCCGCGGCACGCCTGGACAGACGGGGCGCTCGTGCGAGGTGGTGGACCGCCGACTCCGACGGACCGGCGGACGAGAACGGACGGACAGCGGACCACCGGCCGCGGGGCGCACGTGCGCACCCGGCCCGCGCGGTCCGCACGAGGAGGAGACACGTGAGCGAGCAGACCCTCGAGTGGAGCGACCTGGACCGCCGCGCGACGGACACCGTCCGCGTCCTGGCGATGGACGCGGTGCAGCGGGCAGGCAACGGCCACCCCGGGACTGCGATGAGCCTGGCGCCCGTCGCGCAGCTGCTCTTCCAGCGCCTCATGCGCCACGACCCCACCGACCCGGACTGGGCCGGCCGGGACCGTTTCATCCTGTCGTGCGGGCACTCCAGCCTCACGCTGTACATCCAGCTGTACCTGGCCGGGTACGGCCTGGAGGTCGAGGACCTCAAGGCCCTGCGCAAGCTCGGCTCCAAGACGCCCGGGCACCCCGAGCACGGTCACACCGCCGGCGTGGAGATGACCACCGGCCCGCTCGGGCAGGGCATCTCCTCCGCGGTGGGCATGGCGATGGCCGCCCGCCGCGAGCGCGGCCTGTTCGACCCGGAGTCGGCCCCCGGCACCAGCCCGTTCGACCACACCATCTGGGTGCTGGCCTCCGACGGCGACATCCAGGAGGGCGTGGCCGCCGAGGCCTCCGCCATCGCCGGCGTGCAGGAGCTGGGCAACCTCGTCGTCATCTACGACGCGAACCACATCTCCATCGAGGACGACACGGCCATCTCCCTGGCCGAGGACACCGGCAAGCGGTACGAGGCGTACGGCTGGCACGTGCAGACCATCGACTGGAGCAACGGCGGCGAGGGCCCCTACACCGAGGACGTCGAGGGCCTGTACGCGGCGCTGCAGGCGGCGAAGGCGGAGACCGGCAGGCCCTCGATCGTCGTGCTGCGCACGATCATCGCCTACCCGGCGCCGAACCTGCAGAACACCGGCAAGTCCCACGGCTCCGCCCTCGGCGACGCCGAGGTGAAGGCCACCAAGGAGGTCCTCGGGTTCGACCCGGAGCAGACCTTCCAGGTGGACGCCGACGTGCTGGAGCACACCCGCGCGGCCCGCGAGCGCGGCAAGGCGCTGCACGCGGAGTGGGAGACCTCGTTCCAGCGCTGGCGGGCCGGCGCCGGTGAGCGCGCCGCGCTGTGGGACCGGATGCGCACCCGCTCCCTGCCCGACGGCTGGGCCGAGGCGCTGCCCGTCTTCGAGGCCGGCGCCTCCATCGCCACCCGCAAGGCCTCCGGTGACACCCTCAACGCGCTCGCCCCGGGCCTGCCGGAGCTGTGGGGCGGCTCGGCCGACCTGGCCGAGTCGAACCTCACCACCATCAAGGGCGAGCCGTCGTTCCTGCCCCAGAGCCGCGGGACGAAGCACTGGGAGGCCAGCCCGTACGGGCGCACCCTGCACTTCGGCATCCGCGAGCACGCGATGGGCGCGATCCTCAACGGCATCGCGCTGCACGGGGGGACCCGCCCCTACGGCGGCACCTTCCTCGTCTTCAGCGACTACATGCGCCCCTCGGTGCGCCTGGCGGCGATCATGAAGCTGCCCGTGACGTACGTGTGGACCCACGACTCCATCGGCCTGGGCGAGGACGGCCCGACCCACCAGCCGATCGAGCACCTGGCCTCCCTGCGGGCCATCCCCGGCCTGGACGTGGTGCGCCCCGCCGACGCCAACGAGACCGCGTGGGCGTGGAAGACCATCCTGGAGAACACCGACCGTCCCGCGGGCCTGGCGCTGTCCCGGCAGAACCTGCCCGTCATCGACCGCTCCGCCGAGGGCGTCGGCGCGGTGGAGGGCGTCGCCAAGGGCGCCTACGTGCTCGTGGAGTCCTCCGCGGCCACCCCGCAGGTCATCCTGGTCGGCACGGGCTCGGAGGTGCAGCAGGCGCTGCAGGCCCGCGAGCAGCTCGAGGCCGAGGGCATCCCCACCCGCGTGGTGTCGATGCCGTGCCGCGAGTGGTTCTTCGAGCAGCCGCAGTCCTACCGCGACACCGTCCTGCTGCCGGGCGTCAAGGCCCGGGTGTCGGTGGAGGCGGCCGTCTCCCAGGGCTGGCACGACGTCGTCGGCGACGCCGGCCGCTGCGTGAGCCTGGAGCACTTCGGTGCCTCCGGCGACTACCAGGCCATCTACCGGGAGTTCGGCATCACCGGCGAGGCGGTGGCCTCGGCCGCCAAGGAGTGCCTCGCGAACCTGCCCTGACCCGTGCGGGGG
>NZ_BAAIHU010000001.1:424350-743091 GCF_054590795.1 Kineococcus anabasis
CACCGCCAGTCCCACCGGCGCCCGAGCGGGCGCACCGACGCGGCGCCTGTGACTGCGAGCGCCGAAGCACTGGAAGGAACACCATGAGCAACGCACTTGCCCAGCTGGCGCAGCACGGGGTGTCCGTGTGGCTCGACGACCTCTCCCGCGAGCTGATCGGCTCCGGCGAGCTCACCCGGCTCGTGGACCGCGGTGTCGTCGGCATCACCACCAACCCCACGATCTTCGCCTCGGCCCTGTCCAAGGGCGACGCCTACGCCGAGCAGGTCCGCGAGCTCGCCGCGGCCGGTGCCGAGCTCGACGACGCCGTCTTCGAGATCACCACCGAGGACGTCCGCCGCGCCTGCGACCTGCTGACGCCGGTCTACGAGTCCAGCCAGCGCCTCGACGGCCGGGTCTCCCTGGAGGTCGACCCGCGCCTGGCCCGCGACACCGAGGGCACCATCGCCTCCGCCCGCGCCCTGTGGGCCGCGGTGGACCGCCCCAACCTCTACATCAAGATTCCCGCGACGGTGGAGGGCCTGCCCGCCATCTCCCAGGTCCTCTCCGAGGGCATCAGCGTCAACGTCACGCTGATCTTCAGCCTGGACCGCTACCGCGCCGTCATGAACGCCTTCCTCACCGGTCTGGAGCAGGCCCGCGAGAAGGGCCTGGACATCTCCGACATCGCCTCGGTCGCCTCGTTCTTCGTCTCCCGCGTGGACAGCGAGATCGACAAGCGCCTGGACGCGGTCGGCACCGAGGAGGCCACCGCGCTGCGCAGCAAGGCCGGCATCGCCAACGCCCGCCTCGCCTACCAGGCGTACGAGGAGGTCTTCTCCACCCCGCGCTGGGAGGTGCTCGCCGAGGCCGGCGCCAAGCCGCAGCGGCCGCTGTGGGCCTCCACCGGTGTGAAGGACCCCAAGCTCCCCGACACCCTCTACGTCACCGAGCTCGTCGCCCCCGGCACCGTGAACACCATGCCCGGCAAGACGCTGGAGGCCACCGCCGACCACGGCGAGGTCAGCGGTGACACCGTGCGCGGCCGCTACGACGAGGCCCGCGGCGTCCTCGACGACCTCGAGCGCCTCGGCGTCTCCTACGAGGAGGTCGTGGAGCTGCTGGAGACCGAGGGCCTGAGCAAGTTCGAGGCCAGCTGGGGCGAGCTGCTCCAGACCGTCACGAACGAGCTGGACAACGCCCGCGCCGTCCAGGGCACCGAGAAGTGACCGCGGTCGAGGTCCGCGCGAGCGGGGCGGCGGCCGACGCCGTCGCCGCCGCCGTGCCCGCCCTCGTGGCCGACTCCGTCGCCTCCCGCATCGCCGGGCAGGACGCGGGGCTGTGGGGGGAGGCGGCCCGCGAGGAGTCCGCGGTGCGCCTGGCGTGGGTGTCGCTGCCCACCACCTCCCGGCCCCTGGTGGAGCAGATCGCGGAGCTGCGCGAGGACCTGCGCGCCGAGGGCGTGGACCGCGTCGTGCTGTGCGGCATGGGCGGCTCCTCCCTGGCGCCGGAGGTCATCACCCGCACCGCCGGGGTGGAGCTGACCGTCCTGGACGGCACCGACCCCGGCCAGGTGCGCCGGGCGCTGACGGACCGCCTCGACCGCACGGTCGTCGTGGTCTCCTCCAAGTCGGGCTCCACCGTGGAGACCGACAGCCAGCGCCGCGCCTTCGCCGAGGCCTTCACCCGGGCCGGCATCGACGCGGCCCGCCGCATCGTCGTCGTCACCGACCCCGGCTCCCCGCTGGAGAAGGCCTCGAAGGAGGCCGGCTACCGCGCCGTGTTCTCCGCCGACCCGCACGTCGGGGGCCGCTACTCGGCCCTGACGGCGTTCGGGCTGGTCCCCTGCGGGCTGGCGGGCGTCGACGTCGCCGCGCTGCTCGACGAGGCCGAGGAGGCCGCGGAGATGCTCGCCGCCGACGACGAGGGCAACCCCGCCCTCGTGCTCGGCGCGGCGATCGCGGGCGGCGCCACCGGCCGCGGCGACGGCCGGCAGGACCCCCCGGCGCGCGACAAGGTCGTCATCGTCGAGGACGGCACCCCGCTGGTCGGTTTCGGCGACTGGGCCGAGCAGCTCGTCGCCGAGTCCACCGGCAAGGAGGGCACCGGCCTGCTGCCCGTCGTGGTGGGCTCCCCCGCCGCGCCGGAGGCCTCCTCCCCTCCCGCCGACGCCACCCTCGTGCGGCTCGTGGCCGACGACGCCCTCGGCACCGACGCCCCCGCCGGGTCCGGCCCCGCGGAGGTCCGCGTCGCCGGGCCGCTGGGCGCGCAGCTGCTGCTGTGGGAGTACGCCACGGCCGTGGCCGGGCGCCTGCTGGGCATCAACCCCTTCGACCAGCCCGACGTGGAGAGCGCCAAGACCGCCACCCGCGCCCTGCTGGACGAGCGCGGGGAGAGCACCGCGGCGGACTTCACCGACGGCTCCGTGGAGGTGCGCGCCTCCGCGGGCCTGCTCCCGGAGGGCACCGCCACCCTCGGCGCCGCCCTCGAGGCCCTGCTGGACGAGCTGGACCCCGAGCGCGGGTACGTCGCCGTCATGGCGTACCTGGACCGCGAGGCCGACACCGCCCTGGCGGAGCTGCGCGAGGCCCTCGCGCGGCGCACCGGCCGTCCCGTGACCTTCGGCTGGGGCCCGCGGTTCCTGCACTCCACCGGGCAGTACCACAAGGGCGGCCCGGCCACCGGGGTGTACCTGCAGGTCACCGCCTCCCCCGTGGAGGAGGTGCCCATCCCCGGCATCCCGTTCAGCTTCGGCGAGCTCATCGCCGCCCAGGCCGCCGGGGACGCCTCCGTGCTCGCCGAGCACGGCCGCCCGGTGCTGCGCCTGCACCTGGGCGACCGCGGGGCGGGCACCGCGCAGCTGCTGGCGGCCGTCTCGGGCGGGCAGGCGTGAGCCCGGTGCGGGTGCGCAGCGCGGAGAACCCGCTGCGCGACCCCCGCGACAAGCGCCTGCCGCGCATCGCCGGCCCCTGCGGGCTGGTGCTGTTCGGCGTGACGGGCGACCTGGCCCGCAAGAAGCTCATGCCGGCCATCTACGACCTGGCCAACCGCGGCCTGCTGCCGCCCGGTTTCGCGCTGACCGGCTTCGCCCGGCGCGACTGGGCGGACCAGGACTTCGGCAAGGTCGTCTACGACGCGGTCCGCGCCCACGCCCGCACCCCGTTCCGGGAGTCGGTCTGGGCCCAGCTCGCCGAGGGCTTCCGGTTCGTGCCGGGCGACTTCGACGACGACGCCGCGTTCGACAAGCTCGCCCAGACCGTCGCGGACCTGGACCGGGTGCGCGGCACCGGCGGCAACCACGCGTTCTACCTCTCGATCCCGCCGAAGTTCTTCCCCGTCGTGGCCAAGCAGCTGGCCCGCTCGGGCCTGTCCGCGCAGGACGGGGACTCCTGGCGGCGCGTGGTCATCGAGAAGCCGTTCGGTCACGACCTGACCTCCGCCCGCGAGCTCAACGAGGTCGTGGAGCAGGTCTTCCCCGCCGACTCGGTGTTCCGCATCGACCACTACCTCGGCAAGGAGACCGTCCAGAACCTCCTGGCGCTGCGGTTCGCCAACGAGATGTTCGAGCCGCTGTGGAACTCCAAGCACGTGGACCACGTGCAGATCACGATGGCCGAGGACATCGGCATCGGGGGGCGCGCCGGGTACTACGACGGCATCGGCGCGGCCCGCGACGTCATCCAGAACCACCTGCTGCAGCTGCTGGCGCTGACCGCGATGGAGGAGCCCGTCTCCTTCGACGCGGCCGACCTGCGGGCGGAGAAGGCCAAGGTCCTCTCCGCGGTGCGCCTGCCCGCGGACCTGTCGAAGTCCACCGCCCGCGGGCAGTACGCCGCCGGCTGGCAGGGCTCCGAGCTCGTCAAGGGCTACCTCGACGAGGACGGCATCCCCGCCAGCTCCACCACGGAGACGTACGCCGCGATCGAGCTGGAGGTCGACACCCGCCGCTGGGCCGGGGTGCCGTTCTACCTGCGCGCCGGCAAGCGCCTGGGCCGGCGCGTCACCGAGATCGCCGTGGTGTTCCGCAAGGCCCCGCACCTGCCGTTCGAGCGGACCGCCACGGAGGAGCTGGGGCAGAACGCCCTGGTCATCCGCGTGCAGCCCGACGAGGGCGTCACCCTGCGCTTCGGCTCCAAGGTGCCGGGCACGGCGATGGAGGTGCGCGACGTCACGATGGACTTCGGGTACGGCCACGCCTTCACCGAGTCCAGCCCCGAGGCGTACGAGCGGCTCATCCTCGACGTGCTGCTGGGCGACCCGCCGCTGTTCCCCCGCCACGAGGAGGTGGAGCTGTCCTGGAAGATCCTGGACCCCATCACCGCGTTCTGGGCGAAGAACGGCAAGCCCGACACGTACGCGTCGGGGTCGTGGGGGCCCAGGTCGGCCGACGCGATGCTCGGGCGCACGGGCCGCGCCTGGCGGCGGCCGTGAGGCCGGGGCCGCGCCGCGCCGGCGCACCCGCAGCCAGCACCTCGTCGAGCCTGGAGCGAACCCGATGATCATCGACCTGCCCAGCACGTCGACCAGCGCGATCAACAAGGCGCTGGTGGACATCCGCGACTCCGGCGGGGCCGTGGCCCTCGGGCGCGTCCTCACGCTCGTCGTCGTCACCGACGACGCGCACGCGGAGGAGGCCATCAGCGCCGCGAACGAGGCCAGCCGCGAGCACCCGTGCCGCGTGCTGGTCCTGGCCCGCGGCAACAAGCGCGGCATCGCGCGCCTGGACGCGCAGATCCGCGTGGGCGGTGACGCCGGAGCCAGCGAGGTCGTGGTGCTGCGCCTGTACGGGCCGCTGGTGGAGCACGGCGAGACGACCGTCATGTCGCTGCTGCTGCCCGACGCGCCGATCGTGGCGTGGTGGGTGGGCTCGGCCCCCGCGGACCTGGCGGGCGACCCCATCGGGCGCATCGCGCAGCGCCGCATCACGGACTCCGCGGACGCCTCCAACCCGGCCAAGGCCCTGGAGCAGCGCCGCGCGACGTACGCGGCCGGGGACACGGACTTCGCCTGGACCCGCCTGACGAACTGGCGGGCCCTGCTGGCCGCGGCGCTGGACCAGCCGCCGTACGAGGCGGTCACCGGCGCCACCGTCGCCGGCGCACCGGACTCCCCCAGCACCGAGCTGCTCGCCGCGTGGCTGGCGTACCGGCTGAAGGTGCCGGTGGCGCGGGTGCGGACCAAGCGCGGCGGCGGTGTGCAGAGCGTGCGGCTGGAGCGCAAGTCCGGCCCCGTGCTGCTGGTGCGGCCCGACGCCAGCGTCGCGACCCTGACCCAGCCCGGGCAGCCGGACCGGCGCATCGCGCTGGCCCGCCGCCCCGTCAAGGACTGCCTGACGGAGGAGTTGCGCCGCCTGGACCCCGACGAGGTGTACGGCGAGGTGCTGGTGCAGGGCCTGCCGAAGGTGCAGGCCGGCAAGGCGCCCACCAAGGCCAGCACCGCCGACGGTCAGGTCGCCGAGGTCGCCCGCAAGCAGGCGGTGGCGGAGAAGGCCGCGGCGCGGGTGTCGCGGGCGATGAAGTCGGCCAGCCCCGCCGAGCCCACGCAGCGCGCCACGGACCCCTCCGGCGCCGGTGACGCGGGCGGGGAGGAGGGCGCGGGCGCCGCGGCCGCCCCCTCCTCGGGCACCACCCGCACCGCCGAGCGGCCCAAGCGGGGCGCCACCAAGGGGCCCGTGACCGGTGCGCCCGCGGAGGAGGCGGCGACGGGCACCGCCGCCGAGGCTGCCAAGCCGGCCCGCTCGCGGCGCAGGGCGGCCTCCGCGTGAGCGGACGGCACTCCGCGGGTCCGGCCGCGGCCCGGGTGCTCGTGCACCCGGACGCGGACGTCCTCGCGCACGCCGTGGCGGCGCGTCTGCTGACGGCCCTGGCCGACGCGCAGGCCGACCACGGCGAGGCCCACGTCGTCCTCACCGGCGGCACGATCGGGGTGCGCTCCCTCGCGGCCGTGGCCGCCTCCGCCGCCCGGGACGCGGTCGACTGGTCGCGGGTGCACGTGTGGTGGGGCGACGAGCGGCACCTGCCCGCCGGGGACGCCGAGCGCAACAGCACCCAGGCCGCCGAGGCGCTGCTGCGGCACGTGCCGCTGCGGGAGGAGAACGTGCACACGCCGCCGGCCTCCGACGGCCCCGCGGGCGGGGACGTCGACGCGGCCGCGGCCGCGTACGCCGCGGAGCTGGCGGCCGCGGCGGGCGGGGAGGGCGTGCCGGCCTTCGACGTGCTGCTGCTAGGGGTGGGCCCGGACGGGCACGTGGCCTCCCTCTTCCCCGGGCAGGAGTTCGTCCACGAGAGCGGGCGCACCGTCGTGGGGGTGCCGGACTCCCCCAAGCCGCCGCCCGCGCGCATCTCCCTGACGCTGCCGGCGATCGGCCGGGCCCGTCAGGTGTGGCTGGTGGCGGCGGGGGCCGAGAAGGCCGCCGCGGTGGCCGCCGGGATCGGCGGCGCGGACGTCTCCGCCACGCCCGCGGCCGGGGCCGGTGGCACCGGCGGCACGCTGTGGCTGCTCGACGCGGCCGCCGCGCAGGAGCTGCCCGGGCGCTGAGCCGCCCCCCGCACGCGACTGGGCCCCGACCGCTCTCCGGAGAGCGGCCGGGGCCCGGTCGCGTGCGTGCCCGTGCCGGCGGCGCGGTGCCGAGCGCTACCCCCGCGCGGCACGGCCGCCCGTGGGGAGCGTCAGCGGATCAGGCCGCGGGCGCGCAGGCCCTCCAGGGCCTCGTTGAGGATGGCCTCACCGTCGGCGTCGCTGCGCCGCTCCTTCACGTACGCCAGGTGCGTCT
Organism: Kineococcus anabasis; assembly: GCF_054590795.1. Taxonomy (NCBI): domain Bacteria; kingdom Bacillati; phylum Actinomycetota; class Actinomycetes; order Kineosporiales; family Kineosporiaceae; genus Kineococcus; species Kineococcus anabasis. The sequence continues at coordinate 431,102 of NZ_BAAIHU010000001.1, forward strand.
TGTAGGGCTCGTTGCGCGGCGGCGCGGGCGGGTTCTCCTGGTCCGTGCCGGCGGGGAAGCCGCAGCGCGGGCAGTCCCACATCTCCGGCGGCTCCACCCCGGACTCCTGCGCGAAGCTGGGACGGGTCTCGTGCCCGTTCGCGCACCAGTAGGAGATCCGGACGCGGGGGGCGGTGTCGCCGCGCTCCGCCTCGCCCATGGGCCCTGCGCCGACCCTGCTGCCACGGATCGCGTTGCCACTGGCCACGGGTAACTCCTCGTCGGTCGTGCGGGGTGGGGCGTCTGGGTGCGTGCGGGGCTCCGGTGGCCGTCGCCGCGGTGGGAACAGGGTAAGCGCTCCGCCACGGCGTCGTGGCCAGCACCGCCGGGACGGGTGCGGGCCGCCGCAGGCGCTCAGACGGGCTCCGCGAAGCGCTGCACGAGGCCGAGGACGACCACGCAGACCGCCCAGGTGCAGCCCATGATGATCGTGATGCGGTTGAGGTTGCGCTCGGCCATGCTCGACCCGCTGAGGGTGGAGGACATGCCGCCGCCGAACATGTCGGACAGACCGCCGCCCTTGCCCTTGTGCATGAGGATGAGCATGGTCAGGAACAGGCTCGTCAGGGCCAGCAGCACCTGCAGCACGATCCGCAGTACGTCCACGCGGGTCCTTCGTCTCGCCGGGAGCCGCGCGCCGGTGCGCGGGCATGGTCACGGCCGAGCCTAGGGCATCGGCCGGTGGGCGCGGGATGCGGCCGGGGCCCCGCGGGGGGGGGGGGGGGCCCCCCCCCCCCCCCGCCCCCCCCGGGGCCCCCCCCCNGCGACCCGACGGGGCCCACCGCGCGCGGGGTGCGTCTCAGGCGGGGTGCTCCCGGAAGCGCACGATGCTGGCGAAGTCACCGGCGTCGGTGCTGGCGCCGCCGACGAGGGCGCCGTCGACGTCCGCCTGGCGCATGATGCCGGCGATGCTGGCGGGCTTGACGGAGCCGCCGTACAGGATGCGCACCGCCGCGGCGGTGGCCTCGTCCCACTGCCCGGCGACCGCGGCGCGGATCGCGGCGCAGACCTCCTGGGCGTCCTCGGGCGTGGCGACCTCGCCGGTGCCGATGGCCCACACCGGCTCGTAGGCGATGACGAGCGCGGCGACCTGCGCGCCGTCGAGGCCGGCGAGCGCGGCCAGGACCTGCGCGGTGGTGTGCTCCACGTGCCGGCCCTCGCGGCGCACGTCGAGGGCCTCCCCGACGCAGAGGATCGGCACCAGGCCGTGCCGCAGCGCCGCCTGGACCTTGGCGGCCACCACGGTGTCGTCCTCGGCGTGGTACTGGCGCCGCTCGCTGTGGCCGACGGCGACGTAGCGCACGCCCAGCTTCGCCAGCTGCGCACCGGAGACCTCACCGGTGTAGGCCCCGGAGTCGTGCTGGGAGAGGTCCTGCGCACCGAGGGCGATCTGGAGCCTGTCGCCCTCGACGAGGGTCTGCACCGAGCGCAGGCTGGTGTGGGAGGGCAGGACGGCGACCTCCACGGCGGAGAAGTCGTGCTTGGCGTCCTTGAGCGTCCAGTCCAGCTTCTGCACCAGGTGGGTGCCGGAGGTGTGGTCCAGGACCATCTTCCAGTTGCCGGCGATGAGCGGCGTGCGGGCCGTGGTGTTCGGCATGGGGTCAGTCCTCCAGGACGTCGAGGCCGGGGAGGGACTTGCCCTCCAGGTACTCCAGGCTGGCGCCGCCGCCGGTGGAGATGTGCCCGAAGGCGTCGTCGGCGAAGCCGAGGGTGCGCACGGCCGCGGCGGAGTCGCCGCCGCCGACGACGGTGAGGCCGGGTGCCTTCGTGATGGCCTCGGCGACGGCGCGGGTGCCGCCGGCGAAGGCCTCGAACTCGAAGACGCCCATCGGCCCGTTCCAGAACACGGTGCGCGCGCCGGCCAGTGCGGCGGCGAAGGCGGCGGCGGAGTCCGGGCCGATGTCCAGGCCGAGGCGGTCGGCGGGGATGGCGTCGGCGGGCACCACGTCGTGCGCGGCGTCGGCGGCGAAGGCGTCGGCGGCGACGACGTCGGTGGGCAGCACGACCTGCACGCCCTTGTCGGCGGCGGTGGCCAGGTAGCCCTGCACGCGCCCGACCTGGTCGGCCTCCAGCAGGCTCTTCCCCACGCCGTGGCCCTGCGCGGCGAGGAAGGTGAACACCATGCCGCCCCCGACGAGGAGCCGGTCGCCGGAGGTGAGGAGGTTGCCGAGCAGGTTGTCGATGACGCCGAGCTTGTCGGAGACCTTCGAGCCGCCGAGGACGACGGCGTAGGGGCGCTCCGGGGAGGAGGTCAGCCGGCGCAGGACCTCGACCTCGGCGAGCACGAGGCCGCCGGCGGCGTGCGGCAGGCGCAGGGCGACGTCGTAGACGCTGGCGTGCCTGCGGTGCACGGCACCGAAGCCGTCGGAGACGTAGGCGTCGGCGAGGGCGGCCAGGGCGTCGGCGAAGGCGCCGCGCTCGGCGTCGTCCTTGCTGGTCTCCCCCGCGTTGAAGCGGACGTTCTCCAGCAGCAGCACCCCGCCGGCGGGCAGATCCGCCACGGCGGCGCGGGCGGCGTCCCCGACGGTCTCGGGGCTGAAGCGCACCTCGGTGCCCTCCAGCAGCTCGGCGAGGCGGGCGTGGACGGGGGCCAGGGAGTACCTCGCCTCCGGCGCGCCCTTGGGGCGGCCGAGGTGGGAGACGACGACGACGCGGGCACCGGCGCCGGCCAGGCGCCGCAGCGTGGGCAGCGAGGCGCGGATGCGCCCGTCGTCGGTGATGCGCGGGGCGCCCGCGGAGTGGTCCAGGGGGACGTTGAGGTCGCTGCGCACCAGCACGGTGCGGCCGGAGAGCCCGGACAGCTGCGCCTCGAGGTCGTCGATCGTCTTCACGGGTGTCCTCTCCTCCGTGCCGTCTGGCCGTGCGGTCGGGGCGGTCGGGGCGGTCGGGGCGGTCGGGGCGCCCGGGTGCGCACACCCGGGCGCGGCCCCGCCCCGCCCCCCCCCCCCGGGNCGCGCCCCGGCCCGGAACCCCCGCGAGGGTCCCGGGCCGGGGCGGTGTGCTCAGAGGGAGCTGCCGACCAGCTTCGCGAGGTCCACGAGGCGGTTGGAGTAGCCCCACTCGTTGTCGTACCAGCCGACGACCTTGACCTGGTCGCCGATCGCCTTGGTGAGGCCCGAGTCGTAGATGCACGACGCGGGGTCGGTGACGATGTCGCTGGAGACGAGCGGCTCGTCGGAGTACGTCAGGTACCCCTTCAGGGCGCCGTCGGCGGCCTCGCGGTAGGCCGCGTTGACCTCCTCCACGCTGACCTCGCGGCCCAGGGTGACGGTCAGGTCGGTGGCCGAGCCCGTGGGCACGGGCACGCGCAGCGCGTAGCCGTCCAGCTTGCCCTTCAGCTGCGGCAGGACCAGGCCGATGGCCTTGGCCGCACCGGTGCTGGTGGGGACGATGTTCAGCGCGGCGGCGCGGGCGCGGCGCAGGTCCTTGTGCGGGCCGTCCTGCAGGTTCTGGTCCGCGGTGTACGCGTGGATGGTGGTCATCAGGCCGCGCTGGATGCCGAACGCGTCGTCGAGGACCTTCGCCAGGGGCGCCAGGCAGTTCGTGGTGCACGAGGCGTTGGAGATCACCGTGTGCTGGGCCGGGTCGTAGTCGCCGTCGTTGACGCCCATGACGAGGGTGACGTCGTCGTTGGTCGCCGGGGCGGAGATGATGACCTTCTTGGCGCCCGCGTCGACGTGCGCCCTGGCCTTGGTGGCGTCGGTGAAGAAGCCGGTGGACTCCACGACGACGTCCACGCCGAGGTCACCCCAGCCGAGGTTGGCCGGGTCGCGGTCGGCCAGCACCTTGATGCTGCGCTCACCCACGACGATCTCGCCCTCGCCGGCCCGCACGTCCTGCGGGAAGCGGCCCAGGATCGAGTCGTGCTTGAGCAGGTGCGCGAGGGTCTTGGCGTTGGTCAGGTCGTTGACGGCGACGATCTCGATGTCGGCCCCCGACGCCTGCACGGCGCGGAAGAAGTTCCGGCCGATGCGTCCGAAGCCGTTGATGCCGACGCGTGTCGTCATTCTTCTCCTCCTCGAGGGCACCGGCCCGTTCGTCGCCAGGTGCTCCGGTGGTTGCGGTCGTTCACTGGGCGGTGTGACCGGCGCAACAGACGCGCCGCCGGGCACGACCCTAGGGCCTCCCGGTGGCCGTTCCGCCCCGGGGTGGCCGCTGACCTGCGGAAACCGCTTGCCGCCCAGTCCCGTGCGGGGTCAGGCGTCGAGCATGTCGGGGGTCAGCCCGGCCTCGGTGTTGGGCAGGCCCAGCTCCGCCGCGCGCTTGTCCGCCATCCCCAGCAGGCGGCGGATGCGCCCGGCGATGGCGTCCTTGGTCATGGGCGGCTCGGCCAGCTGGCCCAGCTCCTCCAGGCTCGCCTGCTTGTGCGCCAGGCGCAGCCGGCCCGCCTGCAGCAGGTGGTCGGGGATGTCGTCGCCCAGCAGTTCCATCGCCCGCTCCACGCGCGCCCCGGCGGCCACCGCGGCGCGCGCCGAGCGGCGCAGGTTGGCGTCGTCGAAGTTGGCCAGGCGGTTGGCGGTGGCGCGGACCTCCCGCCGCATCCGGCGCTCCTCCCACGTCATGACCGCGTCGTGGGCGCCCAGGCGGGTCAGCAGCGCGGCGATGGCGTCCCCGTCGCGCAGCACGACCCGGTCCACGCCCCGCACCTCGCGCGCCTTGGCCTGCAGCTGCAGGCGCCGCGCCGCCCCCACCAGGGCCAGGGCGGCCTCGGGCCCGGGGCAGGTCACCTCCAGCGCCGCCGAGCGGCCCGGCTCGGTGAGGGAGCCGTGCGCCAGGAACGCCCCGCGCCAGGCGGCCTCGGCGTCGCACGCCGAGGCGGAGACGATCTGCGAGGGCAGCCCCCGCACCGGCCGGCCCCGCACGTCCAGCAGGCCGGTCTGCCGCGCCAGGGACTCCCCGTCGCGCACCACGCGCACCACGTAGCGCGTGCCGCGGCGCAGGCCGCCGGGCTGCAGCACCACCACGTCGCTGAGGTGCCCGAAGACCTCCGCGACGTCCCGGCGGAGCCTGCGCGCCGTGGAGGCGGAGTCCAGCTCGGCCTCCACGACGATGCGCCCGGAGACGATGTGCAGGCCGCCGGCGAAGCGCAGCATCGCCGAGACCTCCGCCTTGCGGCAGCACGAGCGCGTCACCGGCAGCCGGCTCAGCTCGTCCTTGACCGCCGCCGTCAGTGCCATGGGCCCCATCCTCGCACCGCGGGCGGGACGTCCCGCCCCGCCTCCGGCCGCCGCGCCGGGCCTCGCGGCACCCGCACCCGCGGCGGTGTCCGTCCCGTCCTGACCACCGTTCCTCACCGGTCCTCCCGGACGTCTGAGAAGGTCGCGCTGAACACGTCACGGTAGGCCGCCGCCAGCCGCAGGGCGTCGTGGCGCGGCGTGCCGTCGCCGAGGCACACCTGCCGCAGCAGCAGCTGCGCGTCCAGCGACGCCGCCACCTGCGCCAGGGCCAGGGGGTCCTCCACCGCCACCGGGTCGGCCAGCACGGCGTCGAGGTGCAGCTGCGGGGCGTGCGCCGCGAGCACCTCCAGGTGCGCCTCGGCGGAGAAGCCGTCGGTCTCCCCCGGCTGGGCGGCCAGGTTCAGGGTGACGCAGCGCCGGGCCCGCGTGGTGTGCAGGGCCTCCGACAGCGCCGGCACCAGCAGGTGCGGCAGGACGCTGGTGAACCACGACCCCGGCCCCAGCACGACCCAGTCGGCCTCGGCGATGGCCCGCAGGACGTCCTCGTGGACCGGCGGGTCCTCCGGCACCAGCCGCACCCCCGCCACCCGCCCGCGCGTGCTGGCCACCGCGACCTGCCCGCGCACCGGCAGCGCCCGGTCGGGGTCGGAGTCGTCCAGGCCCAGCACGTCCGCCTCGATGTCCAGGGGCACGGCCGCCATGGGGAGCACCCGGCCCCGGGCGCCCAGCAGGCGCGCGACCCAGTCCAGGCCGGCGACGGGGTCGCCGAGGAGCTGCCACAGCGTCGTGATGAGCAGGTTGCCGGTGGCGTGCTCGTGCAGGCTGCCCTCGGAGACGAAGCGGTGCTGCAGCACGTCGCGCCAGGTGCGGCCCCACTCCCCGTCGTCGCACAGCGCGGACAGGGCCATCCGCAGGTCCCCGGGGGGCAGCACCCCGAGCTCGCGGCGCAGCCGCCCGGAGGAGCCGCCGTCGTCGGCGACGGTGACGACGGCGGTGAGGCGGTCGGTGACGTGCCGCAGGGCGGACAGGGACGCCGCCAGGCCGTGCCCGCCCCCGAGGGCCACGACGGCGGGGCCGGCGCTGCCCGGGCGCGCGGTGCCGGCAGCGGTCCCGGCAGTGGAGGTGCCGGTGGTGGTGCCCGGCCGGCTCCCGGGCAGGCCGCCGGGGGGTGGTGCCGGTGGGCAGCCCGGCGGCGCCTCGCTCACTCCCGCCCCAGGTCGCGGTGCAGCACGCGCACGGGCACCCCGGTGGTGGCCAGCCGGGCGCCGAGCTCCTCGGCCAGGGCCACGGAGCGGTGCTTGCCGCCGGTGCAGCCCAGCGCGACCGTCGCGAAGCGCTTGTTCTCCCGGCGGTACCCGGCCAGGACCGGCTCCAGCGCGGAGCCGTAGCGCTCCAGGAACGGCAGGGCGCCCTCGGCGTCGAGGACGTAGCGGGAGACGGGGGCGTCGCGGCCGGTGAGGGGCCGCAGCTCCGGCTCCCAGTGGGGGTTGGGCAGGAACCGCACGTCGGCGACGTGCTCGGCGTCGGCGGGGGTGCCGTACTTGAAACCGAACGACATGACGGTCACGCGCAGGTCCTGGGAGCGCTCCCCCTCGAACAGCGCGGCGACCTTGGCGCCGAGCTGGTGCACGTTGAGGGCGGAGGAGTCCAGGACGATGTCGGCGCGGGCGCGCAGGTCGCTGGTCAGCTCCCGCTCGGCGGCGATGCCGTCGACGATGCGCCCCTCGCCCTGCAGGGGGTGGGGGCGGCGCACCCCCTCGAAGCGGCGCACCAGGGCCTCGTCGGAGGCGTCGAGGAAGAGGATGCGCGGGGAGACGTTGCGGGCGTCCAGGGTGCCCAGGGCGCCCTGGAGCTCGGCGAAGAAGGAGCGGCCGCGGACGTCGACGACGACGGCGATGCGGGGGACGGAGCGGGCGGCGCGGCCCGCGAGCTCGGCGAGCGGCTCCAGCATCTGCGGGGGGAGGTTGTCGACCACGTACCAGCCGAGGTCCTCCAGCGCCTTGCCGGCGGTGGAGCGCCCGGCGCCGGACATGCCGGTGATGATGACGAGCTCGGGGCGGGCCTGCGCGCCCTGGGGCTGGGGCTGCTGGGTCGGCTCCTGCACGGGCCCATCCTGCCAGCCGGCCGCCGCGGCGCCACCCACCCCCCGCACGGAGCGCACCGGCGCGTGTGCGCACAGCGATGGGCCGGGCGCGCGCGGCGGTGGACCGTGGGCGTACGGCGGTGGACCGTGGGCGCACGGCGGTGGACCGTGGGCGCACGGCGGTGGACCGTGGGCGTACGGCGGGCCGGCCTCAGTCGAGCAGCTCCCCGGTGGCGGTGTTCACCCGCAGCGGCGCCTCCTGCTCCTCCTGCGCGGCGCCCTGCCCGGCGGGGGCCGCGCCGTGCAGGGCCTCCACGATCGCCGCGGCGGTGCGCGGGCCGATGCCGGGAACCGCCTGCACCTCCTCCACCGCGGCCGCCTTCAGCCGCTTGAGGGAGCCGAAGTGCTTCAGCAGCGCGGTGCGCCGGCTCGCGCCGAGGCCGGGCACCTCGTCGAGGGCGCTGGCGGTCATCCCCTTGCTGCGCTTGGCGCGGTGGTAGGTGATGGCGAAGCGGTGGGCCTCGTCGCGCACCCGCTGCAGCAGGAACAGCCCCTGGCTGGTGCGGGGCAGCACGACGGGGTGCTCCTCCCCCGGCAGCCACACCTCCTCCAGCCGCTTGGCCAGGCCGCACAGGGCGACGTCGACGACACCGAGGTCGGCCAGGGCGCGCGCGGCGGCCTCCACCTGGGGGCGCCCGCCGTCCACGACGACGAGGTTGGGCGTGTAGGCGAAGCGGCGGGGGCGGCCGGTGGCGGGGTCGAGCCCACCCGGGACACCGGGCACGTCCCCGGCGGGCTCGCCCCCGAGGACCTCGGCGACGGCCGTCTCGGTGTCGGGATCGGGATCGGTGTCGGGACCCGGCCCGTCCTGCCCGCCGTCCTGCTCGCTGCGCATCCGGCGGAAGCGCCGGGTGAGGACCTCGCGCATCGCGGCGGTGTCGTCGAGGCCGCCGTCGCCGCGCACCGCGAACCTGCGGTAGTCCGCCTTCTTCGGCAGGCCGTCCTCGAACACCACCATGGACGCCACGACGTTGGTCTCCTGGGTGTGGGAGACATCGAAGCACTCGATGCGCAGCGGCGCCTCCTCCAGGCCGAGGGCCTCCTGGATCTCGGCCAGGGCCTGGCTGCGGGTGGTGAGGTCCCCAGCGCGGCGGGTCTTGTGCAGGCCGAGGGCCTGGACGGCGTTGCGCTGCACCGTCTCCTGCAGGGACTTCTTGTCCCCGCGCTGCGGCACGCGCAGCTCCACCCGGGATCCGCGCAGCTCGGAGAGCCAGTCCTCCACGTCACCGGAGACCGTGGCGGGCAGGTGCGGGACGAGGACCTCCCGCGGGACGGCCTCCCCGCCCTCCCCGCCGTACACCTGCAGCAGCAGGTGCTCCACGAGCTCGGCGGGGCCGACGTCGTCGACCTTCTCCACGACCCAGCCGCGCTGGCCGCGCACCCGGCCCCCGCGGACGTGGAAGACCTGCACGGCGGCCTCGAGCTCGTCACCGGCGATGCCGAACACGTCGGCGTCGGTGGCGTCGGGCAGGACGACGGCGCTCTTCTCCAGGGCGCGCTGCAGGGCGCCGACGTCGTCGCGCAGGCGGGCGGCGCGCTCGAAGTCGAGCTCGGCGGCCGCGGCGCGCATCTGCGCCTCCAGGCGCTTGACGAAGCGGGAGGTCTGCCCGGCCATGAAGTCGCAGAAGTCCTGCGCCAGGGCCTTGTGCTCCTCGGCGCTGACGCGCCCGACGCACGGGGCGGAGCACTTGTCGATGTAGCCCAGCAGGCAGGGGCGCCCGGAGGCGGCGGAGCGCTTGAACACCCCGGTGCTGCAGGTGCGCACGGGGAAGACGCGCAGCAGCAGGTCCACGGTCTCGCGGATGGCCCAGGCGTGGGTGTAGGGCCCGAAGTAGCGGGTGCCCTTGCGCTTGGCGCCGCGCAGGACCTGCACGCGGGGGAAGTCCTCGCCCATCGTGACGGCGAGGTAGGGGTAGGACTTGTCGTCGCGGTACTTGACGTTGAAGCGCGGGTCGAACTCCTTGATCCAGGAGTACTCCAGCTGCAGCGCCTCGACCTCGGTGGACACCACGGTCCACTCCACCCCGGCCGCGGTCGTCACCATCGTGCGGGTGCGCGGGTGCAGCGCGGAGAGGTCCTGGAAGTAGTTCGCCAGGCGGGCGCGCAGATTCTTCGCCTTGCCGACGTAGACGACGCGGCCGCCGGGGTCGCGGAAGCGGTAGACGCCCGGGGAGTCGGGGATCTCCCCCGGCTTCGGGCGGTAGGTGGCGGGGTCCGGCACGGTCCCAGGCTAGGTCGGGCCTCGGACGGCGGCGGTCCCGGGAGGCGGGTGCCCCCGGCACCGCCGCGCCGCGCTGCGCCACCCGCCCGGGACGGGCCGGCTCGGGACGGGCCGGCTCAGGTCAGGTCAGGTCAGGTCAGGGTGAGGCAGGCCAGGCGCGCCCCGGCGGTCCCGGCCTTGCCGGGCTCGGTGTGGGTGTGCTCGGTGTGGATGACCAGGGAGGCCGGGGCCGCGCGGTACCGCCACGGGTTGAGGGAGCGGACCACGGCGTTGCCGGCGGCGTCGGTGTGCACGTCGAGCCACACCTCGTTCTCCGGGTTGGCGTAGGCGGGGTCCACCGACGGCTTCACGGGGTCGGGGACCTGCTGGTAGTGGGGCCCGGCGTCGGCGGGAGCGGCCCCGCAGGGGTTGACGTGCAGGTGCACCCCGTAGGCCCGGTCCGGCACGAGGCCGTGCACGGCGAGCAGGGTGCGGGTGCGCTCGCGGCCGGAGACGGAGACCACCGCCGCGCGGGCGCCGGCGGGTACGAGCGCGGGGTCGTAGGTGTACGCCCCGGCGGTGCCGGCGGGGTCGAAGGCGGCGACGGCGTGCAGGACGAGGGTGCCGCGCTCGCCGGCCGGTGCCGCGGCGGCAGGGGCGGCCGCGGCGGGCAGGGCGAGCGCGACGGCGCCGGCGACGGCTGCGGTCCTGAGCGGGGTGGGCACGGGCGGGTCCTCCTCTGAGCGGGGCTCACTGTTCCCCCGGGTGTCCCGGGCCACCGGGCGCGCCGCCGGTGCGGTCGCGGGCCCGGGCGGTGCCCGCCCGGCCGGTGCGGACCCCAGCCTGCCCCCGTCGGGGCGCCCGGTCCAGCACCGGCCGCGCTCGACCCTCCCGCGGATCCCGCCGGGACGCAGCAGGGCGGGCGCAGCGGACCGGCACGGCGCAGCGGACCGGCACGGCGCAGCGGACCGGCACGGCGCAGCGGCCGGGGAGCGGCCGCCATGACCTGCGAGGTCATCGACGCCGCGCGCGGGCGGCTGCGACGGTTGCCGGACGGGCACACCGCCCGCAACCCCACCACCCGGAACCCCACCACCCCGAGGAGCCGACCGTGCCCGCCTACGCCCTGGCCCACCTGCACGACCCCGCCCCGCACCCCGACGTGGCCACCTACCTCGAGCGCGTCGGCGCGACGCTGGCGCCCTTCGGCGGCCGCTTCCTCGTCCACGGCGCCGTCCCGCACGTCCTGGAGGGGTCGTGGCCGGGGGTCGCGGTGCTGCTGGAGTTCCCGGACGTCGCGGCGGCCCGGGGCTGGTACGACTCGCCCGCCTACCGGGCGATCCTGCCGCTGCGCACGCGGCACATCCGCTGTGACGCCCTCGTCGTGGAGGGCGTCGCCCCCGGGCACGACCCCGCGGCGGTGGGCGCGGCGATGCGCGCCGCCCTTCCCGCCTGACGGGCCCCGCCCCGCCCGCCCCGGGGAGCCGGGGGCGCGCGGGTCCGCGGCCCGGCGCGGCGCGGGTGGACCGTGCGCGGCGGCGCGGGAATGATCGGGAGGGTGCCGGGTGCCCCCGCAGGAGGAGACGACGCGATGACCGACGCCAGGACCGACGCCAGGACCGACGCGGCGAGCGAGGGCGGGGGCGACGTGGCCCCCGAGCCGGGGAGGCACGCGGCCGCCCCCGTGGGACGGCGCCGGGTGGAGCCGCGCTACGCGCGGACGTGGCTGCTGGTGCCGGCCACCGCCCCGGAGCGCTTCGACGCCGCGGTGCGCTCGCGCGCGGACCAGGTGGTGCTCGACGTGGAGGACGCGGTGGACCCGACGCGCAAGGCGTCGGCGCGCGGGGACGTGCGGCGCTGGCTGGAGGGCGGCGGGCAGGCGTGGGTGCGCATCAACGACCGCTCCACGCCGTACTGGGCGGGGGACGTGGAGGAGCTGCGCGGCGCGCCGGGGCTGCTGGGGGTGGTGCTGGCCAAGACGGAGTCCGCCGAGCACGTGGGCGACACGTGGGCGGCGCTCGGGGAGTCCACGCCCGTGGTGGCCCTGGTGGAGTCGGCCCTCGGCATCGAGGAGGCCCGCTCGATCGCGTGCGCGCGGGGGGTGTTCCGCCTGGCGTTCGGCAGCGGGGACTACCGCCGGGACACGGGGGCCAGCGCGGACGACCTGGCGATGGCGTACCCGCGCAGCCGGCTGGTGACGGCGAGCCGGATCGGGGACCTCACCGGCCCGGTGGACGGCCCGACGGTGGGCGGCGGCCTGCCGGAGCTGCGGGAGCAGTCGGCGGTGGGGGTGTCGCTGGGGATGACGGGCAAGCTGTGCCTGGACCCGGCGCAGGCCCCGGTGATCAACGAGGTGATGAGCCCGACGGGCACGGACGCGCTGTGGGCGACGGAGGTGCTGCGGGACTTCGAGGAGCGCGGCGGGGTGGTGCGCGACGGCAGCGACCTGCCGCGCATCGGGCGGGCCCGGCGGATCCTGGTGCTGGCGGAGGCCTTCGGGGTCGTCCCGGCCTGAGCGGGGCGGCGGCCGGCGGAGCGGTCGCGCCGCGGCCGCTCTCAGCGCTCCCCGCGCAGGAGCGGGGGGTGCAGCAGGGCCGCGGGGCCGCGCCGGTACAGCTGCGCGGGGCGCCCGCCGTCACGGGTGGTGGTGCGGCCGGTGGGCTCGAGGAACCCGGCCGCGCCGGTGACCTTGCGGTGGAAGTTGCGGGCGTCGGGCGCGGCGCCCCAGACGGCCTCGTAGACGCGGCGCAGCTCGGCGACGGTGAACTCCGGCGGGCAGAACGCGGCGGCGAGCGGGGTGTACTCCAGCTTGGCGCGGGCGCGCTCCAGGCCGTCGCGCAGCAGCCGGGCGTGGTCGAAGGCGAGCGGTGCGGCCAGGGCGTCGGCGACGGGCACCCAGCGGGCGGCGGCGGCGTCGCTGCCGGCGGTGGGGGCGGGCAGGTCGGGGGCCAGCGCGAGGTAGCAGACGGTCACGACGCGCATGCGCGGATCGCGCCCGGGGTCGCCGTAGCTGGCGAGCTGCTCCAGGTGGACGGTGCCGGCGGGCAGGCCGGTCTCCTCGGCGAGCTCGCGGGCGGCGGCGCCGGGCAGGTCCTCGTCGGGGCGCAGGAAACCGCCGGGCAGGGCGGCGGCGCCGGCGTGGGGTTCCTCGCCGCGCTCCACGAGCAGCGCGCTCAGGACGGCCCCGCGCAGGGAGAGCACGACGAGGTCGACGGTGACCGCGACGGGCGGGAAGCGGGAGGGGTCGTAACCGGGGCTGTGCACACCGGCACCCTACCCGGATCGCGTCAAGTTGACGACAAGTGCGGCTCCCATTTATCGTCATGGTGACGAAAGGAGGCCGTCATGGCCGACATCACCCGCTACCCGTTCCTGCGGCACCTGCGCGGCACCCCCACCACCCACGTGCGGCACCTGCGCCGCGGGCGCCTGGCCCACTCCGGCACCGGGCAGTCGTTCTGGTTCCGCCCGCTGAGCGCGGTCCTCTCGGAGGTGCCCGTCGACGACCGGGAGCTGCCGCTGCTCTTCCACGCCCGCACCGCCGACTTCCAGGACGTCACCGTGCAAACCACCGTCACCTTCCGCGTCGCCGACCCGGCGCTGGCCGCCGCCCGCGTGGACTTCTCCGTGGACCCCGCCACCGGCCGCTGGCGCGGGGAGCCGCTGCAGCAGCTCGCGGGCCTGCTCACCGAGGCCGCCCAGCAGCACGCCCTGGACCTCCTGGCCCGGATGCCGCTGCGGGAGGTGCTCCTGACCGGGCTCAGCGCTGCGCGGGAGCGCATCGCGGCCGGGCTCACCGGGGACGCGCGCCTGGCGCAGACCGGCATCGAGGTCGTCGACGCCCGCGTGGTGGCCGTGCGCCCCACCCCGGAGGTGGAGAAGGCCCTGCAGACCCCGGCGCGCGAGCAGCTCCAGCAGGAGGCCGACCGCGCGACGTACGAGCGGCGCGCCACGGCCGTCGAGCGCGAACGCGCCATCAGCGAGAACGAGCTGCAGAGCCGCATCGAGCTGGCCCGCCGCGAGGAGCAGCTCGTCGTCCAGCGCGGCGCCAACAACCGCCGCACCGCGGAGGAGGCCGCGGCCGCCGGCGCGGTGCAGACCGCCGCGGAGGCCGGGCGCACCGAGGTGCTGGCCCGCGCGCAGGCCGCGGCGCGCCGGGTGACCGGGGAGGCCGAGGCCGCCGCGGAGGCCGCCCGCACCGCCGCGTACTCCGGCGCCTCCCCCGAGCTGCTGCTGGCCCTGGCCGCGCGGGAGCTGGCGCAGAACCTGCCGAGCATCGGCAGCCTCACGCTCTCGCCGGACCTGCTCTCCCCCGTCCTGGCGCGCCTGGCCACCGGTGGGCGGCAGCCGTGAGCCTGGCCCCGCGGGTGGTCCTGGTGCACCGGCGCACCGAGCTGGAGGAGCTGCTCGCCCGGCACGGCAGCCGCGGGCAGGCCGGCTTCTTCCTCGCCTCCCGCGGCCGCGACCTCGCCGACCCGGACGCCGGCGCCGAGCGGCAGCGCGCGGCGATGGCGGCGGTGGGCGCCGCGGTCCCGCTGGACTGGCACCGGGCCACCGTGGAGCGCGCGGACCTGCCCTCCTTCCTCTTCGGCCCCGAGGACGTCGTCGTGGTGGTCGGGCAGGACGGGCTGGTGGCCAACGCCGCCAAGTACCTCCACGGGCAGGTGGTGGTGGGCATCGACCCCGCCCCCGGGCACAACGCCGGGGTCCTGGTGCGCCACCGGCCGCAGGACGCCGCCGCGCTGCTGCGGCGGGCGGTGGCGGCGCGCTCGGCACCGGAGGGGCTGCAGCGGCGCACGATGGTCGTGGCGCGCACCGACGACGGGCAGGAGCTGCACGCCCTCAACGAGCTGTACGCCGGGCACCGCGGCCACCAGACGAGCCGCTACACCCTCACCCTGCCCGGAGGGCGCACGGAGCGGCAGGCCTCCAGCGGGGTGCTCGTCGGCACGGGCACGGGGGCCAGCGGCTGGTGCGCCTCGGTGGCCGGCGAGCGGCGCCTCGGTGGGCTGCCCGGCCCGTCCGAGCGGCGCCTGGCGTGGTTCGTGCGGGAGGCGTGGCCCTCCCCCGGATCGGGCACGTCCCTGACCGCCGGCGTCCTCGCGGAGGGTGAGGAGCTCGTCCTCGACGTGCGCGGGGAGGACCTCGTCGTCTTCGGCGACGGGATGGAGGCCGACCACCTCGCCCTGGCGTGGGGGCAGCGCCTGACGCTGACGGCGGGCCCGCGCACGCTGGACCTGCTGACCTGAGGAACCCCCGCGGGGCCGCGGCCCGGAGCGACCGCGGCACGCGCAGGGGGCCCGAGGGCTCAGGGGGCTCGGGGGCTCAGGTGGTGGAGACGATGCTCGTGAGGTCGATGACGGTGGCGTCCAGGACGGCGGTGTCGCCGCGGGTGGCGCCCGCGCCCCGGGCGGTGACGTCGAGGTAGGCCGCGCCGTCCTCCACCGCCAGGACCCGGCCCGTGTAGGACTCCCCGCCCGCCAGGTGCACCGTCAGCTCGGGGGAGCCGGCGGGGTCGACGCGGTGGTCCTCGGCGGCGTCGCGCAACCGCTGGACGATTCCGGACTGCATGACACCCTCCCCGGGGCCGGTGGCGCTGAACCTGCACTGTGCCGCACCGCCCGCCCGTCGTGGGCGACGAACAGGTGAACTTTCACCGCGGGCGCACGACGCCCCCCGTGCCGGCGGGCACGGGGGGCGGTGCGGCACGCCGCTGCGGGTCAGAGGCCGGCCTTGAAGAGCAGGCGGTTCGGGCTCGCGGAGACGTTGCGCACCACGTTCGGCGTGGCGCCGGCCACGATCCACTGGTTCACCGTGGAGGAGGCGGCGTCCCCGTTGGCGCCCTTGTACAGGGCCATCACGCCGGCCACGTGCGGGCTGGCCATCGAGGTGCCGCTGATCGTGCTCGTGCCGCCGTTGGACCAGGCGGAGGTGATGCCCACACCGGGGGCGAAGGTCTCCACGCAGCTGCCGTAGTTGGAGAACGAGGCGCGGGTGTCGCTCCGGTCGGAGGCCGCCACCGTCACCACCCCGCTCGCCGAGGCCGGCGAGACCCGGCAGGCGTCCTGGTTCTCGTTGCCCGCCGCGACGGCCGTGGCCACGCCCGCGTTCACCAGCCGCGTCACCGCGCTGTTGACGGCGCTGGAGTAGCCGCCGCCGAGGGAGAGGTTCGCCACGGCCGGCTTGGCGTGGTAGCGGGCGACCCAGTCGATGCCGGCGATGATCCCGGAGTAGCTGCCCGAGCCCTTGCAGTCCAGCACCCTGACCCCGCGCAGCTGCACGCCCTTGGCCACGCCGTACGTGCTGCCGCCGATGGTCCCGGCGACGTGGGTGCCGTGACCGTTGCAGTCCGCGCCGTTGCCGCCGAACGCGTCGAACACGTTGCGCGCCCGGCCGCCGAAGTCCGCGTGCCCGGCCGCGATGCCGGTGTCGACGACGTAGGCGGTGACGCCGGAGGCGGTGGTGCCGTACGTGTAGCCGCCCGAGAGCGGCAGGGCGCGCTGGTCGATGCGGTCCAGGCCGTACAGCCCGCCCGAGGGGTTGACGTTCTGGGTGGCCTGCGCCTGCACGGTGGCGTCCTGCTCGATCGCGGCGACGGAGGCGTTGCGCTGCAGCGCGCGCAGCTGCCCGGCGTTGAGGTCCGCGGCGAAACCGTTGAGCGCCGCGTCGTAGACGAACCGCGGGGAGACCTGCAGCGCGCGGGCCAGGCCCCTGGGCTCTGCGCCCTCGTGCAGGGTGACGATGTAGCGCCCCGGCAGGGCCCGCTCGCCGGCGGCGGCCACCCGCACCTCCGCCGGCGCGGCGGCGGCGGGGACGGCGGTGCCCGCGAGCACGGTCGCGGCGGCCGCGAAGGGGACGGCCAGTGCGGTCCGGATCACGTGTTCCCTCATCTCCTCGTGGCCGGGCGCGCGGCCCGGCCGGTGCCCCGCCGCGGCCTCGCGCGGCGGTGGGCGGCGCGACGGGGTGGGGTGCGGCACGGTTGCTCCCGGCAAGCGATTGCCGCGCGAACGGTAGCCACGCCCCCCGCGGGCGTCAACCACGCCACCCGCGGATCCACCTCTCCCCACGCACGACGGCGGCGCTCCCACGCGGGGAGCGCCGCCGTCGTCGGGCGCCGGGTCAGAGCCCGTTGCTGAACAGCAACCGGTTCGGGGTTCCCGTGCGGTTGCTGCCGATCACGTTCGGCGTCGCGTTCGCCACGACCCACTCGTTCACCGCGGAGGACGGCGCATCGCCCCTGCCCGCCTTGTACAGGGCCATCACACCCGCGACGTGCGGGCTCGCCATCGAGGTGCCGCTGGCCGAGCGCGTGCCGCCGTTCAGCCACGCGGAGGTGATGGCGACGCCGGGGGCGTAGGTCTCCACGCAGCCGCCGTAGTTCGAGAAGGAGGCACGGGTGTCGTAGCGGTCCGACGCGGCGACGGTGACGACGCCGGTGGCCGAGGCCGGGGAGACGTTGCAGGCGTCCCGGTTCTCGTTGCCCGCGGCGACGGCCAGCGCCACGCCGGCGCCGGCGAGGTTCGACGCGGCGGTGTTGATGGCGCTGGAGCGGCCGGCGCCGAGGGACATGTTCGCCACGGCGGGCTTGACGTGGTTGGCCCGCAGCCAGTCCATCGCGGCGACGATGCCGCTGCCGGGGCCGGTCCCGTCGCAGCCGAGGACCCGCAGGCCGCGCAGCTGCACGCCCTTGGCGACGCCGTGGGTGGTGCCGCCGATGGTCCCGGCGACGTGCGTGCCGTGACCGTTGCAGTCCGTTCCGTTGCCGCCGAGGGAGTCGTAGACGTTGGTGGCGCGGCCGCCGAAGTCGGGGTGGCCGGTGGCGATCCCGGTGTCGATCACGTACGCGGTGACGCCGGAGGCCGTGGTGCCGTAGGTGTAGGTCCGCGAGAGCGGGAGGGTGCGCTGGTCGATGCGGTCCAGACCGTACAGACCGGTGGTGGTGATGGGCTGGGTGTCGTCGGCCCGGACCTGCTGGTCCTCCTCGATCGCGGCGACGGAGGGGTTGCGCTGCAGCGCGCGCAGCTGCCCGGCGTTCAGCCCGGCGGCGAAACCGTCCAGCACCTCGGAGTAGACGAAGCGCGGGGAGACCTGCATCGCGCGGGCGAGGCCACGGGCGTCCGTCCCGTCCTTCAACGTGACGATGTACTGCCCCTCGATTGCGCGGGCGCCGGCCGCGGTGACCCGCACCCCGGGCTCGGCGGCGGAGGCGGGCGCGGCGGTCGCGGCGAGCGCGAGCACGACGGCGGCGACGGGGACGGCGGTGGCGGTGCGGATCACGGATGCCTCTTTCCGGCGGGAGGGTTGAGCGCCTGGGGAGGGTGCACCCGCGCCGGAACCGGGCGCGCGGCAGTACGCGGACGGGACGGCACGGGGATCGCCGCGCTTCGTGAGGCGGCACCACTCACCGTAGGGAGGGTTCGCGGCCCGGGTCAACCGGAGCAGCGCTGCCCCGACGGTTCCCCGGAACCCCGCGAGCCACGACACCGGTTTCCCGCGGAGCCCGGCACCGCGGCACCGGTTTCCGCGCAGACCGGAACCCGGTGCCGGGTGCGGGCCGCCGTCAGCCCGCCCGGCGGCGGCGGCGCGGGGGCGTGGTCGCCGTGCCGAGCAGTTCCGCGAGGAACCGGCCGGTGTGGCTGTCCGGGTTCGCCGCGACGTCCTCCGGGGTGCCCTCCGCCACGACCGTCCCGCCGCCCGAGCCGCCCTCGGGGCCCATGTCCACGATCCAGTCCGAGCTCTTGATGACGTCGAGGTTGTGCTCGATCACCAGGACGCTGTTCCCCTTGTCCACCAGGCCCTGCACGACGCCGAGGAGCTTGCGGATGTCCTCGAAGTGCAGGCCGGTGGTCGGCTCGTCGAGCACGTAGACCGTGCGGCCGTTGGAGCGCTTCTGCAGCTCGCTGGCCAGTTTCACCCGCTGCGCCTCGCCCCCGGAGAGCGTCGTGGCCGGCTGGCCGAGGCGCACGTACCCCAGCCCGACCTCCGTCAGCGTCGCCATGTACCGCGAGATCGCCGGGACGGCGGCGAAGAACTCCTTGGCCTCCTCGATCGGCATGTCGAGGACCTCGGCGATCGTCCTGCCCTTGAAGTGCACCTCGAGGGTCTCGCGGTTGTACCGCGCCCCGTGGCACACCTCGCACGGCACGTACACGTCCGGCAGGAAGTTCATCTCGATCTTCAGGGTGCCGTCGCCCGCGCACGCCTCGCAGCGCCCGCCCTTGACGTTGAAGGAGAACCGGCCCGGCTGGTAACCGCGCAGCTTGGACTCCGGCGCGGAGGCGAACAGCTTGCGGATGTGGTCGAACACCCCCGTGTACGTCGCGGGGTTGCTGCGGGGGGTGCGGCCGATGGGGCTCTGGTCGACGTGCACGACCTTGTCGAGGTGCTCCAGCCCCTTGACGGACTTGTGCCGGCCGGGCACGCGGCGCGCCCCGTTCAGCTTGTTCGCCAGGACCGTGAACAGGATGTCGTTCACCAGGGTCGACTTGCCCGAGCCCGACACCCCCGTCACCGCCACGAGGCAGCCCAGCGGGAACGACACGTCGATGCCGCGCAGGTTGTTCTCCCGCGCGCCCGTGACCACCAGTTCCCGCGCCGGGTCCACCGGGCGGCGCTCGGCGGGCACGGGGATGCTGCGCGCCCCCGAGAGGTACTGGCCCGTGAGGGACTCCTCGCTCGCCAGCAGCCCCTCGACCGGACCGGCGTAGACGACCTGACCACCCCGCTCCCCCGCGCCCGGCCCGAAGTCCACGACCCAGTCCGCCACGCGCACGGTGTCCTCGTCGTGCTCGACGACGATGAGGGTGTTGCCCAGGTCCCGCAGCCGCGTGAGGGTGTCGATCAGGCGGCGGTTGTCCCGCTGGTGCAGGCCGATGGACGGCTCGTCCAGCACGTACAGCACCCCCACCAGGCCCGAGCCGATCTGGGTGGCCAGGCGGATGCGCTGGGCCTCCCCGCCGGAGAGGGTCCCGGCGGGGCGGTCCAGGGAGAGGTAGTCCAGGCCGACGTCGAGGAGGAACCCGAGCCGGGCCTGGACCTCCTTGAGGACCTGCGCGGCGATCTGCCGCTCGCGGCGGGAGAGCTCCACCTCGCCGAGGAACTTGGCGCAGTCCGCGATGGGCAGGCGGCACAGCTCGGAGATCGACAGGCCGCCGACGCGCACGGCGAGGGAGGCGGGCTTGAGCCGCGCGCCCTGGCACGCCGGGCACGGCACCTCGCGCATGTACCCCTCGTACCGCTCGCGGCTGAGGTCGGACTCGGTCTCCGCGTGGCGGCGCTGCACGAAGGGGATGACGCCCTCGAAGCCGGTGGAGTACTGCCGCTCGCGGCCCCAGCGGTTCTTGTAGCGGACCTGCACCTCGTGGTCCTTGCCGAACATCAGGGCGTCGCGGGCGCGCTTGGGCAGCGCCCGCCACGGGGTGTCCAGGGAGAAGGCGAGCTGCTCGGCGAGCGCCCCCATGATCCGCTGGAAGTAGTCCGTGGAGGTGGTGGCCCACGGCGCGATCGCGCCCTCGGCGAGGGAGAGGTCCTCGTCGGGCACGACGAGCTCGGGGTCCACCTCCAGGCGGGTGCCGATGCCGGTGCACTCCGGGCAGGCCCCGAAGGGGGAGTTGAAGGAGAAGGTGCGCGGCTCGATCTCGTCGACGTCGAGGGGGTGCTCGTTGGGGCAGGCCATCCGCTCGGAGAAGCGCCGCTCCCCCTCGGGGGAGTCGTCGCCCACGAGGTCGGCGACGACCACGCCGTTCGCGAGCACCAGGGCCGTCTCCACCGAGTCGGTCAGGCGCCGCTTGACGCCCTCCTTGGCGACGAGGCGGTCCACGACGACCTCGATGGTGTGCTTGAGCTTCTTCTCCAGCACCGGCGGCTCGTCGAGGCTGACGACCTGCCCGTCGACGCGGGCGCGCGCGAAGCCCTTGGACTGCAGCTCGCGGAAGAGCTCGGCGTACTCGCCCTTGCGGGCGCGCACCACGGGCGCCAGGACCTGGTAGCGGGTGCCCGCGGGCAGCTCGAGGAGCTGGTCGACGATCTGCTGGGGCGTCTGGCGGCCCACGGGCTCCCCGCAGGTGGGGCAGTGCGGCTTGCCCGCCCGCGCGTACAGCAGCCGCAGGTAGTCGTAGACCTCGGTGATCGTGCCGACCGTGGAGCGCGGGTTGCGCGAGGTGGACTTCTGGTCGATGGACACCGCCGGGGACAGGCCCTCGATGAAGTCCACGTCGGGCTTGTCCATCTGCCCGAGGAACTGCCGCGCGTAGGCGGAGAGCGACTCCACGTACCGGCGCTGGCCCTCGGCGAAGATCGTGTCGAAGGCCAGGGAGGACTTGCCGGAGCCGGACAGGCCCGTGAAGACGACGAGGCTGTTGCGCGGCAGCTCGACGGAGACGTCCTTGAGGTTGTGCTCCCGGGCGCCGCGCACGACGAGGCGGTCGGCGTCGGGGTGCGCCGCGGGGATCCGGGCAGGACTGGGCGCAGAGCTGCGAGGGGCCACATCGTCATGCTAGGTGCCGCCTCCGACACCACCGTGCCACGCCCGCACGGGGACGGGGCCGCACGGGGACGGGGGCCGCACCGGGACGGGGGCCGCACCGGGACGGGGGCCGCACCGGGACGGGGGCCGCACGGGGCGGCGGCTAGCGTGCGGGCGTGGACCCGCTCACCCCCGCCCCCGGCCCCGCGCCCGGCGGGACGCCCGACCTGCCCGGCGCGCGGCTGCGCGCGCTGCACGTCTCGGCGATGGACAACGTCTGCTACCTGCTCACCTGCACCCGCACCGGCGAGACCCTGCTCGTCGACGCCGCGGACGAGGCGCCCACCCTGCTCGCCGCCCTCGCGCAGGCCCCCGGCACGCGCCTGACCCAGGTGGTCACCACGCACGCGCACTGGGACCACCACCGGGCGCTGCCCCAGGTGCTGGCCGCGACGGGTGCGGACAGCGCCGCGGGCGCCGCCGACGCCGGCGACCTGCCCGTCCCGCCCAGCCGGCTGCTCGCCCACGGCGAGGAGCTCACCGTGGGCGAGCTGCGCCTGGAGGTGCTCGCCCTGCGCGGGCACACCCCCGGATCGGTGGCGCTGCTGCTGGCCCCGCCCGGGCACGCGCCGCAGCTGTTCACCGGCGACAGCCTCTTCCCCGGCGGGCCGGGCAGGACCCGCTCGCCGGAGGCCTTCGCCTCCCTGGTGGGCGACCTGGAGGAGCGCGTCTTCGCGCGGCTGCCCGACGACACCGTCGTGCTCCCCGGCCACGGCCTGCCCACCACCCTGGGCGCGGAGCGACCCCACCTGGCGCGGTGGCGGGCCCGCGGCTGGTGAGACGCGCCCGGCTTCCGCGGAACGGCCCGGGTAGTTGAACGGGAGTCGTATCATGGTCACCATGAGCGATGAGACGGGCACCGCGTCAGCAGGCAGCACCCGCTGGCTCGACCTGGACGAGCAGCACACCTGGCGCGCCTTCCTGTCCGCCACGCAGCTGCTCATGGACCGCCTCGACCGCCAGCTCCAGCACGAGGCGGGCATCGTGCACACGTACTACGAGATGCTGGTGCGGCTCTCCGAGGCGCCGGAGCGCTCGCTGCGGATGAGCGAGCTGGCGGCGAACTCGCTGTCCTCCCGCAGCCGCGTCTCCCACGCCGTGGCCCGCATGGAGGAACGTGGCTGGGTGCGGCGCGAGAGCTGCCCCACCGACGGGCGGGGCCTCGTGGCGGTCCTCACCGACACCGGTTTCGCGGCCCTGGCCGCCGCCGCGCCCGGGCACGTGGAGTGCGTGCGCGAGAACCTCTTCGACCGGCTCGACGCCGAGCAGGTCAAGCACCTGCGCGAGATCAGCGAGTCGCTCCTGGAGCACCTGACCGCCACCGGCGCGGTCTCCCCCGTGCCGATGGTGGACGCGCCGCAGGAGGTCTGAGGCAGCGCCTGATCAGGTGCCCGCGGCGACCCGCCCGGCGCCGGCACCGCTCAGGGCGCCGGAGGCCACCGGCCGCCCGGTGAGCAGCAGGAGCAGCGCCGGGAGCGGCCCGCGCACCTCCGCGCCCTCCCCGGCCGCCCAGTCGGCGTCCGTGGCCACGAGGCGCAGGCCGCGCAGCCGGCGGCGCGCGCGGAACGGCCAGTCCATCGCCCACACCCTGTCCGCCGCCGCGAGCGCGGTGGGCGTGGGGACGGGGTGTGCCCGGCCCAGCGGGACGGCGATGTCCTGCCCGTGGACGAGCACGTCGACGAGCGGCTCGAGGTCACCGACGCCGGGGGCCCTGCGCCGCGAGCCGGCCATGGCCCGCAGCCGTCGGGGGAACTCGTCCACGGGGAGCGCGGCCTGCCGGCGCGCCGTGTCCCGGATCATCCGGTTCATGCGCCCGCCCGCCCGCGCGAGCTCGCCGACCGCCCGCAGCGGGCCCATCTGCGCGAGCGTCAGGTGCGCGGCGACGTCGCGCACGGTCCAGTCCGCACAGAGCGAGGGCGCCTGCCACTCGCGCACCGACAGGTCGTCGAGCAGGTCCGCCAGGGCCGCCCGCTCGGCGTCGATCCGGCGCCACACCTCGTCCCGCTCCATCGCGGACCTCCCGGCTCGCATGTCGTAAGATTCTCTGACTATCGTCGTCCGGGCACCGCGCGCCGTCAAGAGCGCCGGCTCCCCATCCCCCACCGGGCCCGTCCGTCCCCACCGGGCCCGTCCCCACCGAGGAGCCGCATGCCGACAGGACCGAGCCGCGAGGCTCCGCTGGGGCTGCTGTGCCACCTCCCTGCCCGCGCCATGGAGGCCAGGGTCCTCGCCGCGCTCGCGGCCGCCGGGTTCGACGACCTGACCGCCGCGCAGGGCCGCGTGTTCGCGCGCATCGACCCGGAGGGCACCCGGCTGACCGGCCTCGCCGAACGTGCCCTCGTGACGAAGCAGACGGCGGGGTTCCTCGTGGACCAGCTCGAGCGGGCCGGCTACGTCGAGCGCGTGCCCGACCCCGCCGACCGCAGGGCACGGCTGGTGCGGATCGCCGAGCGGGGCCGGGCCGCGGTGGACGTGGCGCGCGCCACCGAGGCGCAGGTGGAGGCGGAGTGGTCCCGGTTCTTGGGTGCGGAGGACGTCGCCGCGCTCCGCCGTGGGCTCACGCGCCTGCGAGAGATCACCGACCCCTACCTGCACCCCGCCGCGCCCGGGCGCGCCCCCGGGACCTGACGCCGGCGCGCGCCGCTCAGACCTTCTGCGCCGCCTGCATCCCGCGCAGCTCCTTCTTCAGGTCCCCGATCTCGTCGCGCAGCCGCGCCGCCAGCTCGAACTGCAGCTCCGCGGCCGCGGCGTGCATCTGCTCGCTGAGCTGCTGGATCAGGTCGGCCAGCTCCGTCTGCGGCAGGGACAGCGCCGCGCGGCGGCCGTCGTCCCCGCCGCCCCGGCCCTTGCCCGGCACCGGGGCCTTGCCGCGCGACTGCTGCCGCCCCGCGCCGCCGAGCAGGGTCGCGGTGTCGGCGTCCTCCCGCGCGATGAGGTCGGTGATGTCGGCGATCTTCTTGCGCAGCGGCATCGGGTCCACCCCGCGCTCGCGGTTGTAGGCGACCTGCTTCTCCCGCCGCCGGTTCGTCTCCTCGATGGCGTGCGCCATCGAGGCGGTGATGCGGTCGGCGTACATGTGCACCTGGCCCGACACGTTGCGCGCCGCGCGGCCGATCGTCTGGATCAGGGAGGTGCCCGAGCGCAGGAAACCCTCCTTGTCGGCGTCGAGGATCGCCACCAGCGACACCTCGGGCAGGTCCAGGCCCTCGCGCAGCAGGTTGATGCCCACGAGGACGTCGTACTCCCCCTGGCGCAGCTCCCGCAGCAGCTCCACCCGGCGCAGGGTGTCGATGTCGGAGTGCAGGTAGCGCACCCGCACGCCCTGCTCCAGCAGGTAGTCGGTGAGGTCCTCGGCCATCTTCTTCGTCAGCGTCGTCACCAGGACCCGCTCGTCGCGCTCGGCGCGCTCGCGGACCTCGTGGAGCAGGTCGTCGATCTGCCCCTTGGTGGGCTTGACCACGACCTCGGGGTCGATCAGGCCGGTGGGCCGGATGATCTGCTCCACCACGCCGTCGCCCTTGGACAGCTCGTACGGGCCGGGGGTGGCGGAGAGGTAGACGGTCTGACCGACGCGCTCGAGGAACTCCTCCCAGCGCAGCGGGCGGTTGTCCATCGCCGAGGGCAGCCGGAAGCCGTGGTCCACCAGGGTTCGCTTGCGGGACATGTCGCCCTCGTACATGGCGCCGATCTGCGGCACGGTGACGTGCGACTCGTCGATCACGAGGAGGAAGTCCTCGGGGAAGTAGTCCAGCAGGGTGTTGGCGGCGGTGCCGGGCCCGCGCCCGTCGAAGTGGCGGGAGTAGTTCTCCACGCCCGAGCAGCTCCCGACCTGGCGGAGCATCTCGATGTCGTAGGTGGTGCGCATGCGCAGGCGCTGGGCCTCCAGCAGCTTGCCCTGCCGCTCCAGCTCGGGCAGCCGCTGCCCCAGCTCCTCCTCGATCAGGCCGATGGCGCGCTCCAGCCGCTCGGGGCCGGCGACGTAGTGGGAGGCGGGGAAGACGTAGACGTGCTGCTCGTCGCGCAGGATCTCCCCCGTCAGGGGCTGCAGCGTGTAGAGGCGGTCGATCTCGTCACCGAAGAACTCGATGCGGATCGCGTGCTCCTCGTACATCGGGATGATCTCGACGGTGTCGCCCCGCACCCGGAACGTGCCGCGGGTGAAGGAGATGTCGTTGCGGGTGTACTGCATCTCCACGAAGCGGCGCAGCAGCTCGTCGCGGTCCATGCTCTGCCCCACCTCCAGGGCCACCATGCGGTCCACGTACTCCTGCGGGGTGCCGAGGCCGTAAATGCAGGACACCGACGCGACCACGACGACGTCGCGGCGGGTGAGGAGGGAGTTCGTCGCCGAGTGCCGCAGCCGCTCGACCTCTTCGTTGATCGCCGAGTCCTTCTCGATGTACGTGTCCGTCTGGGCGATGTACGCCTCGGGCTGGTAGTAGTCGTAGTAGGAGACGAAGTACTCCACCGCGTTGTGCGGCAGCAGCTCGCGGAACTCGTTGGCCAGCTGGGCGGCGAGGGTCTTGTTCGGCGCCATGACCAGGGTGGGGCGCTGCACCTGCTCGATGAGCCACGCCGTCGTCGCCGACTTGCCCGTGCCCGTCGCCCCGAGCAGCACCACGTCCTGCTCCCCCGCGTTGATCCGCCGGGCCAGCTCGGCGATCGCGGCGGGCTGGTCCCCGGAGGGGGAGAAGTCGGAGACGACCTGGAACGGGGCGAGGGAGCGCTTGATGTCGGTCGTGGGCCGCATGGGCACCACAGTAGGCGCCGCCTGCGACACCCACCCGCGACGACCGGAGCGCGGGCTCAGCCGCCCGGCGGCTGCCAGCCCTCCCGGCGCGCCCACTCCTCCGCGAGCGGGTGTGCGACCTCGGTGAACCACGGCTCCTTCGCATCGGCGTACTCCCCGGTGTCCGTGCTGCGCGCGGCCAGCTCCACCTTCAGCGCGGCGTAGCCGGCGCGGGCGGCGGCGTCGGCGCGCAGCCAGTCGCGGAACAGCAGCGCCCAGCGCCAGCCGGGCGAGCCGTGCACCCGCACGTGCAGGTGCACGGGTCGCGCCGGGTCGGCGCCGCCGTGGTAGCGCTTGCGCCACCGCGCCGGGTCGGTCTCCGGCGGCTTCGGGGTGTCCCACCACTCCCCCGGCGCGCGGGGGAAGCCGGCCGCGGCGAGGGCGTCGGCCACCGCGTCCGCCGCCTCCAGGGACGGCACGGCCAGCTGCAGGTCGAGGACGTCCTTGGCGGGCAGCCCGGCGACGGCGGTGGAGCCGACGTGCTCCACGCCCCGGCAGGCACCGCCCGCGGCCCGGGCCACGCGCGCACCCGCGCGGGCGGCCTCGGCGGCCCAGCGCGGCGTGGAGGGCACCAGCGCCAGGGGCGGGCCGTGGACGCGCCGGCGCAGGCGCAGGTTCTCCTCGAACGGCAGCAGGCGCCGCCGCCAGAGCTCCTCCACCCGCTCCAGCAGGTCCGCGGGGGTGCCGGTGTTGTCCAGCACCGCGTCCGCAGCGGCCAGGCGCGCGGCGTCGTCGGCCTGCGCGGCGAGCCGGGCGGTGGCCTGCCCGGGGTCCATGCCGCGGTCGGCCACGAGCCGGCGCAGCCGCTCGGCCCGCTCGGCGTGGACCACGACGACGAGGTGGTACTCCGCGCCCATCCCGTTCTCCACCAGCAGCGGCACGTCCTCCACGACGACGGCCCCGGGGGCGGCGGCCGCGGCCAGCTCGGCGCGGCGCGCGGCCACCAGCGGGTGCACGATCGCGTTGAGCCGCAGGCGCCGCTCCTCGTCGCCGAAGACGAGCCGCCCCAGGGCGGGCCGGTCCAGCTCCCCCGCCGCGGTGAGCACGCCCTCCCCGAACTCGGCGACGACGGCGGCCAGGCCGGCCGTGCCCGCCGCGACGGCCTCGCGCGCCAGCACGTCGGCGTCGACCAGCACCGCGCCCAGCTCCCGCAGCCGCCGCGACGCCGTCGACTTGCCCGCGCCGATCCCGCCCGTCAGCCCCACCCGCAGCACGCCCGCCACCGTAGGGGCACGCCACCGCAGCGGCACGCCACGGCAGCGGCACGCCACGGCCCGCGGCGCGGGCGCGCTCAGGCCCCGGCGGCGGCCGGTGCGTCGCCGGCGGGGCGGGCGGGCAGGTGGCCGACGGAGCCGCCGAGCGGGTCGGCCAGCAGGTCCGTGAACGCCAGCTCGGCCGCCCCGCGGACGGTGGAGTCCCCTCCCAGGGCGGCGGTGCGGACCTGCACCCCCTCCCGCAGGGCGGGCATGACGAGGCGGTCCACCCACGGCATGACGTCGCCGGCGACCTCGTCCCACAGGTCCCGCCACAGGCCGCGGCCCAGGAGGATCAGCTGCGGGTCGAAGACGTTGAAGACGTTCGCCAGCCCGCGGGCGAAGGCCCGCGACAGCTTGTCCCGGGTGCGGCGGGCGGCCACGCCCCCCACCTCCAGTCGGTGCAGGATCTGCGCCGCGATGTCGGGGGCCTGCGCGTCCAGCTCCAGCGGGTCCGCCCAGGCGGCCGCCAGCGCCTCGCTCTCCCAGCACCCCCGGCTCCCGCAGCGGCACGCCCGCCCGGCGGGGTCCACGCTGAGGTGGCCCACCTCCCCGGCGTAGCCGCGGCTGCCCGTCACCGGGTGACCGCCGGAGAGGACGCCCCCGCCCAGGCCGTAGGTGCCGCAGAGGTACACCACGTCCCCGCAGCCCACGGCGGCCCCGCGGCGCTGCTCCCCCAGCAGGCCGAGGTCGGCGTCGTTGGCGACGTGGGTGGCGACCGGTCGCCCGAACACCGCCGCCAGGGACTCCGCCACCATCTGCCGCAGCGGCACCCCGTGCCAGCCCAGGTTGGGCGCCGCCGCCACCAGGCCCGTGCCCGCGTGCACGGTGCCCGGCACGGCCACGGCCGCCCCGACGGGTCCGGCACCGGAGCCGGTGAGCAGCTCCGCCGCCAGCTCCGTCAGCCTGCGGGTGGCGACCTGCGGGGGCACGTCCTCCGCCAGCGGCTCGCGCCGGCGCCCGAGCACCTCCCCGCCCAGGCCCACCCGCAGCACCTCCAGCCCGTGCACGTCCACGTAGGCGGCGACGACGCAGACCCCGCCGGGCCGCGGGCGCACCACCAGCGAGGGGCGCCCCACCTTCCCCGGGGCGGTGTCGGTGGGCCGGTCCTCGGTGAGCAGCCCCGCCTCGGCGAGGCTGCCCACCAGGTCACCGACGGTCGAGCGGTTCAGGCCCAGGGCACGGGTCAGCTCCGCGCGCGTGGTGGCACCCACCTCGTGGACGAGGCCGAGGACCGCGGCGAGGTTGTGCCGCCGCAGGTCCTCCTGCCCTCGTCCCAGTGCCGTGCCGCGCCCGGCCGGCACACCCGCGGGCGCCACGGGTCCCGCGGGCCCTCAGACCGCCGCCGCCGCGCGACGGCGGCGGGAGACGGCGTCGACCGCGGCGGCCAGCAGCAGCACCGCGCCGGTGACGAGGAAGTTGACGTACGCGGCCTGCTGCAGCAGACCCAGGCCGTTGGCGATGACCGCGATGACGAGGCCGCCGATGACGGCGTTGCTCACCTTGCCCTTGCCGCCGAAGAGGCTCGTGCCGCCGATGACGGCCGCCCCCACGCCGAGCAGCAGGGTGTTGCCGCCCCCGGAGCCGGGCGCCACCGAGTTCAGCCGCGAGGCGTCGATGACCCCGGAGAACGCCGCGAGCGTGGAACCGATCATGAAGACGGAGATGCGGATGCGGGTCACCGAGATGCCGGCGCGGCGCGCGGCCTCGGCGTTGCCGCCGACGGCGTAGACGTGGCGGCCGTAGGCGGTGCGGCCCAGCACCAGCGTCAGCACGACCAGCAGCACCGCGATGATCGGCACCGACCACGGGATGCCGGCCAGGACGATGGTCTGCACCCGCGCGCGGTTCTGCGACAGGACCGCCGTCACCGCGAGCAGGACGGCGGCCACCCCCGCGGCGCGCGCCACGACCAGCACGATGTTGTCGCGCGTCAGCCCGCGCCGGCGCTGCCCCGCCCAGCGGCGCAGCGTGAACAGGGCGTAGGCGGCCGAGGCGCCGACGGCCAGCGCCCAGCCGAGCCCGACGGGCACGTTGCCGTTGGCGACGGCCACCACGACGGGGTCGCGCACGCCGATGGTGCCGCCCTCGCCGATCAGCCGCAGGGTGATGCCCTGGATGCCGAGGAAGAACGCCAGGGTCACGACGAACGACGGGATCCCGACCCTGGCCACCAGCACGCCGATCACCGTACCGAGGAGCAGACCCGTCACCAGCGCGGCGGCGATGCCGAGGTACCAGGGCAGGCCGGCGTCGTTGAGCACCAGCGCCATCACGGCGGCCGAGGCGCCGCCGGCGACCCCGGCGGACAGGTCGATGTCACCCAGCAGCAGCACGAACGTCAGGCCCATCGCCAGGACGATGATGGCGGAGGCCTGCACGAGCAGGTTCGCGATGTTCAGCGCGGTGGGGAACGTCTCCGGCCGCAGCGCGGAGAACAGGAGGCACAGCACGACCAGGCCCAGCACCGCGGGCAGGGAGCCGATGTCGCCGCCGCGCAGCCGCGTCAGGTAGGCGCGCAGCCCCTCGCCCAGCGTGGGCTCGCGCGCGGGCTCGGCCATGGGGCTGCCGCCGGAGGCGGTGGCGCGCGCCAGCTCGGCGATGCGCTGGGCCTCGGTGGCGCCGGGTGCCCCGGGCCGGCCGGTCCCGCCGTCGCGGGTGGGGCTGTCCGGTGTGGCGCTCATGGTCTGCTCCTCAGACGGGGACATGCTGTCCGCTCCTCAGACGGGGGCGGACGCGGTGGCGGGGGCGAGGCCGAGGTCGCCGGAGCGCCCGGCGGTGATGAGCTCGACCACCTGGCTGCTGGTGACGTCCTTGGTCCGCACCGTGGCGGCGGAGCGGCCGAGGTAGAGGGCGGTGATGCTGTCGGCGACCTCGAACACGTCGTTGAGGTTGTGGGAGATCAGCACCACGCCGAGGCCGTTGTCCGCCAGGCGCCGCACCAGGTCCAGCACCTGCCGGGTCTGCGCGACCCCGAGGGCGGCGGTGGGCTCGTCGAGGAGGACGACCTTGGAGTTCCACAGCACCGCCTTGGCGATCGCCACGGTCTGGCGCTGCCCGCCGGAGAGGCTGGAGACGAGCTGGCGCACGGAGCGGACGGTGCGCACCGAGAGGCTGGCGAGGGTCTTGCGCGCCATCTCCTCCATGGTCGGCTCGTCGAGCAGGCCGGCCCGCTTCTCCTCGCGGCCGAGGAACATGTTCTGGACGATGTCGAGGTTGTCGCACAGCGCGAGGTCCTGGTAGACGACCTCGATCCCCAGGGTGGAGGCGTCCTTGGGTCCGTGCACCGAGACCGGGCGGCCCTCGAAGAAGTACTCCCCGCCGTCGATGGGGTGGATGCCGGCGATGCACTTGACGAGGGTGGACTTGCCGGCGCCGTTGTCCCCGACGAGGGCGGTGACCTCCCCGGCGTTGACGTCGAGGTCCACGCCGTGCAGGACCTGCACGGCCCCGAAGCGCTTGTCGATCCCGCGCAGGGACAGCAGCGGTGTGCCCGTCCCGGCGGGGGTTTCGTGGGTCATGGGGTTTCTCCTGGCTCGGGGTGCCCGGTCAGCGGCGGGCGCGGTGGGGTCGCGGTCGCGCGACCCGGGTGCGGGTCGTGCGGAGCGGGGCGCGCCGGACACGGCCGCGGCCACCCGGAGGGGCCGCGGCCGTGTGCGGCGGGGCGTCAGGAGATGCCGAGCTCGGTGCAGTGCTTGGCGAAGTCGCCGGTGCAGACCGCCGAGGCCTCCACGAAACCGTCGTCGACGACCTTCTTGACGTTGTCGCGGAAGATGGCCTGCGGCTCCAGGAGGATGGAGGCCACCTGGCGCTTGCCCTCGGAGTCCTCCACCGTGCCGGTGGTCTCGGGCTTCTCGCCCTTGACCAGCGCGATGGCGACCTTCGCGAGGGCGTCGGCCTCCTCGCCGACCGGCTTGTAGACCGTCATGCACTGGGTGCCGGCGAGGATGTTCTGCAGGCCCTGCTCGCTGGCGTCCTGCCCGGTGACCGGCACCTTCCCGGCCAGGCCGTTCTTGGCGAGGATGGAGATGGCGGCGTTGCCGAGGCCGTCGTTGGCGGCGAGGACGCCGTCGACCTGCCCGCCGGCCTGGGTGAGCATCTGCTCGAAGATGGTCGCGGCCTGCTGGTTGTCCCACTCGGGCACGGCCTGCTCGGCGACCTTGGCGTAGTTCGTCATCTTGTCCAGGACGCTGTGCGCGCCCTGGGAGAACAGCGTCGCGTTGTTGTCCGTGGGCGAGCCGTTCAGGTACATGATCTTCTTCTGGCCCTCGCCGAGGCACTTGGCCAGGCCCTTGCCCTGCTCCTCGCCGACGCGGACGTTGTCGAAGGAGATGTAGTAGTCGGCGGAGCCGCCGAGGGTGAGGCGGTCGTAGTCGATCGTCTGGACGCCGTTCTGCTTGGCCTTGGCCTGGATGGCCGCGCCGGAGTCGGAGTCCAGGTTCGCGATCGCGAGGACGGTGACGCCCTCTGTGATCATCTGGTCGGCGATGGTCTGCATGCGCTGGGTGTCGCCCTGCGCGTTCTGGATGTCCGCCTCGACACCGGCCGCCTCGAACGCCTTCTCCAGCGCGGGGCGGTCGAAGGACTCCCAGCGGACGGAGGACTCGGTGTCGGGCAGGATCACGCCGACCTTGCCGGCGTCGCCGGCCGCGCCGGAGGAGGCGGAGCCGGAGGCCGAGGGCTCGGCGTTGCCGGCGGTCCCGGACTCGCCGCCGCAGGCGGTGGTGAGGAGGACGCCCGCCGCAGCCGCGGCGAGGAGGGCAGTGCTGCGCACGCGCATGGATGCTCCTTCGCATCGAACCCCGGCGAGAGCCGCACGAGGTTATGTTGTGCGCGACAACATATGGGTGGCAACCGCTTGCAGTCTCCGCCGTGACGATTCCGTTATCGATTTCCCGCCCGGCCCGTGACGCGGCGGTCCGCGACGCACGAGAGCCCCGACCGGGACCCGGTCGGGGCTCTCGTGGTTCAGCGGCTCACGCCGCCGCGGACGGCTCAGGCGCCGCCGGTGAGCTTCTCGCGCAGGGCGGCCAGCGCCTCGTCGGAGGCCAGGGTGCCCTGGGCCTCGGGCGCCTCGGAGGTGTAGCTCGACGCGCTCGAGGGAGCGGAGGACGAGGACGACGCCGCGGCGGGCTCGCTCTCGCCGGCCTCCTCGCGGGCGGCCTCGGCCTCGGCGGCCTCGGCGACCTGGCGGCGGTGCGCCTCCCAGCGCTCGTGGGCCTGCGCGTACTGCCGCTCCCACTCCTCGCGCTGGGTCTCGTAGCCCTCGAGCCACTCGTTGGTCTCCGGGTCGAAGCCCTCGGGGTACTTGTAGTTGCCCTGCTCGTCGTAGTCGGCGGCCATGCCGTACAGCGAGGGGTCGAACTCCTCGCCGGCGGCGGCGACGGACTCGTTCGCCTGCTTGAGCGAGAGCGAGATCCGGCGGCGCTCCAGGTCGATGTCGATGACCTTGACGAAGATGTCGGAGTTGACCTGGACGACCTGCTCGGGCACCTCGACGTGGCGCTCGGCCAGCTCGGAGATGTGGACCAGGCCCTCGATGCCGTCGTCGACGCGGACGAACGCACCGAACGGGACGAGCTTGGTGACCTTGCCGGGCACGACCTGACCGATGGCGTGGGTCCGGGCGAAGTGCTGCCACGGGTCCTCCTGCGTCGCCTTCAGCGACAGGGAGACCCGCTCGCGGTCCATGTCGACGTCGAGCACCTCGACGGTGACCTCCTGGCCGACCTCGACGACCTCGCTCGGGTGGTCGATGTGCTTCCAGGACAGCTCGGAGACGTGCACGAGACCGTCGACGCCGCCGAGGTCCACGAACGCACCGAAGTTGACGATGGAGGAGACCACGCCGGAGCGGACCTGGCCCTTCTGCAGGGTCTGCAGGAAGGTCTGGCGGACCTCGGACTGGGTCTGCTCCAGCCAGGCGCGGCGGGACAGGACCACGTTGTTGCGGTTCTTGTCCAGCTCGATGATCTTGGCTTCGATCGTCTTGCCGACGTAGGGCTGCAGGTCGCGCACGCGGCGCATCTCCACCAGCGAGGCGGGGAGGAAGCCGCGCAGGCCGATGTCCAGGATGAGACCACCCTTGACGACCTCGATGACGACGCCCTCGACGACCTCGTCGGCCTCCTTCTTGGCCTCGATCGTGCCCCAGGCGCGCTCGTACTGCGCGCGCTTCTTGGACAGGATCAGCCGACCCTCCTTGTCCTCCTTCTGGAGGACCAGGGCCTCGACCTCGTCACCGACGCCGACGACCTCGCTGGGGTCGACGTCGTGCTTGATCGAGAGCTCGCGGGAGGGGATGACGCCCTCCGTCTTGTACCCGATGTCGAGCAGCACCTCGTCGCGGTCGACCTTGACGATCGTCCCGGAGACGATGTCGCCGTCGTTGAAGTACTTGATCGTCGCGTCGACCGCGGCGAGGAAGTCCTCAGCCGATCCGATGTCGTTGATCGCGATCTGAGGGGTCGTACCCGCCGGTGCGGTCGTGGTGGTGGTCATGAAGGAGGGGCTCCGTCGTGGACAGTCGTCGATGGGGGTCGCGCGGGGTGTTCCGCACGGCCGCGAGACCGGTCCGCCGAACCCTCGGGGGAGGACGTGGGCGCGGTGCTCGCACCCTCACCCTACCCGCGGCCCCAGCGGGGGGCAAAGCACCCCCGCACGGACGGGCGCGGTCCCGCCGCCCCCCGGCGGCGGGCAGGATGGGCCGGTGAACGCGCACCGCGGCAGCGACGACGAGGAGCCCGGCGGGATGCCCGGCTCCTCCGGGGAGGGCACGGGGGAGGGCACCTGGGAGGGTGCTGACGCCGTGCTGGGGCCGCAGCCCCGCGTCGGGCGCTGGGCCGTCGACGCGGACACCTCCGCCCGGGCCAACCGCGGCTGGTGGGACGCCGACGCGGCCGGCTACCGCGCCGAGCACGGCGCCTTCCTCGGCACCTCCGACTTCGTCTGGGGACCGGAGGGGCTGCGCGAGGCCGGGGCGCGGCTGCTCGGCGACGTGCGCGGCCTGCGGGTGTTGGAGATCGGCTGCGGCGGGGGGCAGTGCTCCCGCTGGCTGGCCGCGCGGGGCGCGCTCGTGGTGGGCACCGACATCTCCGGCGGGATGCTGCGCGAGGCCCGCGCCCTGGACGCCGCCGCCGGGGTCCGCACGCCGCTGGTGCAGTGCGACGCGCGCCGCCTGCCCCTGGCCGACGCCAGCGTCGACGTGGCGTGCTCGGCGTACGGGGCGCTGCCCTTCGTGGCGGACGTGGGCGAGGTGCTCGCCGAGGTCGCGCGGGTGCTGGTGCCCGGCGGGCTGCTGGCCTTCAGCGTGGCCCACCCGCTGCGCTGGGCGCTGCCCGACGTGCCCGGCCCCGAGGGCCTGGTGGTGCGCTCCTCCTACTTCGACCGCACCCCGTACGTGGAGGCCGACGAGGACGGCGTCGTGCGCTACGTCGAGCACCACCGCACCCTCTCGGACTGGGTGCGGGCGCTGCGGGCCGCGGGGTTCTCGCTGGAGGACCTGGTGGAGCCGGAGTGGCAGGCGGGCGAGGCCGTCTGGGGTGGCTGGAGCCGGCTGCGCGGGGAGCTGGTGCCCGGCACCGCGGTGTTCGTGGCGCGTTCGGCCCGCTGAGGGACCCGCGCTCAAGCCCGGGTCCGCGCCTGCCGATACGGCCGTCACGGGCCGCCCGCACCCTGCGGCGCCCGCACCTCGAGGCGGAAGGCACCTGTGATCACCGACGAGCCGGCGGCGTCCTCTGGCACGGGTGCGTACCACCTGCGCAGGCCCACCCTCGCCGACGCCCGCTCCGCCGTCGCCCGCGCCGTCGGTGCGCAGTGGCGCGAGGAGTGGGACCTGCTGCTGGCCATGACCGGGCTGAGCGGTGCGGAGCGGGGCCGGGAGGACCTCGAGGTCCTCATCGCGGCGATGGAGGCCTCCCTCTGCCCGGCCGTGGCCGTGTGCGCCCGCACGCTGCGGGTGCGCCTGACGACCTGGGAGCAGCTCTCCCGCCAGGTGCCCTCCCCCGGGGGCCCCTCCTCCGCGCCCTCCGCCGGCGCGACGCGCGGCGAGGTGCCCGGCCCGCGCGCGGTGGCGGGCCTGCCCCTGCCGGACGCGGCGAGGCTGGCGACGCAGGCGATGTACGACCTCGACAACCCGGTGCTGCGCCAGCGCCTCGACGAGCTGTCCGCGCGCACCGCCGCGGCGCTGGAGCGGCCCGTGGGGCTGACCACGCTCGTGCTCGACGGTGCGCAGGTCGTGGCCGGCAGCTGCGGGGTGACCGGCTGGATCGCCGAGGCCGGCGGCACGCCCGCGGAGTGGTCCTTCTGCGCCCACGCGGTCTCCAGCGGGGAGCCGTACGTGGTGCCCGACGCCCGCCACGACCCCGTGCAGCGGGAGAACCCGCTGGTCACGGTCGACGGTTTCGCCAGCTACGCGGGGGCGCCCCTGGCCACCGCCGACGGGCACGTCATCGGCGCGCACTGCGTGCTGGACCTGCGCCCGCACGAGCTGGACGAGCGGGAGCTGGGCGTGCTGCGCCGCAACGCCGCCGAGGCCGTGGCGATCCTGGAGGACTTCCGCCTGCTGCGCTGACGCGACCCGCTGCCGCGGGGTGCGTCAGTGCGCCGCCTCGTGCCAGGAGCGGCCGGTGCCCACCGAGACCTCCAGCGGCACCGACAGCTCCGCCGCGCCGGCCATCTCCCGGCGCACCAGCTCCTCCAGCGCCTCCCGCTCCCCCGCCGCGACCTCGAGCACCAGCTCGTCGTGGACCTGCAGCAGCACCCGCGAGCGCAAGCCGGAGGCGCGCAGCGCCGCGTCCACCCCGAGCATCGCGACCTTGATGATGTCGGCCGCCGAGCCCTGGATGGGAGCGTTGAGGGCCATCCGCTCGGCCATCTCCCGGCGCTGGCGGTTGTCGCTGGTCAGGTCCGGCAGGTAGCGGCGCCGGCCGAGGATCGTCTCGGTGTACCCGGTGTGCCGGGCCTGCCCGACGATGCCGTGCAGGTAGTCGCGCACCCCGCCGAAGCGGGAGAAGTAGTCCTCCATGAGGGCCTTGGCCTCCTCCACGGAGATCTTCAGCTGGTTGGAGAGCCCGAACGGGGACAGCCCGTACGCCAGGCCGTACGACATGGCCTTGATCTTGGCGCGCATCTCGCCGGTGACCTCGGCGGGCTCGACCTCGAAGACCCGCGAGCCGACGAAGCGGTGCAGGTCCTCCCCCGAGCGGAACGCCTCGATCAGGCCCTCGTCACCCGACAGGTGCGCCATGATCCGCATCTCGATCTGGGAGTAGTCGGCGGTCATGAGGCTCTCGAACTCCACGCCGCCGGCCGGTGCGCCCACGACGAAGGCCTCGCGGATGCGCCGGCCCTCCTCAGTGCGGATGGGGATGTTCTGCAGGTTGGGGTCGGTGGAGCTGAGCCGGCCCGTGGCGGCGATCATCTGGTTGAACGTGGTGTGGATGCGGCCGTCGTCGGCGACCGCCTTGCGCAGCCCCTCCACCGTCTGCCGGAGGCGGCTGGCGTCGCGGTGGGCGAGCAGGTGCATCAGGAAGGGGTGCTCGGTCTTGACGTAGAGCGCCGCCAGGGCGTCGGCGTCGGTGGTGTACCCGGTCTTGGTGCGCTTGGTCTTGGGCATCTGGAGCTGCTCGAACAGCACCGTCTGCAGCTGCTTGGGCGAGCCGAGGTTGATCTCGGTGCCGATGACCCCGTACGCCAGCGCCTGGGCCTGCTCCACCTTCTCCGCGAAGCGCCGCTCCAGCTCGGCGAGGAGGTCCGCGTCCACGGCGATGCCCGCGCGCTCCATCCCCCCCAGCACGTCCACCAGCGGCAGCTCGACCTCGTGCAGCAGCCGGGTGCCGCCGCGGCGCTCCAGCTCGGCGCCGAGGACCCCGGCCAGCTCGGCCACCGCCAGGGCGCGCACCATCGCGTCCTCGGCGGCGGCGTGCCGGTCCGCGCCCAGCGGGCCGTCCCCCGCGTCCAGCAGGAGCTGGTCGCCGGCCGGCGCCGCGCTCGTCTCGGCGCGCAGCTCGCGGCCGAGGTGGCGCACGGCGAGGTCGGACAGGTCGTAGCTGCGCTGGTCGGGGTAGCACAGGTACGCCGCCAGGGCGGTGTCCTGCCGCAGCCCGGCCAGGGTCCAGCCGCGGGCGGCCAGGGCGTGCGCCGGGCCCTTCACGTCGTGCGCGACCTTGCCGCGCGCCGGGTCGGCCAGCCACTGCGCCAGGGCCCGCTCCGCGGCCTCGTCGAGGGTGGCGGGGTCCAGCCACGCGGCGGTGCCGCCGTCGGTGGCCAGCGCCAGGCCGCCGGCGTCGCCGCGCCCACCCGCCCAGGTGCCGGCCACGTGCAGCCCGAGGGTGCCGCCGCCGTGCTCGGCGAGCCAGCCGGGCACCTCGGCGGGGTCCAGGACGCGCCCGTCGACGCCGAAACCCTCCTCGGCCTCGGGCTCGGCGGCCGTGAGCGTCGCGAAGAGGCGCTCGCGCAGGACGCGGAACTCCAGGCCGTCGAAGACGGTGTGGACCCGCTCGCGGTCCCACGCCCGCCGGTGCAGGTCCGCCACCTCCACGGGTAGGTCGAGGTCGCGCACCAGGGCGTTGAGGCGGCGGTTGCGCAGGACCCCGTCGAGGTGGGCCCGCAGGCTCTCCCCCGCCTTGCCCCTGATCTGGTCGACGTGGGCGACCACCCCGTCGAGCCCGCCGTAGGTGGTGATCCACTTCGCGGCCGTCTTGGGGCCCACGCCGGGCACGCCGGGCAGGTTGTCGCTGTCCTCGCCGACGAGCGCGGCGAGGTCCGGGTAGCGCTCCGGCGGGACGCCGTACCGCTCCTCCACCACCTGCGGCGTCATGCGGACCAGGTCCGAGACGCCCTTGCGGGGGTACAGGACCGTGACGTGCTCGCCGACGAGCTGCAGGGAGTCGCGGTCGCCGGTGGAGACGAGGACGTCGTAGCCGGCGGCGACGGCGCGGGTGGTGAGGGTGGCGAGGACGTCGTCGGCCTCGTAGCCGTCCTTCACCACCACGGGCACGTTCAGCGCGTCGAGGACCTCCTTGACGAGCTCGACCTGACCGGCGAACTCCGAGGGGCTCTTGGCGCGGTTGGCCTTGTACTCGGCGTACTCCTCGGTGCGGAACGTCTGGCGCGAGACGTCGAAGGCCACCGCGAGGTGGGTGGGTTCCTCGTCGCGCAGGACGTTGATGAGCATCGAGGTGAAGCCGTACACGGCGTTGGTGTGCTGCCCGGTGCTGGTGGAGAAGTTCTCCACGGGCAGCGCGTAGAACGCCCGGTACGCCAGGGAGTGCCCGTCGACGAGCAGCAGCCGCGGCCGGGTTCCCGGCGCGGCGCGGCGCGCGGGGGTGGTCGCGGACGTCGGCGCGGCGGCTTCTGCGGTCACGGCGCTCAGCGTAGGTGCTGGCACCGACGTCCGCGCCGGGCGCCCGCCGCGGCGCGCGGCCCGCTCAGGAGGCCGGCGCCGCGCCCGGTACGACGCCCTCGCCGAGCCCGGCGCGGCGCGCGGCACGGCGGCCGGGCAGCGTGTCGGGGTCCGCGGCGCGGGAGACGGCGGCGTGCGCCCGCGCCAGGCGCCCGCGCAGGGAGCGGCGCCGGGCGAGGAGGTCCTCGGTGCTGGCCGAGACGTCGTCCGGGCACAGCCTGCGCCGCAGCACCGCCAGCGGCACGGCGCGGCGCACGACGACGGGGGCGAAACCCAGCCGGGCCATGTAGCGGGTGTACTCCCGGTCGCCCGGCAGGACGGTGCAGGTCAGCTCGTCGGCGCCCTCCTCCTGGGCCAGCGCCAGAGCGCGCCGCAGCAGGGCGCGGCCCACGCCGCGGCGGCGCAGGTCGGGGCTGACGTGCAGGTGCTCCACGCACGGGCCGGCGCTCGTGGTCAGCGGCAGCAGCGTCTGCGGCGAGAGCAGCGCGTACCCCGCCGGCCGGGCCCCGAGCGTGGCGAGCAGCACCCGCACCGAGCCGTCGCCGAGGGCCCGCTCGAGCCGGGCGCGGACCTGCACGGTGGTGATGCGCAGCGGCGTGGAGTCGAAGCGGGCCTGCCCGTAGAGCTCCATCAGCGCGTCCACGTCGGCGGTGGTCGCCAGACGTACCTCCACTGGAGGTCGTGCCACAGCGTCCTCCTCGAACGACCAGGCCCCCGTGCCGGCGGCCGCGGAACGCGACCCGGGCGAACTCTAGGGGCCAGCCGGGCCGGACGTAAATGGGCCGTGAACCCGCGGTGCCCGTCCCGTGAGAGCGCTCCCCGGAACGGTGGCGCAGAGCTGAACGGAGATGACGCGGGGTGATCCGGCGGAGACGCGCCGACGGCTGGCACCCGCTGCGGGGTACCGGCCGCGGGCCGGGGCGCGGGCGCTGCTCAGACGTCGCCGCCGAGGTAGGCCGCGCGGATGCTGTCGTCCTCCGCGAGCTGCGCGCCGGTGCCCTCGCGCACCACCTCGCCGGTCTCCAGCACGTAGGCCAGGTCCGCGGTGCGCAGCGCCTGCATGGCGTTCTGCTCCACCAGCAGCACCGTCGTGCCCTGGGAGTTGATCTCCCGCACGATCGAGAAGATCTGCTGGATGAGCTTGGGCGCCAGACCCATCGACGGCTCGTCCAGCAGCAGCAGCTTGGGCCGCGACATCAGCGCCCGGCCGATGGCGAGCATCTGCTGCTCACCACCGGACATGGTGCCCGCCGGCTGCGCACGGCGCTCCAGCAGGCGCGGGAACAGCGTGAAGACCCGTTCCTGGTCCTGCTTCAGCGCCGCCGAGCGGCGGTCCCTGCGCGTGTAGGCGCCCATGTCGAGGTTCTCCTCGACGGTCATGCCGGGGAAGATGCCGCGCCCCTCCGGTGCCTGGCAGATCCCGCGCTGCACCAGCTTGTGGGAGGGGACCTTGGTGATGTCCTCGCCCTCGAAGAGGATCCGGCCGCGCCGCACCGCGCGCAGGCCCGAGACGGTCTTCAGGGTGGTCGTCTTGCCCGCCCCGTTGGCCCCGATCAGGGTGGCGATCGTGCCGAGCGGCACCCGGAAGGAGATGTCCCGGATGGCCTCGATGCGCCCGTAGTTGACCGACAGGTCCTCCACGACGAGGAGGTCCTCCCCGCCGCGCGCGGGCTTGCCGTCAGGACTGCTCATCGTCCTCGACCCCCAGGTAGGCCGCGATGACCGCGGGATCGTTCTGGATCTGTTCCGGGAGCCCGTCGGCGATCTTCTTGCCGAACTCCAGCACCACGATCCGGTCGGTGACGCCCATGACCAGGCGCATGTCGTGCTCGATGAGCAGGACGGTGTTGCCCATGTCCCGCACCCGGCGGATGAGCTCCATGAGCCGCTGCTTCTCCACCGGGTTGAACCCCGCGGCGGGCTCGTCCAGGCACAGCAGCTTCGGCTTCGTGGCCAGCGCCCGGGCGATCTCCAGGCGGCGCTGCTCGCCGTAGGAGAGGTTGCGCGCCAGGTCGTCGGCCCGGTGCGACAGGTCCATCAGCGCGAGCAGCTCGTCGGCCAGGCGGTTGCCCTCGGCCTCCTCCCGCCGGTGCCGCGGCAGGCGGAACAGCGCGGAGAGCACGCCGGTGCGGTGGTGGGCGTCGGCCCCCACCAGGACGTTCTCCCGGGCCGTCATGTTCTGGAACAGGCGGATGTTCTGGAACGTGCGGGCGATGCCGAGGCGGTTGATCTGGTACCGCTTGCGCCGGCCCAGCGGGCTGCCGTCGAAGACGACCTGACCGGAGGTGGGCTGGTACACGCCGGTCAGGGCGTTGAAGCACGTCGTCTTGCCGGCGCCGTTGGGGCCGATCAGGCCGAGGATCTCCCCCGGGTGGATCTCGAAGCTGACGTCGTTGAGGGCCACGACGCCGCCGAAGCGCAGCG
Organism: Kineococcus anabasis; assembly: GCF_054590795.1. Taxonomy (NCBI): domain Bacteria; kingdom Bacillati; phylum Actinomycetota; class Actinomycetes; order Kineosporiales; family Kineosporiaceae; genus Kineococcus; species Kineococcus anabasis. Next base: position 472,055 of record NZ_BAAIHU010000001.1, read on the forward strand.
TGACGTTCTCCATGCGGAGCAGGGGCCCGCCGGCGCCGGACGGCGCCGCGGACGCGGACACGGCGGCCTCAGCCACGGGCCGCTCCTTCCTCGAGTGCGGAGAGCTGCTGCGACGCGGCCTTGGCGCGGCGGCTGCGCCGCGGGGGCAGCAGGCCCTGCGGGCGGTAGTTCGCCAGCACCAGCAGCGCGACGCCGAAGATGAGCACCCGGAAGTCGGCCGCCTCGCGGAAGCGCTCCGGCAGGTAGGCGACGACCACGGCGCCCACCAGGGCGCCCCAGCGGTTGCCCTGCCCGCCGATGACGACCGCGGCGAGGAAGAGCATCGACAGGTTGATGATGAACGACTCGGGGTTCACCGAGCCCTGCCGCGAGGCGAACAGCGCCCCCGACAGCCCGCCGATGAAGGCGCCCATCGCGAACGCCAGCAGCTTGAAGCGGAACGTCGGCACCCCGTTGAGCTCGGCGGCCTCCTCGTCCTCGCGGGTGGCCTCCCAGGCGCGCCCCACGCGGCTGTTCTGCAGCAGGGTGTCGCCGAACAGGATGAGCAGCACGATCGTCAGGGCCAGCCAGTAGTAGGGCGTGGCGTCGAGCAGCCCGAACTTCATGAAGATGCTCGTGTTGCCCAGGTCGACGAAGGCGGTGGCGCCCTGCCAGGTCAGGGAGGGCAGCTCCACCAGCGGCAGGTCCGGCGGGCGGGGCACGCCCTGGATGCCGCGGGCGCCGTTGAGCCACTCGGAGTTCAGCGCCACCAGGCGGATGATCTCCCCGAACCCGAGGGTCACGATCGCCAGGTAGTCACCGCGCACCCGCAGCGTCGGGGCACCCAGCAGCAGGCCGGAGGCCGTGGAGATGGTGACCGCCAGCACGATGAGGACCAGCCACGGCAGCTTGCCGTGCAGGGACCCGAGCACCGCGACCGTGTAGGCACCCACGGCGTAGAAGCCGACGTAGCCCAGGTCCAGCAGGCCGGCGTAGCCGAGCACGATGTTCAGCCCGAGCGCGACGATCGCGTAGGAGGCGACCGTGAACAGCACGGAGCGGAAGTCGCTGTCCGGGGTGGAGAGGATCGGCAGGTTCAGCAGCGGCAGCGCGTAGAGGAACAGCGCCAGCGCCACGAGCGCGGCGATCCGCAGCGGGCGCGAGGCGGACAGGCGCGCCCTCGGGCGGGCGGGAGCGGCGGCGGTGCTCATGCGCGGGCCTTCCCCAGGGACTCGCCGAGCAGGCCCGTGGGCCGGAACAGCAGGACCACGACGAGGAGCACGAAGGCCACCACGTCCTTCCACTCGGTGCCGAAGATGTTGGAGCCGTAGTTCTCGGCCAGGCCCAGCACCAGCCCGCCCAGCAGGGCACCGCGGATGTTGCCGATGCCGCCGAGGACCGCGGCGGTGAACGCCTTGATGCCCAGGACGAACCCGACGTTGAAGCGGGTGACGCCGATGTGCATCAGGTACAGCAGCGACGCCGCGCCGGCCATGAGCCCGCCGAGCAGGAACGTCAGCTGGATGACCCGGTCGCGGTTGACGCCCATGAGGGCGGCGGCCTCCGGGTCCTGGGAGACGGCGCGCACACCGCGGCCCAGGCGGGAGCGGCGGACGAACTGGTCGAGGGCGACCATCATGAGGACCGCAGCGACCAGCACGATGACCTGGTTGCTGCGGATGCCGAAGCCGGCGACCTGGACGAGCTCGACGTTGGGCAGCGGGTTGACGAACGGGGTGATGTCGCGGGCTCGGGTCACGTAGGGGGCCAGCACGTCGCCCAGGCCCACGGCGCCGGCGATGCGGTCGCGCAGGCCCATGGCCTCGGCCAGGAGGAACGAGGCGCCGATGGCGGAGATGAGCGCGACCAGGGGCGGCGCGTTCTTCCTGCGCAGCCGGGAGTAGGCGACCTTCTCCACGAGCAGCGCGACGCCGCCGCTGACGGCCATGGCGGCCACCAGCGCGAGCAGCAGGAAGGCGACCGCCACCGGCACGGACATCCCCCCGCTGGCACCCAGCGCCGTCATGACCCACACGGCGGCGAAGGTCCCCCACATGAAGACCTCGGAGTGCGCGAAGTTGATGAGGCGCAGGACGCCGTAGACGAGGGTGTACCCCAGGGCGAACAGGGCGTAGATGGCGCCGACGACCAGACCCGTGAAGGTCAGGTCGAGGAACGTCGACAGGCTCACAGGCGGTCCTCTGGGGTCAGGGGGCGGCGGAGTGCCCGTACCTTACGGGCACCCCGCCGCGAGGGGTGGTGGTGGCGGGAGGGTCAGCCGACCTCGATCTCCTGGTCGGTCACGATCTTGCCGCCCTGCACCTTGTACGCCCACACCGAGATCTCGCTCGGCTCGCCCTTCTCGTCGAACTTCAGCTGCTTGGTGACGCCGGCGTCGTCGTAGCCGCGGACGAAGTCGAGCAGCCCGGCGCGGTCGGTCTTCCCGTCGGCGATCCCGGCGAGCAGGATGTTCGCCGCGTCGTAGCCCTCCGCGGAGTACGTCGCGGGCGCGGCGCCGACGGCCTTCTCGTAGTCGGCGGCGAAGGTGCCCTCGGCCTCCTCGGGCGGCAGGCAGGGGCAGGTGATGATGGTGCCCTCGGCGGCCGCGCCGGCGGACTGGATGAGCCCGTCGTCCTTGGCGCCGTCGTCCGTGACGAACGTCATCTGCAGGCCGGCGTCGCGCATCTGCTTCACCAGCAGGCCGGCCTCGGCGTAGTACCCGCCGAAGAAGACCGCGTCGGCACCGGACTCGCGGATCTTGGTGACGGTGGCGGCGAAGTCGGTCTGCTTCTGCTGGATGGTGTCGTTGCCGACGACCGAGGCGCCGAGCTCCTCGCGGACGATGTCCGCCAGGCCCTTGCCGTACTCGGTGGCGTCGTCGACGACGAAGGGCTTCTGCGCCTTCAGGACGTCCTTGATGTACGTGGCCGCCGCCGGGCCCTGGGTGTTGTCGTTGCCCAGGACGCGGAAGAACGTCTTCCAGCTCTGCTCCGACAGCGTCGGGTTGGTCGCCGAGGGCGTGATGTGCACGAGGCCCGCCTCGTTGAACAGCGGGTCGGCGACCTTGGACTCACCGGAGAAGGCGGGGCCGACGATGCCGAGGACCTTGTCGTCCTGGATGGCCTCGTTCGCCAGGCCCGGCGCCTGGTCCGGGGAACCCGCCGAGTCGAACTCGCGCAGCTCGACCTTGCAGTCGGCGTTCTCGGCGTTGTGCTCGTCGACGGCGAGCTTCACGCCGTTGCGGATGTTGATGCCGAGGTTGGCGGCGTCACCGGTGAGCGCACCGAAGAAGCCGATCTTGAGGCCCTCGCACGCACCCCCGCCGCCGCCGCTGGCGCTGCTGGTCGGGTCCGTGCTGCCGCCGGTGGTGCCGCCGCAGGCGGTGAGCAGCAGCGCGATCGCGGCCACCGGGGTGACGAACTTGACGCTAGAACGCACGGGGGTCCTCCTCCAGCGGTGCGGGCGGGGCACGTGGAGGCCCCGCGTCCCGGAGGTGATTACCGGGACGCGGTGACCCTAGTCAATGTGCGCGGCTTGCAGGGCCCAACAGGCCGTGCTTGACATGCCTGTTACACACCTGTTGTGCTATTGACCCTGCGTACCGGGTTGATCACGGCTTGGCGCGGGTCTCCCCGGCGTTGATGACCGTGGTCGCCACCTCGCGCATCGTCAGCCGCTTGTCCATCGACGTCTTCTGGATCCAGCGGAAGGCCTCGGGCTCGCTCATCCCGAACTGCGTCTGCAGCTTGGACTTGGCGCGGTCCACCAGCTTGCGCGTCTCGAAGCGGTCGGCGAGGTCGGCGACCTCCTCCTCCAGCGCCACGATCTGCTGGTGCCGGCTGACCGCGATCTCCACCGCGGGCAGCAGGTCCGCCGCGGTGAAGGGCTTGACCACGTAGGCCATCGCCCCGGCGTCCCGGGCGCGCTCGACCAGCTCGGCCTGGGAGAAGGCGGTGAGCAGCACGACCGGCGCGATGCGCGCCTTGATGATGCGCTCGGCCGCGGAGATCCCGTCCAGGACGGGCATCTTGATGTCCATCACGACGAGGTCGGGCTTGTGCTCCTCGGCGAGCTGCACGGCGGTCTCGCCGTCACCGGCCTGCCCGACCACGTCGAAGCCGGCCTCGGTCAGCATCTCGACCACGTCGAGACGGATGATCGCCTCGTCCTCGGCCACGACCACGCGGCGGGCGGGGGTGGCGGGAGCGGGAGGCCCGTCAGGTGCGTTCGTCACGTCGGCATCCTAGAGGTGCCGCCCCCGGCTCTCACGCCCGTCCACCGCCCTCCGGGCGCGGCGCGCCTCGCGGGCGGCCCGCGGCGCGCCTCGCGGGCGGCCCGCGGGGACCCGCGGGGGTGCCGCGGGCACGGCCCCGTGGAGGGCGTTCGCTAGGGTTGCTCCCCGCGCCCCGGTAGCCCAACCGGCAGAGGCAGTCGACTCAAACTCGATCCAGTGTGGGTTCGAATCCCACCCGGGGCACGCGCGAGGGGGTGCCTCCCGTTCCCGGGAGGCACCCCCTCGTCCGTGCCCGCAGCGCCGGCGCACCCGCCGGCGCAGGCGTCTCAGACGGCGTAGCCGGGAGCCGCGACGTTCACGGCGTCCCCGATGCGGTGCACGCGCACGGCGTTGGTCGAGCCGGCGATGCCGGGCGGGGAGCCGGCCACGATGACGACGAGGTCACCCTCCTGGCAGCGGCCGTGCTCCAGCAGCAGCGTCTCCACCTGGCGGACCATGTCGTCGGTGTGCTTGACCATCGGGCCGAGGAAGGTCTCCACGCCCCAGCTGAGGGAGAGGCGGCGCTGGACCGACTCGTGCGGGGTGAAGGCCAGCAGGGGGACGCGCGGGCGCAGGCGCGACATCCGGCGCGCCGAGTCGCCCGTCGTCGTGAACGTCACGAGGAACTTCGCGTGCAGGGCGTCGCCGATGGCGAGCGCCGCGGCCGTGACCGCGCCGCCCTTCGTCGCCGGGGTGGTGCCCAGGGGCGCGATCCGGTCGGCGCCGTGCTCCTCGGTGTTCTCGATGATGCGCGACATCGTGCGCACCGCCTCCAGGGCGAAGGAGCCGACGCTCGTCTCCCCGGACAGCATGAGCGCGTCCGCGCCGTCGAGCACGGCGTTGGCGCAGTCGGATGCCTCGGCCCGCGTCGGGCGGGGTGCGGTGATCATCGACTCGAGCATCTGGGTGGCCACGATGACGGGCTTGGCCTGGCGGCGGGCCAGCTCGACGGCGCGCTTCTGGACGAGGGGGACCTCCTCCAGCGGCAGTTCCACGCCGAGGTCGCCGCGGGCCACCATGATGCCGTCGAAGGCGGCGACGACCTCGCGGAGGTTCTCCACCGCCTGCGGCTTCTCCACCTTCGCGATGACGGGGACGGTGATGCCCTCCTCCGTCATGATCTTCCGGACGTCCTCGGCGTCGGCCGCGTTGCGCACGAAGGACAGCGCCACGAGGTCCACGCCGAGGCGCAGGGCGAAGCGCAGGTCGTCCTTGTCCTTCTCCGACAGCGCGGGGACGCTGACCGCCACGCCCGGCAGGTTGATGCCCTTGTTGTTGGAGACGGGGCCGGGGACCTCGCACTCGCACACGACCCGGGGACCGTCCACCTCGAGCACCCGCAGGCCGACGCGGCCGTCGTCGATGAGGATGCGGTCGCCGGCGGAGACGTCGCCCGTGAGGCCCTTGTAGGTGGTGGAGACGAGCTCCCGGGTGCCGGGGACGTCCTCGGTGGTGATGGTGATCCGGTCGCCCACCGCCAGCTGGTGCGGGCCGTCGGTGAACTTCCCGAGCCGGATCTTGGGGCCCTGGAGGTCGGCGAGGACGGCGACGCTGCGGCCGGTGGCCTCGCTCGCCCGGCGGACCCCGGCGAAGTTCGCCCGGTGGTCGTCGTGGGAGCCGTGACTGAGGTTCATCCGCGCGACGTCCATCCCCGCGGTGACCAGCGCCTGGAGACGCTCGTCGCCGGCGACCGCCGGCCCGAGCGTGCAGACGATCTTCGCTCTGCGCATGGACGCGAGCCTATTGCGTCGCCACCCCGCGCAGACCCGGGGGGATGCCGCGGCGTGGCATCGACACGCGACGTCCACGGGTAAGCGCTTGCTGATGAACGGCGGAAACCCCGCCCCGGCAGCACCGGGGCGGGGCGTCCTGAGAACTCAGGCGGTCAGCGGCCTGGCGTGCGCCTCGACCGGGAAGGGCAGCATCGTGGAACCCATCAGGTGCGCGTCCACCGAGGCGGCGCACGCGCGGCCCTCGGCGATCGCCCACACGATCAGCGACTGCCCGCGGCCGGCGTCGCCGGCGACGAACACCCCGGGGACCGAGGTGGCGTAGTCGCCGCTGCGCACCAGGTTGGTGCGCTCGTCCGTCGCCAGCCCGAGCTGCTCCAGCAGCGGGCTCTGCTCCGGGCCGGTGAAACCGATGGCCAGCAGCACCAGCTGCGCGGGCAGCACCTGCTCGGTGCCCTCCAAGGGCGTCCAGCGCCCGTCCACCTTGCGGGCCTCGACGATCTTCACGCCGCTCAGCCGGCCGTCCTCGCCGACGAACTCCGTCGTGCTCGCGGAGAACACCCGGTCCCCGCCCTCCTCGTGGGAGGAGGAGACGGAGAACACCTTCGGCATCGTCGGCCACGGCTCGTGCCCGGCGCGCTCCTCGGCCGCCCGCGGGTAGATGTCCAGCTGCGTCACCGACCGCGCGCCCTGCCGCAGCGCCGTGCCGTAGCAGTCCGAACCGGTGTCGCCGCCGCCGATGATGACGACGTCCAGGCCCGCGGCGTCGATCAGCCCCGGCGGGTCCACCTCCCCCACCGCGACGCGGTTGGTGGGCGGCAGGTAGTCCATCGCCTGGTGGATGCCCGCGAGCTCCCGGCCCGGGTAGTCCACGTCGCGCGCCCGCGTCGCCCCGACGGCGACGACGACCGCGTCGTAGCGCTCCCGCAGCGCCTCCCCGGTGAGGTCCACCCCGACGTCCACGCCCGGGCGGAAGCGCGTGCCCTCCGCCTCCATCTGGGCCAGGCGCCGGTCCAGCACCGAGCGCTCCATCTTGAACTCGGGGATGCCGTACCGCATCAGCCCCCCGATCCGGTCGGCGCGCTCGAACACCGCCACGGTGTGCCCCGCCCGGGTCAGCTGCTGGGCCGCGGCCAGGCCGGCCGGGCCCGAGCCGACCACCGCCACCGTGCGGCCGGTGAGGCGCTCCGGCGGGCGCGGCTCCAGCCAGCCGTGGTCGACGGCGCTGGCGGCGATGGCCTCCTCGACCTGCTTGATGGTCACCGAGGGCTGGTTGATCCCCAGCACGCACGCGGACTCGCAGGGCGCCGGGCACAGCTTGCCGGTGAACTCCGGGAAGTTGTTCGTGGCGTGCAGCCGCTCGGAGGCCTCGTGCATGTCACCGCGCAGCACCAGGTCGTTCCACTCGGGGATGAGGTTCCCCAGCGGGCAGGCGTTGTGGCAGAAGGGGATGCCGCAGTCCATGCAGCGGCCGGCCTGCCGCCGCAGCGTCGCCGAGTCCTGCCGCTCGTAGACCTCGCGCCAGTCCATCAGCCGGATGGGGACCGGCCGCCGCGGCGGCGTCTCCCGCTCGCGGACCTTCAGGAATCCGCGGTTGTCAACCATGCGAAGCCTCCATGATGCGGGTCAGGACCTCCTCGTCGTCGGGCGCGAGGCCCTCGGCGGCCGCGGCGGCGCGCACCTCCAGCACGCGCCGGTAGTCACGCGGGACCACCGTCGTGAAGCGCTGGCGGGAGGCACCCCAGTCGGCGAGCAGCCTGCCCGCGACGACGGAGCCGGTGTGCTCGCGGTGCGCGACGAGCAGGTCGTGGACGCGGGCGGCCGCGGCGTCGTCCAGCGGCTGCAGCTCCACCATCTGCGTGTTGACGCGGTGCTCCTTCAGGTCCAGCACGTGCGCCAGGCCCCCGGACATGCCGGCCGCCAGGTTCCGGCCGGTGCGGCCCAGGATCACGACCTCACCGCCGGTCATGTACTCCAGCGCGTGGTCGCCCACGCCCTCCACGACCGCGGTGGCGCCGGAGTTGCGGACGCAGAACCGCTCCCCCACCTCCCCGCGCAGGAACAGCTCCCCGCGCGTGGCGCCGTACCCGATCACGTTGCCCGCGATGATGTTGCGCTCGCGGGCGCCGGAGGAGCGGTCCGGGCGCACGATGACGCGCCCGCCCGACAGGCCCTTGCCGACGTAGTCGTTGGTGTCGCCGAACAGGCGGATCGTCACCCCCGGGGGCAGGAACGCGCCGAGGGACTGCCCGCCCGAGCCGGTCAGGGTGATGTCGATCGTGCCGTCCGGCAGGCCCTGCTCGCCGTACCGCTTGGTGACCTCGTTGCCGAGCATCGCGCCGATCGTGCGGTTGACGTTGCGCACCGGCAGCTCGATCCTGACCGGCGCGCCCCGCTCGAGCGCGTCGTGGCTGCGCTCGATGAGGACGTGGTCCAGCGCCTTCTCCAGGCCGTGGTCCTGCTGCGTGGTGCAGCGCAGCGGCGTGCCCTCCGGCACGTCCGGGCGCGCCAGCACCGGGGACAGGTCCAGCCCGGAGGCCTTCCAGTGCTCCACGGCGCGGCGGGCGTCGAGGACCTCGACGCGGCCGATGGCCTCCTCCAGGGTCCGGAAGCCCAGCGCCGCGAGGTACTCGCGCACCTCCTGCGCGAGGAACTCGAAGAACGCCACGACGTGGTCGGCCTGGCCGGCGAAGCGGGCCCGCAGCTCGGGGTTCTGCGTGGCGATGCCCACCGGACAGGTGTCCAGGTGGCACACGCGCATCATGATGCAGCCCTCGACGACCAGCGGTGCGGTGGCGAAGCCGTACTCCTCCGCACCGAGGAGCGCCGCGATGACGACGTCCCGGCCGGTCTTGAGCTGGCCGTCCACCTGCACGTTGATCCGGTCGCGCAGGCCGTTGAGCACGAGCGTCTGCTGGGTCTCGGCCAGCCCGAGCTCCCAGGGGCCGCCGGCGTGCTTCAGGCTCGTCAGCGGCGCCGCACCGGTGCCGCCGTCGTGGCCGGAGACGAGGACCACGTCCGCCTTGGCCTTGCTGACGCCCGCCGCGACCGTGCCCACGCCGACCTCGGAGACGAGCTTGACGTGCACCCGTGCCTCGCGGTTGGCGTTCTTGAGGTCGTGGATGAGCTGTGCGAGGTCCTCGATGGAGTAGATGTCGTGGTGCGGCGGCGGGGAGATCAGGCCCACCCCGGGCGTGGAGTGCCGCGTCCGGGCGATGTTCGGGTAGACCTTGTGGCCGGGCAGCTGCCCGCCCTCGCCGGGCTTGGCGCCCTGGGCCATCTTGATCTGCAGGTCCGTGGCGTGCGTCAGGTACATCGACGTCACCCCGAAGCGGCCCGAGGCGATCTGCTTGATCGAGCTGCGGCGCGCCGGGTCGAGCAGCCGCTCGACGTCCTCGCCGCCCTCGCCGGTGTTGGACTTGCCGCCGAGGCGGTTCATCGCGATCGCCAGGACCTCGTGCGACTCCGCGCTGATGGAGCCGTAGCTCATCGCGCCGGTGGAGAACCGCTTGACGATCTCGCTGACGGGCTCGACCTCGTCCAGCGGCAGGGGCTCGCGCACGCCCTTGCGCAGCTGCAGCAGCCCGCGCAGGGTCATCGTCCGCTCGGACTGCTCGTCCACGCCCCGGGTGTACTGCTTGAACACCTCGTAGCTGCGGGTGCGGGTGGAGTGCTGCAGGCGGAAGACGGCCTCCGGGCTGAACAGGTGCGGCTCGCCGTCGCGGCGCCACTGGTACTCCCCGCCCGTCTCCAGGCGCCGGTGGGCCTGCTGCTGCCCCTCCACCGGGTACGCCACCCGGTGCCGGCGCGCGACCTCCTCCGCGAGGACGTCGAGGCCCACACCGCCCAGGCGGGTGGTGGTGGCGGTGAAGTACTCGTCCACCAGGGTCTGCGAGAGGCCGAGCGCCTCGAACACCTGCGCGCCGCGGTAGGACGCCACGGTCGAGATGCCCATCTTGCTCATGACCTTCAGCACGCCCTTGCCGAGGGCCTTGATGAGGTTGCGGACCGCGCTCTCGGGCTCCACGCCGGTGAGGACACCGTTGCGGACCATGTCCTCGACGGTCTCCATGGCCAGGTACGGGTTGACCGCCGCGGCGCCGTACCCGATGAGCAGCGCGACGTGGTGCACCTCGCGCACGTCCCCCGCCTCGACGACCAGGCCCACCCGGGTGCGGGTGCGCTGGCGCACGAGGTGGTGGTGCACCGCGGAGGTGATCAGCAGCGACGGGATCGGCGCCAGCTCGGCGGTGGAGTCGCGGTCGGAGAGCACCACGAACACCGCGCCGTCGGCGATCGCCTGGCTGACCTCGGCGCGGATCTCCTCGATCCGGCGGGCCAGCTCCGCGCCGCCGCCGCCCACGCGGTACAGGCTCCTGACGATGTGCGTGGTGCGGCCGGGGTTCTTGCGGTCCCGGTCGATGTGGACGATCTTGGCGAGCTCGTCGTTGTCGATCACCGGGAAGGGCAGCACCAGCTGCTGGGCGTGCTCGGGCGAGGCCGCGAGGATGTTCTTCTGCGGGCCGGTCGTCGTGACGAGCGAGGTGACGAGCTCCTCGCGGATGGCGTCCAGCGGCGGGTTGGTCACCTGCGCGAAGAGCTGGGTGAAGTAGTCGAACAGCAGCCGCGGGCGCGAGGAGAGCACCGCGATGGGGGTGTCGGAGCCCATCGAGCCGATCGGCTCCGCACCGGCGCGCGCCATCGGCGCGAGGAGCAGGCGCAGCTCCTCCTCGGTGTAGCCGAACGTCTGCTGCCGGCGGGCCACCGAGGCGTGGGTGTGCACCACGTGCTCGCGCGGGGGCAGGTCCTGCAGGCGCACGACGTTGTCGTCCAGCCACTGCTGGTACGGGTGCTGCGCGGCGAGCTCGGACTTGATCTCCTCGTCGTCCACGACGCGGCCGGCGGCGGTGTCCACGAGGAACATCCGGCCCGGCTGCAGGCGCCCGCGGGTGACGACGGAGGCGGGGTCGAGGTCGAGGACGCCGACCTCGCTGGCGAGCACGACGAGGCCCTCGTCGGTGATCCAGTACCGGGAGGGGCGCAGCCCGTTGCGGTCCAGGACGGCGCCGATGAGCGTGCCGTCGGTGAACGTCACGCTGGCGGGGCCGTCCCAGGGCTCCTGGAACATGGAGTGGAACTCGTAGAAGGCCCGGCGGGCCGGGTCCATCTCGGTGTGGTTCTCCCACGCCTCCGGGATCATCATGAGCACCGCGTGCGGCAGCGAGCGGCCCGAGAGGTGCACCAGCTCCAGCACCTCGTCGAAGGAGGCGGAGTCCGAGCCCTCGGTGGCGCAGATCGGCGAGAGCCGCTGCACGCCGCCGGGGATCAGGTCCGTCTCCAGCTGGCTCTCCCGCGCGGCCATCCAGTTGCGGTTGCCGCGCACGGTGTTGATCTCGCCGTTGTGCGCGATGAGCCGGAACGGGTGCGCCAGCGGCCACGAGGGGAAGGTGTTCGTGGAGAAGCGCGAGTGCACGAGCGCCAGCTCGGTGGTGTACCGGCGGTCGGACAGGTCCGGGTAGAAGGGCTCCAGCTGGCCGGTGGTCAGCATGCCCTTGTAGACGAGCGTGCGGCTGGACAGCGAGGGGAAGTACACGCCCAGGTCCCGCTCGGCGCGCTTGCGCACGGCGTAGGCGCGCCGGTCCAGCACCAGCCCGCACTCCCCCTGCGGCCCGGCGAGGAACACCTGGCGGAAGACGGGCATGCAGGCGCGCGCGGAGGTCCCCACGAGGTCCGGGGTGACGGGCACGTCGCGCCAGGCGAGGACCGTGCAGCCCTCCTCGGCGGCGATGGCCTCGATGCCCTCCACGGCGGAGGCGCGGGCGTCCTCCTCCTGCGGCAGGAAGGCGGTGCCCACGGCGTAGCGCCCGGCGGCGGGCAGGTCGACGCCGAGCTGCTCGCGCACGACCTCGCGCAGGAACGCGTCGGGCACCTGCGTGAGGATCCCGGCGCCGTCGCCGGTGTCCGTCTCGGCGCCCACCGCACCGCGGTGGTCGAGGTTGCGCAGGGCCGTGAGGGCGTGCTCGACGATGTCGTGCCCGGCCTCCCCGCGCATGGTCGCCACGAAGGCGACACCGCACGCGTCGTGCTCGGAACGCGGGTCGTACAGGCCGGTGGCACCGGGCTGCGTCGAGAAGGGCCGTGCGGAGGGAGCCATGCGGGGTGCACCGTCCTTGGGAGAGGTCCGCGACCTCGGTGGACAGGGGGGGTCGGGGCGACGGCCACCCGGCCGGCTGCCGGGTGGTCGATCAGGGTGCAGGACGGCGCTGGCCTGCGTTCACTTCACTGTAATGGAGTGCGCGGACACGCCGGACTCACCGCGGTGGGGTACCGCCGTCCGTGGGTGTCCGTCCCGGATCGTTCGGCGCCTCCGGGGTGCCCGGGGCGTCGGGAGGCCCGTCCCCCGTCGTGGCGGGGGCGGGATCGCGCAGCAGGTGCTCCCGACCACCCGGGTTGCGGCGGCGGGAGCGCACGAACACGGCGAGCGCGACGAGGAGCACGATAGCGCTCACCCAGACGTTCACACGCACGCCGAGTATGAGGTTCGCCTCGTCGATGCGCAGCGCCTCGATCCACAGCCGCCCCGCGGTGTACAGCACGACGTACAGGGTGAAGACCTGGCCGTTGCCGAGGGACCACCTGCGCTGCAGCACGATCAGCACCGCCGCGGCGGCCAGGCACCACAGCGCCTCGTACAGGAACGTGGGGTGGAAGGTGCCGAGGATCACAGGGCGCCCGTCGGCCCCGGTGACCGCGCGGCCCGCGGCGTCGTCCCAGGAGTGCACGCGCAGCGCCCACGGCAGGTCGGTGGGCCGGCCGTACAGCTCGTTGTTGAACCAGTTGCCGAGCCGGCCCAGCGCCTGGGCCACCAGCAGGCCCGGCGCCATGGCGTCGGCCACGGGCGCCAGGCGGTAGCCCGCCCGGCGCGCCCCGATCCAGGCGCCCAGCGCCCCCAGGGCGACGGCTCCCCAGATGCCGAGGCCGCCCTCCCACACGTACAGGGCCCGCACCGGGTCCCCGCCCGGGCCGAAGTAGGCCTCCGGGGAGGTGATGACGTGGTAGATGCGGGCGCCGACGATGCCGAAGGGCACCGCCCACACGGCCAGGTCCGCGACGAGGTCCGGGCGCCCGCCCCTGGCCCGCCAGCGGCGCTCGGCGATCAGCACCCCGGCGACGATCCCGGCGATGATGCACAGCGCGTAGGCCCGCACCGGCACCGGGCCCAGGTACCACACCGACTGCGCGGGGCTGGGCAGGGCGGCGGGCAGGGCGGCGACCGCGGCGCCGAGCGCGCTCACGAGCCGCTCCGGGCCGCGTCGACCTGCTCGCGCAGGTGGGCCGGGCCCTGGTCCGTCAGCAGGCGCTGCACGTCGACCTCCTCCGCGTCCCGCGTCCCGGCGGGGCTGATCGTGACGAACGGGGTGCCCTGGACCGAGGCCGGCATGGCCTCCTGCACCCGCTCGACGAAGTCCTCGTAGCGGCCCTCGCGCACGGTGGCGCTCCAGCGCTGCACGTCGCCCACCCCGGCCTCGCGCGCGGCGGCCTCCAGGTCGGCGTCGGTGTAGCCGGTGCCCTCCCGCTCCGGCTGGCGCTCGAAGACCTCCCGCAGGTACTCCGCGAAGCGGCCCTGGTCGGCCGCCGCGGCCGCGCCCTGCGCGGCCCGGGAGGAGGAGTCGTTGCCGAGGCGGGAGTCCAGGAAGCTCAGCGTGTGCACGACGACGCGCGCCTCGCCGTCGGCGGCCAGGCGGGTCAGCTCCTCCCCCGAGCTCTCCTCCAGCCGCCGGCAGAACGGGCACTGGAAGTCGAGCCACACGTCGACGGTCGGGGCCTGCTCGTCCGGGGTGCCGGGCAGCACGAAGCCGCCCGCGGCGCTGCTGGCGCCCGCGGGTGTCGCACCGGTACCGGCGGTGTCGTCGCGGCCCGAGGCCAGGACCGCGGCGACGACGGCGGCCAGGGCCAGCACCGCGGCCACCACGGCGGTCACGACGAGCACCCGGCGGCGCCGGGCCCCGGCCTCCTCGCGGGCGCGCCGCTCCGCCGCCTGCTGCCGGCGCTGTTCCCGCTCGGCCTCCCTGCGCACCCGCGGAGGGCGGGCGCCGCCCTGCTCGTCGCTGCTCACGCCACTCCTCGGCTGCTCGTGTGCGGGGTTCCGCGGCGCGCCGCGCACCCCGGTGGTCCCTCGGGTGTGCGCCGGCCCGGGGTGCGGGGCCGGCGGGTGTCCGCGCTGCTCAGCGTTCGCGGACCCCGGCCGCCAGCTCGGCGGCCAGGGCGGCCGCGGCGCGCACCCCGGAGGCGCGGTCGTCGGCGTCCAGCAGGCGGCGGACGAAGGCGGAGCCGACGATGACGCCGTCGGCGTACCCGGCGACCTCCGCGGCCTGCTCGCGCGTGGAGACGCCCAGCCCGACGCAGACGCGCTCCGCGCCCGCCTGCCGGGTGCGCTCCACCAGCCCGCGCGCGCCGGCGCCCACCGTGGTGCGCGTCCCGGTGACGCCCATCAGCGAGGCCGCGTAGACGAAGCCGCGGCACGCCGCGGACGTCCTGCGCAGGCGCGCCTCGGTGGAGGAGGGCGCCACGAGGAACACCCGCTCCAGCTCGTGCGCGTCGGAGGCCGCCACCCAGGCCGCGGCCTCGTCGGGGATGAGGTCCGGGGTGATGAGGCCCGCCGCGCCCGCGCCCGCCAGGTCCGCCGCGAAGCGGTCCACGCCGTAGCGGTCCACCGGCGGCCAGTACGTCATGACGAGCACCGCGGCGCCCGTCGAGGCCACCGCCTCCACGGCCCGCAGCACGTCCGCGGGGCGGGTGCGCGCGGCCAGGGCCGCGTCCACGGCGCGCTGGATGACCGCGCCGTCCATGGTCGGGTCGGAGTAGGGCAGGCCCAGCTCCACGACGTCGGCGCCGGAGTCCACCAGCGCCCTCGCGGCCTCGATGCTGCCCTCGACGTCGGGGAAGCCGACCGGCAGGTACGCCACGAGCGCGGCGCGGCCCTCGGCGCGGGCGGCGTCCACCGCGGCCGCGGACGTGGCCCGGCCGTGCGCGGGCGCCTGCACCCGGTCCTGCGCCGCCTGGTCCTGGGCGCTCACCATCCCGATCCCTCCGTCTGCGCAGGCGTCTCCGCCACGCGCGCCGCCTCCGAGGCCACCAGGTCCGCGTCGCTGACCAGGCCGAACCAGCGCGCCGCGGTGTCCACGTCCTTGTCGCCGCGCCCGGACAGGCTCACCAGCACCACCCCGTCCGGTCCCAGCTCGCGGCCCAGCTCCAGCGCTCCCGCCAGGGCGTGCGAGCTCTCGATCGCCGGGATGATCCCCTCCGTGCGGCACAGCAGCTTGAAGGCGTCCATCGCCTCCGCGTCCGTCACCGGCCGGTACAGCGCCCGGCCGCTGGCGGCGAGCCAGGCGTGCTCGGGGCCCACGCCCGGGTAGTCCAGGCCCGCGGAGATGGAGTGGCTGTCCAGGGTCTGCCCGTCCTCGTCCTGCAGCACGAAGGAGCGCGAGCCCTGGAAGACCCCGCTCACCCCGCCGGTGATGGACGAGGCGTGCCGCGAGGTGCCCACGCCGTCACCACCGGCCTCCAGGCCGACGAGGCGCACGTCCGCGTCCTCCAGGAAGGCGTGGAAGATGCCGATCGCGTTGGACCCCCCGCCCACGCACGCGCAGACCACGTCGGGCAGGCGGCCGACCAGGTCCAGGACCTGGCTGCGCGCCTCCAGCCCCACGATGCGCTGGTAGTCGCGCACCAGCACGGGGAACGGGTGCGGGCCGGCGACCGTGCCGAAGAGGTAGTGCGTCGTGTCCACCGAGGCGACCCAGTCCCGGAAGGCCTCGTTGACGGCGTCCTTGAGGGTGCGGCTGCCGATGGCCACCGGCACGACCTCCGCGCCCAGCAGGCGCATGCGGGCGACGTTGAGCGCCTGGCGGCGGGTGTCCGCCTCGCCCATGTAGACGGTGCACTGCAGCCCCAGCAGGGCCGCGGCCGTGGCGGTGGCCACCCCGTGCTGGCCCGCGCCCGTCTCGGCGATGACCCGGGACTTGCCCATCCGACGCGTCAGCAGGGCCTGGCCCAGCACGTTGTTGATCTTGTGCGAGCCGGTGTGGTTGAGGTCCTCGCGCTTGAGCAGGACCCGCGCGCCCCCGGCGTGCTCGGCGAAGCGCGGTGCCTCCGTCAGCAGGCTCGGGCGCCCGGAGTAGGTGCGGTGCAGGGCGTCCAGCTCCGCGAGGAAGGCGGGGTCGGCCATCGCCTCGCGGTGCGCGACGTCGATCTCGTCCAGGGCCGCCACGAGCGCCTCGGGCACGAAGCGCCCGCCGAAGTCCCCGAAGTACGGGCCGCGCTCACCGGCGAGGCCGCCGACGCGGGCGCCGGGCACCGGTGCCGCGGGGCTCACGGGCGCACCGCCTGCACGGCCGGGTGCGAACCCGCCGCCACCAGGTCCGCCACGGCGCGGCGCGGGTCCTCACCCGTCACCAGCGACTCCCCCACGAGCACCGCGTCGGCGCCGGCGCGGGCGTAGTCCACGACGTCGTGCGGGCCGCGGACCCCCGACTCCGCCACCCGCACCACGGTGTCCGGGATGAGCGGGGCGAGGCGGTGGAACAGGAGGCGGTCCACCTCCAGCGTCTTGAGGTTGCGCGCGTTGACCCCGATGACACCGGCACCGGCGTCCAGGGCGCGGGAGACCTCCTCCGCGTCGTGGACCTCCACCAGCGCCGTCATGCCGAGGGACTGCGTGCGCTCGACCAGGGAGACCAGCGCCTCCTGCTCCAGCGCGGCCACGATGAGCAGCACCACGTCGGCGCCCCACGCCCGCGCCTCCCACAGCTGGTAGGAGCCGACCACGAAGTCCTTGCGCAGCACGGGGACGTCCACCGCGCAGCGCACCGCCCGCAGGTCGTCCAGGCTGCCGCCGAAGCGCCGCTGCTCGGTGAGGACGCTGATGACGCTGGCGCCACCGGCCTCGTACTGCCGGGCGAGCTCCGCGGGGTCCGGGATGCCGGCCAGCTCCCCCTTGCTGGGGCTGGCGCGCTTCACCTCCGCGATCACCTTCACACCGCGCGCGTCCGCCTCGCGCGGGCGCAGCAGCAGCCGCGCGTCCCGCGCGGGGACCTGACGGTGCGCCCGCTCCCGCAGGGTGTCCAGGTCGGTCACCGCCTGACGCGCACGCAGGTCTTCGCGAACCCCGGCCAGGATGTCGTCGAGCACCGTCACGGCCCTGATGCTAGACCCGTCCCGGTCCCGCCCCGGCCGCACGGGTGCCGCCGTCGCCCCCGCGGCCCCACCGGACGGCACCGGGGTCCCGCGACGTCAGTGCGTGCCGGCCCGCCCGACCCCGGCGGGGCGGCCGCTCTCGCTCTCGACGCCGTGCCCCTTGGCCGAGAGCACCTTGCCCACCACCGGGGCCACCACGGCGGCGAGGACGCCGCCGATGATCCCCCACGTCAGGCTCGTGAAGACGACGGCGAGGGAGGCGATGAGCGAGCCCACGATGCAGATGCCCACGGCCGCCCACGCCGCGGGGGTGTTGCCGTGCCCGTGCTCGTCGACGACCTCGGCCGGCCCGTCGGGCTGCGCGTTCCTCGACGACTGCGCCGGGTCGACCGGCCGCCCGTCCGTGCCCGCGTGCTGCTCCACGTCTCTCCTCCTCGCCACCGGCCCCCGAGCGGGGGCCGCGATCGACCTGCCGCCGCGGCGGACCGCCCCGCCCGGCCCGATCCACCGTACCGCCGTCGCCGCCTGCGCCGCCGGGTGGGACGCAGCGCCGCTCAGCGCGTCGGGTCCTCTCCCCGGGTGAGGGAGTCCCACGTCGCCGCCGGGTCCCCCGCCGCGGCAGCGCCCCGCCCCGCCCCCGGCCGCTCGTGGCGCCCGGACACCTCCCAGGAGCGGCCCCGGGCCAGGGCCGCCGCGCCGCCGGCCGCCGTCAGGGCCCCGCCGAGCGCCCCCACCCACGGCCAGGGCGACACCTGCGCCGGGCCAGTGCGGGGCGCACCCGCCACCCCCGAGGCCTCGCGCACCAGGGGGCCCACCGCCCCGGCCGGGTCCAGCGCCGCCGCGACCGCCGCCGCCGTCGCGCCCAGCCCCGCCACGACCAGCACGCACGCCGCCACCGGCCGCGCCACGCGGTGCCCCAGGGAGCAGGCCACGACCGCCGCCAGCGCCCCCAGCGCGCAGGCCGCCACACCCGGCGCGGCCTGCCGGCCCGTGGCCTCCACCGCGATCTCCCCCGCCGGGCCCGCCACGCCCGCGCGCACCCACACCGGCGCCGAGGCCGCCAGCGACAGCAGCGCACCGGCCGCCGCGGCGAGCAGCACCGGCCCCCGGCGCCGCGCGGGCGCGCTCACCGCCCCGGCCCGCCGGCGACCACCGGCAGCGGGCGGTCGGTGAAGCAGGTCCGGCTGCCGGTGTGGCAGGCGGCGCCGACCTGCTCCACCCGCAGCAGCAGCGCGTCGCCGTCGCAGTCCAGGGCCGCCGAGCGCACCCACTGCACGTGCCCGGAGGTGTCCCCCTTGCGCCACAGGCTCTGCCGGCTGCGGCTGAAGTACGTCGCGCGGCCCGTCGTCAGCGTCGCGTGCAGCGCCTCGTCGTCCATCCACGCCACCATCAGCACCTCGCCGGTGTCGTGCTGCTGCACCACCGCGCAGATGAGCCCGGCGGCGTCCCGCTTCAGCTGCGCGGCGAGCCCGTCGGGCAGGGGGCCGGGCGCCGCGGGGGCCCGCGGGGCGGTGCCGTCGCCGGGGGTGCTGCTCGCTGCGTTCGCCACCGCCCGATGATGTCACCGCTGCCGTGCCGCACCGGCGCGGGCCGTGCCACGATCATCCCGTGGACGTGTCGACCCTGCTGCCCGCAGACACCAGCTACGCCGCCGGCGAGCGCTCCGCGCTGTGCGACTCGGCGCTCGCGGCCGGAGAGGACGCGCCGACGCTCTGCGCCGGCTGGACGGTGCGCGACCTGCTCGTGCACCTCGTGCTGCGCGACGCCCACCCCGGGGCGCTCGCCGGTCTCGCGCTGCCGCCGCTGCGCGGCCTCACCCGCCGGGTCACCGGCGAGCTGGCCGCCCTGCCGTTCGGGGAGCTGCTCGAGCGCGTCCGCAGCGGCCCGCCCCGCTGGAACCCCGCCTCCCTGCCCGCGCTGGGCCGGCTCGTCAACGGGGTGGAGTTCTTCGTCCACCACGAGGACGTCCGCCGCGCCCAGCCGGCGTGGGCGCCGCGCCGGCTGCCCACGGACATGGAGGACGCGCTGTGGCGCAGCGTGCGCCTCGCCGCCCGGCTCGCCTACCGCCGCGCCGGGGTGGGCGTGGTGCTCGTCGTGCCGGGCGGGCGCCGCGCGGTGGTGCGGCGGGGCCCGCTGGCGGTGAGCATCGCCGGGCAGCCCGGTGAGCTGCTGCTGCACGCGATGGGCCGCGGCGCCAAGGCGCTCGTGGACGTCGACGGCAGCCCCGAGGCGCTGCGCCGCTTCCGGGCACCGGCCTGAGCGCCCGCCCCGGCGGACGGGGCCCGGGCGCCCGCCTCAGCGGACGGGGTGGCCGCCCGCGCGCACGGCGTCCTTGACCTGCCCGATCGTGAGCTGCTGGAAGTGGAAGACGCTCGCGGCGAGCACGGCGTCGGCGCCCGCCGCCACGGCCGGCTCGAAGTGCTCCACCGCCCCGGCGCCGCCGCTGGCGATGAGCGGGACGCCCACCGCCGCGCGCACCAGGTGCAGCAGCTCCAGGTCGTAGCCGGCCTTGGTGCCGTCGGCGTCCATGGAGTTCAGCAGGACCTCCCCCGCGCCCAGCTCCGCCGCGCGGGCGGCCCAGGCGACGGCGTCGATGCCGGTGCCGCGCCGCCCGCCGTGCGTGGTCACCTCGAAGCCGGAGTCGGTGGGCTGCCCCCCGGCCGGCACGCGCCGGGCGTCGACGGACAGCACGAGGACCTGGCTGCCGTAGCGGTCGGCGATCTCGGCGATCAGCCCGGGGCGGGCGATGGCCGCGGTGTTCACCCCCACCTTGTCCGCCCCGGCGCGCAGCAGCCTCCCCACGTCGGCGACGGAGCGCACCCCGCCGCCGACGGTGAGGGGGATGAAGACCTGCTCGGCGGTGCGCGAGACGATCTCGTACGTCGTCTCCCGCGCGTCGGAGGAGGCGGTCACGTCGAGGAAGGTCAGCTCGTCGGCGCCCTCGGCGTCGTAGCGGCGGGCCAGCTCTACGGGGTCGCCCGCATCGCGGAGGTCGGCGAAGTTGACGCCCTTGACGACCCTCCCCGCATCGACGTCCAGGCAGGGGATCACACGCACGGCAACGCTCACGGGCCGAAGCGTAGGGCCAGGAAATGCGCGGCGCGGCCGGCCACCGCGCCGCTAGCGTCGGCCCGTGACGGACAGCAGCGCAACGGCACCTCGGGACGGGCACCCGGCGGGCGTGGAGGTCGTGGACGTCGACCCCGGGGACCTGGAGGCGCTGGCCCGCTTCTCCGTGATGCCCGCCACCGGTTTCTTCCAGCCGCTGCCCACCCCCGGGGAGCTGGAGCACCGCAGCCGGCGGGTGCTCGGCCACCGGCTGCGCGCGGGTTCCCTCGACGGGCGCTGGGTGGGCAGCCTGCGCTCCTTCGACACCGAGCTGACCCTGCCGGGGGCGCGCGTGGTCCCCGCCAACGCCGTCTCGGCCGTGGCGGTGCTGCCCACCCACCGCCGCCGCGGGGTGCTCACCGCGCTGCTGCGCGCGGACCTGGCGGCGGCGCGCGAGCGCGGTGAGGTGCTCAGCGTGCTCATCGCCAGCGAGGCGCCCATCTACGGCCGCTTCGGCTTCGGCGCCGCCACCGAGGGCTCCTCGTGGGAGGTGGACCCCGCCCGGGTGCGCTTCCGCGAGGAGGCGCCCGCCGACGGCGGCTCCCTGGAGCAGGTGGAGGCGCGCGGGGCGCGGGCGCAGCTGCAGGCCGTGCACGAGCGCGCCCGGCGCGCCCGCGCGGGCGGGCTGCTGCGCGACGAGCGGTGGTGGGACCTCGGCACGGGCGTGCTGCCCGGCCCGGAGACGTGGGACGGCACGCACCGCACGGTGCTGCGCCGCGGCCCGGACGGCACCCCCGACGGGTACTGCCGCTGGACGGTGAGCGGCTCGCACGCGGGGCGGGTGTCCACCGCCACCCTGCACGTGCACGACCTGACGGCGACGACCCCCGCGGCGCACCGCGCCCTGTGGGAGCTGGTGACGTCGGTGGACCTGGTGCGCCGGGTCCGCGCGGACGACCGGCCCGTGGACGAGACGCTGCCGTGGCTGCTGCGCGACCCGCGGGCGGCGCAGCGCGCCTCGCAGGACGACTTCCTCTGGGTGCGGGTCCTGGACCCGGTCGCTGCGCTGGCGGCCCGCGGGTACGAGGCGCCCGGGCGGCTGGTGCTGCGGGTGCACGACCCGGCCGGCCCGGCGGCGGGGACGCTGCTGCTGGAGTCGGACGGCGCGGACGCGCAGGTGCTGCCCTCCGCCGCCGAGCCGGACGTGGAGCTGGGGGTGGACGCGCTGGGCTCGCTGCTGCTGGGCGGCGTCCCGGCGGCGCTGCTGGCCCGCACCGGGCGGCTGCGGGCCCGCGACGAGGCGGCGGTGCGGCGCGCGACGGCGCTGTTCCGCACCGCCGAGGCGCCCTGGTGCGCCACCTGGTTCTGACGTGGGCGACCCGGGAGCGCTCGTGGCGGACCTGGCCGCGCGGGTCCTCGCGGCGCCCGCACCGGCCGGCGGGACCCGCGTCGTGGCCGTCGACGGGCCCTCCGGCTCGGGCAAGACCACGCTGGCGGCGCAGCTGGGCGCGCTGCTGCCGGGTGCGGCGACCGTGCACATGGACGACCTCTACCCCGGCTGGGACGGCCTGGCCGAGGCGGTGCCGCTGCTGGTCGGGCAGGTCCTGGAGCCCCTCTCGGCCGGGGTGGCGGGCGCGTACCGCCGCTGGGACTGGGTCGCCGGCGCGTGGGCCGAGGAGCACGCCGTGCCGGCGGGCGGGGTGGTGCTCGTGGAGGGCGTCGGCTGCGGCTCGCGGGCCTGCGCGCCGCACCTGTCGCTGCTGGTGTGGGTGGAGGCACCGCTCCGGCTGCGCCACGCCCGCGGGATCGAGCGCGACGGCGAGGCGTACGCCCCGCACTGGCGGCGCTGGCAGCGGCAGGAGGAGGCGCTGTTCGCCGCCGAGCGCACCCGGGAGCGCGCGGACGCGCGGCTGGACACCGCTTCCGGGCACCTGCGGGCAGCGCCCGGTGGTGACGACGGTCGTACGCTCGGTGCATGAGCGCGGGTGGGGAGCCCGACGACGGGGTGCCTCCGGACGAGCCGCCGGTGGAGGTGCTGGACGCCGACGGCTACGCGGTCGAGCGCGGCGCGGCGGCCTACCGGACGTGGGCCGGCTCCCTCGGCAGCAGGGCGTGCTCCGGGGGGTGCGCCCGGAGTCCCACCTCGGAGCTGCTCCGCCCCGGGACGGCGCACGTCCCGCCAGGCAGGGAGGCGGAGGCCGGCACGCTGGCCCTGCTCAGCCGCGACCGGCGGGACCTGGGCCCCGGCCCGGCGGAGTGCGCCGGACCGCTGCTCGTGCACTTCGAGGGCAGCTTCGACTGCCACGGCAGCTGCGGTGGGCGCGTCCTCGGCGTCCGGCACGACGTCGACGAGGCGGTGTGGCCGTGCGACGCCCGCTCGCTGCCCTCCACCGACGAGATCCCCGCCGGCTGCTACCGCTGCGGGCGGGCCCGCGCTCCCGGGCACCGGCGCTGAGCCGGCGCCGTCGACGGGCGGTGCCCCCTGCCGCCGGTGCGGGTGCGGGCCCTAGGGTTCCCCCGGCTGCACTGTGACCGCGGGGAGCACGGGAGGCGCACATGCCCAGGGTGAACACGGACGGCGCGCAGGTGTGGTGGGACGAGCGGGGCTCGGGGCCACCGCTGCTGCTGGTGCAGGGCCTGGGCTACCCCAGCGACATGTGGCACCTCGTGCTGCCGGAGCTGGCGCGCCACCACCGCGTCATCGTCCTCGACAACCGCGGGGCCGGCCGCACCGGCACCCCACCCGGCCCGTACCCGGTGGAGCTCCTCGCCGCCGACGTCGCGGCGGTCCTGGCCGCGGCCGGGGAAGAGTCCGCGCACGTCGTGGGCGTGTCCATGGGGGGGCTGGTCGTGCAGGAGCTGGCGCTGTCGCGCCCGGAGCTCGTGCGCTCCCTCGTGCTGGGCTGCACCCATCCCGGCGGGGGCGACGCGGTGTTCTCTGCCGAGGCCGTGGGGCTGCTGGCCGGGCGCGCCGGCATGACCCCGGAGGAGGCCGCGGAGGCGTCCGTGCCGTTCGTGTACGCCGCCACCACCCCCCGCGCCCGCATCGACGACGACCTGGCGGTGCGCCGCGCGGTGCCCACCCGGCCGGAGGGCTACCTCGGGCAGCTGACGGGGACGATGGGCTACCGCGGCACCCTCTCCCGCCTGCCCGGGCTGCGGGTCCCCGTGCTGCTGGTGCACGGCACCGAAGACCGGCTGGTGGCGGTGGACAACGTGCACCTGCTCGCCGGGGCGCTGCCCGGTGCCCGCCTGGAGCTGCTGGAGGGCGCGAGCCACATCTTCTGGACGGACCAGCCGGAGCGGACCGTGCACCTGCTGCGCGAGTGGGTCGCGGAGGCGGAGGCGGGACACCTCCCGGCGGTCGCAGGGGCCCGGCCGTGAGCGGTCAGGACGTGAGCGGTCAGGGAACGAGCGGGCAGGGCGTGGGCGGCCGGGGCGCGGGGGCCGTGGACCTGGACCTGTCGGGGCGCCGGGCGCTGGTGACCGGGGCGGGCAGCGGCATCGGCGCCGCCTGCGCCCGCCGCCTGGCCGCCGCGGGCGCCGAGGTGCTCGTGCTGGACCTGCACCGGGAGGCGGCGGAGGAGGTCGCCGCCGAGCTCGGCGGGCGGGCCGTCGTGGCCGACCTGGCCGATGCGGCCGCCGTGGCACGGCTGTGCGACGGGCCGGGCGCCGTGGCCGCCGGCGTCGACGTGGTCGTCAACAACGCCGGCCTGCAGCACGTCGCGCCGCTGGAGGACTTCCCGCCGGAGCGGTTCGCGCTGATGCTGCGGGTGATGCTGGAGGCGCCGTTCCGGCTGGTGCGGGCGGCGCTGCCGCACATGTACGACCGCGGCTGGGGCCGGGTGGTGAACGTGTCCTCGGTGCACGGCCTGCGGGCCTCCCCGCACAAGTCGGCGTACGTGGCGGCCAAGCACGGCCTGGAGGGCCTCTCCAAGGTGGTCGCGCTGGAGGGCGGGCCGCACGGGGTCACCTCGAACACCGTGTGCCCGGCGTACGTGCGCACCCCGCTGGTGGAGGGGCAGATCGCCGACCAGGCCCGCGCCCACGGCATCGCGGAGGACGAGGTCATCTCCAAGATCATGCTGACGCAGCCGGCGGTCAAGCGCCTCATCGAGCCCTCGGAGGTCGCCGAGGTCGTCGCGTTCCTGTGCAGCCCGGCGGCCTCGTTCGTGAACGGCTCGGCCTACGTCCTGGACGGGGGCTGGACCGCCCGCTGATCCCACCCGCCGCCCCGGCCGGACCCCGCGCCGGGCCGCTCAGGAGGTGCGGGTGTGCAGCTCCACGAGGGTCGCCAGCCGCCCGGCCTGCTCGGTGCCCCAGGTGCCGTCGGCGCGCTGCACCGCCATGACGGCCAGGTTCTCCCCGCTGCCGGTGTCCAGGGTCAGCCAGGGGTCGCCCCCGCCGAAGCGCACCGCCACGATCGAGGCCCACGGCACCCGGGTGGTGAGGAAGACGTTGCGCACCACGAGGGCGTCGTCGGCGGGGACGGCCCGCACCCCCACGATGCGCAGCACACCGGCGGCCAGCAGCGCCCCGAAACCCACGCACAGCACGGTGTCCAGCACGGTCCAGCCGGGGAAGCCGGTGGTCAGCATGGCCACCCCCACGACGGCCAGGACGGCGAAGAGGGCGGCGGCGAAGGGGATGCCGAGGCGCCGGGCACGACGGGGGCGGAACGGGGTGCTGAGGCGGGCGAGGGCCTGCTCGCGCGTCAGCCGCTCCCCGGGGCCGGGCCCGCCGCTCACAGGCGGCAGGCGTGGATGCTCGTGACGAGGATCGCCCGGGCACCCAGCTCGTAGAGCTCGTCCATGACGCGGTTGGTGGCGTCGGCGCGGACCATGGCGCGCACCGCGACCCACGAGGGGTCGGCCAGCGGGGAGACCGTCGGCGACTCCAGGCCGGGGGTGACGGTGAAGGCCTGCTCCACGAGGTGGCGGGGGCAGTCGTAGTCGACGATGACGTACTGGCGGGCCACCAGGACGCCCTGCAGGCGGCGCACCAGGACGTCCACGGCGGCGGAGGGTTCCGCGCCGGCGCGGCGCACGAGGACGGCCTCGGACTCCATGACGGGCTCGCCGAAGACCTCCAGGCCCGCGGCGCGCAGGGTGGTGCCGGTCTCCACGACGTCGGCGACGGCGTCGGCGATGCCCAGGGCGATCGCGGTCTCCACGGCGCCGTCGAGGTGCACGACGTCGGCGGAGACGCCGTGCTCGGCGAGGTGCTTGGCGAGCAGACCGGAGTAGCTGGTGGCGATGCGGCGCCCCTGCAGGTCCGCGACGCCGCTCGCGGTGCCGGGGCGCGCCGCGAAGCGGAACGTGGAGCGGGCGAAGCCGAGCTGGAGGATCTCCGAGGCCGGGGCGCGCGAGTCCAGCAGCAGGTCCCGGCCGGTGATGCCCGCGTCGAGGGTGCCCGACCCGACGTACAGCGCGATGTCGCGCGGGCGCAGGAAGACGAACTGCGCGCCGTTGGCCGGGTCGTCGAGGATGAGCTCCTTGGCCTCGCGGCGCTGCTTGTACCCGGCCTCGCGCAGCATGGCGCTGGCGGCCTCCGACAGCGAGCCCTTGTTGGGGACGGCGATGCGCAGCACGGGGCGCTCTCCAGGGGTCTGCGCGGCGGGGGTGTCCGCGGTCGGGGCGGGGGTCTGCGCGGTGCTCACGGCGGCGCTCACAGGTGGGCGTACACGTCGTCGAGCGTGAGCCCGCGCGCGATCATGAGGACCTGCAGGTGGTAGAGGAGCTGGGAGATCTCCTCGGCGGTGCGCTCGGGCCCCTCGTGCTCGGCGGCCATCCACACCTCCGCCGCCTCCTCGACGACCTTCTTGCCGATGGCGTGCACCCCGGCGTCGAGCTGCACGACCGTGCCGGATCCGGCGGGACGGGTGCGGGCCTTGTCGCTGAGCTCGGCGAACAGGTCGTCGAAGGACTTCACAGGGGGCGAGTCTAGGCGGTGGCGTCCCGTGGGCGTGCCGCCGCGTCCCTCAGCGGGTGTCGACGACCTGGGTGCCCGCGGCCAGGTCGTGCCAGCCGCGCCCCTCACCGCTCGCGTCCAGGCGCGGGGAGAGGGCGAGCAGCACCCAGCCCGCCACGGGCAGGAGGACGCCGGCCAGCAGGACGAGGCAGCGGGTGAGCGCCGGGGCCCAGCCGGGTGGCTCGTCGGTGCCGGCGAGCACCACGGCCAGCCCCTGCCACCGCTTGCCCGGTGAGCCGCCCACGGCGGTCGTGGCGACCTCGAAGGCCACGGCGAGCACGGGGGCCACGAAGAGGGCGAAGAGCATCAGCAGGATCGTGGGCACCACGCCCTCCTGCCCGGTCAGCTCGTCCCGGGAGGCCCTGCCCCACAGCAGCAGCAGGCCCACCACGGCGAGGACGGGCACCGCGACCAGCGCGCTGTCCAGGGCGCGGGCCCGTGCCCGGCGGTCCATCGGCGCGGGGATGTGGTCCCGCGTCGCGGCCGGGTCGTCCGCGCCGCCGGCGGGCGGTTGCGGCGGCAGTGTCATGGGGTGCTCCCCCGCGCCGACGGTGACTGCTGGTCACGAGAAGTGGACGCTCCGCTGTCGATGCTAGTCGCCTCGCGAGGGCACCACCGTCGCCGGGCGCTGCGCGGGCACCGCCCCGGGGGGCTGCTCCCGCTCCTGCGCGGCCCCCGCCACCGCCCCGTACGTGGTGGTGCGCTGCCGCAGTGGCCGGCCGATCCCGGCGGTGATCTCCGCGAGCTCCGCCACCGTCTTGGCCGAGCCGTGCTCCGAGCCGGCCATCCGGCTGATCGTCTCCTCCATCAGGGTGCCGCCGAGGTCGTCCGCGCCCCCGGTGAGCATCGCGCGGGTGCCCTCCACGCCGAGCTTCACCCACGAGGTCTGCACGTGGTCGATGCGCCCGTGCAGCAGCAGCCGGGCCACCGCGTGCACGGCGCGGTTGTCGCGCAGCGTCGGCCCGGGGCGCGCGACGCCCGCGAGGTAGACGGGGGCGTTGGTGTGCACGAACGGCAGCGGCACGAACTCGGTGAACCCGCCAGTGCGGTCCTGCACCGCGGCCAGGGTCCGCAGGTGCGCCACCCAGTGCCGCGGGTGGTCGACGTGGCCGTACATCATCGTCGAGCTCGACGGGATGCCGAGGGAGTGCGCCGTCTCCACCACCTCGATCCACGCGGCGGTGGGCAGCTTGCCCTTGGTGAGGACCCAGCGGACGTCGTCGTCGAGGATCTCCGCGGCCGTGCCGGGGATCGAGCCGAGGCCGGCCTCCCGGACCTCCGCGAGCCAGTCGCGCACGGAGCGCCCGGCCTTGGCCGAGGCGGTGGCGACCTCCATCGGGGAGAAGGCGTGCACGTGCATCCCCGGCACCGCCGCCTTCACGGTCCGGACGATGTCGGCGTACGCGCCGGGGCCCAGGTCCGGGGAGATGCCCCCCTGCAGGCAGACCTCGGTGGCGCCCAGCTGCGCGGCCTCGCGGACGCGCTCGCCGATCTGCTCCAGGGACAGGGTGTAGGCGTCGGCGTCGCTGCGGCGCTGGGCGAAGGCGCAGAAGCGGCAGCCGACGTAGCAGACGTTGGTGAAGTTGATGTTCCGGTTCACCACGTACGTCACGGCCTCGCCCACCGTGTCGCGGCGCACGGCGTCGGCCAGGGCGGTGAGGGCCTCCAGCTCCGCCCCGTCCGCCAGCAGCAGCGCGAGGTACTGCGCATCGCTCAGGCCCGCGGGGTCGTCCGCGGCGCGGCGCAGCGCGGCGGCCACGTCCGCGTCGAGGCGCTCGGGCGCCCCGACACCCGCGGCGCGGGTGCCGGTGGCCCGGTCGGCGCCCACCTTCTCCGCGACCGCGTCCCAGTCGCCGTAGACCTCGTCGAAGTCGCCGCGCCGGTCCCCGGTGCGGCCGGTGGTGTCCACCTCGGCGTGCAGGCCGGTGCGGCCCCAGCCGGCGCCCAGCCCGCCGCCGTCGCGCTCCTGCCAGGGCAGCCCGGTGGCGGTGGCCCCCGGTGCCGCCAGCCCGGTGCCGCCGTGCGCCCCCACGTCCGCCAGCGCCGCGACGTGCGGGTGCAGGCGCGGGTCGATCCACGGCTCGTCGCGCCGCAGGGAGCCCAGCACGAACCTCGGGTGCGCCGTGAGCCGCTCCGCCAGCTCCAGCCCGGTCTCGCCGGTCCAGCGGGCCAGGTCGTCCAGGTGCGGCCAGGGCCGCTCGGGGTTGACGTGGTCGGGGGTCACCGGCGACACCCCGCCCCAGTCGTCCACCCCCGCCGCGAGCAGCGCGCGCAGCTGCGCGGGGTCGGACAGGTTCGGCGGGGCCTGCACGCTCACCGACGGGCCCAGCAGCAGCCGGGCCACGGCGATCGTGGCGAGGTACTCCTCGTGGCCGAGGTCCCCGGCGCGGCGCATGGCCGTGTCGTCCTTGGCGCGGAAGTTCTGGACGATGACCTCCTGGATCCCCCGGTACTCCCGCGCCACGCGCCGGATCGCCAGCAGGGAGTCCACCCGCTCGGCGGGGCTCTCGCCGATGCCGACGAGGATCCCCGTGGTGAAGGGCACCCCGACGCGCCCGGCGTCCTCCAGGACACGCAGCCGCACCGCGGGGTCCTTGTCCGGGGAGCCGAAGTGCGGCTGCCCCGGCTCCTCGAACAGCCGCCGCGAGGTGGTCTCCAGCATCATCCCCATCGAGGGGGCCACCGGCTTCAGCCGCTGCAGCTCCGCCCAGCTCATCACCCCGGGGTTCAGGTGCGGCAGCAGCCCCGTCTCCTCCAGCACCCGCACCGCCATGGCGCGCACGTAGGACAGGGTGTCGTCGTAGCCGTGGGCGTCCAGCCACTCCCGCGCCGCGCTCCAGCGCTCCTCCGGGCGGTCCCCGAGGGTGAACAGCGCCTCCTTGCAGCCCTGCGCGGCCCCGGCGCGGGCGATGTCCAGCACCTCGTCCGGGGACAGGAACGGCGCGGGCAGCCGGCCCGGGACGGTGGCGAAGGTGCAGTAGTGGCAGCGGTCCCGGCACAGCCGCGTCAGGGGGACGAACACCTTGCGGCTGTAGGTGACGACCCCGGGGCGCCCGGCCGCCAGCATCGCCGCGTCGCGCACCGTGGTGGCCACCGCGCACAGCGCCGCGAGGTCCTCGCCGCGGGCGTGCAGCAGCACCTCCGCCTCGGCGGCGTCCAGCGCCTTGCCGTCGCGGGCGCGGGCCAGGGCCCGGCGCAGCTGCGCGGGGGTGGGGGGCACGGCGGGGCCGGCAGACGCAGGCCGCCCGGCGGGGCCGGCGGACAGCGGCGGCACGACGGCGCCGGGCGACGGGGGACGCACGACGGGGTCGGGGAGGGGGCGGGGACCGCCGGGGACGGAGCTGCTCACCTGCGCGACGCTACCTCCGCCCCCGCCGGTCCCCACCGGCTCCCCCACCGGTTCCCCGCCGGGGCACAGCAGGGGCACGGCCGGGGCTCAGCCGCGCGGCGCGACCTCGCGCAGCGCGACCGCCGTCTCCAGCGCGGCCAGCACCGCCTCGCGGCCCTTGTCCTCCCGCGAGCCGCGCAGCCCCGCCCGGTGCAGGCCCTGCGACTCGTTGTCCACCGTCAGGACCCCGAAGCCGATCGGCACCCCGGTGCGCACGGCCACGTCCGTCAGGCCCATCGTGGCGGCCTCGCACACGTAGTCGAAGTGCGGGGTGCCGCCGCGGATCACCACGCCGAGGGCGACGACGGCGTCGAAGCGGCCCTGCTGCGCCAGGCGCGAGGCGGCGACGGGCAGCTCGAAGGACCCGGGGACGCGGACGACGGTGACGTCGGTGACCCCGCAGTCCCCGAGGCCCCGCTGCGCGCCCTCCAGCAGGCCGGTGACGATCTCCTCGTGCCAGCGCGCCGCGACCACCGCGACGCTCAGACCGCTGCCGTCGACCGCGACCTCCGGGCTGCCGTCTCCGCTCATCGGGCTCCTCCTCCGTGCTCGGTGGCCGCGAGGTACCCGGCCAGTTCCTCGATCGTGACGAACGGCAGCGCGAAACGCCTACCCAGCGCCAGCACCTGCTCGCGCCGCGCCATCGAGCCGTCGTCGTTGACGAGCTCCGCGATGACCGCCACGGGCTGCAGCCCCGCCATGCGGCACAGCTCCACGGACGCCTCCGTGTGGCCCGGCCGCTCCAGCACCCCGCCCGGGCGGGCCCGCAGCGGGAACACGTGGCCGGGCCGCACCAGGTCCCCGGGCGTGGCCGCGGGGTCGGCCAGCACCCGCAGGGTGCGGGCGCGGTCGGCGGCGGAGATGCCCGTGGAGATGCCCGCGGCGGCGTCCACGCTGACCGTGTAGTCCGTGCGCAGGGAGTCCTCGTTGCGCTCCACCATCGGCGGCAGCGCCAGGGCCGCCGCGCGCTCCGCCGTCATCGGCGCGCAGAGCATCCCCGAGGTGTGCCGGACGGTCCAGCCCACCCACTCCGGGGTCGCCAGCTCCGCCGCGAGGACGACGTCGCCCTCGTCCTCGCGGTCCCCGGCGTCGGCGACGAGCACGGGCCGGCCCGCGCGCAGCGACTCCAGCGCCGCGGCGAGGGCCCCGGTCGGCGTGGCGGGCGGGGCGCTCATCCGACGGCCTCGACGAGCGGGTCGCCCGGGCCGGGCACGGCGCGGCTCTGGCGCCGCTCGGCACGCCACCACAGCGCGAAGCCCACGACGCAGAAGACGCCGTAGAACGCGTACATGACGGCGGAGGGGTAGAAGCCGGCGCGCAGCAGCAGCGGCACCCCGACGACGTCGACGGCCACCCACACCAGCCAGAAGTCCACCCAGCCGCGGGCCATGCCGTAGGTGGCGATGAGCGAGCCGGTGAACGTCCAGGCGTCCGACCAGACCGGCTCCCAGGAGCCCAGCGCCCGGAACACCGGGGTCAGGACCGCCGTGAGACCCACCGCGACGACGAGCATCCCGGCGCGCTCGCGCCAGGACGCCCAGCGGGGCCGGACCGCCTCGCGCGCGCCGGCGGCACGGTTGCGCCGCCAGGCCCGCCACCCGTACACGGCCACCACGGCGAACATCACCTGGCGGGCGGCCTGCCCCAGCAGGTACGTGTCCTGCGTGGTGGTGAACACCCCGCCGAGGAAGACGGCCAGCAGCAGCAGGTTGCCCACGATGCCGACCGGCCACGCCCACACCCGCCGGCTCATCCCGCCCAGGGCGGAGGCCAGGCCGAACACGTTGCCGACGACCTCCGAGACCCGCAGGTGACCGCCGCCCACGGCGATCTGGGCGCTCAGCAGCCACTCCAGCGCGTTCACGGGGCCACCTGCGTCCGGGCGCCCACGAGCCGCTCGACGTACTTGGCCAGCACGTCCACCTCGAGGTTCACCAGGTCCCCGACCCGGCGCCGCCCCAGCGTGGTGCCCTCCAGGGTCGCGGGGATGAGGGAGACGGTGAAGGAGGGCACGGCGTCGTCCACCTCCACGACCGTCAGGGACACCCCGTCGACGGTGATGGAGCCCTTCTCCACGACGTAGCGGGCCAGCTCCGCCGGCAGCGCCACGCGCACGAGCTCCCAGCGCTCCCCCGGGACCCGCTCCAGCACGCTGCCGGTGCCGTCGACGTGGCCCTGCACGACGTGCCCGCCGAAGCGGCCGCCGACGGGGACGGGGCGCTCGAGGTTCACGGCCCGCCCGGCCGCGGCGTCCCGCAGGGCGCTGCGGTGCAGGGTCTCGGCCATGACGTCGACGGTGAAGGAGGTGGCGTCGGGCTGTTCCACGACGGTGAGGCAGACGCCGTCGACGGCGATGGAGGCCCCGTGCACGGCGTCGGCGGTGACCACGGGGCCCCGCACGGTCAGCCGCGCGGAGTCCGCGCCCCGCTCGACGGCGAGGACCTCGCCGACCTCCTCGACGATCCCGGTGAACATGTCCGCCCTCCTCCTCTCCCCCCGCGACGGCGGCAGCGGGCAGGGGCAGGAGACGGAGGGGTCGCCGCATCGCGGACGGGCCCCTCGACGGGCAGCGGGCAGCGACCGGCGCACGACGCCGGGAGCCCCCGAGGCCGCGTGCCGCCTCCCATCCGGACTTTCACCGTCGGTCCCGGAGTTCCACCGGGTCAACCACCTCCTCGCGGAGGTGGGTCGCGGACTGTCACCGCCGGTTCGGAATTGCACCGACCCCGGAGCACGCATGTCGTGGGTACTGCTGTGTGGGTTCTTCTCTGCGGGTGGTTCCCGCACCGGATCAGTGTTCCACGCGGCCGGTCTATTCCCGGCCCACCCGCGGGCGGGCCCCCGGCAGGGCCGGTGGCGCGGCCGGGAGCGGGGCCGGGGGCGGTCTCAGCAGGCGGCGCGGGCCTTCTCGCGCAGCTCCTCCACGGCCGCCGCGGCGTCCTCGGCGCCGTACACGGCCGAGCCGGCCACGAACACGTCCGCCCCGGCCTCGGCGGCGCGCTCGATCGTGGCCGCGGAGACCCCGCCGTCCACCTGCAGCCACACGTCCAGCCCGGAGGAGGCGATCGCCGCCCGCGCCCGCCGGATCTTGGGCAGGGTCACGTCGAGGAAGGACTGCCCCCCGAACCCGGGCTCCACGGTCATGACGAGCAGCATGTCCACCTCGGCCAGCAGGTCCACGAACGGCTCCACCGGTGTGGCGGGCTTCAGCGCCACCCCCGCGCGCGCCCCGTGCCGCCGCAGCTCCCGCGCCAGGCGCACGGGCGCAGCCGCGGCCTCGGCGTGGAAGGTCACGCCCTGCGCGCCGGCCTCGGCGTACGCGGGGGCCCACCGGTCGGGGTCCTCGATCATGAGGTGGCAGTCCAGCGGCACCGGGGACACCTTCAGCAGCGCCTCGACGATCGGCAGGCCCAGCGTGAGGTTGGGGACGAAGTGCCCGTCCATGACGTCGACGTGGGCCCAGTCGGCGCCGGCGATGCGCCCCAGCTCCGCCTCCAGGTTCGCGAAGTCGGCGGAGAGGATGCTCGGGTTGATCTGGATGCCCACGGCGCGCACCCTACCGAGGACCGCGGCACCCCCCGGACCGGCGGAGGTTCCGCGGGGCGCCGGGGTGCGGCGTCAGGAGGTGCGGCGTCAGGAGGTGCGGCGCAGGAGCTGCACGTGCATCGCGTCGGTGCCGTGCAGGTGCGGCCACAGCTGCACCGCCGTGCCCGCCGCCGCGCCCGGCACCGCGCCGCCGGTGAGCGGGGCCAGCAGCGCGGCCGTGTCCAGCCGCTCCACGCCGCTGCCCCCCTTCGCCGCCGCCCGCACCACGTCGTCGACGACCAGCCGCGTCTCGGCCAGGACCGGCGAGCACGTCACGTACGCCACCACCCCGCCGGGGCGCACCGCGGCCACCGCCGAGGACAGCAGGGCCCGCTGCAGGGGCCCGAGGGCGCCCAGGTCCGCGGGGGTGCGCCGCCAGCGCGACTCGGGCCTGCGGCGCAGCGCGCCCAGGCCGGTGCACGGCGCGTCGACGAGGACCCGGTCGTACTCCCCCGGCTCCTCCCCGCCGACCTCGCGGCCGTCGGCGACCCGCACCCGCGGTGCCTGCCCGCCCGTCTGCGCGGCGCGGCGCACGACCGCCTGCAGGGAGGACTCCACGAGGCGGGCGCGGTGCTCGGCGACCTCCACGGCCACCAGGTGCGCGCCCCGGCCGGCGGCCAGCGCCGCCAGCACCGCCGCCTTGCCGCCCGGGCCGGCGCACAGGTCCAGCCAGCGCTCGTCGCGGCCCTCGACCTCGGCGGCGGCCAGGAGCAGCGCGGCGAGCTGGCTGCCCTCGTCCTGCACGCGGGCGCGCCCGTCGCGCACCGCGGGCAGCGCCCCCGGGTCCCCGCCGCCCAGGACGGCGGCGGTGGGCGACCAGCGGCCCGGCCGCGCCCCGGCGGCGACCAGCTCGGCCGCCTCGCACAGCCCCGGGAGCGCGGTGAGCGCCACGGCCGGGGCGGCGTTGTCGGCCTCCAGCAGCGCCGGCAGCTGTGCGGGGTCCTGCCCGTGGGCGCGCAGCGCCTCCCGCAGGGAGCGCACCACCCACTCGGGGTGGGAGTGCCGCACCGCCAGCGCGGTGTCGGGCGCGGTGCCCCCGGCGGGGGCGACCTCCTCCAGCCACGCGGTCAGGTCCTGCCCGCCGAGCCTGCGCAGCACCGCGTTGACGAGGCCGGAGGCGCCCGCGCCCACCGCCACGCGGGTCAGCGCGACGCTGGTGGCGACGGCGGCGTGGTCGGGGACGCGCATGGCCAGCAGCTGGTGCGCCCCGAGGCGCAGCACGTCCAGCACAGGCGGGTCGAGCCCGGCGAGCGGGCGGTCCAGGCAGGCCTGGAGCACGGCGTCGTAGGTGCCGCGCCCGCGCAGCACCCCGTACGCCAGCTCGGTGGCGAAGGCGGCGTCGCGCCCGGAGATGCGCCGCTGGCGCAGCACCTGCGGCAGCACGAGGTTGGCGTAGGCGTCCTCGGCCTCCACCGCGCGCAGCACGTCGAAGGCCGCACGCCGGGCGGGGTCGACGCTGGTGAAGCGGTCCTGTTGAACGCCCCGGCGGGGTGTCGCCTCCCCCTCGCGCCCAGCGCTCCCCCGACCGCCGCCGCCCTGGCCGCCGCCCTGCCGCTCGCCGCCGCGGGAGCCCCCGGAGGGACGGCGCGCGCCGCCCCCGGGCCCGCCGGAGCGCCCACCGCCGCGCTGACCGCCGCCCTGACCACCGGGCCGCCGCTCGCCGCCCTCAGCCACGCCGCGTCCCCCAGCCGTCCGTCGTCCCCGTCGTCGTCCCCGTCGTCATCCCAGCCGCTCCCCGGGCCCGGGGCGCACCCCGCGCGCCCACGCCGCCGCGGGCATCGGCCGCTTGCCCGCGGGCTGCACCTCGCCCAGCTCGACGGGGCCGGTGCCCGTGCCCACGAGCACCCGGTCCCGCTCCACGTGCACCTCACCCGGGGCGAGCACCACGCCGGGGACGGCCGCGGGCAGCACGGGGCCCAGCTTGACCCGCTGACCGCGCAGCGTCGTCCACGCCCCGGGCGCCGGTGTGCAGCCGCGCACCAGCCGGTCCACGGCGTCCGCGGGGGCGGAGAAGTCCACGCGGGCCTCCTCCACGCCGAGCTTGGGCGCCAGGCTCACGCCCTCCGCCGGCTGCGGGACGGCCCGCGCC
Source organism: Kineococcus anabasis (assembly GCF_054590795.1). Taxonomy (NCBI): domain Bacteria; kingdom Bacillati; phylum Actinomycetota; class Actinomycetes; order Kineosporiales; family Kineosporiaceae; genus Kineococcus; species Kineococcus anabasis. The sequence continues at coordinate 507,313 of NZ_BAAIHU010000001.1, forward strand.
GTCCCCGCCTCCAGCGCGTCGAGGGTGCTCACCAGCAGGTCCGCGCCGCGCACGGCGAGGCGGCCCAGCAGGTCCCCCGAGGTGTCGCGGGCACCGACCTGCTCGCTCAGGCTCCCCAGGACCGGGCCGGTGTCCAGGCCCTCCTCCAGCAGGAACGTGCAGGCACCGGTGACCGCGTCCCCCGCCATCACCGCGCGCTGCACGGGCGCGGCGCCGCGCCAGGCCGGCAGCAGGGAGAAGTGCAGGTTCACCCAGCCCTGCCGGGGCACGTCCAGGGCGGCGCGCGGCACGAGCGCGCCGTAGGCGACCACCGGGCAGCAGTCGGGCTCCAGCTCCCGCAGCGCGGCGAGGAACTCCGGCTCGGCGGGCCGGCGGGGCTGCAGCAGCGGCAGGCCGGCCTCGCGGGCGAGGGCGGCGACGGGCGAGACGGACTGCCGCCGCCCGCGACCGGCGGGGGCGTCGGGCCGGGAGACCACCGCCACCACCTCGTGCGCGGAGGCGAGCAGGGCCTCGAGGGCCGGGACCGCCACGTCGGGGGTGCCGGCGAAGACGAGCCGCACCGGTTACAGCGCCTTGCCGAAGGTGGCGTGCGGGCTGAACTCGACCCGCGGGGTGCCCTGCCCCATCCACTCGGCCTCCCGCACGGCCTTCATCGCCAGCCTGCGCTGCGCCGCGTCGAGACGGTCGATGAAGAGGACGCCGTCGAGGTGGTCGGTCTCGTGCTGGATCGCGCGGGCGAGGAGCTCGGAGCCCTCGATGACGAGGGGTTCGCCGTGCACGTCCTGACCCCTCGCGACCACGTGCAGGGAGCGGCGGGTGTCGGCCAGGATGCCGGGGAAGGACAGGCACCCCTCCTCCCCGTCCTGGCACTCCTCGGACAGGTCGAGCTGCGGGTTGACGAGGTGCCCGAGCTCGCCGTCGACGAAGTACGTGAACACGCGCAGGGACACCCCGATCTGCGGTGCCGCCAGGCCCGCGCCGGGGGCGTCCATCATGGTGTCCTCGAGGTCCTTGACGAGCCGCCGCAGCTCCTTGTCGAAGTCGGTGACCTCGGCGGCGCGCTGGCGCAGCACGGGGTCCCCGAACAGCCGGATCGGCTGGATCGCCACGTCTCTCCTCGGGTCGGTGCGGGGGTTCCCCCCGATCGTAGTCGCCGCGGCGGACGGCCCCGGCGGCTCAGCCGATGTCGACGGGGTCGATGCGGGCGCGCACGGTGCCCTGCTTGCGGGCGCTGCGCCCGGTCAGCAGCGCCTTGACCTCCGCGGCCAGCGCCCCGCCCTCGGCGAGGGGTGCCTCCACCACGGCGCGCACCAGCGGCGGGGCGCCCGGGGAGCGGCCGGGCACGGACACCGGCACGGGGCCCAGCACCCGCCAGCCGGGCCGCAGGGTCAGCGCGCCGAGGGCCTCGCGCACGTCGGCGTCCTCCCCGAGCAGGCCGGCCAGCCGCGCGGCGGGGGGCAGGGACAGCTCGGCCCGCTCGGCGAGCTCGCGGGCGGCGTGGCCGGCGGGGTCCCAGCGCACGAGGGCCTGGGCGGCGGGTGCCTGCGGGTCGGCGACGAGGGAGACCACCCCGCCGCGGTCGGCGCCGCGCACGAGGGCGGCGGCGTTCATCCACCGGTGCAGGGCCTCCTCCCCGGCGCGCAGGTCCGGGCGCTGCAGCAGCGCCCAGCCGTCGAGGAGCAGCGCGGCGGCGTAGCCGCCCTCGGCGACGGGCTCGGCGCCGGGGGTGGAGACCACCAGCGCCGGCTCGGGCCCGACCCGGTCCAGCACCTGCGTGCCGCCGGAGGTGCGCACGGGAACACCGGGGAAGGCGCGGCCCAGCTCCTCGGCGGTGCGGCGGGCGCCGGTGACGACGGCCCGCCAGCGGGTGCCCTCGCAGCGCGGGCAGGCCCACGCCGCGGCGGGCCGCCCGCACCAGCGGCAGGCCGCCGGCTCGTCCGCGGCGGGCACGGCGAGGGGGCCGGCGCAGTGCAGGCAGCGGGCGGGGGCGCGGCAGGTGCCGCACGCCAGCGAGGGCACGTACCCCGCGCGCGGGACCTGCAGCAGGACGGGGCCCTCCCGCAGGGCGGCGCGCATGGCCCGCCAGGAGTCGCTGGGCAGGCGGGCGGAGGCGGCGAGGGGGTCCTGCGGTCCGGGACCGCCCGCGCCGGCGACCGCGACGCGGGGGGCGCGCTCGCGGACGGTGGCGTGCGGGGCGCTGACCTCCCGCGCCCAGCCGCGCTCCAGCAGCAGCTGCGCCTCGGGGGTGCGGGAGAACCCGGCCAGCAGGGCCGCGGCGCCGTCCTGCTCGGCGCGCAGCACGGCGACCTCCCGCACGTGGGGGTAGGGGCTGTGCTGCTCGGAGTGCAGGTCGTCGCCGTCGTCCCAGACCACGACGAGGCCGAGGCGCTCGACGGGGGCGAGCGCCGCGGCGCGGGTGCCGGCCACGACGTGCGCGCGGCCGGTGAGGGCCCGGCAGAAGGCGCGGTAGCGGGCGGCGGGCCCGGCCTCGGCCTCCAGCCGCACGTGCGCGCCCGGCGGCAGCCGGCGGCCGAGCGCGGCGTCGAGCCGGTCGAGGTCGCGGTGGTCGGGCACCACGAGGAGCACCCCGCGCCCGGAGCCCAGGCAGGCGGCGGCCGCCAGCGCGAGGGCGTCGGGCCAGTCGGTGCCGGGCACGAGGGAGGCCACGGCCCGCGGGGAGCGGCCGGCGCGCAGGTGCTGCAGGAAGGCTGCCCCGGCCTGGTGGGCGGCCCAGTCCCCCACCTCCGGCGGGGCCTCCACGCGGGCGGGCGGGGTGCCGGGCGGCTCGGCGAGCACACCGGCCTCCGCGCCGGCGTGCCGGCCGGGGACCGCCAGGCGCAGCACGTCGGCGAGGGTCCCGGCGTAGCGCTCGGCGAGGGCGCGGGCCAGCCGCAGCACCTGCGGGGTGAGGACGGGCAGGCCGGTGACGACCCGGCGCAGGGGCGCGAGCCGGCCGGGGAAGTCGCTGGCGGCGGCGCGCTCGAGGACGTAGCCCTCGACGTCGGCGCCGGCGAACGGCACCCGCACCAGGGCGCCGGGGACGGCGGTGCCCTCCATCGCGGCGGGCACCGCGTAGTCGAAGGGCCGGTCCAGGTGGGCGGGGGCCACGCTCACGACCACGCGGGCCACGGGGTCGGTCCCGGCCAGGGCCGCCGGCCGAGCCGCGCCGCGCACGCGGGGGCGCGGGCGGGTGGGCCGCGCCGGGGGCGCGGCCTGCTCGCTCTCCTGCGCGTCGGGCACCACGGCAGTCAACCAGCCGCCGCCGACGCCCCGGGGGGCGCCGGCGGCGGGGGCGGATCAGACGCGGGCGGCCTCGCGGAGGGCGTCGACGCGGTCGGTGCGCTCCCAGGTGAAGTCCGGCAGGGAACGGCCGAAGTGCCCGTAGGCCGAGGTCTGCGCGTAGATGGGGCGCAGCAGGTCCAGGTCCCGCACGATCGCGGCGGGGCGCAGGTCGAACACCTCGCGCACGGCGCGGCCCACGGCGGCCACGGGCACCGTCTCGGTGCCGAAGGTCTCCACGTACAGCCCGACGGGGTGCGCCTTGCCGATGGCGTAGGCGACCTGCACCTCGCAGCGGCGGGCCAGGCCGGCGGCGACGACGTTCTTGGCGACCCAGCGCATGGCGTAGGCGGCGGAGCGGTCCACCTTGGAGGGGTCCTTGCCGGAGAACGCCCCGCCGCCGTGCCGTGCCATGCCGCCGTACGTGTCGACGATGATCTTGCGCCCGGTGAGGCCGGCGTCGCCCATGGGCCCGCCGATCTCGAAGCGGCCGGTGGGGTTGACCAGCAGGCGGATGTCGGAGGTGTCGATGGACAGCCCCTCAAGGACCGGCTCGACGACGAGCTGGCGCACGTCGGGGGTCAGCTTCGTGACGAGGTCCACGTCCGGCTCGTGCTGGGTGGACAGCACGACCGTGTCCAGGCGCACGGGGCGGTCGCCGTCGTAGCCGATGGTGACCTGCGTCTTGCCGTCGGGGCGCAGGTAGGGGATCTCGCCCTTCTTGCGCACCTCGGAGAGCCGCTGGGAGAGCCGGTGCGCCACCCAGATCGGCAGGGGCATCAGCTCGGGGGTGTCGTCGCAGGCGTAACCGAACATCAGGCCCTGGTCGCCCGCGCCCTGCAGGTCCAGCGGGTCCTGCCCGGCCCCGGCCTGGCGGTTCTCCCACGCCTCGTCCACGCCCTGGGCGATGTCGGGCGACTGCGAGCCGATGGAGACCTCCACGCCGCAGGTGCGCCCGTCGAAGCCCTTGGCGGAGGAGTCGTACCCGATGCCGAGGAGGGTCTGGCGCACGATGCGGGGGATGTCGGCCCACGCCTCGGTGGTGACCTCGCCGGCGATGTGCACCAGGCCGGTGGTGACCATGGTCTCCACCGCGACGCGGCTGCGGGGGTCCTGGCGCAGCAGCTCGTCGAGGATGCCGTCGCTGATCTGGTCGCAGATCTTGTCCGGGTGGCCCTCGGTCACCGACTCCGAGGTGAAGAGTCTCTCGGAGGTGGGGCTGGTGCTGGTCACTCGGACTCCAGTTCGGCGTCGGGGGGCGGGATCGTGGTCAGCATAGGGACGGCCGCGTCGAGGACCGCCTCGGCCACGACCTCCTTGCCGGTCTCGGCGACGGCCCGCTCGCTGCCGTCGGCGCCGAGCAGGACCACGGCGTTGGTGGGGGTGCCGAAGCCGCGCTCCTCGCCCACCTCGTTGACGACGAGCAGGTCGCAGCCCTTGCGGGCCAGCTTGCGGCGGCCGTGCGCGAGGACGTCGCCGTGCTCGTCGCCGGTCTCGGCGGCGAAGCCCACCAGGACCGGGGAGGCGCCGGTGCGGGTGCGGACCAGCTCGGCGAGGACGTCGGGGGTGCGCGTCAGCTCCAGCACCGGCGCGTCCGAGCCGTCGTCCGACTTCTTGATCTTGTGCCGGCCGCGGTGCAGCGGGGCGAAGTCCGCCACGGCCGCGGCCATGACGACGAGGTCGGCGCCGCGCGCGGCGTCGAGGACGGCCTCGCGCAGCTGCGCCGCGGTGCCCACCCGCACGACGCGGGCCACGGCGGGCAGCGGCACCTCGACGGCGGCGGCCACGAGGGTCACGTCGGCACCGCGCGCGGCGGCGGCGGCGGCGATCGCGGCGCCCTGGCGCCCGGAGGAGCGGTTGCCCAGCCAGCGCACCGGGTCCAGCGGCTCGCGGGTGCCTCCGGCGCTGACCACCACGCGCCGCCCCGCGAGGTCGCGCGGGCGGGGCCCGGCGCCGAGGACGCGGCGGCAGGCGGCGGCGAGGTCGGCGGGCTCGGGCAGGCGGCCGGGGCCGGAGTCGGCGCCGGTGAGGCGGCCGGAGGCGGGGTCGAGCACCACGACGCCGCGGGAGCGCAGCAGCGCGACGTTGGCCTGCGTGGCCGGGTGCAGCCACATCTCGGTGTGCATCGCGGGGGCTAGCAGCACCGGGCAGGTGGCGGTGAGCAGCACGTTGGTGAGGAGGTCGTCGGCCAGGCCGTGCGCCGCGCGCGCCAGCAGGTCGGCGGTGGCGGGGGCGACGACGACGAGGTCGGCCTCCCGGCCGGTCCGCACGTGCGGGACGTCCGCCGCGCCGTCCCAGACGTCCGTGCTCACCGGGTGCCCGGACAGCGCCTCCCACGTGGGGCGCCCGACGAAGCGCAGCGCGGCCTCGGTCGGCACGACGCGCACGTCGTGGCCGCTCTCGGCGAGCTCCCGCAGCAGCAGGACGGCCTTGTAGGCGGCGATGCCGCCCGCGACGCCGAGGACGACGCGGGGGCGTGCGCTCACTGCTCGGTGGGCTCCGCGGTCAGCAGGCCCTCGTTGATCTCGCGCAGGGCGACGGACAGGGGCTTCTCCTGGACGTGGGTCTCCACCAGGGGGCCGACGTACTCCAGCAGGCCCTCGCCGAGCTGGGAGTAGTACGCGTTCACCTGGCGGGCGCGCTTGGCCGCGAAGATGACGAGGGCGTACTTGGAGTCCGCCTTGGCGAGCAGCTCGTCGATGGGCGGGTTGGTGATGCCCTCGGGCGAGGCGACGGTTCCGGCCACGGGTGGGGCTCCTCGGATCGGGTGCGCTCCCGCGCGGCTGCGGCGGGAGGTCGGGCGGGAGGTCAGGCGGTGCGGACGGGCAGACCCATCCACGATACAAGCTCGTCGGTGGCCCGCCGGACGTCGTCGTTGACGATGGTGACGTCGAACTCCGGCTCGGCGGCGAGCTCGGCGCGGGCGGTGGCCAGGCGCCGTTCGCGCTCGGCCTCGTCCTCGGTGCCGCGCCCGACGAGGCGGCGGACCAGCTCCTCCCAGCTGGGCGGGGCGAGGAAGACGAACCCGGCCTCGGGCATGGCGCGGCGCACCTGCCGGGCACCGGCCAGGTCGATCTCCAGCAGCGCGGGCCGGCCGGAGGCCAGGACCTGTTCGACGGGACCGCGCGGGGTGCCGTAGCGGTGCCGGCCGTGGACCTGCGCCCACTCCAGCAGCTCCCCGGAGGCCACCAGCCGGTCGAACTCGGCGTCGTCGACGAAGTGGTAGTGCACACCGTCCACCTCGCCGGGCCGGCGGGTGCGGGTGGTGGCCGACACCGAGATCCAGATGCCGGGGTAGCGGGTGCGCAGGTCGGCGGAGACGGTGCCCTTGCCGACGGCCGTGGGGCCGGCGAGGACCGTCAGGCGGTGCTCGCGCCCGTCGGGTGCTGGGTGCGCGGCGGTCAGGACGAGCCCCCACCGGAGCCGAAGCGCTGCACCAGCGCCGCGATCTGGTGGGCACCGAGGCCGCGCACGCGCCGGGACTCGGAGATCCCGATCTCGGCCATGATCTGCTTCGCGCGGACCTTGCCGACGTTCGGCAGGGACTCCAGCAGCGCCGAGACCTTCATCTTGCCGACGACCTCGTCCTCCTGGCCCTTGGCGATGACCTCGTCGAGGGAGCCGTCGGCGTTCTTCAGGCGGTTCTTCACCTGGGCCCGCTCGCGACGCGCGGCGGCGGCCTTCTCCAGGGCGGCGGCGCGCTGTTCGGCGGTCAGGGGCGGCAGGGCCACGGGTCACCTAGGTCCTTCTGCGGCGGTGGTGCCGGGGCGGGACGGGTCAGCCGCACCGCCGTCCGCCGCGGTCGAGCGGGACGTTGTCTCGTGCCCGAAACCTAGCGACTGGCCTGACCTGCGGCAACGCTGGGTCCGGCGTGCCGCGGGCCTTTCCCGGTGGGTCACCGGCCGGTGGCGGACGGCTCCAGCGAGCCCGCCTCGATCTCCTCCGCCCAGTGGCAGGCGACCCGGTGACCGGGGGCGGGCTCCCGCAGCGGCGGCACCTCGTCGGCGCAGCGGGTGGGCTGCCGCCACGGGCAGCGGGTCTGGAACCGGCAGCCCGGCGGCGGGTCGGCGGGGCTGGGCAGGTCACCGCGCAGCAGGATCCGCTCGCGGCGCTCCTCCACGAGCGGGTCGGGCACGGGCGCGGCGGAGAGCAGCGCCCGGGTGTAGGGGTGCAGGGGCCGGCCGTACAGCTCCTCGGTCGGGGCCTCCTCCACGAGGGCGCCGAGGTACATCACACCCACGGTGCGGCTCATGTGCCGCACGACCGCCAGGTCGTGGGCGATGACGAGGTAGGTCAGGCCCAGGTCGGCCTGCAGCTCCTCCAGCAACGTGATGACCTGCGCCTGCACGGAGACGTCGAGCGCGGAGACCGGCTCGTCCGCCACCACCAGGGAGGGCCCGAGGACGAGGGCGCGGGCGATGCCGATGCGCTGGCGCTGCCCTCCGGAGAACTCGTGCGGGTACTTCGCCGCGGCCGCCGCGGGCAGCCCGACGCGCTCCAGCAGCTCCGCGGTGCGCCGCCGCCAGGCGGTGGGCCCGCCGGGGACGCCGTGCACCTTCTGCGGCTCGGAGAGGGCGGCCTCCACGCTCTGGCGGGGGTCCAGGCTGGCGAGGGGGTCCTGGAACACCATCTGCATCCGCACGCGGGCCCGGCGCAGCTCGGCGGGGCGCAGGGCGCGCACATCGGTGCCGTCGACGGTGACGCTGCCGGCGGTGGGTTCCGTCAGCCGCAGCACGGCCCGCCCCAGGGTGGACTTGCCGCACCCCGATTCGCCGACGAGGCCGTACGTGGTGCCGCGCGGCACGTCGAGGTCCACCCCGTCCACGGCCCGCACGTGCCCGACGGTGCGCTGCAGCAGCGCGCCGCGGCGGATCGGGTAGTGCACCTGCAGGCCGCGCACCCGCAGCAGCGGCTCCTCCGGTGGCGCCGGGGTGGCGCCGGGGCCGGCGGCCGCGGCCGGGCGGGCGCTCACGGGCGCACCTGGGCCGCGGTGGCGCCGGAGGTGCCGCCGGAGCGCGGGCCGGTCCCGTCGCCGGGCAGGTCGTCGAGGCCGGCCGGGTGCACGCAGCGGGCCCGGTGCGCGGGGGTGGCCGCGGCGTCGCGGGGCGCGCGCGGCTCCAGCTCCAGGCGCCCGGTGCGGCAGCCCTCGTCGCCGCGGTGGCAGCGGGGCAGGAACGCGCAGCCGGTGCTCCAGGGCAGCTGGTCGCGCACGGAGCCGGGCACCGGTGTCAGCGGCACCCTGCCGGAGGCGTCGGTGCGCGGCACCGAGCGCAGCAGGCCCTGGGTGTAGCGGTGGCGGGGCGCGGCGAAGAGGTCGTGGCGCCCCGCGGACTCCACCACCCGTCCGGCGTAGAGGACGTCGACGCGGTCGCACAGGCCGGCGACGACGCCGAGGTCGTGGGTGATGAGGACCATGGCCGTGCCGGACTCCCTCACGAGCTGCTGGAGCAGGTCCAGCACCTGCGCCTGGATGGTGACGTCGAGGGCGGTGGTGGGCTCGTCGGCGATGAGCAGCCGCGGCCGGCAGGCCAGGGCGATCGCGATGAGCGCGCGCTGGCGCATCCCGCCGGAGAGCTGGTGGGGGTACTCCCCCAGCCTGCGCACGGGGTCGGGGATGCCGACGCCGCGCAGCAGGTCCGCGGCCCGCTCCCTCGCCTCGCGCCGGCCCATCCCCTCGTGGCGGCGCAGGACCTCCGTGACCTGCGTGCCCAGGGTCACGACCGGGTTGAGGGAGGTCATGGGGTCCTGGAACACCATGCCGAGCTCGCGGCCGCGCAGGTCCCGCAGCCGCTGGGCGGGCATCGTGAGCAGGTCGCGCCCGGCGAAGCGGACCTCCCCGCTGACGCGGGAGGTCCGCTCCGGCAGCAGGCCCATCACGGCGAGGGAGGTCACGGACTTGCCGCACCCGGACTCCCCGACGAGGCCGAGGACCTCCCCCGCCCCGACGTCGAAGGAGACGCCGTCGACGGCGGTGACCGGGGCGGCGCCCCGGCGCACGAACTGCACCCGCAGGTCCCGCACCGACAGCAGCGCCTCCCCGGGCGGGACGGGGACGGCGTCGTCGCGGCGGGCCTGCGCGGCGGCGCTCACCGGCGCGACCGCGGGTCGAGGGCCTGGCGGAGGGACTCCCCGAGCAGGGTGAAACCCAGTGCGGTGACCGCGATGCAGGCACCCGGCCACAGCGCGAGCTGCGGGTCGGCCTCGAGGCGTTCCTGGGCCTTGACGAGCATGCGTCCCCATTCCGCGACGGCCGGGTCGGGGTCGCCGAGCCCGAGGAAGGACAGCGCGGCGACCTCGATGACGGCCGTCGCCAGGACGAGGGTGGCCTGCACGAGCAGGGGCCCCAGGGAGTTCGGGAGCATGTGGCCCACGACGATGCGCCGCTCGCGCAGGCCCAGGGAGCGCAGCGCGAGGACGTAGTCCTGGCCCCGCTGGGACAGCAGCGAGGCGCGCAGCAGCCGGGCGAAGACGGGCACCTGGGCCGCGGCGATCGCGACCATGATGGAGGTGGCGCTGCGGCCCACGACGGCGGCGACGCTGACCGCCAGCAGCAGCGCCGGCACCGACAGCATGATGTCGACGACGCGCATGACGGCGGTGTCCACCCAGCCGCCGATCCCGCCGGAGAGCACGCCGAGCGCGGCGCCGACGAGCAGGCCGAGGAGCGTGGAGACGACCCCGATGACGAGGGACTGCCGGGCGCCGTACACGAGCTGGGTGAACAGGTCCGAGCCGAAGGAGTCCAGCCCGAGCAGGTGCTCCTCCGAGGGGCCGGGCACGTCGGCGGGGGTGATCTCCCGGATCCACTGCGAGCCCGCCGGGGAGTAGGGGGCGATGAGGGGGGCGGCGAGCGCGACCACCACGAAGGCGGTGACGATGGCCGCGCCCACCCACGCGGCGGGGTCGCGGCGCAGCCGCCCGGCGACGGCGGCGGCGCGCCCGGCGCCCTCGACGGTGCCGGGGTTCTTCTCCGCCTCGGCGGCGATGGCGGTGGTGGCGGTCACGACAGGCGCACCCTGGGGTCGAGGAGGCCGTAGCTGACGTCCACGAGGAGGTTCACGAGGGCGTAGATGACGGCGATGGCGAGGATGAACCCCTGCAGGACGGGGTAGTCGAGCTGGTTGACGGCCTGGAACAGGTACTCCCCGATGCCGTTGAACGCGAACACCGTCTCGGTGAGCACCGCCCCCGCGAGCAGCGCCCCGGCCTGCAGGCCCAGGGTGGTGGAGACGGGCAGCATCGCGTTGCGCAGGACGTGCCGGCGGCTGACGGTCCAGCGCAGCAGGCCCTTGGCCTCGGCGGTGCGGACGTGGTCCTCGGAGAGCACGTCCAGCACGGAGGCGCGGGTGATGCGCACGACGATGGCCAGCGGGATCGCGCCGAGCGCCACGGCGGGCAGGACCAGGTGCACCAGCGCGTCCCAGGAGGCGTCCCACTCCCGGGTGAGCAGCCCGTCCAGGACGTAGAGGTTCGTGACGTGGGTGGCGTCGATGCGGGGGTCCTGCCGCCCGGCGGTGGGCAGCCAGCCCAGCTCCAGCGCGAACAGCCACTTGAGCAGGAAGGCGAGGAAGAACACCGGCACCACCACGCCGAGCAGGGAGGTGCCGACGACGAGCTGGTCGAGCCAGCCGCCGCTGCGCCGCGCCGCGAGGTACCCCAGGGGCAGGCCCAGGAGCACCGCGAGGAGCAGCGCCGCGACGGCCAGCTCGACCGTGGCGGGGAACCGCTCCAGGAACGTCGCCAGCACCGGCTGCCCGGTGCGGGTGGAGTTCCCGAAGTCCCCCGTGACCATCCGCCGCACGTAGGTGAGGTACTGCTGCAGCAGCGGCTGGTCGAAGCCGTAGAGACGGTTGACCTCGGCGATGCCGGCCGCGGTGGCGCGCTCCCCGAGCATGGCGCGCGCGGGGTCGCCGGGCAGGGCGCGCAGCCATGCGAACAGCAGCACGCTGAGCCCGAGGAGGGAGGGGACGAGGAGGCCGAGCCGGCGCACGACGAGGCTCAGCACCTGCCCGCTCCCCCGCTCCGTGCCCGGCCGGCACCGCCGCGGCGCATCAGCTCGCGTCCTCCACGGTGACGGTGTTCCAGACCTCGTCCTGGACGGGGCTGGGCTGGTAGCCCTTCACCTCGGCGGCGAAGGCGAGGGAGGGCACGGGGCTGGCCAGCGGGATGCCGGGCAGCAGCGTCATGACCTGGTTGTTGATCTGCTCGTAGGCGGGGGCCTGCTGGTCGGCGGAGGGCAGGGCGCGGGCCGCGGCCAGCGCCGAGAACAGCGCGGGGTCCTCGAAGCCCCACTCGCTGGACTTCGCGCCGAAGAAGACGCCGAGGAAGTTGTCCGGGTCGCTGTAGTCGCCGGTCCACCCCAGCAGGTGCAGGCCGTGGTCGGAGCCGCCCTGGATGCGGTCGAGGTAGTCCGGGGTCCACTTCAGGCCCTCGGCCTTCACGGTGATGCCGACCTCGGCGAGCTGGGCGGAGATGTTCTTGAAGGTGTCCTCGGGGTTGGGCATGTAGGGGCGGGAGACGCCCGTGGGGTACTGGAAGGGGATCTCCAGGGTGGGGGTGCCGGCCTCGGCGAGCAGCGCCTTCGCCTTCGCCGGGTCGTAGGGGTACTGCGGCACGGAGTCGCTGTAGCCGGGGACGCTGTCGGGGACGAACTGGGTGGCGGGCTCGGTGCCCTCCGGCAGGGTGCCCTTGACGAGGGCGTCCTTGTCGATGGCGTGGGCGATGGCCTGGCGCACCCTGGGGTCGGCCAGCACGGGGTTCGCCTGGTTCATGCCGAGGTAGAGGATGTTGAACGGGTCGCGCTGCAGGACCTGCAGGCCGGCGGACTCCAGGGCGGCGACGTCGGCGGGGGCGACGAGGTCGTAGCCGTCGATGTCGCCGTTCTGCAGGGCCTGGCGGCGGGCGGTGCCCTCGGCGATGGTGCGGATGACGACGCGGTCGAGCTTCGCCTTCTCGCCCCAGTAGTCGGCGTAGGGCTTGAGGGTGACCTGCTGGCCGCGCTCCCAGCCGTCGAAGACGAAGGGGCCGGTGCCGGTGGGGTGGGCGGAGGCGTACTCGGAGAAGCGGGGGTCCTCGTCGGTGCCGCCCACGTCGTTGCCCTGGTGCTTCTCGATGGCGGTGGGGCTCTGCATGGAGAACGCCGGCAGCGACATGGCGGCGATGAAGCCGGTGTACGGGGAGTTCAGCTCGACGCGCGCGGTGTCGGCGTCCTCGGCGGTGCACGCCTTGTACAGCGGCTGCCCGAGGGCGGGGTCGGAGTTCTCCTTGAAGCCGCGGAAGAGGGAGCGGTAGTAGTACGAGAGGTTCTCGGACTGCTGGATGCCGGTGCGGTTGAACCAGCGCTCGAAGTTCGCGCAGACGGCCTCGGCGTCGAAGGCGGTGCCGTCGTGGAACGTCACGCCCTTCTTCAGCTCGAAGGTGTAGGACAGCCCGTCGGGGGCGGCGGTCCAGGACTCCGCGAGCAGCGGGGCGGGGTCGGGGGTGCCGGGCTCGGTGCCCACGAGGCCCTCGAAGATCTGCCGGGCGACGCGGAAGGTCTCGCCGTCGCTGGCGAAGGAGGGGTCGAGGCTGCTGGGGTCGGAGGAGGCGGCGAAGACGAACGTGCCGCCGCCGCTGCCGCCGGCGCCGGAGGCGCCGGCCTCCTCGGGCTGGTCGCGCTCGCTCTCGGCGCAGGCTGCGGTCGTGGCGGTCAGGGCGGCGACCGCGAGGGCTGCGGCGACCCTGCGCACGGTGGGGCCGGACGGGGACATGGGCAACCTCGTTGTCGATCGGGGACGGACACGTGGGCACGCGGCCGACCGGACGATAAGCGCTGCATCGCGCTCCACCGCCGGGGATCCTATGGCGTAACCCAGAAGTGACGTGAAAGTTCCCGTCCCGACATGCGGCGTGTCGTGCCCCGTCGCGGGTGTGGAGCGGTTTCTCAGCCGCCCAGCGCGGCGCGGCACTGCGCGGCGGTGCGCCCGGCGGCCTCGCGCAGCGCGCCCACGTCCGGCCCGGCGCGCAGGACCTCGCGGCTGGTGGAGGCGAGCACGGCGCGGCGGGCCTCGCCGAACACGGCGGCGAGGTCCGCGGCGGTGGCGCCCTGTGCGCCCACGCCCGGCGCGAGCAGCGGCCCGTTGACGGCGGCGAGGTCGATGCCGAGCTCGCGCACGGCGCCGCCGGTGGTGGCGCCCACGACGAGGCCCACGTCGCCCAGCGGCTCGGCGCCGGTGTTCTCGGTGGCGGCGGCCTCGGCCACGACCCGGGCCACCGCGCGCCCGTCCGCGCCGCGGGCGTGCTGCACCTCGGCGCCCTCGGGGTTGGACGTCAGCGCGAGCACGAACACCCCGCGCCCGTGGGCGGCGGCCACGTCGAGCACCGGGCGCAGCGAGCCCGCCCCGAGGTAGGGCGAGACGGTGACCGCGTCCCCCGCCAGGGGCGAGTTCCCGCAGAAGGCGTCGGCGTAGGCGGCCATGGTGGAGCCGATGTCGCCGCGCTTGGCGTCCACGATGGTCAGGGTGCCCGCCGCGCGCGCCTCGGCGAGAACCGCCTCCAGGACCGCCAGGCCCCGCGAGCCGTGCCGCTCGAAGAACGCGGCCTGGGGCTTGAGGGCCGCGACCCGCCCCGCCAGGGCCTCCACGACCGTGCGGGAGAAGCGCTCCAGCCCCGCGACGGTGTCGTCCAGGCCCCACGCCGACAGCAGCGCGGCGTGGGGGTCGATCCCGACGCACACGGGCCCGTGCGCGGCGGCGGCCGCGGCGAGGCGGGCGCCGAAACGCCCGCCCGCCGCGGGTGCGCCCTGCCCGCTCACCGGCCGTGCCAGGCGGCGTCCAGGGCGGCGGCGTGCTCCTGCAGGGAGGCCACCGACACCCCGCGCCCGTCGCGCTGGGCGGCGATGGCGGCCTCGATGGCCTGCACGGCGGCGGAGAGCTGCTGCACCGTGGTGATCATCGCCTTGCCCACGGCGGTGCTGGCGGCGCGGATCTCGTAGCCGTCGGCGCGGGCCTGGTTGCCCGAGGGGGTGTTGACGACGAAGTCGACCTCCCCGGCGGTGATCTGCTGCACGATCGTCGGCTCCCCGCCCTGTCCCGCGCCCGCGGAGTGCTTGCGGACCACGGTGCTGGCGATGCCGTTGCGGCGCAGGGTGTCCGCGGTGCCCTCGGTGGCGAGGATGCGGAAGCCGAGGTCCGCGAGGCGCTTGACCGGCAGCACCATCGCGCGCTTGTCGCGGTCGGCGACGGAGACGAACGCGGTGCCCGCGGTGGGCAGGCCCCCGTAGGCGGCGGTCTGGGACTTGCCGAAGGCGGTGGGGAAGTCCACGTCGATGCCCATGACCTCGCCGGTGGAGCGCATCTCCGGCCCGAGCAGGCTGTCCACGACCTGGCCCTCGGCGGTGCGGAACCGCGCGAAGGGCAGCACCGCCTCCTTCACGGACGTCGGCGCCGACGGCGGGAGCGAGCCGCCGTCGCCGGTGCGGGGCAGCACGCCCTCCGCGCGCAGCTGCGCGATGCTCGTCCCCGTCATGACGCGCGCGGCGGCCTTGGCCAGCTGGACACCGGTGGCCTTGGACACGAACGGCACGGTGCGGCTGGCGCGGGGGTTGGCCTCCAGGACGTAGAGGATGTCCGCGGCGAGGGCGAACTGCACGTTGAGCAGGCCGCGCACCCCCACCCCGCGGGCGATGGCCTCGGTGGAGACGCGGACCCGCTCCAGCTCGCTGCGCCCGAGCGTGGCGGGGGGCAGCACGCACGCGGAGTCGCCGGAGTGGATGCCGGCCTCCTCGATGTGCTCCATGATCCCGCCGAGGTACATCTCCTCGCCGTCGTAGAGGGCGTCGACGTCGATCTCGATGGCGTCGTCGAGGAACTTGTCCACGAGCACCGGGCGGTCGGCGGAGACCTCCGTGGCGGTGGCCATGTACTCGCGCAGCGCCGGCTGGTCGTACACGATCTGCATGCCGCGCCCGCCGAGGACGTAGGAGGGGCGCACCAGCACGGGGTAGCCGATGTCCGCGGCGATCGCCTCGGCCTCGGGGAAGGAGACGGCGGTGCCGTGCTTGGGGGCCGGCAGCCCCGCCTCGGCCAGGACGCGGCCGAACGCGCCGCGCTCCTCGGCGAGGTGGATGGCCTCCGGGGAGGTGCCGATGACGGGCACGCCCGCGGCCTTGAGCCGGGCCGCCAGCCCGAGCGGGGTCTGCCCGCCGAGCTGCACGACGACCCCGACGACCGGGCCGCAGCGCTGCTCGGCGTGCACGACCTCCAGGACGTCCTCCAGCGTGAGGGGCTCGAAGTACAACCGGTCGGAGGTGTCGTAGTCGGTGGAGACCGTCTCGGGGTTGCAGTTCACCATGACGGTCTCGTAGCCGGCCTCCGCCAGTGCGAAGGAGGCGTGGACGCAGGAGTAGTCGAACTCCACGCCCTGCCCGATCCGGTTGGGGCCGGAGCCGAGGATGACGACCGCCGGCTTCTCGCGCGGGACGGTCTCGTCCTCCTCGTCGTAGCTGGAGTAGTGGTAGGGGGTGGCGGCGGCGAACTCCGCGGCGCACGTGTCGACGGTCTTGTAGACGGGCCGCACCCCCAGGGCGTGCCGGACACCGCGCACGACGTCCTCGGGCATGTGCCGGATCTCCCCGATCTGCACGTCGGAGAAGCCGTGGCGCTTGGCGCGGCGCAGCAGCTCCGGGGTGAGGGCCTCGGCGTCGCGCAGCTCCCCGGCGACCTCGTGCAGCAGGAAGAGCTGGTCGAGGAACCACGGGTCGATCTTCGTGGACTCGAAGAGCTGCTCGGGGGTGGCGCCGGCGCGGATGGCCTGCACCACCAGCGGCAGGCGGGTGTCGGTGGGGCGGCGCACCGTCTCCAGCAGCTCCGCGAGGTCCCCCGGCTCCCCCACCCAGGTGAAGGACGCGCCGCGGCGCTCGGTGCTGCGCAGCGCCTTCTGCAGGGCCTCGGTGAAGTTGCGGCCCAGGGCCATCGCCTCGCCGACGCTCTTCATCGTCGTCGTCAGGGTGGGGTCGGCGGCGGGGAACTTCTCGAACGCGAACCGCGGCACCTTCACCACGACGTAGTCGAGGGTCGGCTCGAAGCTGGCGGGGGTGACGCGGGTGATGTCGTTGGGGATCTCGTCGAGGGTGTACCCCACGGCGAGCTTCGCGGCGATCTTGGCGATGGGGAAGCCGGTGGCCTTGGACGCCAGCGCCGAGGAGCGCGAGACGCGCGGGTTCATCTCGATGACGATGATGCGCCCGTCCTCGGGGTTCACCGCGAACTGGATGTTGCAGCCGCCGGTGTCGACGCCGACCTCGCGGATGACGGCGATGCCGATGTCGCGCATCCGCTGGTACTCGCGGTCGGTGAGGGTCATGGCCGGGGCGACGGTGATGGAGTCGCCGGTGTGCACGCCCATCGGGTCGAAGTTCTCGATGGAGCAGACGACCACGACGTTGTCGGCGCGGTCGCGCATCAGCTCCAGCTCGTACTCCTTCCAGCCGAGGATGGACTCCTCCAGGAGGACCTCGGTGGTGGGGCTGTGGTGCAGGCCCTGCCCGGCGATGCGGCGCAGGTCCTGCTCGTCGTAGGCGAAGCCGGAGCCGAGGCCGCCCATGGTGAAGCTGGGCCGCACGACGACGGGGTAGCCGAGGTCCTCGGCGCCCGCGAGGACCTCCTCCATCGTGTGGCACAGGTGGCTGCGGGCGCTCTCGGCGCCGCAGCGCTCCACGACGCCCTTGAACAGCTCCCGGTTCTCCCCGAGCTGGATCGCGGCGACGTCGGCGCCGATGAGCTCCACGCCGTGGCGCTCCAGCACCCCCTGCTCGTGCAGCGCGATCGCGCAGTTCAGTGCGGTCTGCCCGCCGAGGGTCGCCAGGACCGCGTCGGGCTTCTCCTTGGCGATGATCGCCTCGACGACCTCGGGGGTGATGGGCTCGACGTAGGTGGCGTCGGCCATCTCCGGGTCCGTCATGATCGTCGCGGGGTTGGAGTTCACGAGGACGACGCGCAGCCCCTCGGACCTCAGCACCCGGCACGCCTGGGTCCCGGAGTAGTCGAACTCCGCGGCCTGCCCGATGACGATGGGGCCGGAGCCGATGACGAGGACGGAGGAGATGTCGGTGCGGCGAGGCATCAGGCGCCCTTCGGGGTGTTGGTCGTCGCGGAGTCGGGGCCCGTGCCGGCACCGGAGCCGGTGCCCGGGGCGTCGCCGGCGCTCGCGGCGCCGGTCGTGACGGTGGGGTCGCCGGTCGTCATGAGGTCGACGAACCGGTCGAAGAGGTAACCGGCGTCGTGCGGGCCGGCGGCGGCCTCGGGGTGGTACTGCACGGAGAACGCGGGCACGTCGAGGCAGCGCAGGCCCTCCACGACGTCGTCGTTGAGGCCGACGTGGCTGACCACGGCCCGCCCGAAGGGGGTGTCGCTGGGCCCGTCGAGGGGGGCGTCGACGGCGAAGCCGTGGTTGTGGGCGGTGACCTCCACCTTGCGGGTGGCCAGGTCCATGACGGGCTGGTTGATGCCGCGGTGCCCGTACTTCAGCTTGTACGTGCCGAACCCGAGGGCGCGCCCGAGCAGCTGGTTGCCGTAGCAGATGCCGAAGAACGGGATGCGCCGCTCCAGCACACCGCGCAGGACCTCGATCTCGTGCGTGGCGGCCGACGGGTCGCCGGGGCCGTTGGAGAAGAACACCCCGTCGGGGGCGGCGCCGCCCTCCCCGGCGGTCAGCACGTCCTGCAGGCTCGCGGTGGCGGGCAGCACCCGCACCTCGATGCCGCGCTCGGCCATCCGCTGCGGAGTCATCGCCTTGATGCCGAGGTCCACGGCGGCGACGGTGAACCGCCGCCCGCCCTGCGCCGGCACCGTGTACGCCTCGGTGGCGGTGACCTCCCCGGCGAGGTCCGCGCCCGTCATCGCCGGGGCTGCGAGCACGAGCTCCAGCAGCTCCGCGACGGGCCGCTGCGCCTGCGGGCCGGAGAACACCCCGACGCGCATGGCGCCGCGCTCGCGCAGGTGGCGGGTCAGGGCGCGGGTGTCCACACCGGAGATGCCGACGACGCCCTGCGCGGCCAGCTCGTCCTCCAGGGTGCGCCGGGAGCGCCAGTTCGACGGGACGCGGGCGGGGTCGCGCACCACGTACCCGGCGACCCAGATGCGCCGGGACTCGGTGTCCTCGTCGTTGACCCCGGTGTTGCCGACGTGCGGCGCGGTCATCACGACGACCTGCCGGTGGTAGCTGGGGTCGGTGAGGGTCTCCTGGTAGCCGGTCATCCCGGTGGAGAACACCGCCTCCCCCACGGTGTGGCCGAGGGCGCCGTACGCCTCGCCGCGGAACGCCCGGCCGTCCTCCAGGACGAGGACCGCCGGCCCGTCCGCCCTCGTCGCCGCCGCGCTCGCTGCCGTCGTCGCCGTCACTGCTCCCCCTTCGCCAGGATCTGCTGGACCTGCTGCACCAGCCGGTCCCCTTCGTCCGCCCGCCTCGGGCGGATGCCCGTGTCCACGACCCGCTCGCCCAGCCTCCAGCGCAGGACGACCAGGCCCCGCCCGCCGACCCACTTGCCGGCCATGCCCGCGCCGCGGCCCACGTCGAGCAGGTCCGCGCGCGGCACGAGGACCGCGCGCGCACCCTGCCGGAACAGCGCCACGCCGTCCTCGGCCACCTCCACCAGCACCGGGCTCCTCGTGCCGAGCCCGTGCGCCGCGATGCGCTCCAGGGAGTTGTCCGCCTCCACGGTGGAGACGTAGACGCCCTCCACGGCACCGGTGCCGGGCGCCGGGCGCGGCGGCAGGGCCGGGGCGGGCACGTCGGCCTGCCGCCGCACGCGGGCGCG
Source organism: Kineococcus anabasis (assembly GCF_054590795.1). Lineage (NCBI taxonomy): Bacteria > Bacillati > Actinomycetota > Actinomycetes > Kineosporiales > Kineosporiaceae > Kineococcus > Kineococcus anabasis. The sequence goes on from NZ_BAAIHU010000001.1 coordinate 526,385, forward strand.
CCAGCCGGCGAACATCTGCCGCCACAGCACGAGCAGCACCAGCAGCAGCAGCGCCAGGGCCAGCCACTTCACCTCGGCACCCGCTCCCCGGTGCGCTCCACCAGGGCCCCGCCGAGCACGGTGGGGCGGCCCCGCAGGAACGTGGCCACGACCGCGCCGGGCAGCTCCATCCCGCGGAAGGGGGAGTTGCGCCCGGCCGTGGCCATGGCCGCCGGATCGACCGTCCAGCGCGCCGCCGGGTCCACGAGCACCAGGTTCGCCGGCTCCCCCGCGGCGAGCGGGCGGCCCTGGGCGCCGAGGCGGCCGATGCGGGCCGGGGCGTGGGACGTGCGCTCGGCGACGCCGGCCCAGTCCAGCAGGCCGGTCTCCACCATCGTGTGCTGCACCACGGACAGGGCGGTCTCCAGGCCGGTCATGCCCATGGCGGCGGCGGCCCACTCGCAGTCCTTGTCCTCCGCGGGGTGCGGGGCGTGGTCGGTGGCCACGACGTCGATGGTGCCGTCGGCCAGGCCCTCGCGCAGGGCCTCCACGTCGGCCTGCGTGCGCAGGGGCGGGTTCACCTTGTAGACGGGGTCGTAGTCGCGGACCAGCTCGTCGGTGAGCAGCAGGTGGTGCGGGGTGACCTCGGCGGTGACGGGGAAGCCGCGCTCCTTGGCCCAGCGGACGATCTCCACCGAGCCCCTCGTGGAGACGTGGCAGACGTGCAGGCGGGAGCCGACGTGGGAGGCCAGGAGCACGTCGCGGGCGATGATCGCCTCCTCCGCGACGCTGGGCCAGCCGGCCAGGCCGAGGACCGCGGAGACCTCGCCCTCGTTCATCTGGGCGCCCTCGGTGAGGCGCGGCTCCTGGGCGTGCTGGGCGATGACGCCGTCGAAGGCGCGCACGTACTCCAGCGCCCGGCGCATGAGGACCGCGTCCCAGACGCACTTGCCGTCGTCGGAGAAGACCCGCACGCGGGCGGCGGAGTCGGCCATCGCGCCGAGCTCGGCGAGCTGCTGCCCGGCGAGGCCGATGGTGACGGCGCCCACCGGGTGCACGTCCACCCAGCCGGCCTCCTCACCGAGGCGGCGCACCTGCTCCACGACCCCGGCGGTGTCCGCGACGGGGTCGGTGTTGGCCATGGCGTGCACGGCCGTGAACCCGCCGCGGGCGGCGGCGCGGGTGCCGGACTCCACCGTCTCGGCGTCCTCGCGCCCCGGCTCGCGCAGGTGGGTGTGCAGGTCGACGAGGCCGGGCAGGGCGACGAGGCCGGCCGCCTCGACGACCTCGGCGCCGCGGGCGGCCGGGGAGGCGGAGAGGTCCTGCCCCACCTCGGCGATGCGCCCGCCGGCGAGGAGCAGGTCGGTGGCGGGGCCACCGAGGAGGGCGGCGCCCCGCACGAGGACGGGGCCGTGGGTGGTGCTCATGCGCGTCCTCCGAGGTCGCCGGCCAGCAGCAGGTACAGCACGGCCATCCGCACCGCCACGCCGTTGCCGACCTGCTCCACGATGGTGGAGCGGGGGCTGTCGGCGGCGTCGGCGGAGATCTCCAGGCCGCGGTTCATGGGTCCGGGGTGCATCACGATCGTGTGCTCCGGCAGCAGGCCCAGGCGTGCCCCGCCCAGGCCGTAGCGACGGGCGTACTCGCGCGCGGAGGGGAAGAAACCCCCGCCGGCGGTGCTCATCCGCTCCCGCTGGACCCGCAGCATCATCACCGCGTCGGGTCCGGCGGCCAGCGCGGCGTCGAGGTCGTGGGACACCGTGCACGGCCAGCCGCCCACCCCCACGGGCACCAGGGTGGGCGGGGCGACGAGGGTGACCTCGGCGCCGAGGGTGTTCAGCAGCAGCACGTTGGAGCGGGCGACCCGCGAGTGCAGGACGTCACCGACGACGGTGACGCGCACGCCGTCGAGGTCGTGACCGGCGGCCGCGAGGTGCTCCCCGCCGCCGCGCAGGTGCCGGCGGATCGTGAAGGCGTCCAGCAGCGCCTGGGTGGGGTGCTCGTGGGTGCCGTCGCCGGCGTTGACGACGCTGCCGCGGGTCCAGCCGGCGTGGGCGAGGCGGTGCGGGGCGCCGGAGGCGGGGTGGCGCACCACGACGGCGTCGGCGCCCATGGCCTCCAGGGTCAGCGCGGTGTCCTTCAGGCTCTCGCCCTTGGAGACGCTGGAACCCTTGGCGGAGAAGTTGATGACGTCGGCGGACAGCCGCTTGGCGGCGGCCTCGAAGGAGATCCGGGTGCGGGTGGAGTCCTCGAAGAAGAGGTTCACCACGGTCCGCCCGCGCAGCGTGGGCAGCTTCTTGATCTCCCGGCGCTGGGTGGCGGCCATCTCCTCGGCCACGTCGAGGACGTGCACGGCGCCGTCGCGGTCGAGGTCGGCGGCGGAGAGCAGGTGCCGGCTCACGCGCGCCCCTCCCCCGCGCGCGCCCCNCGCCGCTGGAGAGCAGCACCGCGTCGCGGCCGTCGGTCTCGGCGAGCAGCACGTGCACCCGCTCCGCGGAGGAGGTGGGCAGGTTCTTGCCGACGTGGTCGGCGCGGATGGGCAGCTCGCGGTGGCCGCGGTCCACGAGCACCGCGAGGCGCACGACCCGGGGGCGGCCGAGGTCGGAGACGGCGTCGAGGGCGGCGCGGATGGTGCGCCCGGAGTACAGGACGTCGTCGACGAGGACGACCACCCGGTCGTCGAGGCCGCCGGGGGGCAGCTCGGTGGGCAGCAGCGTGCGGGTGGGGTGCCGGCGCAGGTCGTCGCGGTACATCGTGACGTCGAGGGAGCCGGTGGGGACCTCGGTGCCGTCGGCGTCGGCGATGCGGCGCGCGAGGCGCTGGGCGAGGGGCACCCCGCGGGTGGGGATGCCCAGCAGCACGAGGTCCGCGGCGCCCTTGTTCGCCTCGAGCAGCTCGTGGGCGATGCGGGTCAGCGCGCGGTGGATGTCGGGGGTCTCCAGCAGGGTCCGCGCGCCCGGCGGGGCCTCGGCGGCGCCGGACGGGGAGGGTCCTGGGGTGCTGCGGGCAGCAGACGTCACGTCCGCGACCTCCTTCTCCGCCTCACGGGACGGTTCCTTAAAGGACGTCGTTCACCGGTGAGGCTACACGAGCGACCCCGGCACATCGTTTCGAGATCAACTGGTCACTCTCCGCAGCGAAAACGCACCCAACAGGGTGGTCCGGCAAGCTGATCGGCGGTGAATCGGCAGGTCAGCTTGACGAGGCAGGTCACGCTCCGTGACGATTCTCGGCATGGCATCGGACTACTCCCGCGCACTCGGATCGCGCCTTCGCGCCATCCGGACCCAACAGGGACTGTCCCTGCACGGCGTCGAAGAGAAGTCTGAGGGGCGGTGGAAGGCGGTCGTCGTCGGCTCGTACGAGCGGGGCGACAGGGCGGTCACCGTCCAGCGGCTCGCAGAGCTCGCAGACTTCTACGGGGTTCCGGTCTCCGCACTGCTCCCCGAGGGCGCCCCGCAGGGCACCGCTGAACCCCCTCCCCGCCTGGTCCTGGACCTGGAGCGCCTGCAGGAGGTGCCGGCCGAGAAGGCCGGGCCGCTGGCGCGCTACGCCCAGACCATCCAGTCCCAGCGCGGCGACTACAACGGCCGGGTGCTGAGCATCCGCGCCGACGACCTGCGCACGCTGGCCGTCATCTACGACGTCCCGCCGACCGCCCTGTGCGACGAGTTCATCGCCTGGGGGTCCTCAACGCCGACGCGCGCCGCGCGGTGGAATCCCACGCCTGACCCGTTCCACCACCAAGGCCCGGTCCCCGCGAGGGGGCCGGGCCTTGCGTGCGTGTGGGCGCCGGTGCTGCGCGCGGGCGGTCTCAGGCGTCGGCGATGGTGGGTTTCAGCTCCGCCAGCCGGCCCAGCAGCCCGTTGACGAACGCCGGGGACTGGTCGGTGGACAGCTCCCGGGCCAGGCCCACGGCCTCGCTGATGGCCACGGCGTCCGGCACGTCGGGGTTGAACAGGATCTCCCAGGTGCCCAGCCGCAGGACGTTGCGGTCCACGGCGGGCATCCGCTCGAGCGTCCAGCCCTGCGCGTACGTCGAGAGCAGCTCGTCGATGCGGCCGCGCTCGCTGCGCACCCCCGTCACCAGCGTGCCCGTGTACTCGTTGAGGGGCTGCTCGGCCCGGGCGGTGCGCTCGGCGAGGACCGTCGCGGGGTCCACCTGGCGCTGCTCGGCCTCGAAGAGGACGTCGAGGGCCCGGCGGCGGGCCTTGGCGCGTGCGGCCACCCGGTCAGCTCACGCGGCCGAGGTAGTCCCCGGACCGGGTGTCGACCTTGACCTTCGTGCCCTGCTCCAGGAAGAGCGGCACCTGGATCTCGTAACCGGTCTCGACCGTCGCGGGCTTGGTGCCGCCGGTGGAGCGGTCGCCCTGCAGGCCCGGCTCGGTGTAGGTGATCTCCAGCACCACGGACGTCGGCAGCTCCACGTACAGGGGTGTGCCCTCGTGGGTGGCGACGATGACCTGCTGGCTCTCCAGCATGAAGTTCGCCGCGTCGCCCACCGTGGCCGCCGGCACCGTGATCTGGTCGTAGGTGTCGGAGTCCATGAAGACGAAGTCGTCGCCGTCCTTGTACAGGTACTGCATGTCGCGCTTGTCGACGGTGGCGGTCTCGACCTTCACGCCGGCGTTGAAGGTCCGGTCGACCACCTTGCCGGACAGGACGTTCTTGAGCTTGGTGCGGACGAAGGCGCCACCCTTGCCCGGCTTGACGTGCTGGAACTCCACGACGGCCCACAGCTGCTTGTCGAGGTTGAGCACCAGGCCGTTCTTCAGGTCGTTGGTCGAAGCCACGTCGTCTCTCAGTCCGTCCGCTCGGTCGGTTCGCTGCCGGGCCTGCCCCGCAGGTCCCCGGGCCCGGCACGCGGCGGGCCGGGAGCAGTCTATCCACCGCCCTCGCCGCCGCTCCCGCCCAGCGGCCGGGCACCGCGCTGACCTGCGCCGACACAGCGCCGGCGGGCGGGTGGGCGGCTACGGAGCGGACCCGGGGCGGCCCCGTCCGGCCCAACGGGAGGGCCCGCGGGCCCTCCCGTTGGGCCGGACGGACGACGGCGAGCCGCCGGACGGGTGGCGCCGCCTCACCGGGGGGGCGGGCCGGGTCGATGCGGTAGGTGTCGGGAAGAGTTCCCGGCACGAGGAGCCGGGGAGGGAGGGCACGTGAACCCGTCGCCGTTCGAGGCAGCCACCGGGAAGCCGGGAGCAGGCCGCGCCGCGCTGTCACGCCGCGCGGTGACGCTGCTGCTGGCGGCCGTCTGCGCCCCCGCCCTGGTGCTGCTGCTGGGGATCGGCGCCCTCGTCGTGCCGGCGCTGCTGGGCACGCACGACGACGCCGACCCGGTGCTGCGCTCCCGGCTGGAGTCGGCCGGCGCGGCGCAGAGCGCCTTCCACACCCTGCACGGTGCGTACACCGCCCGCGCGGCGGAGCTGGGCGGCGGGGTGGCGCCCGCCGAGCTCGCGGTGCTGCGCGCCGAGCAGCAGACCTTCTGCCTCGTGGCGCGCCGGCCCGGCTCGGCGCAGGTGCTCTTCCTCGACGAGAGCGGCGCCGTCAGCGCCGAGCCCTGCGCCTGAGCCGCGCTCAGCCGATGAGGACCTCCCGGGCCGCCGGCCCGCCGCCCTCCCGGCTGATCTCGGAGTAGGCCGCCTGCAGCAGCGCCGGGTCCGGGCCCTCCAGCCGGGAGGGGCGCCCGATCGCGTCGAGCACCACGAAGCGCAGCAGGTCCCCGCGGGTCTTCTTGTCCCGCTGCATCGCGGCGAGCAGCTGCGGCCAGCGGTCACCGCGGTACGTCAGGGGCAGGCCCAGGGAGCCCAGCACGGAGCGGTGGCGGTCCACCTCCGCCTCGCTAAGGCGCCCGGCCAGCCGCGCCAGCTCCGCCACGAACACCATGCCGACGCTGATCGCCGCGCCGTGGCGCCACTCGAAGCGCTCCACGAGCTCCACGGCGTGCCCGAGGGTGTGGCCGTAGTTGAGGATCTCCCGCAGGCCCGCCTCGCGCAGGTCCTCCCCCACGACGTCGGCCTTGACCTGCACGGCACGCTCGACCAGCTCCCGCAGCACCGGCCCGGAGGTGTCCAGGGCCGCGTCGACGCCGGCCTCGACGAGCTCCAGGATGCGCGTGTCGGCGATGAAACCGCACTTGACGACCTCGGCCATCCCGGCCCGCAGGTCGTTGCCCGGCAGGGAGTCCAGGGCGGCGAGGTCGCACAGCACCCCGGCGGGGGGGTGGAAGGCGCCCACGAGGTTCTTGCCCTCGGAGGTGTTGATGCCCGTCTTGCCGCCGACGGCGGCGTCGACCATGGCCAGCAGCGTCGTCGGCACCTGCACGACCTTCACCCCCCGCAGCCACGTCGCGGCGACGAACCCGCCGAGGTCGGTGACGGTGCCCCCGCCGACGGCGACCACGGCGTCGGTGCGGGTGAAGTCGGAGCGGCCCAGCACGCTCCAGCAGAACGCCGCGACCTCGGCGCGCTTGGCCTCCTCCCCGTCGGGCACCTCGGCCAGCACGGGCGTGAACCCGGAGGCGGCCAGGTCGTCGCGCACGGCCTCGCCGCTGGCGCGCAGCGCCGCGGGGTGCACCACGAGGACCTTGCGCACGCCCTCGCCGAGCAGGCGGGGCAGCTCCCCCAGCAGGTTGCGGCCGATGAGGACGTCGTAGGGGCGCTCCCCGCGCACGGTGATCGTGGTGGCGCCTGCGGAGGGGCCGGCGGTCGGGCCGGGAGGGGTCGGGGTCGTCACGCCCGCGAGCCTACGGCCCGGCTCAGGCGGCGCCGCGGAACGCCAGCCCCTCCACGGCGAGCATGCGCGCCACCTCCCGCGGGTCCCCGGTGCGGTGCAGCAGCATGCGCTGGCGGGTCGCGGAGGTGCCGCGGGCCAGGACCTGCGTGGTGAGGGCGTGGACCTCGTCCCACTCCCCGTGCGCCGTCAGGTCCGCGCGCAGCTCCCCCAGCAGGCGCGCCACGGCCTCGCGGGCGCCGACGACCTCGTGGGTGAGGGGGTCGAACAGCTCCCCCGACACCCCGGAGCGGGCCGCGCGCCAGCGGGCGGCGCGCAGCAGCTCCGGGCGCACCACGGGCGCGGGGTCGCCGGCGGCGGCGCGGGCGGCCAGGACGCGGGTGAGGGAGCGCACGAGCGCGGCGTGCAGGACGGCGTCGTCCAGGCTCGTGCACACGTCGCCGATGCGGTACTCCAGCGTCGGGTAGCGCAGCGAGGGGCGCACGTCCCAGTACAGGTACGAGGAGTCCTCTACGGCGCCGGCCGCCGTGAGGCCCTCCACGACCCGCCGGTACGTGGCGGCGTCGCCGAAGGGCTCGGGGTAGCCGGCGATGGGCCAGCGGCCCCACGCCTGGCTGCGGAAGCTGTCGTAGCCGGTGTCGACGCCCTCGTGGAACGGGGAGGAGCCGGTCAGGGCGAGCACGACGTGCAGGTAGGGCGTGACCCGGTCCATCACGGCCACCGCCGTGTCCAGGTCGGGGACGCCGACGTGGACGTGGCAGCCGCAGAACACCTGCTGCAGCGCCAGCACCCCCCAGCGCTCCAGCAGCGCCAGGTAGCGGGGCCGGGAGGTGAGGCGCTGCTCCTGCCAGGAGGCGAAGGGGTGCGTCGCGACGGCCAGCACCGTCGCACCGGCCGTGGCGGCGGCGCCCACGGCCACCGAGCGGGCGGTGGCCAGCTCCCGGCGCACGTCGGCCAGCGAGCGGCACACGGGGGTCGCGACCTCCAGCTGGGTGGTGGCGATCTCCGCCTCCACCCGATCCCCCAGCAGCCCGTGCACGGCGGCGGAGTTCAGCCGGTCGCTGTCCAGCAGGGTGAAGGTGGTGGCGTCGACGACGTGGTACTCCTCCTCCACCCCCACGGTCGCGCCCACGGCGCCGTCGCCCGCACCCACGGCGGCCAGCGGCAGCGGGGAGCGCCGCGCCGCGGGCCGGCCGGCCGTGTCGCGCGATCGGGGCGGCGGTGCGTGCACGCGGGGCTCCAGGCGGGACGGGCGCTGCGCAGCCTCGCGCAGGGGCCGGTGCCCGGCCCTGCCCCTGTGTACCCCCCGCGTTCCGCGCCCAAGCCTCGCGCCGCCGAGGCTTGGCCCGCGCGACGCCCGCCGTTCACGCCCCCGCGGACCGGCGCCCCGGATCAGCGCCGCCGCTCAGCGCCGCGGCGCCACCGCGGCGAGCACCCGCCGCACCACCTCGCGGGGGGCCAGGTCGTCCACGTCGAGCGCCACGGTGGCCAGCGCGTCGTGGACGGCGGTGCGCTGCGCGTGCAGCTCCGGCAGGCCGGGGCGCTGCAGCACCGGGCGCAGCGGGTCGCCCTGCAGGCGGCGCAGCGCCTCCGCCAGCCCCACCCTCAGGTGCACCACGGTGTGCCCGGCGAGCACCGCGCGGGTGGCGGGGCGCCCGCACGCACCCCCGCCGAGGGCGACCACCGCCTCGGGGCCGGCGAGGACGTCGGCGACGGCCTGCTGCTCCAGGTCGCGGAACGCCTCCTCGCCCTCGGCGGCGAAGATGTCGCGGATCGCCCGGCCGGCCCGTTCCTCCACGACGTGGTCGGTGTCGGTGAACGGCACGCCGAGGGCGGCGGCCAGCGCCCGCCCCACGGTGGTCTTGCCCGCGCCCATGAACCCGACGAGCACGATCACCAGCGGACCCCCTGCGCGGACGTGCCCGCGCGGTCGCCGGGCGGTACGGCCAGGAATCGTAACGGGCGGTGATGGTGCCCGGGGCCGGTGCGGGCCATGATGGGCGCGACCGGGCCGCGCGGCGACGCGCGGCGCCCTCGTGGGGGAGGTTCGATGGACAAGGTGGTGGGCTCGGCCGCGGAAGCGGTGGCGGGCATCGGTTCCGGCTCCAGCGTCGCGGTCGGGGGGTTCGGGCTCTGCGGCATCCCCAGCGTCCTCATCTCCGCGCTGCTGGAGCAGGGCGCGGACGACCTGACGGTGGTGTCCAACAACTGCGGCACCGACGGGCACGGCCTCGGCCTGCTGCTGGAGGCCCGCCGGATCCGGCGGATCGTGGCCTCCTACGTCGGGGAGAACAAGGAGTTCGCCCGCCAGTACCTCGCCGGGGAGCTGCACGTGGAGCTCACCCCGCAGGGCACCCTGGCGGAGAAACTGCGCGCGGGCGGGGCCGGGATCGGGGCGTTCTTCACCCCCACCGGGGTCGGCACCCTCGTCGCCGACGGCGGCCTGCCCTGGCGCTACGCCCCCGACGGCACGGTCGCGGCGGCCTCCCCCGCCAAGGAGGTCCGCGAGCTCGGCGGGCGCCGCATGGTGCTGGAGGAGGCCCTCACCTGCGACTACGCCCTCGTGCGGGCAGCCGTCGCCGACCGCGCCGGCAACGCCGTCTTCCACGCCGCGGCGCGCAACTTCAACGTCCCCGCCGCCACCGCCGGGCGCGTCACGGTCCTGGAGGCCGAGCGCGTCGTCGAGGTCGGCGAGCTCGACCCCGACGCCGTGCACCTGCCGGGCGTGTTCGTGCAGCAGGTCGTGGCCCTCACCCCCGAGCAGGCCGCCGCCAAGGACATCGAGCGGCGCACCGTCCGCACCCCGGAGGAGGAGTCCTGATGGGCTGGAGCCGCCAGCAGGTCGCCGCGCGCGCCGCCGCCGAGATCGAGGACGGGAACTACGTCAACCTCGGCATCGGCCTGCCCACCCTCGTGCCCGGGTTCCTGCCGCCCGGGGTGGACGTGGTGCTGCACTCGGAGAACGGGATCCTCGGCGTCGGCCCGTACCCCACCGAGGAGGAGGTGGACCCCGACCTCGTCAACGCCGGCAAGGAGACCGTCACCGTCGTGCCCGGCGCGGCGTACTTCGACTCCGCCACCAGTTTCGCGATGATCCGCGGCGGCCACGTCGACGTGGCGATCCTCGGGGCGCTGCAGGTCTCCGCGAACGGCGACCTCGCGAACTGGATGGTGCCCGGCTCGATGGTCAAGGGCATGGGCGGGGCGATGGACCTCGTCCACGGCGCCCGGCGCGTCGTGGTCGTCATGGAGCACGTCACGAAGAAGGGCGAGCCGAAGCTGCTGCCCGCCTGCACGCTGCCCCTCACCGGCCAGGGCGTCGTGCAGCGCGTCATCACCGACCTCGCCGTGGTGGACGCCGAGCCCGACCCGGCCGGCGGGCGGTTCCTCCTGCGCGAGCTCGCGCCCGGGGTGTCGCTGGAGGACGTGCAGCGGGCCACGGGCGCGGAACTGGTGGACGCGCGCTGAGGAGCGGGGGCGGCCGGCGGCGCCGGTGCCGCGGTCCGGCCTCACAGGCCCGGCAGGCCGTCCAGGCTGCTCGTGTTCTGCTGCGCCCGGTAGGCGTCCATCCCGCCCTCGCCCTTCTTCTCGGCGAACTGGCGCATCAGGTCGCGCTCGTCGGTGACGACGTCCATCACGGGCACGCCCCACCCGCACGAGTCGCTGACGCGCTCGACGTCGACCGTGATGACCGCGCGGGTGCTCGGGTGCGGCGGGTGCAGGGCCGCCACCTCCTCGAAGGCCGCGCTGCCGGGCAGGTGGACCTGCCCCCGCCCGTGCAGGCGAACGATGCGGGGGCGCTGGTCGAACGAGCAGAACATCAGGCAGATGCGGCCGTTCTCGCGCAGGTGCGCGATCGTCTCCACCCCGCTGCCCGTGAGGTCCACCCAGCCCACGCGGTGCGGGCCCAGGACGGAGAGGGAGTCCGCGCCCCGGGGTGAGACGTTGACGTGCCCGTCGGCAGCCAGCGGGGCGGTGGCGACGAACCACACCGGCTGCGCCTCGATCCAGCGCCGCAGCGTCCCGTCGATCGCCTCGAAGACCTTTCCCATGGCCGGAGCCTACCGACGTGCGGTGCCGACCCGTCTGGGTTTCCCGCGCACCGGGGTCCCGCGGGGGGGTCAGGCGGCGGTGAGGACCGTCTCCAGGGTGACCATGGGGCGGGAGTTCGCGAAGAACAGGCCCTGGGACCACTCGAAGTAGATGTCGCCGTTCGCCACGGCGTTGTCCGCCGTGCAGACGTTCTGCGTCAGGACGTAGCCGTGGATGGTCGCCCCCGCGCCTGAGGCCGCAGACATCTGAATGTCATCGCGTGCCGCGACCGCGCCCCCCCAGGTCGTGGCGCCGCTCAGGTCGATGCCGCGGCCGGACACCAGCACCGTGTCAGGAAGGTAGGCGCGCAGTTGCGCGAGCTGAACCTTGATGTCACCGAGGACTCCGGAGCAGGAGGAGGGGTTCGCCGCCTCGCTGAGGACGGTCTGCCGCTTCTGCCCCTTGCCGGGTCCGTGGTGGATGTCGACCTGGGCGTTGTACACGTAGTAGACGGCCTCGAGGGCTCCCGGGTCACCCTGACTCCAGGTCGGGGCTGGGCCGGCACCGCCACCGCCACCACCACCGCCACCGCCACCGCCGGGCGCCTGCCACGACCACGCCGTCGGGGTGGGCTCGATTGGTCCGGCGCACGGGGTGTCCGAGACCGGCTTGTGTGCCTTGCCGTCAGGGCACAGGTCGTACCAGAGGACACCCGGCGCCTGGCTGTAGCGCCGGTAGTACTCGCGCGGGTTCACCTCGGGCGCGATCTGCGGCGCGGCGTACTGCTTGACCGGCTCCAGCGTCGGCTTGGAGGGGCAAGCGTCGGTGCCCATCCCGGCCGTCCCCACCGCGCTCAGCGTGCCCTGGATGCAGACGCTGTGCGGCCCGAGCATCTGCACACCGTTCGTGTGGACATCGGCCGGGTGCACCGGGGCCAAGGAGCACGTGGACGAGTCCGTCTGGTCCACGGCACACACCCCGAAGTTGCCGCCCAGTTTGAGGTTCCCGGCGGTCAGCATCGCGTTTTCCGGGTCGTACAGCGGGAAGGCGTACTCGGCGATGACGACGCGGCCCTGCTCGGGCTGGGCGCCCACCGGCCAGCCGAGGGCGTACACGGTGCGGCTGTCGGCCGGGCGCAGCACCCGGTAGGTCCCGGCGGGGGTGTCGACGTCCCTGGTGGCGGGCAGCGCGAGCAGCGCCGAGCGCGCCCAGTCGCGCTGCGCGGCCTTGTTCCCGTCCCAGCCCTGGCGCGCGCTGAACGGCGCCGGGGCGGTGAGGGCCGCGGAGAACGCGGGGTCGCTGGTGGTGCCGGCGGCCGGGGTGCCGACCACCGCGAGGGCGGCCTGCACGCCGGCGCGGGCGGCGCGCTCGCCGGAGTCGCGGTCGAGGTGCGCCTTGGCGTCCTTGATGTCCTGCACCGCCATGAGGATGAACAGCGGCAGCAGCATCGCGGCGATGCCGAACACGGCGACGACCAGCAGCAGGGAGGAGCCCTCGTCGCCGCGCGGGGTGCGGGCGGTGGTGCCGTTGTTCGTCATCGGGCGTTCTCCAGGTCGACGGTCAGCAGGCGGGTGTCGGCGTCGCGCCTCGCGCCTGCCGCGGGGATCCAGGTGAGGGCGGCGCGGACCTGGTGGACGGCGCCGGTGGTGGTGCTGCGCAGGAAGGTGAAGGAGACCTCGGCGGTGTGCCCGGCGACGGCGACGCAGGACTGCGTGCCGCCCTCCGGCAGGCGGCAGAGCTGCCCGCCGGTCACGGCCCAGGCGATGCGCTCGGCGGGCTGCTGCACGTAGTCGGCGTTGCCGTCGAGCCACAGCCGCACCGAGGTGGCCGGGGCGACGGCGGCGGCCGCCGCCGGGGTCGCGTTCTCGTCGACGACCCCGGTGGAGGCCGCGGTGAGCGGCGCGCCCGCGGTGTCGAGGAGGACGCGGGCGTCGCGCAGGTCCCCGCTGAGCCGCTCGGTGGCGACGATGCCGGCGTCGAAGCGCTGGGTGCTGCTGGTGAGCTGCTCCCCCGCGCGCATCGTGCCGGTCATCACGGTGAGGCCGAGGACGCCGACGAGGATCGCGATGACGGCGGAGACCTGGAGCTCGACGAGGGTGATGCCCTCGTCGCCGGTCACGTCCGCGGTCGCGCGGCCCCGGGGGCTCACGGCGCCACCGTCACGGGCGTGGTGGCGGTGCGCCGCACGGTGGGGTCCGCGGTGGAGGTCATCGTCACCGTCACCGTGTACGTCGTGGTGGCGCCGGGCGCCGGGACCTGGAACGTCACCGCGGGCCTGGCGGTCTGGCCGCTCTCGTAGCCGAGGGTCGTCACGTCCCCGGAGGCGGTGGTGCTGCGGAACGCCGGGGACGGCGCGACACCGGCGCCGTCGTCCCTGTTCGCCCACGACGGGGTCACCGCGACGGCGGTGCCGGCCCGCGTGACCTGGGTGCTGAGGGTCCAGCTGTCGCGGTTGCCGTGGTTCTCGATGGACAGCGGAACCGTCACGGATCGCGGCGCCGGACCGGTGGCCGGGAGCACCTCGACGGGACCCGCGACCTGCCACAGCAGGCTGCTGGCGGTTCCGCGGGTGGTCTGCGCGATGAGCTGGCTGGCCCAGCGGCGGCGCTCCCGCCCGTCCTTCGTCCACGTCACCAGGGCGCTGTGCCGGACGCACGCGCACACGGCCGCGGGCGGCTGGGTGACGTACTGGCGCACCGTGTACGTGACGTTCTGCCGCGCCTCGGTGGTGGTGTGCGGCAGGTACGGGTCCGTCGCGGCGGCCGCGGCCGGCAGCAGGACCACGGCCTCGTCGCCGGGCAGGGCGCCGAGGGTGGCGCGGGGCGCGCCGGTGGCGGTGGTGACGTGCGGGTCCCCCGCGAGCTCGGAGTTCTTCAGGCGCAGCGCGAGCGGGGAGCCGGCGCGGGCGCTCTCGGTGGCGGCGCGCAGCAGGTCGGCGGCCTGCGCCTCGTCGCGCACGGCGCGGTCGGCGCGCACGGCCTGCACGAGGCCGGCGGTGACGACGGTGACGAGCAGCGCGCAGATCGCCAGGGAGACGATCGACTCCACGAGGGAGAATCCCGCGTCCGGGGCACCCTGGGCAGCGGCGGCGCGCGACGGCTGCGCTGCGCAGCGGCGGGTGCGTCGACCGGGCGACGCCGAGGGGGGGACCATGACCTCAGTGTCAGGAACCCCGGATCCCGGGGGAAGGGAAACCCACGCCGGTCAGCCGGGGGGCGTAACGATGCGCATCCGCGCTGCTCCGTCCCGGTGTCGCCCGGACGGGTGACGCTGACGGAACGTGGCTGCGCGGCGGGCGCGGAACCCCGGGGACGACGAAGGGCTCCCCCGGTGCGGGAGAGCCCTCCGTCGTCGTGGGACCGTTCGGTCAGCCGGCGCGCAGCACCGTCTCGGCGGTGACCCGCGGACGCGTGCTGCGCAGCAGCGTCGGGAACCGCTTGTAGATGATCTCGTTGCCCTGGAACGTGTTCGGGGCGACGTAGCCGCCGGTGACGTTGTCGGCGGAGCAGCGGTTCTGGGCGACGGCGTAGCCGACGATGCCCGGGGAGGAGCTGGTGTTCATGTCGATCCGCTCCTGCGCCGCGACGACACCGTCCACGGCCTCCGCCTGGGAGTGCAGCACCAGGTCGGCACCGGAGACGAGGGCGACACCGGGCAGCAGGGCGGTGAGCGTCATCCGCTTCACCTCCAGGTTCCCGTCACCGGTCTTGGGGCAGGCCAGGTTCCGGGTCGACTCGGTGATGACGGTCTGCCGGACGGAGGACTTCGTCCACAGCACCGCGTCGCCGCGGTAGACGTAGTAGATGCCCGACGGTGCCCCGGGCTCGCTCTGGGTCCACGTGCCACCGGCGTACCGCCAGTTGTCCATCCCGGGGGCGGTGGCGGCCGTGACCGTGGCGGGGTTGGCGCACGGGACACCGGTGGTGGCGGGGCGGTGGACCTTCCCGTCCGGGCACAGGTCGTACCACTGCTTCGCCCACGTCGGGGAGTACGTCTCGTAGAGGAACCGCGGGTCCACCGACGCGATCGCGCGCCGGGGCTGGTGGGAGGCCGCGGCGCCGAAGGTGGAGGAGCCGGAGGCGGTGACGGAGCCGGCGATGCTCACGCTGCTCGCGGTGCCGCTCTGGTGGCCGTTGGTGTGCACGTCCGCGGGGGCCGTGGTGCCCGGGGCCCTGCTGGTGACGAAGCTGCCGCTGAACTCCAGGTCGTGGTCGGTGAGCAGCGCGGCGGCCGGGTCGTAGGGGACGCTGGCGTACTCCGCGACGACGATCTTCCCGCTGTCGGGACCGGCGTCGAGGGGCCAGCCGAGCGCGTAGACGGTCGTGCCGAACTGCAGCACCCCGGCCGCGTCGACGCCGACGGGCGGGCGGATGACGCGGTAGCGCCCCACCGGCGTCGTCTGCGTGTACGCGTTCGGGACGGCCATGAGTGCCGCGCGCGCGAAGCGGTGCTCCCACGCCTTGCTGTCCCAGCCGTGCAGGCGCGACCAGTGGCCGGCGGTGCCGGTCGGCGCCTGGTCGGGCGTCGCCACGAGCGCGCCACCCGGTGGGGTCGTCGCACCCGCGGGAACCAGCGCTGTCGCCGAGGCGAGGACGGGGGTGACGCCGGCGAAGTACAGGGCGGTGCCCGCTGGCACGTGGTCGCCGTCCTCCTCCAGCGCGGCCATCACGGCCTGGATGCCGGAGCGGGCCGCGCGCTCACCGGAGTCGCGCTGCAGGTGCGCGCCGGCGTCCCTGACGTCCTGGACGACGACGAGGAACAGCACGGGCAGGAGCATCGCGACGATGCCGAAGACGCCGACGACCATGAGGAGGGAGGAACCCTCCTCACGCCGGGAGGCGGGCCGGGGGTTCGCTGCACTCATCGGGCGTTCTCCAGGTCGACGGTCCACAGGCGTTCGTCGGCCTCGCGGGTGCCGTGCCGCAGGGCCACGCGCACCTGGTGGATGCGCTGGGTCGAGGTGTTGCGGAGGAAGGTGAAGCCGAGCGTCGCGGGTTCCTGGGAGATGCTGACGCAGTGATCGGTCCCCCCCTCGGGGGTGCGGCACACCCGGCCGGCGACGAGCTTCCAGGTGATCCGCTCGGCGGGCTGCTGCTGGTAGTCGGCGTCGGTGTCCAGCCACACGGTCACCGAGCCCGTCGCCGGGGGCGTGGCGGGCAGCGCCGAGGCGCTGCCCGGGTCGTCCACGACCGCACCGGCGCTGGGTGCCAGCACGGCGCGGGCGTCCCGCAGGTCGGCGCTGAGCCGCTCGGTGACGATCATCCCGGCGTCGAACTGCTCCGTGGAGGCCATGACCTCGGTGTTGGAGCGCAGCGTGGTCGCGAGCGCGGTCGCCCCGAGGATGATCATGATGAGGCCGATGACCGAGCTCACGAGCAGCTCGACGAGGGTGATGCCCGCGTCGCCCCGGAGCTCCTCCGCGGGTGCGGCGCTCACGGGACGGTCACCTCGACGCCGAACTCCCGCGTCACGGTGGGGTCGACGACCGAGGCGCTGCGGATGGTCACCTGGTGGGTGCCCGCCTGGGCGAGGGTGAGTTCGAGGACCAGCCGGGACACGGCGCCGCTCTCGTAGGAGGCGGTGCGGCCGGTGTTCGCCACGCCGGGCAGGTCCCGGCTCATCAGCGAGCCGTTCGCGTCATCGTCCTCGTACCAGCGCACGGTGGCGACCGCGGGCCCACCGGTCCCGGCGACGGCCGCGGTGAGCGTCCACCGGTCGCGGTTGCCGTGGTTCCACAGCTGCAGGGGGATGCGCACGGTGCGGGACGCCGGGGCGGGGACCGCGCCGCCCTCCACGCCCAGCGACCAGTTCGAGGCGACACCGCGGTCGGTGTCGGCGATGAGGACGCTGGACCAGCGGCGCCGCTCGCGTCCCTCCTTCGTCCAGGAGGCGAGCACGCTGTAGCGGCGGCAGGCGCAGGAGGCGGGCTGCGTGACGTAGTGCCGCAGCGTGTACGTGGTGCTCTGCCGGGTGCTGGTCGTCGTGTGGGGGGTGTATCCGGCGCTGACGGCGGCGCTGGTGGGCACGAGCACGACCGGCTCCTCGACCGCGGCGTCCCCCACCCGGGCACGCGGGGCGCTGCCCCCCTGGACGAGCGGGTCCCCGGCGAGCTCGGCGCCGCGCAGGCGCAGCTCGGGGAAGGCGCGGGCCCGGGCCCGCTCGGTCTCCACGCGCAGCAGGTCGGCCGCCTGGGCGCCGTCGCGCGCCTCACGGTCCGTCTTGAGGCCGCCGATCAGCCCGCCGGCCAGGGAGGTGACCAGGACGGCGCAGATGCCCATGCTCATGACGGCCTCGACGAGGGAGAAACCCGCGTCGGCACCGTCGCGGGGGTCGTCGGGGCGGCCGTGGGGTCGCACGGCGGCGCTGCGCGTGCGGAGCCGGTGGCTCGGTGTGGCCTGGGTCATACGTCAGGTGTCGGTAGGACCGGAGCCACCTGAAGCACGGAGGGCGCGGGATCAGCCGTTGGGCCGATCCCGCGCCCCGGGCGCTACCGTCAGCGACGGGTTTCCGTGACCTTCCGGGTCGCCCACGTGTACACCAGCGAGCGGCCCTGGAAGTTCTGCCGCACACCGCCCTGCACGGGGTACTCGGCGCTCACCGGGTAGCCGAGGTAGCCCCGCTCCCACCCGGTGGAACCCCACGCGTCGCGGAGGGCGCCCTGGACGACGTGCGCGCCCGTGGCGGGGCTCCAGTAGATCGAACCGCCCTGGAAGGCGGTGAAGGCGCCACCGGGGAGGGCCGTCTCGCTGGTGACGGGGTAGCCGAGCCGGCCGTTCTCGTAGCCGGTGGTGCCGTAGGCCTCGAGGATCGCGCCGCGCAGGGCGTGCGCGCCGGTGCCCGGCGCCCAGTAGACGAGGCCGCCCTGGAATCGCTGGACGACACCGCCGCGCAGCGGCAGCTCCTCGGACGTGGGGTAGCCGAGCCAGACGTCAGCGCGGCGGCGGGGCTCGAAGGTGGTCACGCCACCGGTTCGGCTGAAGGCGCGCTCGTTCTGCGCCTGGATCATCTCGGCGAACCGGGCTCCGATCGCACCGCGGACCACCTGGGCGCCGGTGGCGGGGCTCCAGAAGATCGCCCCCCGTTCGAAGTGGCTCACGACACCGGCACGGGTGGGCAGGGAGCGGACGTTGACGGCGTCGACCGCGGCCGACAGCTCATTCGACACCGGCCAGCCGAGCGGGCCCCGCTCGGCGCCCGCCGCGTCATAGCGAGCCAGGATGGCACCCTGCACCCTTGCGGAGACACCGCTGCGCACGTACGTGGCCGAGCCGGCGGAGCGGGTGACGGAGTCGCCGCTGGTGACGGCCGCGACCGCGGCACCGACGTCGAGGGTGCCCGCACCGAAGCCGGGGCAGATACAGCCCGGCGCGGCGGTGCTGCGGAGCACCTCGGCCACCTCGGCCGGGGTGAGGGCCGGGTTCACCGACCGCACGAGCGCGGCGGCACCGGACACCTGCGCGGCCGAGAAGGACGTCCCCGTGACGGGCGCCGCGTCCGTGCCGACGCCCAGCTTCCAGCCGGGCGCGCTGAGGTCCACACCGGGGGTGTGGTTCTGCCAGGTCGCCGTCGCGGTCTTCGGGCTGGTGACCGACAGCACGCCGGGGTGTGCGGCCGGGAAGTGCTCCAGGTTTCCGCAGTTGGCCACCGCCTTGTCCTGGTCGGTGTCGCACTCGGCACCGTTGTTGCCCGCGGCGGCGACCACCACGACCCCGCGCCGCAGCGCCTCGTCCACGACAGCCTTCTCGACGAGGCTGTCCTCGCTGCCGCCGGCGGAGACGTTGACGACCGTCGCGCCCGCCTCCAGGGCCGCGGCGATCCCGCCGGCCACCGCCCCGGAGGTGCAGGCCGTGTCGTTGCACACGCGCACCGAGATCAGGTCCGCGCCGGGTGCGACGCCGGCGGCACCGACGCCGTTGTTGAGGCGACCAGCGACGAACCGGGCGACCTGGGTGCCGTGCACGCCGACCGCCGTTCCGGGTGCGAGGTCCACCGAGTCCACGACGACGTTGCGCACCAGGGCCGGGTTCGGCCCCAGGAGCTCGTCGTAGGACGCGGCGACCGGGCCGCGGAGCTCGGGATCGGTGGCGTCGACCCCCGTGTCCACGATGGCGATGCGCTGCCCGGTGCCGGTCGTGCGGTGCCACGCCGGGAAGGCGTTGACCGCCAGGAGGTTCGGTGCGCCCCGGAGCAGCGGGTCGGTGGTGACGAGCTCCGGCTTGTGGTGCGAGAGAAAACGGATTCTCGCGACGTCCGACGTGACGACGCGGTGCCGCAGGCGGGTGGCCGCGTGGTCCCTGTCGATGCCGGCGAGATCCAGTTGTTTTGCGAACACCCCGGACGCGGAGTTCAGTGCGGTCGCCCTCGCGTCGGGCCGTGTCCGGGCGTCCTCGAGGAGGGTGCGCAGCGCCTGGTTCTGCTGCTCCTGGGTCACGGTCTCCGTGGCCAGCGCGGCGGTCAGCTTGCGGACGGTGAGGAGCACCCGGTCGTGCGGGAGCGCCGCCTCGATCCCGGAACCGCACGCCCTGCCCGCCTGAGGGGCGGTGCTCTCCGGCACGCTGCAGATGAGCACGTCGAAGGTCGCCCGCTCGACGGCCGCCTGGGTGGGGGTGGGAGTCGGTGTGGCCGTCGTCGTAGGCGTGGGCGACGGGGTGGCGCCGGCCGCCACGGACACCGTCGGCCCCGCGAGGAGGCCGACGACGAGCGCGGCGACGGTCGCGCCGTGAACGGGCTTCAAACGTGTGGACACGAACGCTCCGCGGTGCTCGGCGGGCAGCGACGTCCGCTGCCCCGGGTGGTCGATGGGGTGCCGGTCGAACCGGCGGGGGAGAAGCACCGCAGTGCTCACGAGACGGCGGCATCACCGAGGTAGACGACGGTGTCGGTCGCCTGCAGCGGCGGGGTCGGGTGGCTCGACGTGGACACGACCTTGAGGTTGTGCACCCCGGCGACGGGCACGTCGAAGGATGCGGAGGCACCCGCGGTGACGGTGCGGCTCATGAGCAGCTTCTCGTCGCCGTACACGTCGATCGTGCCACGCAGTCCGGACGTGTTTCCGTCGCGGACCCCGACGGTGGCGGTGAAGCGCGTGTACCTCCCCGCCAAGTTCCAGGTGCGGTACTCGGAGTTGCGCGGGTCGGTGTCGAAGGAGGCGGAGCGCGGGTAGAAGACACCCTCGATCGTCGCGTGGTCGGACAGATACCGGGCGTTGCCCGTCGGCCACGGGAGCTGGTCGAGATACGTCTTCGCACCCGCCCCGCAGGAGGTCCTCTTCCGCGCGTCCTCGGTCAGGACCGCGTCGCCACCCACCGCGAACAGGCGCACCACGTCCAGCGCCTCGATCGTGAGGTTCACGGACTGCGGCACGCAGGCACGCGGTGTCAGCAGGAGCGGTGCCCCCATGCGCCCGGCGAAGGCGCCGGCGCTGATGGCGTCGGGCCAGCTCGTCCCGGACACGACGACGGCCTCGTCGGTGTCCTCCTCGTCGAAGAACGCGCGTGCGATCGCGACCGAAGTCTCGTAGCGGTCCCGGCCCTGGACGCGCACGACCTGCGCCCCGGTGGCCGCCAGCTCCTCGGCGACTGCCCCGGAGACGGCGCCGTCGCTGCCCAGGACGGTGATGCGCTCCGGGCGGAGGTCGGCCAGGGCGGCCGACGTGGCGGCGGGCACCCCGTCGCGGGTCACGAGCAGGACGGGGGCGTCGAGCTTGGCGGCGGCCGCCGCCCCGGCCAGGGCGTCGGGGTAGGTGGTCCCCGTGGCGACGACGACGTGCCGCGCCCCGTTCGGGTACCCGAAGCGGGCCACGTCCGCGGCCGTCTCGAACCGGTCCTGCCCCCCCAGGCGGGAGATCCGCGCACGGGTGTTCTGCTGCAGCCAGGTCGCGATGTCGGGTCCGAGGACGCCCTCACCACCGACCAACACGATGTTCGGGTGGTAGGTCAGGCGCTGGCGGACGTCCGCCGTCAGCTGCCCGCGCGGGGAGAGGTAGACGTTGGCGCCCATGGACCCGGCGACGGCCCCTGCGGTGAGCCCGTCGGGGAAGTCCTGACCCGTCACGACGAAAGCCGTCTGCAGCGGGTAGTCCTCCAGGACCAGGGACGTGAGGTACCGGTCGGTGCCGTACCGCTGGTCGGCGCGGATGGGCGTCGCCCCGGCGGGAACGGCCACGGCACCCGCCACCGCGGCGGCGAGGATGCCGGCAGCTGCGGCGCGCAGGCCGCGGCGGACCGTCGAGCGGGACATGGGAACCTCCGGCGACGTCGGGGAAATGTGCGCGGTCACGTCCGCGGTGAGGTCAGTACGAGACACCATCGGTCTCACCCGCCCCGACGGCGCCCTGGTAGACGACTCCGTCGGCGTCCGTGAAGGACGTGGTGGGCCGCGGCTTTCCGGTGACGTCCCCGGCGCTCTTCAGGACGAGCGGGGTGCCGGGAACCTGCTCGCCGATGCTCACGATGACCGACCTCTCCCGGTTGACCTGGATGAGCCAGTCCTTCTCGCTGCGCATGCCGACCACGCGCACGGTGCCCTTCGTGTCTCCCATGGCGGCGGCGGGGACGGCCTTGCCCTGGGGCACGAACCACTCCTGCGGAACTCCCCGGTTGGAGGTGATCCACGCCTGGCCGCCGACGTCCTTCTGGAACGTGATGTCGGCCGGGTACAGGACGGTGCCGTCCTGGATGAGGACCGACCAGCCTGAGTGGCCCCAGTTGTTCCCCTCGGGCAGCGGCATCGGGGCCACCGCGAAGTTCGTCGGGTACTTGCTCTCGGGCTTCAGCCCGGTGTAGACGTACGTCGAGATTTCAAACGGCGGCGCCGTCGAGCGCGACGGCGTGGGGGTCGGGGCCGGCGCGGGCGCAGCAGGCTTGGGCGGAGCCGGCTTGGGCGTCGCCGGCGCCGGCTTGGGTGCGGCGGGGACCGGCAGGGCCACCGGCGGCGCCACGGGGGGCGCCACCGGGGCTGCCTTGCTCGGCGCGGCGGTCGGCAGCGAGGGCACGGGCACGACCACGGCCGGGTTCGTGCTGGTGGCGGGCGCGGGTGCCACGGCGGCGGGGCTCGGGTCCACGGTGCTGGCGAACAGGTCGCGCTTGCTGACGACGAATCCCGCTCCCGCCAGGTCCGGGGACGTGGTGGGGACGACGACCGGCGGGACGACGCGCGTGCCGGGGTTGAACGCCTCGGCCGTGGCGGCCGGAGGGGTGCTCAGCCACACGAAGCCGAGCGCGCCGCCGCCGACGACGGCGAGCACGGTGACGCCGGCCAGGAGGCTGCGGGAGGAGGCGCGGCGGGCGCCGCGGGCGGCGCCGTGGAACGCCGACAGGTCGGGACCCGGCTCCGCGTCCCCGGCGGGGAACTCCTCGTTCATCAGCTCACCGTCTCGGTGCTCGGGGCCGCGTCGGCGGCGGGTGCGGTCGTGGCAGGGGCGGTCGTGGCGGGCTGCGCGGGCGCGGCGGCCTCGTCACGCAGGACGAAGATCTTCCCGGTGATGGTGGTGTCCACCTCGCCGGGCACGTTCCCGCCCGCGGTGACGGACAGGTTGTCGATGAGCAGGAAGCGGCGCATGTCGGCCTGGAGGTTCTTGAGGAACAGCTCCGTCTCGGCGAAGGTCCCCGCGCTGGTGACGGTCAGCGGGACCGCGTACAGGCCGGCCGCCACCGCGGTGCCGGTGGCCTGGGCCGGGTCGGTGCCCGTGGGCACGAACGGCGTCGCCGTGCCGGGCGTGACGCCGGTCAGGGTGGCACCGGAGGACGCCGCGTAGCCCTCGAGCTGGCGCAGCAGCGCCGGCACCTCGGCGTCGGCGGGCATCTGCGCGCGCACCTCGGCGAGCTTGGCCCGCTGCGCGTCCAGCGTCTCGAACTGCGCCTTGAGCTGCGCGGTGCGGGTGCGGATCATCGCGTTGTTGCTCTCCACCTGCACGCGCTGGTCGGCGAGGTCCGCCGCCTGCGTGCGCATCGGGGAGATGAGGAGCATCCAGGCGCCCAGCAGGACCAGCACACCGACGGCGGCCGTACCGGCGATCCATGCCCCGCTCTTGGAGATGGTCATGTCGTCGTTCCTCGCGTCGTCTCGGTGCTCACCGCTGCTGCTGCAGGGCGGCGTCGGTGAGGGTGGCCTTGGTGCTGAAGGTGATGGCGCCGGTGGCGGCATCGAGGCTCGACCCGTTCAGCGCCGGGGAGGTGATGCCCGGGATGGTGGCGAGCTGCTCCATCCACGTCGCCACCGTGTCCTGGCTGCGGGTCTTGCCGCTGACCTCCACGGTGCCCACACCGGGCACGGCCAGCGGGTCCGCGGTGGCCGCGACGCCGGCGACGGCGGGGGTGACGGCGAAGGTGAGCGTCGTGAGGTCCAGCCCGGCGGGCGCACGCGTCGCCAGGGCGTCGAGGTAGCCGTACCAGGCGACGTCGTAGGCGGCCGCCTCCAGCTGCATCCGGGTGACCGCCTCGGTCTGCTCGATGACCTTCGGGGCCTCCGCGTAGGGGGCCTGCTCGGCCATCAGGGGCGCGGTCCTGGCCCGCTCCGCCTCCAGCGCCTCCTCCGCGCGGGTGACGTGCCCGGCGGTGAGGGCGTAGGCGGCGCCGGAGAGGCCGACGACGCCGAGCAGGGCGGCGGCGAGGCCGCGCTGCAGGCGCTTGAACCGGCGGGCCTCCCCGATCTCCGGGGGCAGCAGGTCGACGCGCGCCACGGCCCGGCGGACGGTGAGGGCGTCGAGGGTCTGGATGCTCATGCGATCACTCCGAGGGCGAGGCCGACCGGCACCGCGGCGAGGGGCTGGACGTGGCGGAGCTGCTCGTCGTCCAGGCCGGTGCGGCCCAGGTGCAGCGGGGACAGCACGTCACCGGCGACGACGTCGAGGCGGGTCATCTCGACGAGGCGGTCCGAGAGGCCGTCGAGCTGGGAGCCGCCCCCGGACAGGACGATGCGCTCCACCGGGAACCCGGGGTGGGAGGCGGCGTAGTAGGCGAGGGAACCGCGGATCTCGTCGGCGAACTCGTCGACGGCGGCGTCGGCGGCCAGCCAGGCGGCCTCCAGGTCGGCCTGGTCGATGTCGTCGACGGCGTGCCGCTTGACGCCCTCGGCGTAGGCGGAGGGGATCCCGAGGCGCTCCGCGATGGCGTCGGTGACGTCCTGACCGCCCATGAGGAGGATGCGCACGAAGCGGGGGACGCCGCCGGAGTGCACGACGAGGTTGCTGACGCGGGTGCCGACGTCGACGAGCGCCTCGGTGGCCACGTCGGCGTGGGTGCGCCCGACGGAGCGCAGCACCGCGAAGGAGGTGAGGTCCACGGACGTCACGCGCAGGCCCGCGGCCTCGACGGCGGTGACGTTGGACATCACCATGCTGCGGGCGGCGGCGACGAGCAGGCCGCGCAGCTGCCGGCCGGAACCCTCGTCGACCTCGTCGGTGACGTGGAAGTCCAGGACGCAGTCCTCGACGGGGAAGGGCAGGAAGCTCTGCACCTGCAGCGGCAGGGCGTCCTTGAACTCCGCGGGCGGCAGGTACGGCAGGTCCACCTGGCGCACGATGACGCGCTGGTTGGCGACGCCGAGGGCGACGTCCTTGCGCTTGAACCCGCTGCCCTTCCAGAGCGCCTGGACGGCCTCGACGACGACGGGGACGTCGACGACCTCGCCGTCCTGGACGGCACCGGGGGGCAGCGCCACCTGGCCGAAGCGCTCCAGGGTGATGCCGTGCTTGCCGTAGGAGAGCTCGGCGGCGCGCACTCCCGACGTCCCGATGTCGAGACCGATGGCGGTGCGTCCGGGCACGTCGCCTCCCTCGTCGTGGTGAGCCGGTCACGGCTCGGGTGGTTGTCCTCCCCAAGCACATCGGGCGGCCCCGGGGGCACCTTGAGCGCCCGGGACCGCCCGATCGGCGGGGTCCACCACACGGATGGGTGCGTCAGCCGGGCGCCCCGAGGCCGACGAGACCGAGGTACCACTGCGCGACCGGCGCGGCGACGAACAGGGCGGCCAGGGCGCCGACGAGCATGTACGGGCCGAACGGGATGCGGGACTTGCGCCCCGCGCGCCCGCGCAGCATCAGGGCGGCACCGACGACGCCGCCGAGGACGAAGGCGGAGAACCCGCCGACGGCGAGCGCGTCCCAGCCCCACCAGCCCAGGTACAGGCCGAGCACCCCGGCCAGCTTCACGTCGCCCAGGCCCATGCCCCCGGTGAACCACAGCGCGGCGTAGACGAGGAACAGCACCCCGCAGCCCACGGCGGCGCGGCCGAGCGCGGCCCAGTCCCCGGTGCCGGCGCTGGCGAGCAGCAGCAGCACCACCGCGACGGCGTAGGAGGGCAGCACGATCGGGTCGGGCAGCCGGCGCACGTCCAGGTCGATGAGCGCCAGGGCCACCGCGATCGCCGCCAGGTACAGGTACGCCGGCAGCGCCCAGGACGGGCCCACGGCCCACGTCACCGCGGCGAACAGCACCCCCGTCCCGAGCTCCACGAGGGGGTACCGGGCGCTGATCGGCGCGGCGCAGTCCCGGCAGCGGCCGCGCAGCAGCAGCCAGGACAGCACCGGCACGTTGTCGCGGCGGCGCACGGCCGAGCCGCAGCCGGGGCAGCGGCTCGCGGGGCGCACCACCGACTCCCCCCTCGGGACGCGGTGCACGACCACGTTGAGGAAGGAGCCGATGAGGCAGCCCAGGACGGCTGCGGCGGCGAGCAGGACGGACGTCATCGGTCGGTCACCTTCTCGACGTACCAGGGCGAGGACTCGGGCCGGATGAAGTACGGCGGCGGGTTCGCCGGCAGGCGCGGGTCGTACGTGTAGTTCTTCAGGTAGCCGTGGCTGAAGGCGCCACCGCTGTAGTCGGCGACGCGGCCGCGGTACTTCTGCGTCATGGAGCCGCGGATGGTGAGCTTGGTGTTCGGGTTGGAGGCGTTCGGTGACAGGCTGGCGCCCAGCTCCCAGTTCTGCACGAGGATGCTGGCCCTCAGCGCGAGGAGGGCCGCGTCCACCCGGTAGAAGGTCGTGAAGCCGGGATGGTTGGTCCCGCCGCCGGCAGTGCTGCTGACCGGGTGGTAGATCCACACGTTGCGGTTCCCGATCAGCCCGAGCACGTCGGAGCCCTCGATGTCCGGGGTCGACGGGTTGTCGCCGGCGTAGCGGATGTCCCCGGTCACGATGATGTCGTTGCCGGCGGCGATCGTCAGGCGGCCGCCGAAGCGGCCGGAGTTCGCCGGGTCGCCCTGCACGTAGACGTCGCCGGTCTGGCAGGCGAAGTCCGGGGTGTGCGGGCCGTTGGTGGCCTCGCCGACCAGGGGGTACCCCACGCGGCTGGTGCCGTCGGTGGCGCTGCCCCCGCACGTGGTGGTGTCGGCCACGTAGACGACCTCGGGGACCGGGACGCTGTCGCCCGGGGTCGTGCCGAGGCAGTTCCGCCTGGCGTTGGCCACCGTGCGCACCGTGCTCGGGCTCCACACCTGCATGGTCCCGTCCGCCCGCAGGGTGATCTTCGTCGCGCCCCGGTAGGTGCAGCCCTTCTCCGAGTTGGCCACGCTCAGCAGGGCTGAGTTGTCCTGCGGCATGACGATCGGAGCCGCGTACCTCGGCTGGTTCGGCGACAGGTTCGAGTTGTAGCCGCCCCACCAGCGGCGGCCGTTCGCCGGGTTGTAGTTCCACGACGTCTCGGTCTTGGGGCTCATGAAGCTGACCGGGCCGATCAGCTGGATGGAGTCGTTCGTGTGCAGCGGGCCGTTGATCACGTCGCCGGGGATGAACGGGATGTCGGCGCACTGGACGGAGACCTTCTCGCCGACGAACTCCGTGCCGGTGTACCGGGACAGCGGGCCGCCGCCCGTGCTGGACCACAGTTGCCGGCCGTTCACGAGGGGGTTGACCTCGTAGACGTCCACCGACGGGTACGGCCTGCCGGTGTAGTGGTACTTCGCGCACTCCCGCTGGACCACCGTCGGGTCGGGGTAGTACTCGACGCCGTCCTTGGACCTGTGCAGGTTGGGGCTGCCGGCGCCGCCGTTGGAGCTGGCGAACGCGCGCGGTGCCTTGGCGTACGCCTCGGGCGTCTCCGTCTCCAGGTCCGTGACGTAGATGTAGTTGAGGAAGCTGTCCGGCTTGAGGTTGGCGATGACGGTGCGCTGCTCGGTGCCGGCGCTGTTCTCGGCGTAGCCGGTGACCTTCAGGCGGATGGTGAGCGAGGTGGGGACCTCCGCCTCGTTCAGCACCTCGTAGCGGAAGCTCTCCCCGGTGGTGGCGCTGCCGGGGACCGCGGCGCCGCGCGGCCGGTTGGCCGCCGTGGCGGCCTCGTTGCCGGTGTCGGCGTCGGCCCGCTGGTAGTACGTCTCGTCCCCGTTCAGCCGGGACACGAAGTCGTCGACGCCCGCCTGCGCGGCCGCGAGGGCCCGCCGGGAGTCGGCCTCGTCGCGGGTCGGCTGGATGGTGCGCACCGCCAGGCCGAGGGCGGTGAAGGCGAGCACGGTGGCGAGCATCATGACGCCGACGGAGACGACGAGGGCCGCCCCCTCGTCGGCGCGGGCGCGCAGCGGGGTTCTCACGAGCGTCTCCCCTGGTCGAGGGCGTTGAC
The DNA here is from genome assembly GCF_054590795.1 of Kineococcus anabasis. Taxonomy (NCBI): domain Bacteria; kingdom Bacillati; phylum Actinomycetota; class Actinomycetes; order Kineosporiales; family Kineosporiaceae; genus Kineococcus; species Kineococcus anabasis. Next base: position 553,675 of record NZ_BAAIHU010000001.1, read on the forward strand.
GAGCGTCACGTGCGAGTCGACGGTGCTCACGGCGGCGGCGGACCTCAGGACGAGCCGCACACCGACGTGGTCGACGTCCTGCAGGTCGGCGAGGCCCAGCGTCGCCCCGGGGGCCCCGAGCGCCACCGGCTCGACGAGACCCTGGGACGCCGTGGCGTCCAGCGGCTCGGGCATCGTGAAGTAGGAGAAGAGGTTCGCGTTGGCGGTGTCGCCGAACGCGAGGCACCGGGTGCGGGCCGAGGCCGTGGGGAACGTCCAGTACTTCACGCTCCCCGACACGACCTCGCCCGCCGGCACGGTCGTCTCCTGCAGGCACCTCCGGCCGGTGTTCCAGCCGTAGGTGACGCGGGTGGGACGCGGGTCGGCGTCGGAGGTCGCGAGGCTGGCGTAGAAGGTGATCGTGGAGGGCGTGGCCACGGTGAGGGCCTGCTCGACCTGCCCGTCGGGCGTCGCCTGCGGGATCCGGCCGGAGGCGTCGGCCGGCGCCAGCGGCTCGGCGACCCGCAGGGTCTGGGTCATCGTCGACACGGCGATGCGGGCGTCCGCGGCGCTGGACTGCTTGGCGCTGACGAAGGCGGTGGTCCGCAGGGTGCCGAGCAGCAGGGTGGCGACCATGACGAGCAGCGCACCGCTGACCGCCATACCGACGACCAGCTCGACCGCGCTGAACCCGCCGTCGCGGGAGGGCCGGGGGGCGCTCACGGTGCGACCGCCTGGACGGCCGCGGGGTTGACGACGCCGGCGGTCACGGTGAAGGGGGCGCCCTGCGCCCCGCCGTTGGCGCTCACCGTCCACGACCCGTCGGGCAGGGCGATGAAGGCGTCGCCGGCGGCGTTCGCGGTGAACGTCAGCTGGGGGTTGCTGAGGCAGCCGAGCGCCAGCGCGGTGGGGGCCGGTGAGGCGACCACGCTCGCACCCGGCACGGCGAGGGTCCCCTTGCGCACGGACACCTTGACGGCACCGAGCGGCAGGTCGACGCCGGCGGCGGCACCCGCGGTGACCAGGGCCGACGGGACGGCGCCGGGCGTGACCGGCTGCGTCGTACCGCAGGAGCCGCCCCACACCCGGTAGGCGTTGATGCTGTCGGGGAAGAGGTCGGGGACGACCCGGGTGGGGCTGGTGCCCGGGGTGGTGCAGGGCCCGCCGGTGCCGGGGCACGGCTCGTACTTGCGGGTCGAGCCCGCGGTCCACAGGTTGTAGCCGGCGGTCAGCTGCAGCGCCGCGGGGACCTGGACGGCCGGCACGACGCCGAGGGCGGCGGGCGCCGGGCCCGGGGGCGGCACCGGGCGCACGGCGAGGGAGCCGGGGCGGTCGTAGCGGAAGGTCAGCCGCGTCACCTTGCTGGGATCGATCCGGAACGGCCCGCTGCTCACGGCGCGGGTGCCGTCGAGGCCCACGTACCCGGGCTGGTCGACACCGGCGGTGTAGAGCTTCGCGGCGCTGAGCTCGGTGAACACCGCGCACCCGTCGGAGCCGGTGGTGGTGGAGGCGCCGAGCGGCGCGAGGGTGACCCGCACCCCGGGGACGGGCTGCTGGTTCCCGCCGGTCACGGAGATCGCGGCGACACCGCCGATGCCGAGCGACTTGACGGTGTCGGCCCGCACGGGCTGCCCGCTGCGGCGACCGGGCCAGTCCACGACGACGCGGACGCGCTTGTAGCTGACGGACTCGCTGGCGGCGGTGCAGAGGCTCGCCTCGGAGCTGCTCGCCACCACGGAGACGTCCCGCTCGACGCTGTAGCGGGTGCCGTCCTGGGTGGTGTGCTCCGCACCGTCGCGGGGGTCGACGTAGACGGTGGTGCGCCCGGGCTGGAGGTCGAGGCCGCGCTGGGCGCGGAACGTCTCGATCTGCGTGGTGGCGATGGCGGCCGCGGCGGTGCGGTCGGCGCTGGTGCGGCTCACGTCCATCGACTGCACGAGGACGGCGGCGACGCCGAGGGCGAGGATCCCGGTGACGACCATGGCGATGACGGCCTCGAGGAGGGAGAAACCCTCGTCGCGCTCGTGCATGCTGGTCATCTCCCCTCCCAGGTCGTCTGTGGCTCGGACGTTGCGGACGAACGGCTGGAGGGGCGCCACCGCAGTGGCGCCCCTCCAGGTCAGGTCATCAGACCGGCGACGTCGCGCTGGCGCAGGTGCCGTTCTCCAGGCCGTTCTGCGCGGAGTAGCGGTAGGTCTTCTGCGAGCCTGCGTTGTTGATGACGTCGACGCACCAGGCGGCGGCGGTCCACGCGGTGGTGGTCCGCTGGCCGAGGGCGACGTTCGCGCTGGCCTTGCCGAGGTCGATCGCGGTGGCGCCGGCGCCAGCCGGGGTCAGGGTGTAGCGGCCGTTCTGGGCACCGCTCGTGCCGATCGCCAGGGTGGCCGGAGCCGCGGTGTTGTCGACGAAGTAGGTCGCGATCTCCTTGCCGACGCTGGAGACGTCGGCCTTGGCCGCGGAGTCCTGCGCCTTGGCGCGCTGGGACAGGAAGACCGGGACGGCGATCGCGGCGAGGATGCCGATGATGATCATGACGACGAGGAGCTCGATCAGGGTGAAACCCTGGTCCTTCTCGTCGAGGGACTTGCGGATGCGAGCGAGCATGAGCTCTCCCCTTCGGTGAGACGGTGAGCCGCTCGCGCATCGCGCACCGGGTGGTGTGGCGGCTCTTGTACCTAGTTCATCGGCGTTCCCGCGGCGGGCTTTAGGACTTGTGCCACCCCTTTCCCACCGGGACCACGTGGCGGGGTTCACGGCGCGCGCGCGGGAACGGCCGCGGCCCCCGCACCGGTGGGTGCGGGGGCCGTGGGCAGGGCCGGCTGCCGTCAGTTGATGAGCTCGAACACCCCGAAGATGGGCAGGTACATGGCGATGATCATGGCGCCGATGATGCCGCCGAGGACGGCGATCATGAGGGGCTCGATGATGCTCGTGAGGGCCTCCGTCGTCGCCTCGACCTCCTGGTCGTAGAAGTCGGAGATCTTGTGCAGCATGCTGTCCAGGGCACCGGTGTCCTCACCGACGGACATCATCTGCACCACCATCGGCGGGAAGATGGCGTGCTCCGCCAGCGGCCCGGAGAGGGAGTTGCCGGAGCGGACGCTCTCCATCACGGCGGTCGTCGCCCGCTGGATCACCACGTTGCCCGACGCGCCGCCGACGATGTCGAGGCTCTGCAGGATCGGCACGCCCGAGCGCATCATCGTGCCCAGGTTCCGGGTGAACCGGCTCAGCGCGATCTTCTGCACGAGGATCCCGAAGACCGGCATCTTCAGCTTCAGCGGGTCCACGACACCGCGGACACGGTCCTTGTGCTTCACCCGCTGCCACACGAAAGCCGCCACGATGCCGGCGACCACACCGACGGGGGCGGCGACCTTCATGGCACCGGAGAGCCACATGAGGATCTTCGTCGGCAGCGGCAGTTCCCCACCGAGCTCGGTGAACATGTTCGCGAACACCGGCACGATGAACAGCAGCATGCCCGTGACCGCCAGGATGGCGATGACGAACACCACGACCGGGTACGTCATCGCCGACTTGATCTTGGCCTTGAGCTTGACCTCGGCCTCGAAGTTGTCCGCGACCTGCACCAGCACGGTGTCGAGGAAACCGCCGACCTCGCCGGCCCGCACCATGTTGACCATCAGCGGCGGGAAGACGTCGACGTGCTTGGCCATCGACACCGACAGCGACGAGCCGCTCTCGACCTCCGAGCGGATGGTCCGCAGGGTCTCGCCGAGCTTCTTGCTCTCCGTCTGCTCGGCGAGGATGCTCAGCGCCTTGATGAGGGTCAGGCCGCTGGAGACCATCGTCGCGAACTGCCGCGCCATGAGCGCCAGTTCCTTCAGCTTCACCCGGTTCGACCCGGGCAGGCTGAGCTCCATCTGCAGCCCGGTGCCGGCCTTCGTCTCCGAGACCTTCACCGGGGTCAGCCCCTGGCTGACGAGCTTCTGCGCGGCGGAGGAGGCGTCACCGGCGTCGAGGTTCCCCTTGACGGCCTTGCCGGCCCGGTCCCGCGCGGTGTACTCGAACGTCTTCGACCCGCTGTTCTTCGTGGCGGTCGCCATCAGCTTTTCCGGACCTCTCAGCCGTGGCCGGCGAGCCGGCGGAACTCGTCGGGGGCGTGGCACTTCTCCAGGCCCGCCTCGAAGGTGATCTGGCGGGTGCGCACCAGCTCGGCCAGGTGCTGGTCGAGGGTGTGCATGCCGTGCGCCGCACCGGCCTGCATGGCCGAGTGGATCTGGTGGGTCTTGCCCTCGCGGATCAGGTTGCGGATCGCGGGGGTGGCCACCATGACCTCCGTCGCCACGACGCGGCCCTTGCCGTCGGCGCGCTTGACGAGCGTCTGGCACACGACGCCCTGGATCGCGCCCGCGAGCTGCACGCGGATCTGCTGCTGCTGGTTCGCGGGGAACACGTCGATGACGCGGTCGATGGTCTGCGCGGCGTCCTGGGTGTGCAGGGTGCCGAACACCAGGTGACCGGTCTCGGCGGCGCTGAGGGCCACGTGGATCGTCTCCAGGTCGCGCATCTCGCCGACGAGGATGATGTCCGGGTCCTGGCGCAGCACGTGCTTCAGCGCGCTGGCGAAGGACTTCGTGTCCTCCCCCACCTCGCGCTGGTTCACGACGCAGTTCTTGTGCTTGTGCAGGAACTCGATCGGGTCCTCGACGGTCATGATGTGGTCGCGGCGGGTGCGGTTCGCCAGGTCGACCACGGACGCCAGGGTCGTGGACTTGCCGGAACCGGTGGGGCCGGTGACGAGGACGAAACCGCGCGGCAGGGAGGCGAAGCCGCCCACGACCGGCGGGACGCCGAGGTCCTCCAGCGGCTTGATCTCGTAGGGGATGCGGCGGAACGCGGCGCCGAGGGACTCGCGCTGGCGGTACACGTTGACGCGGAAGCGGGAGCGGCCCGGCAGCGTGTACGCGAAGTCCAGCTCCAGGTTCGACTCGAACGTCTGGCGCTGCTTGCCGGTCATCATCGCGTAGAGCATCGCCTGGATGTCCGCGGGCTTGAGGGCCTCGAAACCGTCGAGGGGGTGCAGGTCGCCGGAGCGGCGCACCATCGGGGGCACGCCCACGGTGATGTGCGTGTCGGAGGCACCGACGTCGAGGGCGGCGGCGAGGATCTCGTTGACGCGCGGGCCCTGCTGGGCGTCCGGCGCGGCGGCCGCCACGGGGACGGCCACGGGCGCCGGGGCGGCGACGGGACCGGCGACGGCGGCGGGCGGGGCGAGCAGCGGCATGGTCGCCGGCTGCGTGGCCGCAGCAGGGCTCACCGCGACCGGCACGGACACCGGCACGGGCACCGGCTGCACGGCGGCGGGCTGCACGGCGGCGGGCTGCACGGGGGCGGGGGCCTGCTGCGCCGCGAGCAGCGACGCCACGTCCGCCAGGGCGGGCTGCGCCTCGGCCGCGGGCTCCTGCACGCCCCGCTGGCTCAGGCGCATGCTGGCCACCCGGTCGCGGGCGCTGAGGTGCTGCGACGAGTCGGTCAAGACGGTCCCCCTCGAGGCACGGTGCCGCCTGTCGGCACCTCAGGGGACCCATCGGCCGGAGAAGCGCCCGGCTTTAGCCCGGACGGCTCAGCCGGCCCCGCCCCGGGCCGCCTGCGGTGCCTGCTGCGCAGCCTGCCCCGGCGCCTGCTCCTGCTTCTGCGCCTGCTCGGGGGAGCCGCCGGGGGCCGGTCCGTCCGCCGCCGCCCGCGCGGCCTCCTCGCGCGCCGCCAGCGCCGCCAGGCCCGCCGCGCGCATCGCCTCCACGGGCGGCTCCAGGCCCGTCATGAGCCGCACCTGCGCCGCCGCCTGGTGCAGCAGCATCTCGAAGCCGCCGACGACCTGACCGCCCCACGCCCTCGCCAGCGGCGTCGGCCACGGCGCGTACACCACGTCCACCAGCAGCGGCCACCACGCTGGCCCCGGTCCCGCCAGCAGCTCCGCCGCCACCGCCTCCGAGCCGCCCACCGGCACCGTGGAGACCACGACCTCCGCGGCGGCCGCCACGGGCAGCTCGCTCCACGGCAGCACCCGCACCCGGCCCGCCAGGCGCGCCGCCACCGCCTCCAGCTCCTCCGCGCGCCGCTCGCTGCGCACCACCGCCACCGGCTCCGGGCAGCCCAGGCGCAGCAGCGCCACCAGCGCCGAGCGCGCCGTCGCGCCACCGCCCACCACGACCGCCCGGCGCAGGCCCCGCTCCACCAGGTGCGGCGCGGCCTCCCGCACCGCCACCACCAGGCCCTCGACGTCGGTGTTGTCCGCCCGCAACCGCACCCCGCGCCGCCCCGGCACACCGCGCCGGTCCAGGCGCGGCCGCACCACCACCGTGTTCACCGACCCCACCGCGCGCGCGAAGTCCGTCACCTCGTCCACCAGGGGGACGATGACCTCCTTCAGCGGCATCGTCAGCGACAGGCCCGCCCACGAGCCGTCCAGGGCGTCCACCACGGCGGGCAGGCGCTCCTCGTCGACCTCCAGCAGGTCGTAGGACCAGCCCCGCAGGCCCAGCGCCTCGTATGCGGCGGTGTGCAGGACCGGCGACAGCGAGTGGCGGATCGGGGAGCCGCAGACCGCGGCCCTCACCGCCCACCCGCCGCGGACAGCGCGCTCATCGGGCCGGGTGCTCCCGCAGCCACGCCCGGAAGACCTCCACGTTGGCGTCGTGCTCGGCCTTGGTCTCCGCGAAGCGGGTCTCCCCCGTCTCCGGGTCGACGGTCACGAAGAACAGCCACGGCCCCGGCTCGGGGTTCAGCGCCGCGCGCAGCGCCGCCTCGCCCGGGTTGCTGATCGGGCCGGCGGGCAGGCCCCGCACCTTGTACGTGTTGTACGGGGAGTCGGAGTCGCGCTCCTGCGGGGTGGTGGTGATGCTCTCCCGGCCGCTGGCGTAGCTGACCGTGGAGTCCAGCTGCAGCGCCATGCCCCGGCCGATCCGGTTCTCCAGCACGCGCGTGACCCGCGCCATGTCCTCGGCGCTGCGGGCCTCCTTCTCCGCGATGGAGGCCGCGATGACCACGGCGCGCTGGCGGTCGGCGGGCACCTGCAGCTGCTGCAGCACCGCGGTGGAGCGCTGCACCATCTGCCGCAGCACGTCCACGGCCTTCGCGCCCGGCTCCACCTCGTACGTCGCGGGGAACAGGAAGCCCTCCGCCTCGCCGTTCGCCGCCGCGGGCAGGCCCAGGGACGGGTCGCGCAGCGCCGCGTCGAGGTCGGCGCGCGGGATCGGTGTCTGTTTCGCGACGAGGTCGAGGACCTGGGAGGCGCGCAGGCCCTCCGGCACCGTCAGCCGCGTCGTCTGGCGGGTCGCGGGGTCCAGCAGCAGGTTCACCGCCGCCGCCGCCGACATCTGCTTGCGCATCCGGTACGTGCCCGGCTGGATCCCCGCGGCGCGCGGCTCGGCCGCGGCGGCCTCCACGAAGGCGTCGGCGGTCTTCACGACGTCGGCCTGCTGCAGGGTCCGGCCGATGGCGCGGCCGGTGTCGCCCTGCGCGATCCGCACGTCCACCGTGCCGCTGCCGCGGCCGTCGTAGTCACCGGAGGCGGTCAGGCGGCCCACCAGCGGCTCCAGCAGGGTGCCCCAGGCGGCGAACGCGCCCAGGCCCAGCACCGCCATCGCCACCACGAGGGCCACCGCGGCCCGGCCGCGGCGCCGCCGCCGCTGCGGAGGCGTCGCCGCCCCGGGCAGGTCCATGAGGTCCATCATGCGTTCCGTCCCTCCCCAGCGGGGTCCGCGCCACCGTTGCCGGTGCCGGCGGCGTCCGTGCCACCGGAGCGTGCCGCCCCGTCCGCGTCCTCGTGCGCCCCGCCGACCGCGACCACCCGTCCGGGTGCGCGACCTGAGGAGCGCTCCGTGTCCAGTGCACCCTGCAGGAACCACACCGCCGCGACCTGGTCGACCACCGCACGGTGCTTGCGCCCCTTGCGGCCCGACTCGTGCAGCGAGCGGTGCGCGCCCGCGGTGCTCAGCCGTTCGTCGACCAGGCGCACCGGTACCGGCGCGACCATAGCCGCCAAACGCTCCGCGTAGGTACGGGCAACGCCCGCCGCAGGTCCTTCCGTGCCGTTCAGCGACAGCGGCAGGCCCACCACGATCTCCAGCGCGCCCCGCTCCGCGGCCTCCGCGGCGATGCGCCGCAGGTCCGCCCCGCCCCTGTCGTCGCGCTGGAGGGTCTCCACGGGCGAGGCGACGTAGCCGTCCGGGTCGCACGCCGCCAGACCCACCCGCACGCTGCCGACGTCCACGGCGAGGCGGACGCCGCGCCTCACGCGCGCGGGCCCGGCGCGCGGCGCGCCTCAGGCACCGGTGACGCGCTGGCCCACGGCGTGCTCCACCGCCGCCAGGGCCTCGCCGACCTTCGAGGCGTCCTGCCCGCCGCCCTGCGCCACGTCGTCCTTGCCGCCGCCGCCACCGCCGAGGACCTTCGCGGCCACGCGCACCAGGTCACCGGCCTTCACGCCCCAGCGGCGCGCCTCCTCGTTCGTGGCGATCACCACCACGGGGCGGTCCTTCGCGACCCCCGTGACCGCCACCACCGCGGGGCGGTCCTGCGGCAGCCGGCCGCGCACGTCCAGCACGAGGGTGCGCGCGTCGTCGGCGGAGGCGGCGCCCGCGTCGTGCCCCACGTAGGCCACGCCGAACACGTCCCGCGCACCCGACGCCAGGGACCCCGCGGCCGCCAGGACCTGCCCGGCGCGCAGCTTCGCGATCTCCCGCTCGGCGTCGCGCAGGCGGGTCACCACGCCCTCCACGCGCCCCACGACGTCCTCGCGCGGGGTCTTCAGCACCTCGGCGAGCTGTCGCACCAGGTCCCGCTCCCGGGCGAGGTACTGGTACGCCTCCAGGCCCACGACGGCCTCCACGCGCCGCACCGAGGCGCCCACGCTGGACTCCGCGGACAGCACCAGCGGGCCGATCTGCGAGCTGTGCCGCACGTGCGTGCCGCCGCACAGCTCCCGCGACCACTCCCCACCGATCTCCACGACGCGGACCTGCTCGCCGTACGTCTCGCCGAACAGCGCCAGCGCCCCCCACTCCTGCGCCTGCGGCAGCGTCATGTACTGCGCGGAGACGGGCAGGTCGTTGCGGACGGCCTCGTTGGACACCCGCTCCACGTCGGCGCGCTGGCCGGCGCTGAGGGCCTGGGTCCAGGAGAAGTCCAGGCGCAGGTACCCCGGCCGGTTGTAGGAGCCGGACTGCAGCGCGTTCGGCCCGAGCACCTGGCGCAGCGCGGCGTGCACCACGTGGGTGCCCGAGTGCGCCTGGCACGCACCGAGGCGCCACTCGGCGTCCACGGCGGCCTCCACGGCCTCCCCGACGGTCAGCTCACCGCCCAGGACCCGCACCTGGTGCACCACGAGACCCTTGACGGGCCGCTGCACGTCCACGACCTCCGCGCGCCCGCCGTCCCACACCAGGTGCCCGGCGTCGGCGTTCTGCCCGCCGGACTCCGCGTAGAAGGGCGTGCGGTCCAGCAGCACGTGCACGATCTCCCCGGCGCCCGCGGCGGGCACACCCTCGGAGCCGCTGACGATGCCCACCACCCGCGACTCCGTGCGCAGCGCCGTGTACGCCAGCCAGTCCGTCGGGCCGTGCTGCGCCAGCGCCTCGCGGAAGACGGTGGTGTCCACGCCGCCGGAGCGCTTGGCGCGCGCGTCGGCCTTGGCGCGGTCCCGCTGCTCCGCCATGAGCCGGCGGAAGCCGTCCTCGTCGACGCCGATGCCCTGCTCGGAAGCCATCTCCAGCGTCAGGTCGATCGGGAAGCCGTACGTGTCGTGCAGCGCGAACGCCCGCTCCCCCGACAGCGCCGACCCGCCGGCGGCCTTGAGCTCGCGCACCGTGGTGTCGAAGATCTGCGTGCCCGCCACCAGGGTGCGCCGGAAGGCGTCCTCCTCGGCGTAGGCGACGCGGGAGATGCGCTCGAACTCCGCCTCCAGCTCCGGGTAGGACGCCTTCATGACGTCCTTGGACACCGGCAGCAGCCGCGGCAGGGACGGCTCCTCCACGCCCAGCAGGCGCATCGCCCGCACCGCACGGCGGATCAGGCGGCGCAGCACGTAGCCCGCGCCCTCGTTGGACGGGGTGACGCCGTCGCCGATGAGCATCAGGGCGCTGCGCACGTGGTCGGCCACCACCCGCAGGCGCACGTCGTCGGCGTGCACCGCCCCGTAGGTGCGGCCCGAGAGCTGCGCGGCGCGGTCCAGCACGGGGCGGACCTCGTCGATCTCGTACATGTTGTCGACGCCCTGCAGCACGCACGCCAGGCGCTCCAGGCCCAGGCCGGTGTCGATGTTCTTCGCCGGCAGGTCGCCCACGACGTCGAAGTCGACCTTGGAGCGGACCTCGCCCAGCAGCTCCTGCATGAAGACGAGGTTCCAGATCTCGATGTAGCGGTCCTCGTCGGCCACGGGGCCGCCCTCGCGCCCGTAGGCGGGGCCGCGGTCGAAGTAGATCTCCGAGCAGGGCCCGCCGGGGCCGGGCTGCCCGGTGTGCCAGTAGTTGTCCTTCTTGTCGCGGCGCTGGATGCGCTCCTCGGGCAGGCCCGCGACCTTGCGCCACAGCGCGGCGGACTCGTCGTCGTCGAGGTAGACGGTCACCCACAGCTTCTCCGGGTCCAGCCCGTAGCCGCCCTGCGCGGTGCTGCCGGTCAGCAGCTCCCACGCGTAGGTGATGGCCCCCTCCTTGAAGTAGTCCCCGAAGGAGAAGTTGCCGTTCATCTGGAAGAACGTGCCGTGCCGGCTGGTCTTGCCCACCTCCTCGATGTCGAGGGTGCGCAGGCACTTCTGCACGCTGGTGGCGCGCCGGTACGGCGCGGGCTCGCGAGCCGTGAGGTACGGGATGAAGGGGACCATCCCCGCCACGGTGAACATCAGGCTGGGGTCGTTGGAGACCAGCGAGGCGCTGGGCACGACGGTGTGCCCCTTGCGCTCGAAGAACTCCAGCCAGCGCCGACGGATCTCGGCGGTCTGCATCCTCGTGCTCCTCCTCAGGCGGGGCTGCGTCGCGCGCCGTCTCGCACGCGTGCACGACCTGCGACCCTACCGGTCCCGGCGCGGGCGCTCGGTGCCGCTCGGGCGGGGGGCCGGGGCGGGCACGGGGCGGGCGGGGCTCGGGGCTCGGGCTCGGGGCTCGGGCTCGGGCTCGGGCTCGGGCTCGGGGCTCGGGGCTCGGGGCTCGGGGCTCGGGGCTCGGGGCTCGGGGCTCGGGGCTCGGGGCTCGGGGCTCGGGGCTCGGGGCTCGGGGCTCGGGGGGACGTTGTGCTGCCGACACACCGGCGCGCCGCGACCGAACGTCCCCACCCCGCCGTCCGCCACGTGAGGTGGGGACCTTCCGCTGCTGACACGCCGGCGCGCCGCGACCGAACGTCCCCGCCACGCGCGAGCCGCCCCGCGCGAGCCGTCCACACCCGGGCTGCCCCGGCTGCGGGTCCACAGGCGCCGCCGGCCGCACCCGCCGAGCGGGCCGGGGCGCGGACCCTGCCCGGCGTGGACCACCTCTACGACGGCGCCCACCGCACGGCATCCCTGCGCTCGGCCGGGCTGCTGCGCTCCGACCTCGACGGAGCGCTGTGGCGGCGGCCGCACCGCGGGGTGCGCTCGTGGGCCGGCAACGCCACCGGGCCGCTGCTGCGCGTGCGCGAGGCGGCAGCCGTCCTGCCCGCCCACGGCGCCGTCGGCGGCTGGGCGGCGGCCCTGCTGCGCGGCGCGGCGGAGTTCGACGGGGAGGACGCCGGCGGCACGGAACTGCCCGTGCCGCTGTGCGTCGGGCCCGGGCACGCGGTGCGCCGCCGCGCGGGCATCCGGCTCTCGTCCAGCGCGCTGCCCGAGGAGGACGTCGAGCGGCTCCACGGGCTGCGCCTCACCACACCGGCGCGCACCGCGTTCGACGTGCTGCGCTGGTCGGCGTCGGTGCGGGCGGCCGTGGTGGCGGCCGAGCGGCTGGAACGCCGCGGCGTGCTCCCGGCGGGTGAGGTGGCCGGGCTGGCGCGGGCGCGCCGGCGCTGGCAGGGCGCCGCGCAGGTGGGCCGCGCACTGGAGCTGGTGCGGGCGGGGACGCTGTCGTCCGGGGAGAGCCGCCTGCGGTTGCTGTGGACCCTGGACGCGGGGCTGCCGGAGCCGCGCGTGAACCACCGGGTGATCGACCGGCGCGGCGCGTCGCTGGGGGTGCCGGACCTGCTGGAGCCGGCGAGCGGGCTGGTGGCGGAGTACGACGGCGCCCACCACCGCGAGGCGGGCCGGCACGGTGCGGACAACGTGCGCGAGGAGCTCCTCGAGGCGCACGGGCTGGTGGTGGTGCGGGTGGTCGCCGCGGACCTGGCACCCGCGGCCCGGGAGCGGACGGTCGCCAGGCTGCGCGCCGGGCACCACCGGGCGCTGGCGCTGCCCCGGGGTGCCCGCTGCTGGGTGGACGCGGGCCCGTGGCGGCCGTGACCCGGGCCCGGCAGGCGGGGACGTTCCCCGGCCGACACGCGGGCGCGGCGTGGCAGAACGTCCCCGCGCACCGGGGCGGCGGCCACGGCGGGGACGTTGCGCTGCGACACGCCCGCGTGTCGCGCGCCGAACGTCCCCGCCACCAGCACCCGGCACCCAGCACCAGCACCCAGCACCGGCACCCAGCACCGGCACCCAGCACCCGGCACCCGGCACCCAGCACCCGGCACCCGGCACCCAGCACCCGGTCACCAGCGCCAGCGGCAGCACCCCCGGGGCCGCTGCCTCACCCGCCCCGCACCAGGCGGCGCAGCCGCTCCAGGCGCTCGCGCAGCGCCAGCTCGTGGCCGCGGTCGGTGGGCCGGTAGTAGTCGCGCCCCACCAGCTCGTCGGGCGGGTACTGCTGACGGGCCACGCCGTGCGGGGCGTCGTGGGCGTACACGTAGCCCTTCCCGTGCCCGAGGCGCCCGGCACCGGTGTAGTGCGCGTCGCGCAGGTGCGCGGGCACGGAGCCCGCCCGCCCGGCCCGGACGTCGGCGATGGCCTCGTCGGTGGCGAGGTAGGCGGCGTTGGACTTGGGCGCGGTGGCCAGGTGCACCACCGCCTGCCCCAGCACGATCCGCCCCTCGGGCATGCCGATCTGCGCCACGGCCGTCATCGCCGCCACGGCCGTCTGCAGCGCGGTGGGGTCGGCCATGCCGATGTCCTCGGAGGCGGAGATCACGAGCCTGCGGGCGATGAAGCGCGGGTCCTCCCCCGCCTCCACCATGCGCGCGAGGTAGTGCAGGGCGGCGTCGACGTCGGAGCCGCGGATGGACTTGATGAGGGCGCTGGCCACGTCGTAGTGCTGGTCCCCGGCGCGGTCGTAGCGCACGGCGGCGCGGTCCAGGGCCTGCTCGGCGTGGGCGAGGCCGACGCGCACGACACCGTCGACGGCGGGGTCGGCGAAGGCGGCGCCCGCGGCGGCCTCCAGGCAGGTCAGGGCGCGCCGGGCGTCCCCGCCCGCGAGGCGCACCAGGTGCTCCAGGGCGTCGCCGGCCACCTCCACCTCCCCGCCGAGGCCGCGGGGGTCGGACACCGCGCGCAGCAGCAGCGCGCGCACGTCGTCGTCGGTGAGGGGCCGCAGCGTCAGCAGCAGCGAGCGGGACAGCAGGGGCGCCACCACGGAGAAGCTGGGGTTCTCGGTGGTGGCGGCGACGAGCACGACCCAGCGGTTCTCCACGCCCGGCAGCAGGGCGTCCTGCTGGGCCTTGGTGAAGCGGTGGATCTCGTCGAGGAACAGCACGGTCTGGCGCCGGTGCAGGTCGCGGCCGTCGCGGGCCTCCTCCATGACGCGGCGCACGTCCTTGACCCCGGCGGTGACGGCGGACAGCTCCGCGAAGCGCCGGCCCCCGGAGCGGGCCAGGACGTGCGCGAGGGTCGTCTTGCCGGTGCCGGGCGGGCCCCACAGCACGACGGAGGCGGGCCCGGCGCGGCCGAGGTCGGCGCCGGAGGCCAGCCGCCGCAGGGGGGAGCCGTCGGCGAGGAGGTGCTGCTGGCCGACGACCTCGTCCACGGTGCGGGGGCGCATCCGCACCGCCAGCGGCGCCCCGGCCAGGGCCGCCGGGCCGGGGGCGGCGCCCCCCTCGTCGTCGTCGTCCGGGGAGAACAGGTCGGCCACGGCGGGAACGGTAGCTCCCCGGGCGGACGGGCCCGCCCGCTCAGCCCTTGTGGCCGAGCGCGTGCCCGGCGTGCTCCCCCGCCCAGACGCTGTCCGCGAGCTCACCGGGCAGGTCGGGGTTGTCCACCGTGCGGAACACCGGGTCCTCACCGGCCCGCACCTGCCGCTCGAAGTCCCGCAGCGCGCCCAGCGCCCAGCGCCCGAGCAGCACGATCGCGACCAGGTTGACCAGCGCCATCAGGCCCATGGCGACGTCGGCGAGGGCCCAGACGGCCTCCAGCTCCAGCACCGCCCCGGCGGCGACGAGCGCGACGACGAGGACGCGGAAGACCGTCAGGGACACCGGCCGGGCCCGCAGGAAGGTCATGTTGACCTCGGCGTAGGAGTAGTTGCCCAGCACGGAGGAGAACGCGAACACGAAGACGAGGACCGTCATGAGGACCGTGGTGCCGCTGCCGAGCTCGTGGGCGACCGCGGCCTGCGTCAGGGAGGCCCCCTCCACGTCGGCGCCGGGCCGGTACACGTCCGGGCCGGCGCTGAGGATGATGAAGGCCGTCGCCGAGCAGACCACGATCGTGTCGACGAACACCCCCAGGGACTGCACGAGGCCCTGCTTGACGGGGTGGCTGGTCGTGGCGGTCGCGGCGGCGTTGGGGGCGCTGCCCATGCCGGCCTCGTTGGAGAACAGGCCGCGCTTGGCGCCGTTGAGCAGGGCTGCGGCCACCCCTCCGGTGACCCCGGCCGCGGCCTCCCCGATCCCGAAGGCGGCGGAGAAGATCTGGCCCAGCACCCCCGGCAGGGCCGTGATGTTCATGGCGACGATCACGAGGGCGAGCAGGACGTAGGCCAGCGCCATCGCGGGCAGCATGACCTCCGCGACGCGGGCGATGCGCCGCACGCCGCCGAACACCACCGGTGCGGTGAGCGCGGCCAGCAGCAGCGCCGACCAGCCGGTGCCCACGCCGTGGCCCTCGGCCAGGACGGCGCTGATGGTGTTGGCCTGCACCATGTTGAAGGCGAAGCCGAACGTGAAGATGAGCAGGACGGCGAAGAGGATCCCGCCGCCGCGCGAGCGCAGGCCGCGCTCGATGTAGAAGGCCGGCCCGCCGCGGAAGGTCCCGTCGTCGGCGCGCACCTTGAAGACCTGCGCGAGGGTCGCCTCCACCAGCGCGGTCGCCATGCCGACGAGGGCGACGACCCACATCCAGAAGACCGCCCCCGGCCCGCCCAGGGTCAGGGCGAGGGCGACACCGGCGATGTTGCCGGTCCCCACCCGGGAGGCGAGGCCGACGCAGAAGGCCTGGAAGGAGGAGATCCCGCCCTCGGAGCCGCTGCGGGAGGACACCACCTGGCGCAGCATGCGGGCGAAGAGCCGGACCTGCACGAAGCGGGTGCGGACGCCGAAGTACAGGCCCACCCCCAGCAGGACGTACACCAGCACGTACGTCCACAGGACGTTCGAGACGGGGTCGATGACGTACTGCTGGAAGGTGTCCACCGGTGCCTCCGGGCGGGAGCCGTGTCGTGACCGTCGGTGCGGGCTCTCATCCAAGCAGTCGACGACGCGCCGGACGCCCGGCGACGCGGGCGTGTCGGGCGGCAGGCACGGCCGGCGGCGGGACCCGGACCGGGCTGGTCGGCCGGGCCGGGCTGGTCGGCCGGGCCGGGCTGGTCGGCCGGGCCGGGCTGGTCGGCCGGGCCGGGCTGGTCGGCCGGGCCGGGCTGGTTGGCTGGGCCGGTGAGCACCGTCCCACCGCCCCCGCCCGACGGCGCCGTCCCGCCGGTCGCGCGCGGGCGGGCGGCACCCCACCCCCTGCCCGGCCGGGCCGCGCTGCTGGCCGCCTCCGGCGACGACCCGTTCGTCCGCTTCGAGCTGCCGGTGGACCGGCCGGTGCGCGCGTGGGCGCTGCCGGGGGCGTGGGCGTTCCTGCGCCCGCGCCCCCCGGGCCTGGCGGGGCGCACGCTGACGGTGCTGGGCGCGGCGGACGCGGTGGGCGCGCTGGCGGCCGGGGTGCTGCCCCTGCTGCGGGCGCAGGACGCGGTGGGGTGGCTGACGCAGTCCCGGGGCGCGCCGCTGCCGGCCGGCGCGGGCGGCGGCGACGACTGGGACTGGTTCTGGACGGCGGCGGCCCCGCCCCCGCAGCCGGGCGAGGAGGACGTGCGGGCCCTGCCGCCCGCCGCGGCGCCGGAGGTGCTGGACCTGCTGCGCCGCGCCAGCCCTCGCTCCAGCGCCGCGCCCGGGGAGCCGGGGGTCCTGGCGTGGGTGGGTGTGCGCGACGGGAGCGGGCGGCTGGTGGCGTGCGCGGCGCACACCGAGAACGTGCCCGGTGTGCCGCACCTGGCGTCGGTGGCCACGGACCCCGCCGGGCGCGGGCGCGGTCTCGGGGCCGCGGTGACGGCGGCGCTGACGCGGCGGCTGCTGGCGGCGGGTGCCCCGGCGGTGACGCTGGGGATGTACGCGGACAACGACGTCGCGCGCCGGCTGTACGGGCGCCTCGGTTTCGTGCGGGCGCACGCCCTCAGCAGCCGCCGGCTGCCGCAGGAGGAGGCCGGGCCCCGGCCGCGGGGGACCGGTTCCTCCCAGGGAACTCACAGGTGCGGTTGACCTCGCTCCCACCTGTGCCGGGCAGGGTGCTGCCGACGCCTCCGACCGCAGGCGCCGCCCAGTCGCCAGCCGCCAGCCGCCAGCCGCCAGCCGCCAGCCGCCAGGAGGAACCGTGAGCCGCACGCTGACCACCACCCCCGCCACCACCCCGTCGACCGGCACCCCCTCGACCGGCACCCCGTCCGCCGACACGCTGGTGCGCATCCACCTGCTCACCACCGCCCCGGCCCGGGGCGGGGATCCGGACGGGGACCCCCTCGCCGGTCCCGACGCCCTGGCGCCGCTGACGTCGGTGGTGACCTCCGCGCACGGGGACCGCCTGGACGTGACCCTCTCGGGCGAGGTGGGCGGCGCCCTCGGCGAGGAGCTGCAGCTCGTCCTGGCGTACGCGCGGGAGCACTGCCGCCGCACCGGGGGCACGGTGTTCCTCGACGCGCGGCGGGCACAGGACCCGGACGGCACCCTGCACCGCTTCCTCGCCCGGCTGGAGGGGCTGGTCACCGCGGCGGGCGCCACCCTGCGGGACGCCGGCTGAGGAGGGGACCCACAGCGTCCTCACAGGAACCGCCACGCCACCCGCCAGGTTCGGCGCGCATGCTGGGCGCATGACCGCTCCCTCCGCCCGGCAGGTGCTCACCCGGCCCGACGGCAGCCCGCTGCGGGTGCTCGTCGTGGACGACGAGGCGACCCTCAGCGAACTGCTCTCGATGACCCTGCGGTACGAGGGCTGGGACGTGCAGACCGCCGGCGCCGGCCTGGACGCGGTGCGCGCGGCGCGCGGCTTCCGCCCGGACGCGGTCGTCCTGGACTGGATGCTGCCCGACATCGAGGGTCCGGAGGTGCTGCGCCGCATCCGCGCGGAGGACCCCGACGTGCCGGTGCTGTTCCTCACCGCCAAGGACGCCGTGGAGGACCGCGTGGCGGGCCTGACCGCCGGCGGGGACGACTACGTCACCAAGCCGTTCAGCCTGGAGGAGGTCGTGGCGCGGCTGCGGGGCCTGCTGCGGCGCGCGGGCATGGCCACGGCCCGCACGGAGCCCGTCCTGGTCGTCGGGGACCTCGTCATGGACGAGGACAGCCACGAGGTGACCCGGGCGGGCGCGGAGGTGAGGCTGACGGCGACGGAGTTCGAGCTGCTGCGCTTCCTCATGCGCAACCCGCGGCGGGTGCTGAGCAAGGCGCAGATCCTGGACCGGGTGTGGAACTACGACTTCGGCGGGCAGGCGAACGTCGTGGAGCTGTACATCTCCTACCTGCGCAAGAAGGTCGACGCGGGGCGCCCGCCGATGATCCACACCGTGCGCGGCGCCGGGTACGTCCTCAAACCCGCGGAGCCGGTGCAGCCATGAGGAACCCGCTGCGGCCGCGCACGCTGCGCGCCCGCCTGCTGCTGACCGTCGTGGCGCTGCTCGCGGCGGTCGGCTGCGTCATCGGGGTGGTGACGACGCTGGCCCTGCGCCACCAGCTCGTGGAGCAGGTCGACGAGCGGCTCTCGGCGCTGCGCGGCCACGGGGTGGTCGCCGCCCACGGGGGGCGGCACGTGGAGCTGACGTGCCCGGAGCTGCAGGTCGGCCCCGGGTTCGGCGAGCTGAACCTCTGCTACGAGGACGGGCGCCTCGTGACGGCGACGGCGTTCGACCGCGGCCGGGAGGAGGGGCGGCGCACCCTCCCGGCGGCCGACGTCCGGCAGCTGGAGGCCGTCGCCGCCGCGGCCGAGACGGTGGGCGTCCCGGCCCGCGGGGTCGGCACCGCGGGCGCCGGCCGCGGGGGTCCGGGGGGCCCCGGCCCGGAGGACCCCGACCGCGAGGACCGGGGCCCGAGGACGGTGGCCCTCTCCGACGGCAGCACCTACCGGGTGCGGGCGGTGCGCGACGCGGACGGCACCGTCGTCGTCTCCGGGGTCTCCCTGGCGCAGACCCGGCGCGTCCTGTCCAGGGTGGTGGCCGTGGAGGTCGCCGCCATCACCGGCGGTGTGGCGCTCGCGGCGCTGCTGGGTGGCCTGCTCGTCCGCCGCGACCTCGCTCCCCTGCAGCGGGTGGCCCGCACCGCCGCCCGGGTCTCGGAGCTGCCCCTGGACCGCGGGGAGGTGGCCCTGGCCGAGCGCGTCCCGGCCGCCGACACCGACCCGGCCAGCGAGGTCGGGCAGGTCGCCGCGGCGCTGAACCGGATGCTCGACCACGTCGGCTCCGCCCTGCACGCGCGGCACGTCTCCGAGCAGCGGGTCCGGCGGTTCGTCGCCGACGCCAGCCACGAGCTGCGCACCCCCCTGGCGGCGATCCGCGGCTACGCCGAGCTGACCCGCCGCCGCGGCCCGGGCGCCGAGGTCGTCCCCGCCGACGTCGGGCACGCGCTGCGCCGGGTGGAGTCCGAGGCGGTGCGCATGAGCGGCCTCGTCGACGACCTGCTCCTGCTGGCGCGCCTGGACGCCGGCCGGCCGCTGGCGGTGGAGGAGGTGGACGTCACGATGCTGGTGCTGGACGCCGTCAGCGACGCCCGGGCCGCCAGCCCGGAGCACCGCTGGCACCTGGACCTGCCCGGCGACGTCGTGACGACGTGCGGCGACCCCGCCCGGCTGCACCAGGTGCTGGCGAACCTGCTGGCCAACGCCCGCACCCACACCCCGCCGGGCACGACCGTCACCGTGCGCGTGGCGCGGGAGGGTCCTGCCGGCGGTGGACGGGTGGTGCTGGGGGTCACCGACGACGGTCCCGGCATCGACCCGGCGGTGCTGCCGCACGTGTTCGAGCGCTTCGCGCGCGCCGACACCTCCCGCTCCCGGGCGGCGGGCTCGACCGGCCTGGGCCTGGCCATCGTGGACGCGGTGGTCAGCGCCCACGGCGGCGCGGTCGGGGTGGACAGCTCCCCCGCCGGCACGACGTTCCGGGTGGAGCTGCCGGTGCCGGGCGCGGGCCCGTCCGCAGTGACGACGGCCTGAGCGGCACCCGCAGGTGGCCGCCCTCTCCGGGCGCCCGTTCCCGGGCCGCGCTCAGGTCGTCTCCAGCTCCAGCCCGAGGAAGTCGGCGAGGACGTCGCCGAGCGCGAGCGCGGTGGCGCGCGGGTCCAGCCCGTCCGTGGCGGTGGCCTGGGCGCTCGGCAGGACGGCGGTCCAGGCGGAGGGCACGTCGAGGGTGCGGCTGGGCAGCAGCAGCACCACCCGCTCCACCCCCGCCCGCCGCACGAGGGCGTCCACCGCCGCGGGGTCGGTCTCGTCGACGAGGCCGTCGGAGACGACGACGGCCACGGTGCGGCACGGGCTCGGGCCCTGCGCGGCCAGCTCCTCCAGGCCGCTGCCCAGGGCGGAGCCGTCCTCCAGTTCCACCGGGGGCAGCAGCCGGGCGGTGGCGCTGTCGGCGACGGCGGTGGTGGGCAGGGTCGTGGTGGCGCTGCCCGCGAAGTCCACGACGGTCACCTGGTCGTCGCCGCGCAGCGCGCTGGGCGCCCAGCGCAGCACCTCCTGCACGGCGGTGGCGCGGGCCTGGGCGTAGTCGGACATGGAGCCGGAGCCGTCCGCCAGCAGCGCGAGGCGCACGCACCCGGCGCCGCGCTCACCGCCGAGCTCCGCGCCGCTCAGCGACGTCGGGGCGCGCCGCTCCTGCTCCGGCCACGGCAGCAGCAGGAGCAGCGGCAGGAGGAGCAGCAACCAGGGCCAGCGGCGGGAGCGGCGCGGTAGGGCGCCCACGTCCCCCAGGGGCGCGAGGTCGCCCAGGGGACCGAGGCCCGCGGGGGTCCTCACGGTCCTCCCCCCGCACCGCTCCCGCTCCCCGCACCGGACGCGGGGACGCCCTCGCCCCCGCGCAGGTCCAGGACCTGCGGCCGCCGGTCCGGCCCGCCGGGGGCGCCGGCCGCCCCGACCGGCCCGCCCGGGTGCGCGGGGACCGGCAGGTCGGTGCGGGCGCAGGCGTCGTCGACGGCCGCGGCCAGGCGGGCCGGGGAGCTCTCCCCCAGGGCGTCGACGGCCTCCCCGAGCGCGCGCAGCGCCGCCGGCGGCAGGGGCATCGCGGTGCCCCGCAACGGCTCCGGGCGCCCCGGCTCGGCCCACCACTCGGGCACCGCGGGGACCTCGCCCAGCTCCAGCGGTGCCATGCCGCCGCGGGCGCGGGCGCTGAGCACCGTGTGCTCGGCGATCTGCGCGGGCACGTCGAGGTGGCGCGAGAGCAGGGAGGCGACGCGGGTGCGCAGCCGGCCGTGGGCGTCGGCCACGGCACGCCGCCTGCGCAGCTCGGCGCGCTGCAGGCGCCTGCCGGTGCGCTGGACGCGGGCGTGGGCGCGGCGCCCGATGCGGTACTCCCGCGCCGGTGGTGCCTCCAGGAGCCCGCCGACGAGGGCCGCCAGCAGCGGCAGCGACCCCAGCAGCAGCGCCAGCAGCGCCGTGGGGGCCACCGCCGCCCCGACACCGGCGGACTCGCTGCGGAAGCGGAACTCCGCGAACGCCGCGAACAGCGCGCTCAGGCCCAGCGTGGCCACCGCCAGGGCGATCCCCAGGCCGAGCATCCGCCGCGAGGGCCGCGCCCCGCGCAGCCACGCGGCCGCGAGCGCACCGGCGGGGGCGCAGACGCAGAAGACCAGCAGCGGGGTGGTGAGCGCCAGGGCGCGCGCCATGACGGCGGCCGAGGAGAGGTAGTCGCCCTCCTGCAGGTCCGCCAGGTCCGCCAGCAGGCCCGCGAAGTAGGCGTAGTCGGCGACCGCGACGACCAGGGCCACGACCACCGCCGCCCACGGCGCCAGGAGGGCCACGGCCGCGGTGCCGCCGCGGGTCTCGCGGCTGATCCGCGCCCAGTTCGCGGCGACCTCGGCGTTGCCCGGGTCACCCGCCCACCGCCGCAGCCGGACCCCCGCGAGCACCGCGCGGTCGAAGTCCCGGCGCAGCCGGCGCACGAGCAGGCCCAGCGCGAACCCGCGGCGCCGCAGGCGCTGCTCGACGGGGACGCTGACGTGGTAGGCGAGGGCGCCGAGGAGCGCCTCGACGTCGGCGGGGCCGCTGCCCGCGCCCTCCCCGGCGTCGGTCGCGGCCCGGGCCAGGCGGTCCTTGCGGGGGGTGAGCCGCTCGCGCAGCCCCCGGGGGGAGGCGGGGCGCTCCTGGCGGGGCTCCTGGCGGGGCGCCTGCCGGGCACCGGGCGGGGGGTGGGGCCCGGGGAAGGGCTGCCACCCCGGGCCGGGCGCGCCCTGCTGCTGGGGGAACTGCTGCTGGGGGAACTGCTGCTGGGGGAACTGCTGCTGGGGGAACTGCTGCTGGGGGGCGAACCGCTGCGGGAACTGCTCCTGCGGTTGCTGCGGGGAGGGGCGGGCACCGTCGTCGCCGGGTGGCGGGATGCGGGGATCGCCCGGAGCGGCCGGACCTGTCGTCATCGCGTGGCTCCTTCCGCGACCCTCCGTGGGGCCGGGCGGGCCGACGGTAAGCAGATGCCGCGGCGTGCGGCAAGGCGGGCCGGGCCGCGCACAGCGGCCCCACGGCGACCCCGCGGCCGGTCCGCGGCCCGTCAGCGGGCGGTGATGCTGACGCGCCGGTTGCGCGCGGCGGCCTCCGCGACGAGCGCCCCGGCGGCGTCGCGGTCGGCCACGAGGGGCTCGGCCGGGCCGGCGCCGCGGACCTGCACGGCCGGCACGGGCCCGTCCCAGCGCTGCCGGCGCAGCAGGTCGGCCACGGCCTCGGCGCGCCGCAGCGACAGCCCGGCGCAGACCTGCGGGTCGGGTGGGCACGCGGAGTCGGTGTGCCCCACCACCTCCAGGGTGCGGGCCCCGGCCAGGCCCGCGGCCACCGCCGTCACGACCGCCGGGGCGTCGGCGGACAGCTCCGCCGAGCCGAACGCGAACAGCAGCTCCGCGGGCACGTCGGTGCGGGTGCCGCCCCCGGGCAGCTGCACCTGCTGCGCCGCCGGCCACGCCACCGCGCCGTCCTGCGGCACCTCCCCGCGCCGGTCCGGGCCCAGGGAGCGGCCCGTCTCCTCACTGCGCCGGCACGTCGCACCGGTGCGCTCGCACAGCGCCATCGTGACGTCCGCGACCCAGGTGCGCGCCGTCTGCGTCAGCGGCGGCTCCAGCTCCCCCAGGCCGTGGAAGGTCAGGGTGCGCCCCGCCGCCTGCGGCAGCTCGGCGGCGGGCACCGCGGCGGCGACGGCGGCCGGCTCCACGCCCACCACCGGCAGCCGGGTCATGTCCAGCACCCCGGCGGTGGACACGCCGTTCGTCAGCACCAGCGCGTCCCCGCCCTCGGGGGTGCGCCGCGCCACCTCCTGCAGCGCCCGCAGCTGGTCGCTGCCCGCGGCGGTCGGGATGGCGCGCGCGATCTCCTGCTCCACGCACGCCGGGGCCAGCTCGCTGATCCGCCGCGAGCGCGCGGTGCCCGCCGACGGGTCGGCCACCGCCGCCCGCTCCAGGAGCACCAGGGGTGCGGCGTCCGCCCCGTTCACCCCGAGCAGGGTCACGGTGCCGCCGGCGAGGGACACCTGCTGCACCGCGGCGGCGGCGGTGGGCGGAAGGCCCCGCAGCGGCGCGTCGCGGGTGGTGTCGGTGAGGACGACGAGGTCGGGGCCGGTACCGGGCTGCGCGGTGAACAGCTCGCGGCAGTCCTGCTGCGACGGGCCTCCCGCCGCCTCCCCCGCTGCCGGCCCGGTCGCCGGCGAGGGGCCACCGCACGCCGCGAGGAGCGCTAGGACCGCCGGCAGGCCCCCGCGGAGGCGGGCGGGCGGGCCGCTCGGGCGGCGTCGCCGCGCGGGCACGTGCGGCCGGTGGTCCGTGCGGTGCATGCGTCTCTCCCGCTCGCCGAGGGTGCCGTGGCGGGCCGCCGGGGCGGTCCGCGCGCCGTCGCGGCCCATCCTCACCCGGGCCGCGCCCAGCCGCGCCCCGGCGCCCGGCGCGGTCCCGGTCCCCGGTCCGGGTCCGTCCCGGCCAGCACCCGCGCCGCGGCGGCCACCACCGCGGCCCCCAGCGACACCGACCCGAGCGTGTCGCTGAGCCAGTGGGCCCCGACCACCAGCCGGTCGAGGGCGACGAGCGCCACGACCGCCACCCACAGCGCCCACACCAGCCGCCGGTGCGCGGCCCGCCGCAGGGCCCGGGCCGCCACCAGCGCCCCGCAGCCGCCCACGACCGTGGCGGCGAGCACGTGCCCGGAGGGGAAGGCGCCGCCCTCGGCGGTCGTCAGCAGCGTGTCCAGCGGGGGGCGGCGCCGGCCCACCAGGTCCTTGGCGAGGGGGGACGCGGCACCGCCCACGATGATCGCCACCGCCACGACGCCCACGCTGCGGCGGGCGCCCCGCCACACCGCGACCAGGGCCACCGCGCTGGCGCAGACCCACCACCAGCCGGGCTGGGTGACGGCCTCCACGACGCGCCCGGCCCGCCCCAGCGCCGGCTCGGCCGCGACCAGGCCCCCCGCCCACCGGTTCACCGCGCCGTCCAGCGCCAGCAGCGGCCCGTAGCCGGTGGCGACGAGCACCGTCAGCACCGCGAACGGCAGCGCCAGCGCCGCGACGAGCCCCCAGCCGGGCCGCCGCGGCGCTCCCGGCCGGGGACGCGCCCCGGGACGGTCCGTCACGGGGCCGCCGGTGCCACCTGCGGCTTGGCGTCCACGCCGGCCTCCCGGCGCTGCGCGGCCGTGACGGGCGCCGGCGCACCGGTCAGCGGGTCGAGCCCACCGCCGGACTTGGGGAAGGCGATGACCTCGCGGATGGACTCGGCACCGGAGAGCAGCGCCACCACGCGGTCCCAGCCGAACGCGATGCCGCCGTGCGGGGGCGCACCGAAGGAGAACGCGTCCAGCAGGAAGCCGAACTTCTCCCGCGCCTGCTCCTCCTCGATGCCCATGACCGCGAACACCCGCTCCTGCACGTCGCGGCGGTGGATCCGGATCGAGCCGCCGCCGATCTCGTTGCCGTTGCAGACGATGTCGTAGGCGTAGGCCAGGGCGTTCTCGGGGTCGGTGTCGAAGGTGTCCAGGTGCTCCGGCTTCGGGGAGGTGAACGCGTGGTGCACCGCGGTCCAGGTCCCCGAGCCGACGGCCACGTCGTCGGTCTCGTCGGCCCGCTCGAACATCGGCGCGTCCACCACCCAGGTGAACGCCCACGCGTCCTCGTCGATCAGGCCGCAGCGGCGCGCGATCTCCTGGCGGGCCGCGCCCAGCAGCGCGCGCTGGGCGCCCCGCGGGCCGGCGGCGAAGAAGATGCAGTCGCCGGGCTGCGCGCCGACGTGGGCGGCGATGCCCGCCTTCTCCTCCTCGGAGAGGTTCTTGGCGACCGGCCCGCCGAGCTCGCCGCCCTCGCCGACGAGCACGTAGGCCAGGCCGCGGGCGCCGCGCTGCTTGGCCCACTCCTGCCAGGCGTCGAGCTGCTTGCGCGGCTGGGAGGCGCCGCCGGGCATGACGACCGCGCCGACGTAGGGGGCCTGGAACACGCGGAAGGTGGTGCCGGAGAAGAACTCCGTGCAGTCGGTCAGCTCCACCCCGAAGCGCAGGTCCGGCTTGTCCGAGCCGAAGCGCGCCATGGCCTCGGCGTAGGTCATCCGCGGCAGCGGGGTGGGCACCTCGTAGCCGACGAGGCCCCACAGCGCGGTGAGGACCTCCTCGGCGAGGGCGATGACGTCGTCCTGCTCGACGAAGCTCATCTCCACGTCGAGCTGGGTGAACTCCGGCTGCCGGTCGGCGCGGAAGTCCTCGTCGCGGTAGCAGCGGGCGATCTGGTAGTACCGCTCCAGCCCGGCGACCATGAGGAGCTGCTTGAACAGCTGCGGGCTCTGCGGCAGCGCGTACCAGGAACCCGGCTGCAGGCGGGCCGGGACCAGGAAGTCGCGGGCACCCTCGGGGGTGGAGCGCGTCAGCGTGGGCGTCTCGACCTCCACGAAGGCGTGGCGCTGCAGGACCTCCCGGGCGGCACGGTTGACCTCGCTGCGCAGGCGCATCGCGGCGGCCGGCGCGGGGCGGCGCAGGTCCAGGTAGCGGTAGCGCAGCCGCGCCTCCTCGCCGACCTGGACGTGCTCGTCGATCTGGAAGGGCAGGGGCGCGGCCGGGTTGAGGACCTCCAGCTCCTCCGCGGCGACCTCGACGGCGCCGGTGGGGATGTTGGGGTTCTCGTTGCCCGCCGGGCGGGCGCCCACGGTGCCGGTGACGCGCACGCAGTACTCGTTGCGCAGGTCGTGGGCGCCGCCGCGCTCCAGGACCTCGTCGCGCACCACGACCTGCACGACGCCCGAGGCGTCCCGCAGGTCCAGGAAGGCGACCCCGCCGTGGTCCCGGCGGCGTGCCACCCACCCGGTGAGGGTCACGGTGGTGCCGGCGGCGTCGGCGCGCAGGGTGCCGGCCTCGTGGGTGCGGAGCACGGGGGCTGTCCTTCCGTCGGGGTGGCGGCCGCGTCGGTGCGCCCGGCCGCGGGGCGATCCTACGGACCGGCCGGTCGGGGCGCGTCGTTCAGGCGGGGGCCGGCGCCGGGGCCTCGCGCAGCCGCCGCGCGAACTCCGCGGCCGCTGCTCCCGGGTCGTCCGCCTCGGTGAGCGCCCGCACGACGACGACCCGGCGGGCGCCCGCGTCGAGCACCTCCTCGAGGGTGCCCAGGTCGATCCCGCCGATCGCGAACCACGGCGTCGCGGTGCCGGTGGCGGCGGCGAGGCGCACGAGGTCCGTTCCCACCGCCGCGCGCCCGGGTTTCGTCGGCGTCGCCCACACCGGTCCCGTGCAGAAGTAGCCGACCTGCGGGTCGGCGGCCGCCCCGCGCGCCTGCTCCGCGGTGTGGGTGGAGCGGCCGAGCACCACGTCCGGCCCGACGACGCGGCGGGCCGCGGCGGGCGGCAGGTCGCGCTGGCCCAGGTGCAGGACGTCCGCGCCCGCGGCGAGGGCCACGTCGGCGCGGTCGTTCACCGCGAACAGGCGTCCGTGCCGGCGCGCGGCGGCGGCGAACACCTCGAGCAGCTCCAGCTCCTCCGCGGCCTCCAGGTCCTTCTCCCGCAGCTGCACCACGTCGACGCCGCCGGCCAGGACCGCGTCGAGGAACTGCTCCAGGTCGCCCTGGCGGCGGCGTGCGCCGGTGCACAGGTACAGGCGGGCGTCGGCGAGGCGGACGGCCGCGCCGGCGGCGGGGGTCGTGGGCACGGGCGGGAGTCTGCCACCGGTGCGCGCCGGGGCCGCCCGGCGGCCGGGCGCCCGCGTGCGGGCCGGGGCGCCGCGGACCCGGCGGGTATGGTGAGGCCGACCACGGGAGCCCGTGCAGCGGGCTGAGAGGGCGAGCGGACTCGCCGACCGTCGAACCTGATCCGGGTCGTGCCGGCGAAGGGAGTGCAGTGGAGTCCTCGCGCGCCGGCTACGACCTCGCCGTCGTCGGGGGCGGCGTCATCGGCCTGAGCTGCGCCTGGCGCGCCGCGCAGCGCGGCCTGAGCGTCGCCCTGGCCGACCCCTCCCCCGGCTCGGGCGCCTCGCACGTCGCGGCCGGGATGCTGGCCCCCGTCACCGAGCTGCACCCCGGCGAGGAGGACCTGCTCCGGCTCAACCTGGAGGCCGCGCGCGGCTACGCGCTCTTCGCGGCGGAGGTGGAGGCCGCGGGCGGTACCGGCGTCGGCTACCGGCGCTGCGGCACCCTCGCGGTGGCCCTGGACCCCTCCGACCGGGCCGTGCTCGCCGAGGCGCAGGACCTGCAGCGCTCCCTGGGCCTGACCTCCGAGCGCCTCACCTCCCGCGAGTGCCGCAGGCTGGAGCCGCTGCTCTCCCCGGACGTCGCGGGCGGGCTGTGGGTGGAGGGCGACCACCAGGTCGACAACCGCCGGCTGCTGGCCGGGCTGCGCGCCGCGTGCGCCGCCGCCGGGGTGCGGGTGCACGCGCAGCGGGCCGCCGTGCGCGTGCGGCAGGGCCGCGCCGTGGGGCTCGACCTGGCCGACGGCACGGTCCTGGCGGCGGAGCGGGTGCTGCTCACCGCCGGTGCCGCCGCCGGGGAGGCGCCCGGGGTGCCCGCCGGCCTCCTGCCGCCGGTGCGCCCGGTGAAGGGGCAGATCCTGCGGCTGCGGACCCCCCCGGCGCTGCGGCCGGTGCTCTCGCGCACCGTGCGCGGCGTGGTGCGCGGAGCGTCCGTGTACCTCGTGCCGCGTGAGGACGGCGAGCTCGTCGTGGGCGCCACGTCCGAGGACCGCGGGTTCGACGAGACCGTCACCGCCGGGGGCGTGTACGAGCTGCTGCGCGACGCGCAGGCGCTGCTGCCCGTGACGGCGGAACTGGAGCTCGCCGAGACCGCGGCCCGCTGCCGCCCCGGCTCACCGGACAACGGCCCCCTCGTGGGCGAGGGCGCCCTGCCCGGCCTGCTGCTGGCGGCCGGGCACCACCGCAACGGCATGCTGCTGGCGGGGATCACCGGGGAGGCCGTCGCCGCGCTGCTGGCCGGGGAGGCGCTCCCGGACGTGCTGCGGCCCTTCTCCCCCGCCCGCTTCGGCGTGGGCGCCCCCGAGCCCGCCCTGCGCTGAGCGGCCGCGCACCCCGCGACGAGCAGCCCCGCGACCAGCACCGCGCGACCAGCACCGCGCGACGAGCACCGCACCAGAGGAGAGGACGCCATGGACACCCCCACCGCCGACGCCCCGGCCGCCGTCGGGTTCCGGCTCAACGGCGAGGACGGCAGCGCCCCGGCCGGCACGAGCATCGCCGACGTCGTGGCCCGCCTGCTCCCGCCCGGCGCCAGCACCGACGGCGTCGCCGTCGCCGTGGACGACGAGGTCGTCCCCCGCGGGCACTGGCAGCAGCGGCGGGTGCGCCAGGGCGATCGCGTCGAGGTCCTCACCGCGGTGGCGGGGGGCTGAGCGTGACCACTGAGCTGACCGGCACGGGCGGCCTGACCGCGGCCACCGGGGACCCGCTGCGCATCGCCGGGCAGGAGTTCTCCTCCCGGCTCATCACCGGCGCCGGTGGCGCGGCGAACCTGGACGTCCTGGAGCGCGCCCTCGCGGAGTCAGGCACCGAGCTCACCACCGTGGCGATGCGCCGCGTGGACCCCGCCGCCCGCGGGTCGCTGCTGGACGTGCTGCGCCGCCTCGGGGTGCGGGTGCTGCCCAACACCGCCGGCTGCCGCACCGCCGGGGAGGCGGTGCTGACGGCACGCCTGGCCCGCGAGGCGCTCGGCACGGACTGGGTGAAGCTGGAGGTCGTCGCCGACGAGCACACCCTGCTGCCGGACCCGGTGGAACTCCTCGACGCCGCCGAGGCGCTCGTGGCCGACGGCTTCACCGTCCTGCCCTACACCAGCGACGACCCCGTCCTGGCCCGCCGCCTGGAGCAGGCCGGCTGCGCCGCCGTCATGCCGCTGGGCGCCCCGATCGGCACCGGCCTGGGAATCCTCAACCCCCACAACATCGAGCTGATCGCCGACCGCGCAGGGGTTCCCGTCGTCCTCGACGCCGGCATCGGCACGGCCTCCGACGCGGCGCTGGCGATGGAGCTGGGCTGCGACGCGGTCCTGCTGGCCTCGGCGGTGACCCGGGCGCGCAACCCCGTCACCATGGCCCGCGCGATGCGGCTGGCCGTCGAGGCGGGCCGGGCCGCGCGCCTGGCCGGGCGCATCCCGCGGCGCCACCACGCCCGCAGCGCCAGCCCCCTGGACGGGATGGCCGAGGTGGGGCTGTGAGCGGGGAGGCGCTCGGACCGCTCGTCGGGCCCGGGGAGGACCTGACCGCCGAGGAGGTGCGCCGCTACTCCCGGCACCTGCTGCTGCCGGAGATCGGGCGCAGCGGGCAGCGGAGGCTGAAGAACGCCCGCGTCCTCGTCGTCGGCGCGGGCGGCCTCGGCTCCCCCGTCCTGCTGTACCTGGCGGCCGCCGGGGTCGGCACGATCGGCGTCGTCGACGACGACGTGGTGGACGAGTCGAACCTGCAGCGGCAGGTCGTGCACTCCACCGCCGACGTCGGCCGCGCCAAGGTCGACAGCGCCCGGGAGACCATCGCCGGGATCAACCCCCTCGTGCGGGTCGTCACCCACGCCGAGCGCCTCGCACCCGGCAACGTCGGCGCCCTCGTCGCCGGCTACGACCTCGTCCTCGACGGCAGCGACAACTTCCCCACCCGCTACCTCGTCAACGACGCCTGCTCCGCCGCCGGGGTGCCCTGCGTGTGGGGGGCGGTGCTGCGCTTCGGCGGGCAGGTGGGCCTGTCGTGGGAGGCGCGCGGGCCGCAGTACCGGGACCTGTACCCGGAGCCGCCCGCACCGGGGGACGCGCCGTCCTGCGAGGAGGCCGGGGTGCTCGGCGCGGTCTGCGGCGTCGTGGGCTCCGTGATGGCCGCCGAGGCCGTCAAGCTGATCACCGGGGCCGGGCGCCCGCTGCTCGGGCGGCTGCTCGTCCTGGACGCCCTGGCCATGACGTGGCGCACCCTGCGCGTCGCGAAGGACCCCACCCGCCGGGCCGCGCCCACAGCCACCGCGCCCACGGCCGCCGGGCCCGCCCCGGTGGGCGCGGCGTGCGCGGTCGGCACCGCCGCGCCGGTGCCCGAGGTCGGCGCGGCCGAGCTCGCGGGGATGCTGCGGGAGCGCTCCGCGGGCGGGCCGGGGTTCCTCCTCGTCGACGTCCGCCCGGCGCACGAGCGCGAGATCGTCGCGGTGCCCGGCGCCGTGAACGTGCCGCTGGAGGGGATCCTCTCCGGCGACGCCCTGCCGCGGATCCCAGCCGACGTGGACGTCGTCCTGCACTGCAAGAGCGGTGCGCGCTCGGCCCGCGCCCTGACCGCCCTGCGCGCCGCCGGCTACACGCGGGTGCGCAGCCTGCGCGGCGGCGTCCTGGCCTGGGCGGACGAGGTGGACCCGGCCCTGCCGCGGTACTGAGCCGCACGCGGGCGCGGACGGCGCGCATCGGATCCGCGCCGCCGGGTACGGGCGCGGCGAGCGCACCGCAGCGGTGCGCGTCCCGATGCGAAGGAGGAGACCGTGGCCGACGTCCCCCAGCCCGTCACCGACAACACCATCCGCGTCCGCCAGCTCAGCCACTACCAGTTCAGCTGGGTCGCCGGTGAGCCCGGTTCCAACGGCACCTACACCCTCCAGCTCGTCCTGGACCAGGGCGCCTGGGAGGAGGTCCTCACGCTGACCGCGGACGACGCCGACGCGCTGCAGGACCTGCTGAAGAACACCGAGACGGTCCACTACGACGTCGAGCGCCGCAGCCTCATCTTCGGCGTGACGCCCGCCGGCTCCTGACCCGGCCGGCGCCGGGCGGACCCCTACAGGCCCCGCAGGTAGGGGTTGGAGGCCCGCTCGGCGCCGACCGTCGTCGCCGGGCCGTGCCCCGGCAGCACCGGCACCTCGTCGTCCAGGGGCAGCACCCGCTCCCGCAGGCTGCGCAGCATCGCGGCGTGGTCCCCGCCGGGCAGGTCCGTGCGGCCGATCGAGCCGGCGAACAGGACGTCCCCCGACAGGCACAGGTCCGCCTCGCCCGGTCGCCGCACGAGGAACATCACCGAGCCCTCGGTGTGGCCGGGGGCGTGCACGACGTCGAGGTCCAGCCCCGCCACGTCCAGGTGCGCGCCGCCGGTGACGGTCACGACGTCCTCCGGCTCGGACCAGCGCAGGGACCCGAACTCCGCGCGCAGCGCCGCCGCGAGCTGCGGGCCCAGGCCGGTGAGCGGGTCGCGCAGGCGGTACCGGTCCTCCGCGTGGACGGTGGCGGCGACGCCGTACGTGCCGCACACCGGGGTCACGGCGAACACGTGGTCCAGGTGGCCGTGGGTGAGCAGCACCGCGGCGGGGCGCAGCCGGTGCTCGCGCAGCACCTCGGTCAGCGTCTGCTCCACGCCGATCCCCGGGTCGACGACGACGCACTCCTCGCCCGCGGCGGGGGCCAGGACGTAGCAGTTGGTGCCGAACGCGGCGGCGGGGAACCCCAGGACGAGCACCCGCGCACCCTAGCCACCGGCCGGTGCCCCGGTGGTGCCGGTGCGTGCCGGTGCGTGCAGGACCGGCGGCGACGGGTGCGACACCGAGCGCAGTGCACTGGGCCGTTCGTGGACCCGGGCACCTAGACTCGCCTCGTGAGCCAGCCACCCCAGGAGCCGGCGTCCCCCGAGGACGTGCAGGACACCGCCGCACCCGCCGACGCCGTCGAGGACGCGCCCACCGCCGCGGCGCCGCCCGACGCCGACGCAGCCGCGGTCGAGCCCGACCCGCACGCCCCGGTCGTGGTCGAGGCCGACACCGAGATCCCGGCCGCGGAGGAGCACCCCGTCGCGGACGAGCACCCCGTCGCGGACGAGGAGGCGCAGGGCGGCTCAGGCAGCGCGGAGGACCCCACCCCGCCCGACGTGCCCGCCGGTGAGACCGATCCCGACGGTGAGCCGTCCGCCGTCACCGGAGCGCCCGCCGACGCTCCGGCCGAAACCCCCACCGAGGCTCCCGCCGGGGCGCCCGCCGAGGCCCCGGCCGCGGCAGGTGTCCCGCACCCCACGCCCGCCGCCCTGCCCCGTCCCGCCCAGCCCCCCACACCGCACCCGGCGCCCGAGCCCGCCGCCGCGGCGCCGCTCCCGCTGCCGACCGCCCAGCACGTGCCCAGCGAGGTGTCCGCGTCCTTCGGGCGCGTCGACGAGAACGGCACCGTCTGGGTGCGCCGCAAGGACGGCGAGCAGGAGGTCGGGCAGTACCCCGGCGCCACGCCCGAGGAGGCCCTGGCCTACTTCGTGCGCAAGTTCGAGGAGGTCGTCGCCCAGGTCGACCTGTTCGAGCAGCGCCTGCGCAGCACCGAACTGAGCAGCCGCGACATCATGGCCGGCGTCAACGGGCTGCGCACCGCCGTCGCGGAGACCCACTCCGTCGGTGACGTCGACGGCCTCGCCGCCCGGGTGGAGGCGCTGGCGACCATCGCCGAGGAGGCCCGCGCCGCCGCCGACCGCGCCCGCGCCGAGACCCGCGAGCGCCTGCGCGTGCAGCGCGTGGCCATCGTGGAGGAGGCGGAGTCCATCGCGGGGCAGGACCCCGAGCGCATGCAGTGGAAGAGCGCCGGGGAGCGCCTGCGCGACCTGTTCACCGCGTGGCAGGGCGCCCAGCGCGAGGGCCGCCTCGACAAGCGCAGCGAGGAGGAGCTGTGGAAGCGGTTCAGCCACGCCCGCAGCGCCTTCGACAAGGCCCGCCGCCACCACTTCGCCGCCCTCAACGAGCAGCGCGGCGGCATCCGCTCCGAGAAGGAGAAGCTCGTCGCGGAGGCCGAGGCGCTCTCGTCCTCCACCGACTGGCGCGGCACGTCGGCGGCGTACCGGACGCTCATGGATCGCTGGAAGGCCGCCGGGCGCCTGGGCCGCAAGGACGACGACGCCCTGTGGGCGAAGTTCCGCGCCGCGCAGGACGCGTTCTTCGCCGCCCGCACGGCCGCCAACGAGCAGGTCGACGAGGAGTTCCGCGGCAACCTGCACGTCAAGGAGGCCCTGCTCGCCGAGGCCGAGGCCCTGCTGCCCGTGCGGGACCTCGGTGCCGCGAAGGCCGCGCTGCGCGACATCCAGGACCGCTGGGAGGCCGCGGGCAAGGTGCCCCGGGCCGACCTCGGGCGGATCGAGGGCCGGATGCGCACGGTGGAGAACGCCGTGCGCGACGCCGAGCAGGACCGCTGGAAGCGCAGCAACCCCGAGGCCCGCGCCCGCGCGCAGGGTGTGGTGGCCCAGCTGGAGGCCGGGATCCGCGACCTGGAGGCGGACGTGGAGACGGCCCGCGCCCGCGGCGACGCGCGCCGGCTCAAGCGCGCCGAGGAGGCCCTGCGCGCCCGGCAGGAGTGGCTGGAGCAGGCCCGCGGCACCCTGCGGGACGTCTCGGGCTGATCCGCTCTCCCGGACGGGACCGGCTCGCCGGTCCCGTCCGGGGGCGTCCACAGGGCCGCTACCGGGTGCGCCCGTCCACAGCCCGCGCCCGGCGCGCCCGCGCCGGGCCCCCGGTGCGGTGGGGTGCGGGTGTGCCTGCCGAGCGAACCCCTCCCGCCGACGGTCCTCCGGGCCCCGACCGGCTCACCGCCCGGCTGGGCGCGTGCCGGCCGCCGGACGTGACCGTCCCCTGGCTGCCCGAGGGCCCGGACGCCGAGCGCGAGGTGCGCCGCTGGCTGCAGGAGGGTCTCGTCCAGAGCGTCCTGGGGCGGGTCGTCGTCGCGGCCGGGGTGGAGCTGGACCGCTCCCGGCGTGCTGCGGCGCTGTGCGCCCTGGTGCCGCCGGGGGCGGTGGTCGTGGGTGCGTCCGCCGCGTGGCTGCACACCGGCGGCCCCGCCGCGCTGCCCGTGGACGTCGCCCTGGCGCGCACCGCAGCGCGCACCGCCCAGCGGCACGCCACCGCGGGCACGGCGCCGCTGTCCGTCTCCTCCTCCGTGCCGCCCGCGCGGGACGTCGTGCACGTCGCCGGGCTGGCGGTCACCACCCCGGCGCGCACGGCGGTGGACCTGGCGCGCACGGCCGCGCCCGGCACCGTGCCGCAGGCGCTCGTGGCGCTGCTGCGGCTCGGGCCGGGCGCCGCGGACCTCGGCGCCCAGCTCGCGGACATGGCCGGGGTGCGGAACGTGCGGCACGCCCGTCAGGTGCTCGCCGCGGCCGGTGCCCCGCTCAGCTGCGCGCCCGCCCCGCCGTGACGCGGTAGGCGTCGAACACGCCGTCCACGCGGCGCACCGCGTTGAGGACGTGCCCGAGGTGCTTGGGGTCGGCCATCTCGAACTGGAACTTGGAGACGGCCACGCGGTCCCTGCTCGTGCTCACGGTGGCGGAGAGGATGTTGACGTGGTTGTCCGACAGGACCCGCGTCACGTCCGACAGCAGCCTGGCCCGGTCCAGCGCCTCGACCTGGATCTGCACGAGGAAGCACGTCGCGGACGTCGGCGCCCACTCCACGGACACCAGCCGCTCGGGCTGCTGGCGCAGGACCTCGACGTTGTCGCAGTCCTCCCGGTGCACCGACACCCCGGCCCCGCGCGTGACGAACCCGACGATCGGGTCACCCGGCACGGGTGTGCAGCACTTGGCGAGCTTGGCCCACACGTCCCCCGCGCCGTTGACGAGGATGCCGGCGTCCCCGGTGCGGGAGCGGCGCGTCGAGCCCGGGGTGGTGGCCTCGGCGAGGTCCTCCTCCGCGCCGGCCTCCCCGCCGACCGCGGCCACGAGGCGGTCCACGACGTTGGCCGCCGAGATGTGGCCCTCCCCGACCGCCGCGTACAGCGAGGAGACGTCGGGGTAGCGCATGTCCCGGGCCAGGGCCAGCAGGGAGTCGTGCGACATCAGGCGCTGCAGCGGCAGGTGCTGCTTGCGCATCGCCTTGGCGATGGCGTCCTTGCCCTGCTCGATGGCCTCCTCGCGGCGCTCCTTGGAGAACCACTGGCGGATCTTGTTGCGGGCGCGGGGGCTCTTGACGAAGGAGAGCCAGTCCCGGCTCGGCCCGGCGCCGTCGGCCTTGGAGGTGAAGACCTCCACGAGGTCGCCGTTGTCGAGGGTCGACTCCAGCGGCACGAGACGGCCGTTGACGCGGGCGCCCATGGTGCGGTGCCCGACCTCGGTGTGCACGGCGTAGGCGAAGTCCACGGGGGTGGACCCGGCGGGCAGCGCCACCACGTCCCCCTTGGGCGTGAAGACGAACACCTCGGAGGCGTTGATCTCGAACCGCAGGGAGTCCAGGAACTCCCCCGGGTCGGAGGTCTCCCGCTGCCAGTCCAGCACCTGCCGCAGCCAGGACAGGTCGGTGGTGGAGTCCACGCCCTTGACGCCCGCGTCGCCCGCGGCGTCGGCGGTGTCCTTGTACTTCCAGTGCGCCGCGACGCCGTACTCGGCGCGGCGGTGCATCAGGTGGGTGCGGATCTGGATCTCCACGGGCTTGCCCTGCGGCCCGATGACCGTCGTGTGCAGCGACTGGTACATGTTGAACTTGGGCATCGCGATGTAGTCCTTGAAGCGCCCCGGGACGGGGTTCCACCGCGCGTGCAGGGCGCCCAGGACCGCGTAGCAGTCGCGGACGGTGTCGACGAGGACGCGGACCCCGACGAGGTCGTAGATCTCTGCGAAGTCGCGGCCGCGCACGATCATCTTCTGGTAGATCGAGTAGTAGTGCTTGGGCCGGCCGGTGACGGTGGCGCGGATGCGCGCGGCGCGCAGGTCGGCGCTGACCTGCTCGCGCACCCCGGCCAGGTACTCCTCGCGCGCCGGGGCCCGCTCGGACACCAGGCGCACGATCTCGTCGAAGCGCTTGGGGTACACCGTCGCGAACGACAGGTCCTCCAGCTCCCACTTGATCGTGTTCATGCCGAGGCGGTGCGCCAGCGGGGCGTAGATCTCCAGGGTCTCGCGGGCCTTCTTCTCCGCCGAGGCCGCCGAGACGTAGCGCCAGGTCCGGGCGTTGTGCAGCCGGTCGGCGAGCTTGATGACGAGGACGCGGATGTCCTTGGCCATGGCGACGACCATCTTGCGGACGGTCTCGGCCTGCGCGGCGTCGCCGTAGGTGACCTTGTCGAGCTTCGTCACCCCGTCGACGAGCATGGCGATCTCGTCACCGAACTCCGCCCGCAGCTGGGTGATCGTGTAGTCGGTGTCCTCCACCGTGTCGTGCAGCAGGGCCGCGGCCAGCGTCGGCGGCGTCATGCCCAGCTCGGCGAGGATCGTGGCCACCGCCACGGGGTGGGTGATGTACGGGTCGCCGCTCTTGCGGCGCTGCCCCTCGTGGGCCTTCTCCGCCCGCAGGTACGCGCGCTCCACGACGCTGACGTCGGCCTTGGGGTGGGTGCCGCGCAGCGTGCGCAGCAGCGGCTCCAGCACCGGGGACACCGTCGACTGGCGCTGCTGGCCGAAGCGGGCCAGGCGGGAGAGCATCCGGCTGGCGGTCACCGGCCCGGCGCCGGGAGCCTCCGCGGGGCGCGGGGGCTCGCGCCGGGCGGGCTCCGCGGGGCCGGGTACCGCGCCCGGCTGGGCGGCCTCGCCGACCGCGGTGGACGCGGCCGACGAACCGGAACGCGCGGGCACCACGTCCTCGCTGCTGTACTGCTCGGCCATGGGGAACCTCCTCGCGTGTTCATCCAGTCTAGGAGGCGCGCGCGCAGAAGGTGGGGCGACGGTCGCGGAGGTGGGCCGGACGTGTCCTGCGCACGGCGGGCCGGCGCGCCGTGCGGGGAGCCTCAGACGGTGAGCGTGGCGGTGACCGGGCGCTCCCCCAGGCGGGCGCGCCCGCCCAGCGCGGTCAGCTCCAGGAGCACGTGCACGCCGACGACCTCGGCGCCGGCCTCCTCCAGCAGCTCGCACGCCGCGCGGGCGGTGCCGCCGGTCGCGAGGACGTCGTCCACGACCAGCACCCGCTGCCCGGGCCGCACGCCGTCCGCGAGCAGCTCCACCGCCGCGGTGCCGTACTCCAGGGAGTACTCCCGCCGCAGGGGCCGCCCCGGCAGCTTGCCCGCCTTGCGCACGGGCAGGAAGCCGGCGCCGGCGGCCACGGCGGCGGGCGCGGCGAGGAGGAAGCCGCGCGCCTCCAGGCCCGCGACCGCCTCGGCCCGCACGGCGCGGGCCCGCTCGGCGACGTCCGCCACGACGGCCGCGAAGGCCGCCGCGTCGGCCAGCAGCGGGGTGATGTCCTTGAACGTCACGCCCGGCTGCGGCCAGTCCGGCACGTCCCGCACGAGCGCGGAGACGAGGCCGGCGGCACCGGTGGCGGTGCCGGTGGTGGTGCCGGTGGCGGTCACGCGGGTGCCGGCGCGTCGGATGCGCTCGCGCCGCTGCGGCGGGCGAGGACCTCGCGGGTGTGCTTCGCGATGTGGGGCTCGCGCTCGCGCAGGTCCACCAGCAGCGGCGTGGCGATGAAGATGGAGGAGTAGGCGCCGACCAGCATGCCGATGAAGAGGGCCAGCGCGATGTCGCGCAGGGTCCCGGCGCCGAGCAGGAAGGCGCCGATGAACAGGATGGCCGCCACCGGGAGCAGCGCCACCACGGAGGTGTTGATCGAGCGCACGACGGTCTGGTTGACCGCGAGGTTGGCGGCCTCGTGGTACGTCTGCGTCTGCGAGTCGGTGATCTTGTTGGTGTTCTCGCGGACCTTGTCGAACACCACGACCGTGTCGTAGAGGGAGTAGCCGAGGATCGTCAGGAAGCCGATCACGGACGCGGGGGTCACCTCGAACCCGACGAGGGCGTAGATGCCCGCGGTGAGGACGAGGTCGTGCACCAGCGCGACCATCGCCGCCACGGCCATGGCCCAGGTGCGGAAGTACACGGCCATGACGATCGCGACGAGGACGAAGAAGACGCCGATCGCGATGAGCGCCTGGCGGGTCACGTCCGCACCCCAGCTCGGGCCGATGCTGGAGGAGGCAACGTCGCCCGGCTGCACGCCGTACGCCTCGGCGAGCGCGGCGCGGACGCGGTCCAGGTCGGCGCTCTCCAGCTGCTCGGCCTGCACGCGCACGCTGTCGTCGCCGACCTGCGTGATGAGCGGCACCGTGGTGCCCTGCGGCAGGGCCTCCTCGACGGCCTCGCGCGCCGGGCCCACACCCTGCGTGGCGTTGCTGACGACGAACTCCGAGCCGCCGGTGAACTCCAGCCCGGCGTGGAAACCCGGCTTGAACATCGCGATCGTGGACACCAGGAAGATGACCACCGCGATGATGTAGAAGATCTTGCGGCGTCCGACGAAGTCGTACGAGGTCTCACCGGTGTAGAGCCGGTTGCCCAGGTCCGCCATGCCCATCAGGCGTCGCCTCCCGCGTCGGTGCTGCTCTGGGCGCGGGCCGCCGCACGGCGGGCCGCGATCGTCTCGCGCTTCTCGCCGGCGCCGCTGCGGACGGCGGTGCGGGCGACGACGGAGCCGAGGTGGACGGGGTCGAACCCGGACAGCTTGTGCCCGCCCCCGAAGAACTTCGTGCGCGCCATGACCGCGACCACGGGGTGGGTGAAGAGGAACACCACCGCGACGTCGACGAGGGTGGTGACGCCGAGGGTGAAGGCGAAGCCCTGCACGTTGCCGGTGGACAGCACGAACAGGACCACCGCCGAGAGCAGGGTGACCGCGTCGGAGATGAGGATGGTGCGCCGCGCGCGGTGCCAGCCCACCTCGACGGCGGAGACGAGGCCGCGCCCGTCGCGGATCTCGTCGCGGACGCGCTCGAAGAAGACGATGAAGGAGTCCGCCGTCACGCCGATCGCGACGATGAGGCCGACGATGCCCGCCAGCGACAGCCGGTAGTCCTGCACCCAGCTGAGCAGCGCGATGACGATGTACGTCAGGGCCGCGGCGATCCCGAGGCTGCCGACCGTCACCAGGCCCAGGGCGCGGTACTGCACCAGGGAGTAGACGACGACGAGGACCAGGCCGATGAGGCCGGCGAGCAGGCCGTTGCGGAGCTGGTCCTGGCCGAGGGTCGCCGAGACCTGCTGCTCGGTCTGCACGTCGAAGGACAGCGGCAGCGCGCCGAAGCGCAGCTGGCTGGCGAGGGTCTCGGTCTCCTCCTGCGTGAAGTCGCCCTCGATCTGGGCGCTGCCGCCGGGGATGGGCCCGCGGACGCTGGGGGCGGTGATGACCAGGCCGTCCAGCACGATCGCGAAGGCGTTCTGCGGCTCGGGCAGGGCGGAGATGCGCTTGGTGGTCTCCTCGAACGCCCGTGCGCCGGCGCCGTTGAAGCGCATGTTGACCACCCACCCGCCGGTGGGGACGCCCTGCTCGTTCTGCGCCTGGGCGGAGGAGGCGTCGGTGATCGCGGTGCCCTCCAGCTCCACCGGGCCGAGGACGTACTTGAAGGCACCCTCCGAGCCGCAGGTGACGAGGGGCTTCTTGGCGTCATCGACGACGGTGCCCGCCCACTTGTCCGGGTTGGCGCAGTCCAGCTCGACGATGAGGCGCTGGACGTCGGGCGTCAGCCACGCCTGGTCGCTGTTGCTCGTGGGCTGCGGGGTGGGGGCGTCGGTGGGCTGCCCCGGCGGGCCCGTGGGGCTCGGCGCGGGCGCCGCGTCGGTGGGTGCGGGCGCGGCCGGCGCAGGGGCCCCGTCCGTGGGTGCCGGCGCGGCGGGCGCGGGCGCCGCGTCGGTGGGTGCCGGCGCGGGGGGCGCCGGGGTGGCGGCCAGCAGCGCCCGGGGCACGACGGCGCCGTTGCCGCTCTGGGTGGGGGACGGCGCGGGCTCGGCCGGTGCGGCGGGGTTCGCGGGCGGTGCGGCGGGGTCCGCGGGCGGTGCGGCGGGGTCCGCGGGCGGTGCGGCGGGGTCCGCGGGCGGCGCGGCGGGGTCGCCCTCGGCCGGGGGTGCCTGCACCTGCGGAGCCGGGCCCGCCCCGGTCACGGCGATGACGGGCCGGAACCGCAGCTGGGCGGAGCGCCGGACGAGGTCCAGCGTCTCCCGGCTCGGCGTGCCAGGGATGGAGACGGAGATGTTGCGCCCGCCCTGCACCTGCACCTGCGCCTCGGTGACACCGGTGGAGTTCACGCGGCGGCTGATGATCGCCACGGCGCGCTCGAGGTTCTCCGGCGTCACCTCCGCACCGTTGGTGGAGCGGGGCGTGAGGATGACCTGGGTGCCGCCCTCGAGGTCCAGGGCCAGGCCGGGCCGGAACGTGGCCTCCCCCCAGCGCACTCCCGCGGCGAGACCGCCGAACAGGAGCGCGAGGATGATGCCGAGCACGACGAGCGTGCGGCCGGGTCGGGAACGCCGGGGGGCTCTGCTGGGGGGCACGTTGTACCTCGAGTCAGGGTGCGGCGTGGCCGGGCCGGCCAGCGCACGTCAGATAGTCACTACCCGTCAATCGATGCTGCCACATCTGTGACGTGTCGGGACGGGAGCGGGACGGGTCGGTCAGGGCTGGGGGCGGTCCTCACCGGTGGGCGAGCCGGCTCCCTTGGTCAGGTCGAGCCCGGCGGCACCGGCGATCGGCGCGGTGCCGGGGGCGTCGACGACCCGGGCCACCGCGCGGCGGGTCCAGCGCATGCGCACCCCGGAGGCGACCTCGAGGACCATGTCGTCGCCCTCGACGGCGACGACCGTGCCGTACAGGCCGGAGGAGGTCATGACGTGCGCGCCGGGGCCGAGGCTGCCCAGCAGCTGCTGCTGCGCCTTCTGCTGCTTGCGGCTCCGCGAGAACATCAGGAACAGCAGGCCCAGCATCAGCAGGAGGAAGAGGAGCTGCGGGTCGAGCACCGTGCACGTCCTTTCCCGCGGGCGAGGACACCCCCAGCGGCACCCGCCGGCATCGGGCCGGCGCGCGGTGGACGGGGGGCACCGCACCGCGTTCCCCTCCGTCCGGGGCGCAGTCTAGACACGCCACCCGTTCGGGCCTTGCAACCGCGCGCGCGGCGCGTCCGGCCTCAGCCGCCGGGCTCCTCCTCGGCCGCGGCCGGCTCGGGGTCCAGCGCGAGCTGCCACGCGGAGCCGCGCGGCGGGGTCAGGCCCAGGTGGGCCCACGTCTCCGGCAGGGCCACCCGCCCGCGCGGCGTGCGCCCGAGCAGGCCCTCGCGCACCAGGAACGGCTCGGCGACCGTCTCCACGGTCTCCGCCTCCTCCCCCACGACCACGGCCAGGGTCGACAGGCCCACGGGCCCGCCGCCGAAGCGCCGGCACAGCGCGTCGAGGACGGCGCGGTCCAGCCGGTCCAGGCCGCGCTCGTCCACCTCGTAGACGAGCAGGGCGGCGCGCGCGGCGCGGCGGTCGACGATGCCGCTGCCGCGCACCTGCGCCCAGTCCCGCACCCGCCGCAGCAGCCGGTTCGCGATGCGCGGCGTGCCCCGCGAGCGCCGGCCGATCTCCTCCGCACCCTCGGCGGTGAGCTGCACCCCGAGCAGGACCGCGGAGCGGCGCAGCACCTGCACGAGCTCGGCGGGGGTGTAGAAGTCGAGGTAGCCGGTGAAGCCGAAGCGGTCCCGCAGCGGGGCGGGCAGCAGCCCGGCGCGGGTGGTGGCGCCCACCAGCGTGAAGCGGGGCAGCTCCAGCGGGATGGCCGTGGCTCCGGGGCCCTTGCCGACGACGACGTCGACGCGGTAGTCCTCCATCGCCATGTAGAGCATCTCCTCCGCCGGGCGCGCCATGCGGTGGATCTCGTCGAGGAAGAGCACCTCCCCCTCGTCCAGGGAGGACAGCACCGCCGCCAGGTCCCCGGCGTGCTGGATCGCCGGGCCGCTGGACTGGCGCAGCGGCGCGCCCATCTCCGCCGCCACGATCATCGCCAGCGTCGTCTTGCCCAGCCCCGGCGGACCGGAGAACAGGACGTGGTCGGCGGGCGCCCCGCGCTTGCGGGCGGCGGCCAGCACGAGCTGCAGCTGCTCGCGCACCACCGTCTGCCCGACGAACTCCGCCAGGTCGTGCGGGCGCAGCGCGGACTCGGCGGCCCGCTCCAGGGCGTCGGCGCCCTGGGCGACCACGCGCTCGCCCTCCCGCGCCCCCTGCTCGGCCACGTCAGGTCCTGCTCAGGTGCCGCAGGGCCGCGCGCAGCGCCGCCGCCACGTCGCCGCCACCGGGCACCGGCCCGTCGGGTGCGGTGACGGCGTCCACCGCCTCACCCGCCTGCTTCGCGGCCCAGCCGAGCCCGACGAGGGCCTCGACCACGTCCTCGCGCCACCCGGAGCCCTCCCGCGGCGTGGGCACCGTCTCGCCCAGCGGCCCCGTGGGCGGCCCGAGGCGGTCACCCAGCTCCAGCACGATGCGCTGGGCGCCCTTGCGCCCGATGCCCGGCACCCGCACGAGCGCGGCGAGGTCCTCCCCCGCCACCGCGGCGCGCAGGCCGTCGGGGCGGTGCACCGCGAGCATCGCCAGCGCCAGGCGGGGCCCGACCCCGGACACCGTCTGCAGGACCTCGAAGACCTCGCGCTCGTCGGCGTCGGCGAAGCCGAAGAGCGTCAGGGAGTCCTCGCGCACGACCAGGCTGGTCGCCAGGGTCGCCTCCTCCCCCACCCGCAGCGGCGCCAGGGTGGCCGGGGCGGCGTGCACCAGCATCCCGACCCCGCCGACCTCGACCACCGCGGAGTCCAGCCGCACCGCGAGCACCCGCCCGCGCACCGACGCGATCACCCGTCCACCCCGCTCCACCGCCCGGCGCTGCGCAGCCGGGCACCCGATCCGGGCACCCGGCGGGAAGGCCCGCCCGGGAGGACCCGGCTCCGAACACCTGTACGAGGACACCGTAGCGAGCGGCACCGACCCCCCGCGCGCACCGCGGCACGACACCCCGCGTGCACCGCGGCACGACACCCCGGCAGGCTGGCACCCGTGAGCCACGAGCAGCACGACAACCCCCGCCAGAACGTCACCTTCCCCGCGTCCCGCGCCGACGGGGCCGACCACGCCCACGGCTACCTCGCCGTGCCCGCGGCGGGCTCGGGCCCCGGCGTGATCGTCGTGCAGGAGTGGTGGGGCCTGACGGACCACGTCGTCGGCATCGTCGACCGCCTCGCCGCCGAGGGCTTCGTCGCCCTCGCGCCGGACCTCTACGGCGGGCGGACCACCCACGACGCCGCCGAGGCGCTGCGGATGCTGCAGGAGCTGCCCGCGGAGCGGGCCGCTCGGGACCTGGCCGGAGCCGTGGACCACCTCCTCGCCCTGCCGCAGGTGACGTCGTCCACCGTGGGCGCCGTGGGCTTCTGCATGGGCGGGCGCTTCGTCCTGACGCTGGCCGCGCAGCAGGGCCCGCGCATCGGCGCCGCGGTGCCCTGGTACGGCCTGGCCCCGGAGGGCACCGACTTCTCCGGGCTCACCGCCGCCGTGCTCGGGCACTTCGGCGAGCGCGACACCTCCGTGCCTCTCGACGCCGTGCACGCCACCGCCGCCGCGATCGGCGAGCAGACCGGCCGGGCGCCGGAGTTCCACGTGTACCCGGCGGGGCACGCCTTCTACAACGACGAGGGCGCGAACCACGACCCGGAGCAGGCCGAGCTGGCGTGGTCGCGGACGACGGCGTTCCTGCGCGAGCACCTGCGCTGAGCCGCCGGTGGGCGCGCGTCCACGGCGGGCGGGTGCGCCGCCGGCTCAGGACGGCGGGGCGCCCCCGCACGGGCCGACCGGCACCGGCAGCGGCCCGCCGTCGCGCGTGGCGCTGCTGCACGTCACCGTCACCGGGTGCTCCTCCTCGTTCCAGACGAAGAGGTGCCGCGTGTTCCACACGAACGCGGCGCCGTGCACCCGCGAGGCGCCGCAGCGCTCCACGTCGATCCCGCTGCCGTTGCGGGACAGCCGGGTCCGCTCCACCAGGAGGCCGGGATCGGACTGGTGGCACCAGATCCCGACCCGGTTGCGGCGCACCTCGGCGTCACGGACGACGACCGCGTCCGCCGCCTCGAACATGTACACCCCGCGGTCGTTGCGCTCGACCAGGGCGCCCTCCACGCGCAGCCTCCCGCCGAAGACCGCCGAGGCGCCCGTGCTGTTGCCGGTCAGCCGCGTCGACCTCAGCGTCAGCTCTCCGCGGGACCACGCCGAGGCGCCGGCGCCGTTGCCCGTGAGGTGCACCCCGCGCACCTCCGCGCTGCCGGGCGCACCCTCGCCACCGCCGGTCTCGATCCCCGCCCACACCCCGGCGTTCCAGCCGCGGACCTCGCCGTTGCGGACCACGACCCCGCTCGCCCGGACCCGGATGCCCTCTCCCACCCGCACCGGCGGCCCGGGGCGCAGCGGCCCGACGATCGCGTGGCCGTTGAGGTTGACGTCCACCCCGTCGGCGGCGACGACGAGCCCGCCGCCGGCCGGGCAGACGAGGTCGGCGTTCAGGCGCACGTCGGTGGTGACGGCCTGCCCGCACACCGGGTGCACCGGCCGCGGGGCCGCTGCGGCCGGTGGGCCCCACGCGGTGGTCGCCGCGC
Organism: Kineococcus anabasis; assembly: GCF_054590795.1. NCBI lineage: Bacteria > Bacillati > Actinomycetota > Actinomycetes > Kineosporiales > Kineosporiaceae > Kineococcus > Kineococcus anabasis. The sequence goes on from NZ_BAAIHU010000001.1 coordinate 598,035, forward strand.
AGAGCACGACCACCGCCGCGCCGGGGACGGACCGGGACCTCACGGCGTCCCCTCCGCCGAGCCGCAGGGGACGCGGCGGACGCCCGTGGGGGCCGGCCCGCCGAGGTAGGTCGTGCACGCGCTGACGACGGGCCCGCCGCGGACGAGGACGTGGCTGTCGTTGGCGGCGAACGCGGAGCGGCGCAGGGCGGCGCCCTCGCAGTCCTCGAAGGAGGCGCCGGTGACGTTGCCCGCGACGACGGAGCGGTCGACCACCACGACGCCACCGGCGCAGCTCACGCCGACGCCGTTGCCCCGCACCACGGTGTGCATGAGGCCCAGCGGTGCACCGAGCCGGGAGGTGACCACGGCGACGGCGCCCACGGAGTTGCCGACGAGGGCGGAGGAGTACACGTGCAGGGCGCCGTCGGCCCCGAGGCGGAGTCCCGCGCCGTTGCCCGAGGCGGTCACCCGCCGTGCCGTGGCGTCGCCGAGGGGACGCACGTCCAGGCCGACGCCGGAGCGCTCCAGGCGCACGCCCTCGACGGTGAGGCCGGCCAGGTCCGCGGGGAAGCCGGGCTCGCCGTCCACGCCGACCTGCACCGCCTCCTCCCAGCCCGTGACCCGCCCGTCGCGGACCCGCACGCCCTCGGCGGCGACGCGCAGGCCGGTGCCGGTGCCGCCGCCGCGCACGGTGTGGCCGGCGAGGTCGAGGACGAGGCCCTCCCCGGCCAGGACCAGCCCGTCCCCGGCCGGGCAGTGCAGGTCCGCGCCCAGCGTGGTGTCGGCGGTCAGCACCGCCCCGCAGCGCGGAGCGGGGGCGGGACCCGGCGCGGCGGCGGCGGGTGCGGAGGGGACCAGGAGGACGGCCGCCGCGGCCGGCGCCAGGGCGCGGCGCACGAGCCGCAGGAGGGGGGTGGGGGAGGTCGGCACGGTGGGTCTCCGATCGGCCGCCGCGCGCGGCGCCGGCCCTGGTGGGGAGGCGTTACCAGGCGGGCGGCGGGGTGCAGGTGCCGGTGGGCAGGAACGGCGGGTCACCGCCGAGGAAGGCGGTGCAGCCCGCGGTGGGCATCTCCTCGGGGATGCCGTCCGTCCACACGTGCAGGTCGTTGGACAGGAACACCGAGCGCCCGATCCACGACCCGGAGCAGGTGAAGGAGTGGAAGCCCGTCCCGTTGCGGGTGACGAGGCTGCGGTCGAGCACGATGTGGCCCTGGGAGCAGGCGAGGCCCGTGTCGTTGTCCCGCACGGTGGAGGACGTGACGCGCAGAGGGCTGCCCTCCAGCCCCTGCAGCCCGAGGCGGTTGTCCCGCACGGTGGAGCCGGTCAGCCGCAGCTCGCCGCCGTGATCGGTGCGGGCGCCGGTGCCGTTGCCGCCGAGGGTGGAGCGGGAGGCCGTGACCCGGGAGCCGTCGACGACGGCCAGGCCCATCCGGGCGCCGGAGACCGTCAGGCGGTCGAGGTGCAGCAGGACGGGCTCGTCCTCCTCCCAGGACCCGCCTGCACCGCCGAAGTCGGTCTCGCTCGACTCCAGCCCGGCGAAGACCCCGGTGTCCCAGCCCTCCAGGGTGCCGTTGCGGACCTGGACGTACGGCTCGGTGACGGACACTGCGATGCCGCGGTCGCCGCTGAGCCGGTGCCCGCCGAGGTCGAGGACCACGCCGGGCTCGCGCACGCGCAGTCCCGTGCCGCCGGGGCAGTGCAGGTCGCGGGTGAGGCGGGCGTCGGCGGTCAGGACCGCTCCGCAGGTGACGGCGGCGGTCGCGGCGGCGGCCGGGGCGGCGGGCAGGAGCAGCCCGGTCGTCAGCGCGGCGAGCAGCCCGCCGAGCAGGGCGGCGGGGCGGGCGCGCACGTCGGCACGGACACGCATGGGGCTCCCCCCTGGGCCACGGATGCACCGAGCGTACTCATGCGATCACTGTCGGGGAAGGCTCCCGGGTGGGGTGCGCCGGCCCCGCGCGGCCCGGGCCGCCTCCGCGTACCCGTTGCGCCGCCCCGTCACCAGCGCCGTGTGCGCCGCGGCTTCCAGCCGGGTGCCGGCCGCACCCCGCCACAGGTGGCACAGCGCCAGGGCCAGGGCGTCCGTCGCGTCGGCCGGGCGCGGGGCCTCGGCCAGGCCCAGGATGCGCGTCACCATCGCTGCCACCTGCGCCTTCTCCGCCCGGCCGGAGCCGGTGACCGCGGCCTTGACCTCGCTCGGGGTGTGCGTGCCCACGGGCAGCCCACGCCGCGCGGCGGCGACCAGGACCAGGCCCGCGGCCTGCGCGGTGCCCATCACCGAGCGCACGTTGGCCTGCGCGAACACCCGCTCCACGGCGACCACGTCCGGGGAGTGCTCGTCCAGCCACTCCTCCAGCCCCTCGCTCACGGCGAGCAGCCGCTGCGGCACGGGGTCGGTGGCGGGGGTGCGCACGAGCCCGACGGCCACCATCCGGGCGCGCCCGCCGGTGGAGGCGTCGACGACCGCCAGCCCGCACCGGGTCAGGCCGGGGTCCACCGCCAGGACGCGCACGGCCCCACCCTCGCACGTGGCGGGGGCGGGGCCGGTCGGCGCGGGTGCTCAGGCGTCCTCGAGGGCCGCCATCACCTCGTCGGAGACGTCGTAGTTGGCGAAGATGTTCTGCACATCGTCGCAGTCGTCGAGGGCGTCGATGAGCCGGAACACCTTCGCGGCGCCGTCGGCGTCCAGCGGGACCTGCACGCTGGGCACGAAGGAGGCGTCGGCGGAGTCGTAGTCGATGCCCGCGCCCTGCAGCGCCTCGCGCACCGCGACGAGGTCGGTCGCCTCGCAGAGGATCTCGAAGGTGTCGCCCTGGTCGGTGACCTCCTCGGCGCCGGCCTCCAGGACGGCCATGAGCACGTCGTCCTCGGTCAGCTCGGTGCCGGCCTTCCCGATCACCACGACGCCCTTGCGGGAGAACATGTAGGCGACGCTGCCGGGGTCCGCGAGGCTGCCGCCGTTGCGCGACATCCGGGTGCGGACCTCCATGGCGGCGCGGTTCTTGTTGTCCGTGAGGCACTCCACGAGCATCGCGACGCCGCTGGGGCCGTAGCCCTCGTACATGATCGTCTGCCAGTCGGCGCCGCCGGCCTCGGCACCGGAGCCGCGCTTGACGGCGTTGTTGATGTTGTCCGCGGGCACCGAGGACTTCTTCGCCTTCTGGATGGCGTCGAACAGCGTCGGGTTGCCCGCCGGGTCCCCGCCGCCGGTGCGCGCCGCGACCTCGATGTTCTTGATGAGGCGGGCGAACATCTTGCCGCGCTTGGCGTCGACGACGGCCTTCTTGTGCTTGGTCGTCGCCCACTTGGAGTGGCCGGACATGTGCTTCCCCTCAGCTCGCGTGCGCCGTGCCGGACCCGCCCGGGGCCCCGCCCCGCTTCCGCGCGGCCACCATGCGCACGAACGCGCGGTGCACACGGGTGTCCCCCGTGATCTCCGGGTGGAAGGACGTGGCCAGCAGGTTCTCGTGCCGAACAGCGACGATCCTACCCGCGGCCGGACCGGAGCCCACGCGGGCGAGCACCTCGACTCCCTCACCGGCCTCCTCCACCCACGGCGCGCGGATGAACACCGCCCGCACCGGGCCGTCCTCCACACCCGTGACCGGCAGGTCCTCCTCCCAGGAGACGACCTGCCGGCCGAACGCGTTGCGCCTGACGAGCACGTCCAGGCCGCCGAGGGTGCGCTGGCCGGGGGCGGCGTCCGCGAGCCGGTCGGCCAGCAGGATCATGCCCGCGCAGGAGCCGTACGCCGGCAGACCCGAGGCGATCGCCGCGCGCAGCGGCTCGCGCAGCCCGAACACCCCGAGCAGCCGGTCCATGGTGGTGGACTCCCCACCGGGCAGGACGATGCCGTCCACCCCGGCCAGCTCGCTCTCGCGGCGCACGGGGACGGCGCGCGCGCCGACGGCCTCCAGCGCCGCGACGTGCTCGCGGACGTCGCCCTGCATCGCGAGGACCCCCACGACGGGCCGCTCCTGCGTCCCGGGGGCGGTCGGCGGGGCGGCGGGCGGGGTCTGCGTGCTCACCGGAGAAGGGTAAGGAGCCGCGGGCGGCGCGGCGTGCGGGGCTAGCCTCGGCAGGTGAGCGAGACCCCCGGCACCTTGCAGGAGCGGGCCGCGGCCCTGGACGCGACCGGCCTCGCCGCCCGCACCCGCGGGCGCTTCGAGCTGCCCGCGGACCTGACGTACCTGGACGGCAACTCCCTGGGCGCCCTGCCGCGCGCGGTGCCGGCGGTGGTCGCCGACGTCGTGGCGCGGCAGTGGGGCACCGACCTCATCGCCTCCTGGAACGCCAACGGATGGTGGGAGGCGCCGCTGCGGGTGGGCGACGCGCTCGGCCGGCTCGTGGGGGCGGCGCCGGGCCAGGTGGCGGTGACGGACTCCACGTCGGTGAACCTCTTCAAGTGCTACGTGGCCGCGGCGCGGCGGCGGCCCGGGCGGCGGGTCGTCGTGACCGACCCGGACTCCTTCCCCACCGACCTGCACGTGCTCTCCGGCGCCGCGCGCCTGGCGGACCTGGAGGTCCTCACCGCCCGGGTGCCGGACATCCCCGGCGTGCTCGCCGCCCGGGGCGCGGAGGTGGCCTGCGTGGCGGTGTCCGAGGTGGACTACCGCACGGGCGAGCGGTGGGACCTGCCCGCCCTGACCCACGCGGCGCACGAGGTGGGTGCGCTGGCGCTGTGGGACCTGTGCCACTCCGCGGGCGCGCTGGACGTCCGGCTGGACGAGGGCGGCGCGGACCTGGCGGTGGGCTGCGGCTACAAGTACCTCAACGGCGGGCCCGGGGCACCGGCGTTCTGCTACGTCGCGCGGCGGCACCAGGCGGGGTTCGACTCGCCGCTGACGGGCTGGCAGGGGCACGCCACCCCGTTCGCGATGGTCGGGGAGCACGTGGCCGCCGACGGTGTGGGCCGGGTGCGGGTCGGGACGCCGCCGATGCTGTCGCTGCTGGCGCTGGAGGCGGCGCTGACGGCGTTCGAGGGGGTCTCCCCTGCGCAGCTGCGCGCCGCGGCGCTGTCGGTGACGGGCTTCTTCCTCGACTGCGCGCGGGAGCTGCTGCCGCAGGTGGCGGTGGCGACCCCCGCGCAGGACGCCCGCCGGGGCGCGCAGGTGGCGCTGCGGCACCCGCAGGCCTACGCGGTGGTGCAGGCGCTGATCGCGCGCGGCGTGGTCGGTGACTTCCGGGAGCCGGACGTCGTGCGCCTCGGCTTCGCGCCCCTGTACGTCACGCACGCCGACGCGCTGCACGCCGCGCGCGAGCTGCGGGCGGTCCTGGACGCCGGGGAGCACCTGCAGCCGCGCTTCGCGGTGCGGGCCGCGGTGACCTGAGCATCCCGGGCGGTGGCCGGGACGCGGCTCAGCCCACGTCGCGCAGGACGCCGTCCCAGCCGCCGAGCAGGTCCTCGACGATCGCCGCGAGGCCGGGCGGGTACACGGTGTCGGAGGTGGCCGCGAGCTCCGCGGTGCTCCACCAGCGCAGCTCCTCCAGCGTGGCCCGCTCCAGCTCCGTCCAGCCGGCGCGGTCCAGGACGGGTGCCCGCTCCAGCCGCAGCACGTAGACCAGCTCCCGCTGGCGGCAGCGCTGCCCGAGCCAGCCGAACTCCGGCTCCCGGCGCAGCACCGGTCCCTGCAGGGCAGCCGGGTCGGCGAGGACGCCCGTCTCCTCCGCCAGCTCCCGCGCGGCGGCGGTGCGGGCGTCCTCCTCCTCGCCGATGCCACCGCCGACGGGGAACCACCAGCGCTCCCCGGGCCGGTGTGCGGGGTCCGAGCCGCGCACCAGCAGCACGCGGCCCGCGTCGTCGAGGACGAGGACGCGGGCCGCGCTGCGGGTGCGCACGCCGTCGGGGTCGGTGCCCCACTCGGGGCCCAGCGGGTCCGGCGGCGGCGTCGCGGTCACCAGCCGCGGGTGGCCAGGCGGTGCGGCTCGGGCACGGCCTCGACGTTGATCCCGACCATGGCCTCACCGAGGCCGCGGGAGACCTTCGCCAGCACGTCGGGGTCGTCGTGGAAGGTGGTGGCCTTCACGATCGCCTCGGCGCGCTGGACGGGGTTGCCGGACTTGAAGATGCCGGAACCCACGAAGACGCCCTCGGCGCCGAGCTGCATCATCATCGCCGCGTCGGCGGGGGTGGCGATGCCGCCGGCGGTGAAGAGCACCACGGGCAGGGAGCCGCGCTCGGCGACCTCCTTGACCAGCTCGTAGGGCGCCTGCAGCTCCTTGGCGGCGACGAACAGCTCGTCGGGGCTCATCGAGCGCAGGCGGTTGATCTCGCCGCGGATGGTGCGCATGTGGGTCGTGGCGTTGGACACGTCGCCGGTGCCGGCCTCGCCCTTGGAACGGATCATCGCCGCGCCCTCGGTGATGCGGCGCAGCGCCTCGCCCAGGCCGGTCGCGCCGCACACGAACGGCACGGTGAAGGCGTGCTTGTCGATGTGGTGGGTGTAGTCGGCGGGGGTGAGGACCTCGGACTCGTCGATGTAGTCGACCCCGAGGGACTGCAGGATCTGCGCCTCCACGAAGTGCCCGATGCGGGCCTTGGCCATGACCGGGATGGACACCGAGGCGATGATGCTCTCGATCATGTCGGGGTCGCTCATGCGGGCCACGCCGCCCTGGGCGCGGATGTCGGCGGGCACGCGCTCCAGCGCCATGACGGCCACGGCACCGGCGTCCTCGGCGATGCGGGCCTGCTCGGCGGTGACCACGTCCATGATGACGCCGCCGCGCAGCTGCTGGGCCATGCCGCGCTTGACGCGGTCCGTGCCGACCGCCGGGGCGTCGCCGCCCACCGCGGGTGTGGGGGTGCCGTTGCTGGTCTCGGTGCTCACGTCTGAACCTCGCGCGTCTCGTCGCTGCGATCTCCGCAGCCGTCGGTGAGGCTGCGATCTCCGCAGCCGTCGGTGGGGCTGCGGGGTGCGCAGCCGGGAGGAGGGCTGCGGGGTGCGCAGTCCTCGGTGCGGTCACCCGGGGGGCAGCCGTCGTGGGCTGCGCCCCGTGCAGCCACCTGTTCCCGAACCGTCGCGGGGACGGCCCACCCCCAGTCTAGGAGCCGCGGGGAGGCCCCGGACGCCGCCCGGTCGACCGCTCTCCCGCGGGCGGGGCCGTCAGGGTCGCGCCGTCGTCGAAGTCGGCGGTGCGGGGCAGCCGCGCGTGCCCCGCGAGCCGGCACCAGCGCACCACCCGCTTGGCGCGCAGGCGCCGCGCCTGGACGACGGCGTCGTTGTGGAAGCGCCGGGCGAGCTCCACCCGCCGGCACGCCGCGAGCAGCCGGCCCACCCGCTCGGCGTGCGACGGGGCGCCGGCCGCGGCGGCGCGCACCTGCGCCACCAGCGCCACGGCGAGGGCCTGGCTGAGGTCGGTCTCCAGCCGCCAGCGGGCCTCGTCGGGCGGCTCGGCCGGGTGCCGGCCGGGCCCGTGCCGGGCGCGCGGCCGCAGCGGTGAGGGCGCCGGCGGGGCGTCGAGGGACGCGGCGGCGGCGGAGGCCACGACCAGGGCGGCCGCCGGGTCCAGCAGCCCGGAGGTGGCCAGCTCCACGGCGGCCGAGGCGCGGCGGGCGAGCTCGGCCTCCAGCGCCGCCCGGCTGGTCTCGACGCGGTGGTGCAGCCGGTCCAGCCGCGAGGCGGTGAAGGTCAGGTACCAGGCCAGCAGGCACAGCGCGAGCACCGCCGCCCACGGCAGCCACGTCACGGCCGGCCGCCCGGTCGCGCCGGGCGGGCGCCGAGCACGGTCTCGTAGACGGTGACGACGTCGCGGGCGACGCCGGACCAGTCGTAGCGCAGCGCCGCCGCCTGCCCGGCGCGGCCCAGTCGCTCGCGCCCCGCGGGGTCGGCGAGCAGGTCGAGCACGGCCGCGGCCAGCGCGGCGGGGTCCTGCACGCCGAACAGCCGCCCGGCGGCGCCGCCGCCGAGCACCCGCCGGAAGGCGCCGAGGTCGCTGGCGACGACGGGGGTGGCGGCGCTCATCGCCTCCACGAGGACGATGCCGAAGCTCTCCCCGCCGGTGTGGGGGGCGACGTAGACGTCCGCGGAGCGCAGCAGCGCGGCCTTGTCGTCCTCGCCGACCTCTCCGAGCAGCTCCACCGCGGCGGCGTCGGCCGCGGGCAGCGCCGCCACGGCCTCGGCCCGGCCGCGGCCCGCGACGAGCACCCGCACCCCGGGCACGGCGGCCCGCAGCAGCGGCACGGCCCGCAGCAGCACCGACAGCCCCTTGCGGGGTTCGTCGACGCGGCCGAGGAACACCACCACGGGACGCCCGGGCGTCCCGGACCACCCGGGGCGCGGGGCGGCGGTGGCGAAGCGCACGGTGACGACGCCGTTGGGGACGACGACCGCGTCACCGCCGACGTGCTCGACCACGGTGCGCCGCGCCTCCTCGCTCACCGCGATCCGCGCGTCGATCTTCTCCAGCACGGGGCGCAGGAGCGGGGAGACGACCTGCAGGGCCCGCGAGCGCAGGTTGTCGGTGTGGAAGGTGGCCACGACGGGGCTCTCGGCCGCCCACAGCGCCAGCAGCGACGTGCTGGGCGCCAGGGGCTCGTGCAGGTGCAGGACGTCGAAGCGGCCCTCGTCGAGCCAGCGCCGCACCCGGGCGGCGGCGACGGGGCCGAACGTGAGGCGGGCCACGGAGCCGTTGTAGGGCACGGCCAGCGTCCGCCCGGCGGGGGCGACGGAGGCGGGCAGCGCGGCGGGGTCGTCGGCCGGGGCCAGCACCGACGCCTCGTGCCCCAGGCGCCCCAGCTCCGCGGCGAGGTCGCGCACGTGGGCCTGCACACCGCCGGGGACGTCGAAGGAGTAGGGGCAGACCAGCCCGACCCTCACGGCCGGCTCCGGCGCGCGGGGGCCAGGTCGGCCGTGAACACCGCCTGCAGGACGTGCCAGTCCTGCGGGTGGGCGGCGACGGCGGCGCCGAGGGCGTCGGCGCACGCCTGCGTCATGGCCCGCACCGCCTCCTGCCGGGCCCTGGTCCGCGCGGAGCCGGCGGTGCCCTCGGTCCGCGCGGAGCCGGCGGTGCCCTCGGTCCGCGCGGAGCCGGCGGTGCCCTCGGTCCGCGCGGAGCCGGCGGTGCCCTCGGTCCGCGCGGAGCCGGCGGTCTCCACGGTCCGCACGGAGCCGGCGGTGTCCGCGGCGGGGGCGGGGACCTCCGGGCCGAAGGTGATGACCAGGCCGTGCCGGGCGCCGGTGCGCCGCCCGGCCGAGCCCGCGGGCAGCTCCTCGGTGTGCACGGTGATCGGCACGAGCGCGGCCCCCGTGGCCAGGGCCAGGGCGGCGGGCCCGGCGGCCATCCGCGCCGGCTCCCCGAGCAGCTCCACCTCCACGCCGGTGGCGGACAGGTCCCGGTCCGCCAGCAGCGGCACGAACGCCCCCGCCCGCAGCCTGCGGGCCAGCGCGGCGAACGTCGCCGCCTCCCCCAGCGGCAGGACCTCCATACCGAGACGGCGGCGGTAGGAGAGGAACTGCTCGTACACCGCGGCGGGCCGCAGCCTCTCGGCGACCGTGACGACGGGCGCCAGCCGCAGCTGGGACCAGGCGCCGGCGTGGTCCCAGTTGCCCAGGTGCCCGAGGAACCCGACGACGCCGCGCCCGGAGGCGAGGATCTCGCGCACGGGCGCCTCGCCCGCGGTCCGCACGGTGTCCACGGTGCGGGCCTCGCTCCACGACGGCAGCCGGAACACGTCGCACCAGTACCGGGCGTACGAGCGCATGCCCGCCCGCACGAGGGCGTCCAGCTCGGCGGGCCCGGCGGAGGGCGCGGCGCGCGAGAGGTTGGCCCGCAGCCGCTCCACGCCCGCGCCGCCGCGGCGGGAGGCGGCGTCCGCGGCGAGGCGGAAGGCGGCCTGCGCGGCGGGCTCGGGCAGCAGCCGCACGCCCCGCCAGCCGGCCCGGAACGCCGCCGCGACGAGCGCCTCGCGCGCCGCCTCGCCGCCCGGCCTCACGCGGCGGGCCGTCCCGCTCCCGCCGGGGCCTGGCGGCGCACGGCGAGGACCCGCTGGGCCACGGTCACGGCGCTGGCGGCTGCCAGCAGCCCCAGGACGACGGTGAGGACCTCGCGCGGCAGGCCCAGGCCCACCAGGCCGGTGGCCACGAGCACCGCGACGAGGCGCTCGGCGCGCTCGGCGATGCCGGTGTCGGCGCGCATGCCGAGGGCCTCGGCGCGGGCCCGGGCGTAGGAGACGACGTTGCCGAGCACCAGGCACGCCAGGGCCAGCACGGCGGTGAGTCCGGAGTCGCCGCCGCGGCCGTACCACAGCACCAGGGCGCCGAAGATCGCGGCGTCGCCGAAGCGGTCGAGGGTGGAGTCGAGGAACGCGCCCCAGGGGCCGGTGCGGCCGGAGGCGCGGGCCATGACCCCGTCGAGGTTGTCGGCGAAGACGAAGGCGGTGATGACGAGGGTGCCGGTGAGGAGCTCACCGCGCGGGTAGAACACCAGCGCGCCGGCGACGACGCCGAGGGTGCCGATGACGGTCACCGCGTCCGGGGTGACGCCCAGGCGCAGCAGCAGCCGCGCGAGGGGCTGCAGGAGGCGGGAGAGGCCCTCCCTGGCGATCCTGTTCAGCATCAGGGGGCCGCGCCCCCCGCGCCGTCCGCGCCGGAGGTGTCCCAGGCCGCGGCGAGGCGTCGGCGGGTGTCCTCCAGCAGCTCGGGCAGCGCCTTGGTGCGCCCCACCACCGGCAGGAAGTTCGCATCCCCCTGCCAGCGCGGCACCACGTGCTGGTGCAGGTGCGCGGCGATCCCCGCGCCGGCGACCTCGCCCTGGTTCATGCCGACGTTGAAGCCCGCCGGCCGGGACGCGGCGGCCAGGGTGCGCAACGCCGCGAGGGTGAGGGCGGTGAACTCGGCGAGCTCCTGCGCGTCGAGGTCGACGTAGGAGGAGACGTGCCGGTACGGGCAGACGAGCAGGTGGCCGGGGTTGTACGGGAAGAGGTTCATCACGACGTAGCAGGTGCGCCCGCGGTGCACCACGAGGCCCTCGGCGTCGTCGAGGGAGCGGGCCCGGCAGAACGGGCACTGCGCCGCGTCGGCGGGGTCGGTGGGCTTGCGCTCGCCCTTGATGTACGCGAGGCGGTGGGGGGTCCACAACCGCTCGAAACCGTCGGCCTCCCCCGCCAGCGCCGAGGCGGGCTCCAGCGGGGGGTGCCCGGTGGGATCCGGCTGCGCCATCAGACCTGCGCGTGGGACTCGACGGCGGCGACGATGCGGCGCACCGCGTCCTCGACGGGGATGCCGTTGTCCTGGCTGCCGTCGCGGAAGCGGAACGACACCGCGCCGGCCGCGACGTCCTCCTCCCCGGCGATGAGCAGGAACGGCACCTTCTGCTTGGTCCAGGTGCGGATCTTCTTCGGCATCCGGTCGTCGGAGGCGTCGACCTCCACGCGGATGCGGTGCTCGCGCAGGGTCGCGGCGACCTGCTGCAGGTGCTCCACGTGGGCGTCGGCGACGGGGATGCCGACGACCTGCACCGGGGCCAGCCACGGCGGGAAGACGCCCGCGTAGTGCTCGGTGAGGAGGCCGAAGAACCGCTCGATCGACCCGAACAGCGCCCGGTGGATCATGACGGGCCGCTGCTTGGTGCCGTCGGGGGCGGTGTACTCCAGGCCGAAGCGCTCGGGGAGGTTGAAGTCGAGCTGGATCGTGGACATCTGCCAGGTGCGGCCGATGGCGTCCCGCGCCTGCACGGAGATCTTGGGGCCGTAGAACGCCGCGCCACCGGGGTCGGGCACGAGCTCCAGGCCGGAGGCGGTGGCGACCTCCTGGAGGGTTCGGGTGGCCTCGTCCCACACCTCGTCGGAGCCGACGTACTTGGCCGGGTCCTTGGTGGACAGCTCCAGGTAGAAGTCCTCCAGGCCGTAGTCGCGCAGGAGGCCCAGGACGAAGTCCAGCACCCCGGTGAGCTCGGCGTGCATCTGCTCGCGGGTGCAGTAGATGTGCGCGTCGTCCTGGGTCATGCCGCGCACGCGGGTCAGGCCGTGCACGACACCGCTCTTCTCGTAGCGGTACACGGTCCCGAACTCGAACATCCGCAGCGGCAGCTCGCGGTAGGAGCGGCCCCGGGAGCGGAAGATCAGGTTGTGCATGGGGCAGTTCATCGGCTTGAGGAAGTAGTCCTGCCCGGGCTTGCGCACGGTCCCGTCCTCGGCGAGGTCCGCGTCGAGGTGCATGGCGGGGAACATGCCCTCGCGGTACCAGTCGAGGTGGCCGGAGACCTCGAACAGGTGGCCCTTGGTGATGTGCGGGGAGTAGACGAACTCGTAGCCGCCCTCCTCGTGGCGGCGGCGGGAGTAGTCCTCCATCTCCTTGCGGATGACGCCGCCGCGGGGGTGGAAGACCGCCAGGCCCGAGCCGATCTCGTCGGGGAAGGAGAACAGGTCCAGCTCGGAGCCGAGGCGGCGGTGGTCGCGGCGCTCGGCCTCGGCGAGGCGCTCCTGGTAGGCCTTGAGCTCCTCCCTGCTGGGCCAGGCGGTGCCGTAGACGCGCTGCAGCTGCGGGTTCTTCTCGCTGCCCCGCCAGTACGCGGCGGCGGAGCGGGTGAGGGCGAAACCGTTGCCCAGCAACCGGGTCGTGGGCACGTGCGGGCCGCGGCAGAGGTCCTTCCAGGCCACGGAGCCGTCGCGGCGGAGGTTGTCGTAGACGGTCAGCTCGCCGGCGCCGACCTCCACGGAGGCGCCCTCGGCGGCCTCCGCGGCGCCCGGCCCCTTCAGGCCGATGAGCTCCAGCTTGTAGGGCTCGGCGGCGAGCTCCTCGCGGGCCTCGGCGTCGGTCACGACGCGTCGGCGGAAACCCTGTCCCTCCTTCACGATGCGCTGCATCGTCCGCTCGAGGGTCTTGAGGTCCTCGGGGGTGAAGGGGGTGTCCACGTCGAAGTCGTAGTAGAAGCCGTCGCGCACCGGGGGGCCGATGCCGAGCCTGGCGCCGGGGAAGTGCTGCTGCACGGCCTGGGCGAGGACGTGGGCGGCGGAGTGGCGCAGGACGCTCAGCCCGTCCGGCTCACCGGCGCGCACGGGCTCGACGTCGTCGCCCTCGGCGAGCACGGCGTCGAGGTCGCGCAGCTCACCGTTGACGCGGGCGACGACGATGTCGCGCTCGTCGGGGTGCTGCCCGGCGAGGAGCTGCCCCGCCGTCGTCCCGGGCTCCACCTGGTGCGCGGAGCCGGCGGAGGTGACGGTGAGCAGCGCGGGCACGGGAGGCCTCCGGGACGGGACGGTCAGCGGGATCCGCTCGGCGGCCGGGGGACGGCCGCTCCGGCGATGCTATCCACCGCCCCGGCGCCGGCTCAGCCGCGTTCCCGGCGCGTCCGCCCGGCCGCCGCCGCCGGTGGGGCCTCCAGCAGGACGACGTCGTCCCCGGTCCGGACGGTGCCGGGGCGCAGCACGGAGGCGTGGACCCCGGCGCAGTGCCGCGGCGGGGCGTCCAGGTGCAGCTCCACGTCCCCGATGCGCAGCCGGGAGCCGGCCCGTCCCGCCGTACCCCCGGGCAGGTCCAGCAGGAGGTTGGCGCGGGTCCCGCCGGGGGCGGTGCCGAGGTCGGCGAGGGCGACGACGTGCACGGCGGCGACCTGGCGGGCGCCCCCGGGCTGCGGCCGCACGTCCAGCGGGCCGGTGCCCAGCAGCGCGGCCAGGTGCGGGCCCGCGGCGGCGGCGGGCACGGGGCTGCCGGCGCCTGGCAGGAGCAGCTCGGGCCCGGTGGGGGTGGCGCGCGCGAGGCAGGTGGCGAGGGCGGGGTGGTCCTTGGTGCGCAGCGGGCGCCCGGTGGTGTCGACCACGGCCCAGCCGCGGTCCCCCACGAGGCCTGCGGGCTCGACCCGGACCTCGTCGACGGGTGCGCCGTCCATGGACTTCACGGGGAAGAGGTGGATCCGGAGGAGCGTGCCTGAGAGGGGCATGTGCACTCCTGCTGAGGTGCGGTGTGGGCGATACTGGGTTCGAACCAGTGACCCCCTCGGTGTGAACGAGGTGCTCTACCACTGAGCTAATCGCCCGGAGCTGCGCGCCCGACGAACTCGTCGACCGCGACCGGCAGGAGCAACCATACCCGGTCCCCGGGGGCGCTCACGACGGGGTCCGCCGGGCGCCGCGCCGGGCGCGGCCTCACCCGACGCCGGGCAGGCGCCGCAGCTCGGTGGCGACCAGGAGGGGCACCCAGCCCGGCACCCCCTGCCAGGCCAGCCACCCCCACGCCGTCGCGGCGACCAGGCAGGCCGTCGCCGCGCCCAGCAGCAGCCGGACGGTCCAGGAGCGGGCGGCGACCCACGCCGTCCAGGCGTGGACGTGCCGGCGGGCGAAGAGGTGGGTGCGCCGGGCCCAGTGGAACTCCGAGCCCAGCACCGCCAGGCCGATGAGGACGATCAGCCAGCCCGGCCCGGGCAGCGGCACCAGGACGAGGCCGAGGGCGGTGACGGCGCTCCCGGCGACGGCCACGGCGACCCGCCAGAGGTGGTTGGTGCGCGGGTCGGAGCGGATGTGCTCGCGCCGGGCGTGCAGGGCTGCGCGCCAGCGCGTCCAGCGGTGCACGTGCGGGGCGGCCGCGGGTGCCGGCCCGGGGTGCGGGAGCCCGTGCGGCCCGTCCTGCGGTGCCTCCGGGCGGCGGGCGGGCGCCTCCTGCGCGGTGTGCCGGGCCGGGCGCACCGCGCCTCCCGGCGGGGAGGTGCGCCCGGGGTGCTCCATGCGCCCAGGGTAGGTCAGCGTTTCGGCGTCCACCCGTCCGCCGGGCGTCTAGCATGACGTGCACCGGGGGATGTTTCACCGGTCCCCGGAAGGGGAATCTGCTCGGCACGGTCGCCGAAGCCCGTCGGCGGCCGATCTTGACGGAATCCAATGGGAGGCCGACGTGCCCTCGCTGCCCCACCGGAAGACCGAGGTCGACGTCGACGTGTCGCTGCGCCTCCGGACGGCCGGCGGAACCGCCGTCCCGGTGCCGGCCAGCCTGCACTACGGCGCCGACGACCCCTACGCCATCCACGCCCTCTTCCACGGCGGTGACGCCGACGTGGAGTGGGTCTTCGCCCGGGACCTGCTGCGCGAGGGCCTCCTGCGGCCCGCGGGCGCCGGCGACGTGCAGGTCCAGCCGTGCCAGGACAGCGCGGACGGCTTCCCGCGCGTGCTGCTGCGGCTGTCCTCGCCCGACGGCAACGCCGAGCTGGAGGCGGACGAGGCCGACGTGCGCCGCTTCCTGCGCCGCGCCGACGCCCTCGTGCCCCCGGGCAGCGAGACGCGCCACCTGGACCTCGACGACCTGGTGAGCCGCCTGGTCTCCTGACCCCCGGCGCACCGGCCCCCGGCCCGGCGCGCACCGCGACGGACACCCCCCGCCGCACCCGGACGGCTCCTCCGCCCGGGTGGTTCCGGCGGGGGGTGTCCGCGTCCGGTGGGGTGATCGCGCCCGCCGTGCCCGCTTCTCTGGTACTGACGGGGTATGACGGACACCACCCCCGCTCCCGTGGAGCCGCAGCCGAACCCTGCGCTCAACGTCCGGGAGCTGCGAGACCTCGCCCTGGCGCGCCTGCGCTCGGGCGCCTTCGGCCAGGAGATGTGGGACTACCTCGAGGGCGGCAGCGGCGACGAGCGCAGCCTGGCCTGGAACGAGGAGGCGTGGGGCTCGATCCGCCTCGCGCCGCACTGCCTCGTGGGTGTCGACGGGATCGACCCCTCCGTGGAGCTGCTCGGGCAGCGCCTGGCCACACCCGTGGGCCTGTCCCCCGCCGCCAGCCACCGGATCTGGCACCCCGACGGGGAGCTGGGAGTCGTCTCCGCCGCCGGGGAGGCCGGTGCGCTGTACGTGCAGAGCACCCTGGGCACCACGTCGATGGAGGACGTGGCGGCCGCCGCGAGCGCGCCGCTGTGGTTCCAGCTCTACGTGCGCCGCGACCGGGACCTGACGGCGAGCCTGGCCCGCCGTGCCGCCGCGGCGGGCTACACGGGCCTGGTGGTGACCGTGGACACCCCGGTGCTGGGCGCGCGGGACACCGACCGGCGCCGCAGCGTCCGCCTGCCCGAGGGCATGACGTTCGCCAACCTCCCCGCGCTGACGCCGCGCCGGGAGGAGGAGCTGCCGGCCCACCGCCGGGTCTACGTGGAGCGGCTGGACCCGACGCTGACGTGGGAGGACATCACCTGGCTGGCCGAGCTGACGGACCTGCCCGTGATCGTCAAGGGGGTGGTGCGCGCGGACGACGCCGCCCGCGCGGTCGACCACGGCGCGGCGGCGGTGTGGGTGTCGAACCACGGCGCCCGCAACCTCGACACGGTGGTCCCGACCGCGGTGGCGCTGCCGGCCGTGGCCGCGGAGGTCGGCGGCCGCGTGCCCGTCGTCGTGGACTCCGGCATCCGGCGCGGCACGGACGTGCTGAAGGCGCTGTGCCTGGGCGCGAACGCGGTCTTCGTCGGCCGGCCCTACCTCTGGGGCCTCGCGGCGGCGGGCCGCGAGGGCGCGCTGGCCTCGGTGCACATGCTGGACACGGAGCTGCGGATGGCGATGGGCCTGTGCGGGGCGCGCACGGTGGCGGACCTGGGGCCCGACCTGCTCTGGCGCTGACGGTGGCCGCCCCCCCTCCGGCGGGCGCCGGAGGGGGGGCGGTTGGACCGCACCCCCGGACGTCGGCTACTGTTCTTCTCGCACCGCAGGGAACGGAACGAGGAGTTCCACCGGCGGAAAGCATGCGGACGTAGCGCAGTTGGTAGCGCATCACCTTGCCAAGGTGAGGGTCGCGGGTTCGAGTCCCGTCGTCCGCTCGGAGGCGCGAGCTTCAGAGGCACGAGCCTCGACGGTGGAGTGGCCGAGAGGCGAGGCAACGGCCTGCAAAGCCGTGTACACGGGTTCGAATCCCGTCTCCACCTCGGCCGGACACCTGCGACGGGTGCTCC
Organism: Kineococcus anabasis; assembly: GCF_054590795.1. NCBI lineage: Bacteria > Bacillati > Actinomycetota > Actinomycetes > Kineosporiales > Kineosporiaceae > Kineococcus > Kineococcus anabasis. The sequence goes on from NZ_BAAIHU010000001.1 coordinate 614,869, forward strand.
GCTCGACCGGGCGATTGGCGCAGCGGTAGCGCGCTTCCCTGACACGGAAGAGGTCACTGGTTCGATCCCAGTATCGCCCACACGAAAGGCCCGCTCCCCCACGGGGAGCGGGCCTTCGGCGTTCACGGGCACCGCCCGGCGCGCGTCGCACCCACCCCGCCGCGGCGACCTCGCCCTCCCCCGCGGGGCAGCGCTCGTCCCGCTGCCCGCCCGCCCCTCCAGGGGAGCACCGGACCTCCGGTCGTGCGCCGACGCCCGTACCGCAACAATGACCGGGATCGACGGAAGCCCCCGGGGCCGCGCCGGCCGGCCCCGGGGGCGGGCCCGCACGGGGCCGGGGGCCCGCAACGAGCACGGAGGAGCACGAGGGATGCAGATCTGGCCGGGACGGCCCTACCCGCTGGGCGCCACGTACGACGGGGCCGGCACCAACTTCGCGCTGTTCTCCGAGGCGGCCCACCGCGTCGAGCTCTGCCTCGTCGGCGACGACGGCGCCGAGACGCGGATCGACATGCCGGAGGTCGACGGATTCGTCTGGCACGCCTACCTGCCCGCGGTCCAGCCCGGGCAGCGGTACGGCTACCGGGTGCACGGCCCCTTCGACCCCGCCGCGGGTCACCGCTGCCAGCCCGAGAAGCTGCTGCTGGACCCGTACGCCAAGGCGGTCGAGGGCCAGGTGGACGGGCACGAGTCGCTCTTCTCCTACCACTTCCTGGAGACGGGGAAGGTCAACGACCAGGACAGCGCCGGGCACACGATGCTCTCGGTGGTCGTCAACCCGTTCTTCGACTGGGGCAACGACCGCCGCCCGGGGCACGAGTACCACGAGAGCGTGATCTACGAGGCCCACGTCAAGGGCCTGACCCAGCTGCACCCCGACATCCCCGAGGACATCCGCGGCACCTACGCGGGCCTCGGGCACCCGGCGATGATCCAGCACCTGAAGGAGCTGGGCGTCACCGCGGTGGAGCTGATGCCGGTGCACCAGTTCGTGCAGGACACCCACCTGGTGGAGAAGGGCCTGTCGAACTACTGGGGCTACAACACGATCGGCTTCTTCGCCCCGCACAACGCCTACTCCTCCGCCGGCCAGCGCGGCCAGCAGGTGCAGGAGTTCAAGACGATGGTGCGGGCGCTGCACGAGGCCGACATCGAGGTCATCCTGGACGTGGTCTACAACCACACCGCCGAGGGCAACCACATGGGCCCGACCCTGTGCTTCCGCGGCATCGACAACGCCAACTACTACCGGCTCGTCGACGGTGACCAGGCGCACTACTACGACACCACCGGCACGGGCAACAGCCTGCTCATGCGCTCCCCGCACGTCCTGCAGCTGATCATGGACTCGCTGCGGTACTGGGTGCAGGAGATGCACGTCGACGGCTTCCGCTTCGACCTCGCGGCGACCCTGGCCCGGCAGTTCCACGAGGTGGACCGCCTCTCGGCCTTCTTCGACATCGTGCAGCAGGACCCGGTGGTCTCCCAGGTCAAGCTGATCGCCGAGCCGTGGGACGTGGGCGAGGGCGGTTACCAGGTCGGCGGCTTCCCGCCCCTGTGGACGGAGTGGAACGGCAAGTACCGCGACACCGTCCGCGACTTCTGGCGCGGCGAGCCCCAGGCCCTCGCGGAGTTCGCCAGCCGGATCGCCGGCTCCAGCGACCTCTACGAGCACACCGGCCGCAAGCCCATCGCCAGCATCAACTTCGTCACCGCCCACGACGGCTTCACCCTGCGCGACCTCGTCTCGTACAACGACAAGCACAACGACGCCAACGGCGAGGGCGGGGCGGACGGGGAGAGCCACAACCGCTCCTGGAACTGCGGGGCGGAGGGCCCGACGGACGACGACGGCATCATCGCCCTGCGGGCCCGCCAGCAGCGCAACATGCTCACCGCGCTGCTGCTGAGCCAGGGCGTGCCGATGATCCTCCACGGCGACGAGCTGGGGCGGACCCAGGGCGGCAACAACAACGCCTACTGCCAGGACAACGACATCTCCTGGATCGACTGGAAGCTCGACGGCACGCAGGAGGAGCTGCTGGCGTACGCCAAGCGGATCGTGGCGCTGCGCCGCACCGAGCCGGTGTTCCAGCGTCGGCGCTTCTTCAGCGGGCAGGCCCAGGGCGCCGGCGTGGCCGACATCCAGTGGTTCGCCCCCTCGGGTGAGCCGATGGGCGACGAGAACTGGTCCGCCCCCTCCCGGGGCTGCGTGATGGTGTTCCTCAACGGCGAGGCGATCCCGGAGCCGGACCGGCGCGGGGAGCGCATCGTCGGGGACTCCTTCCTGATCCTCTTCAACCCCTGGCACGAGGACGTGACGTTCACGCTGCCGGAGGCCGCCTACGGCGAGGACTGGCACCTGCGCCTCGACACCGCCGACGACCAGGTGGGCGTCGTCAACATCTTCACCGACGAGACGGCCTTCGGGCCGGGCACGGAGCTGCCCGTGGCGTCACGCTCGATCACCGTCCTCGCGCGCCGGCCGGCGGTGCAGGCGTGAGCGCGGCGGAGGGCTCCGGGCGCCGCGAGCGGGTGGTGCCCACCGGCACCTACCGGTTCCAGATCCAGTCGGCCTTCACGTTCGACGACGCCGCCGCGCGCGCCGCCTACCTGGGCTCCCTCGGGGTCTCCCACGCCTACCTGTCCCCGGTCCTGGCCGCGACGAAGGGCTCGACCCACGGCTACGACGTGGTCGACCACTCCCGGCTGAACCCGGAGGCGGGCGGGCGCGAGGCGTTCGACCGGCTGACGAAGGCGCTGGCCGGGTACGGCCTGGCCGCGGTGGCCGACGTGGTGCCCAACCACATGGCGGTGCCGACCCCCGCGTCGGACAACCGCCAGCTGTGGTCGGTCATGCGGGAGGGACCGCACTCGCCCTTCGCGAAGTGGTTCGACGTGGACTGGTCCGTGCCGGACCGGGCGCTGCTCGTCCCCGTGCTGGGCGGGCGCATCGGCCAGGTGCTGGCGGCCGGGGAGCTCTCGCTGGACACCGGCGGCCCCGAGCCGCTGCTGCGATACTACGAGCACGTCTTCCCCGTCCGCCCGGGCACGGAGCACCTGCCGCTGCCGCAGCTGGTGGACCGGCAGTGGTACCGCCTGGCGCACTGGCGGGTCGCGGACGAGGAGCTGAACTACCGCCGCTTCTTCGACGTCGACACCCTCGCGGCGATCCGCGTGGAGGACGAGGAGGTGTTCGACGCCACCCACGAGCTGCTGCTGGAGCTGCTTCACGCCGGCCAGCTCGACGGGCTGCGCATCGACCACCCCGACGGGCTGGCCGACCCCGCCGGCTACCTGCGCCGGCTGCGCGCGGCCACCGACCGGGGCGACGGCGGCGCCTGGGTGGTCGTGGAGAAGATCGTGGAGGGCGACGAGACGCTGGAGGAGGACTGGGCCTGCGACGGCACCACCGGCTACGACGCGCTGCACGTGGTGGGCGGGCTGTTCCTCGACCCCGCGGGCGCCGCTCCCCTGCTGGCCCACTACGCCACGCTCACCGGTGAGACCTCCGACTTCCACGAGGTCGTCGACAAGGCCAAGCGGGAGGTCGTGGAGCACGGCCTCTACGCGGAGGTGCACCGCCTGGTGGACCTGCTGGTGGACATCTGCCACGCCGACGTGGACCTGCGCGACCACACCCGGCGGGGGCTGCACGAGTCCGTCGTGGAGCTGCTGGTCGCGATGGACCGCTACCGCGCCTACGTGGTGCCGGGCGAGCCGGCGCCGGCGGAGTCCGAGCGGGTGCTGCGCGCGGCCGCGGAGCGGGCCAGGCACCACCTGCCGGCGGAGCGGCACGACACCCTCGACGTGGTGGTGGACCTCGCCCTGGGGCTGGGCACCGCCGACACCGCGGGCGAGAGCGGGTCCACGGCCCGGCGCGCCGAGTTCGTGGTGCGCTTCCAGCAGACCTGCGGCCCCGTGATGGCCAAGGGCGTGGAGGACACCGCGTTCTACCGCTGGTTCCGGCTGTCCTCCCTCAACGAGGTCGGTGGGGAGCCCGCCCGCTTCGGGGTGGCTCCCGAGGAGTTCCACGCCTACTCCGCCCGCCTGGCCCGCGACTGGCCGGCGACGATGACGACCCTGTCCACCCACGACACCAAGCGCAGCGAGGACGTGCGCGCGCAGCTGTCGGGGCTCTCGGAGCGCCACGAGGAGTGGCACCAGGCCCTGTCGGCGTGGCGGGAGGCGGCCGGTCCGCACCGCGAGGCGGAGCTCGACACCCGCACCGAGGTCCTCATCTGGCAGACGGTCGTGGGGACGTGGGGGGCCGGTGGCCCGATCAGCGCGGAGCGGCTGGTCGCGTACCTGGAGAAGGCCACCCGCGAGGCGAAGGACCACACCACGTGGACGGCGCCCGACGAGGCGTACGAGACGGCGGTGCGGCGCTTCGCCGAGGGGATCCTCGGGGACCCGGCGATCCGGGAGCAGGTGGGGGCGTTCGTGGCCTCCCTGGCGGGGTCCACGCGCACGGCGGTGCTCGGCCAGAAGCTGCTGCAGCTGGTGATGCCCGGTGTGCCGGACGTCTACCAGGGCAGCGAGCTGGTCGACCTGTCGCTGGTTGACCCCGACAACCGCCGCCCGGTGGACTACGCGGAGCGGGAGCGGCGCCTGGCGGAGCTGGACGCCGGTCGCGCCCCGGCGGACCTCTCCGACGAGAAGCTCCTCGTCACCTCCCGGGCGCTGCGCCTGCGCCGGGAGCACCCGGAGTGGTTCCTCGGGCCGCAGGCCGCGTACGCGCCGGTGCCCACGAGCACCGGCAACGCGGTGGCGGTGGCGCGCGGGGACGGCCTGGGCACGCACGTCGTGGCCGTCGCGACGCGCCTGCCGGTGGCGCTGGAGCGCAACGGCGGCTGGGGCGAGCACACCCTGGCGTTGCCCGAGGGCACCTGGCGCTGCGTGCTGACGGGCACGACGGTCCCCGGTGGCGGCGTGCGCCTCGCGGAGCTGCTGGAGGGGCTGCCCGTGGCGCTGCTCGTCCGCGACGGCGGGCGCCGTCGGCGCCGAGTTGCCGCGACGGGCGCGGTACCTATAGTCGGGGGCACGGCCGGGTACCGGCCACCGGCCCCAGGAGCCCGTCATGACAGCGTCGTCGTCGGCTCGCCGCACCCCGGTCCCCGCACGGTCCGCACACGTCCCGGGGGCCCTGCGGCCCAGCGGCCCGCGCAGCCGCCGGCACCGGGTGGACCGCGACTGCCTCGAGGTGCACTTCGACCGCCGGGCCGCGGCCCGCGCCGGCGACCCCCCGTCGGGTGTGGTGACCACCGTGCGCGTCACGGGCGAGGTCGACTCCGGCAACGCCACCGCCTTCTCCGACGCGCTGACGTGCGCGCTTGCGGGGTCCAGCACCACGGTCGTCGACCTGCGGGAGGCGATCTTCTTCGACAGCGCCTCCGTGCGGGCGCTGCTCGACGTGGCGCGGCACGCAGGCACCACGGGCGCGGAGTTCCGCATCGCCCGGCCACCGGCCTCGCTGGTGCGGGTGCACGGCATCTGCTGGCCGGAGGTGCGCCTGCCCGTGGTGGTGCGCCCACCGGCCGATCCCGGCCAGCGCCGCGGCGTGGTGGTCGCGCTGGGCCGCGACGGCGCGGTCTCGGTGCGCGACGGCGCCTGAGGTCCCGGTGCGCGAGGGCGCCTGAGCGCCCGGCGGACCCGCGCCCCACCCGGCGTGTTCCTGCCCCGCCCCGCGGTGGGGTTCCCGGGTCCGGCGGGGCGCGCCGGCGTCCGTCAGCCCCGCGGCAGACCCCGCTCCTGCGGGGAACCGCTCCCCTGTTCCGGGACCCGGCGCTGCGCGCCCACCCTGCCGCGCACCTTGTGCGCGCCGTCGCAGTACGGCGCGATGCCCGAGCGCCCGCAGCGGCACAGCGCGACCGTCGCCCTGCGGCGCTGCACCGGTTCACCCTCGGCGTCGACGATGCGCGCCGGGCCGCGCACCAGCAGCGGGCCGTCCGGGCACACCGAGATGGTCACCTGCTCGTCCCTGCCCGCGGGTGCGGTTGCCGCATCGGAGAACTCGTCCATGCTCAGACAATGACGTACCCGTCGCAGTTGCGCAGAAGGAGAACGACGTTTCGATGACCGCGACCCTGCCCGCGTCCGCCGTTCCCGAGATGCCTGCCGTCCTGCCGGATCCCGCGCACGCGACGGCCCCCCGCATGCCGCTGCCCGCCGCGCGCGGGCCCCTCAGCTCCGCCCTCCTGGCCGTCCTGAGCGGCAGCCGCGCCCACGAGGACGGCGAGTTCGCCGCGCTCGCGCGGATCGCCGTCGCCTGTGACGACGTCGTGACCGACGAGGACGTCCAGCTCAGCCTCACCCTGCTGTACGAGCTGCACTACCGCGGCCTGCGCGGCGTGGACGACGCCTGGGAGTGGGACCTCGACCTCATCGCGGCGCGGCGGGTCCTGGAGGCGGGGTTCGAGCGCGCGCTGCGGGAGCTGGTGGAGGTTCCCGAGGCGGACGCCCGGGACGTCGCCGAGACGCTGTTCACGATGGCCGCGGAGGACACCGGTCCCCCGCTGTCGCGCCACCTGTGCCGCACCGCCTCCCTGGAGCAGTTCCGGGAGTTCCTGGTGCACCGCTCGGTGTACCACCTGAAGGAGGCGGACCCGCACACGTGGGCCATCCCGCGCCTGTCGGGGGTGCCCAAGGCCGCGCTCGTGGAGGTGCAGGCCGACGAGTACGGCGGCGGGCGCCCCGACCGCATGCACGCGGCGCTGTTCGCCCGCACGATGCGTGCCGCCGGCCTGGACGACACCTACGGTGCGTACGTGGACCGGGTTCCCGCCACCACGCTCGCCGGGACCAACGCCATGTCGATGTTCGGGCTGAACCGCCGCCTCGTCGGGGCCATCGTCGGCCACCTCGCGGTGTTCGAGATGACGTCCTCGATCCCCAACAGGCTCTACGGCAACGGCATGCGACGGCTGGGTTTCGACGAGGACGCCACGTGGTTCTTCGACGAGCACGTCGAGGCCGACGCCGTGCACGAGCAGATCGCCGGGCGCGACATGGCCGGGGGCCTGGCCCGGCAGGAACCGGCCCGCGCCGCGGACGTCCTGTTCGGCGCCGCGGCCTGCCTGGCGCTGGACGCCGTCGCCGGCCGGCACCTGCTGGAGTGCTGGGAGGCGGGAGGCAGTTCGCTGCGGCCCGGCACCGGGAGCTGACGTGTCCGCACGCCTGGACCTGGAGGTGGTGGTCCCGCTGCGGTGGGGCCCGGACGGGCCCGTGCGGGAGATGACGGGATACCTCCGCGCCCTCTCCCGCGTGGTGGACGTCACGGTTGTGGACGGCTCGGCGCCCGCGGAGTTCGCGGTGCACGCGGCGGCGTGGGGGTCCTGCGCGCGTCACGTGCCGCCGGAGCCGTGGCCGGGGCGCAACGGGAAGGTGGCCGGGGTGGTCACCGGGGTGCGCCTGGCCCGGCACGAGCACGTCGTCGTGGCCGACGACGACGTGCGCTGGGACGAGGCCGGGCTGCGGCGGATCGCGGGACTGCTGGAGCGCGCGGACGTGGTGCGGCCGCAGAACGTGTTCTGCCCCGCGCCGTGGCACGCGCGCTGGGACACCGGCCGGACGCTGCTGAACCGCGCGGCCGGCGCCGACTACCCGGGCACGTTCGGCCTGCGGCGCAGCACCTTCTGCGCGACGGGCGGCTACGACGGCGACGTGCTGTTCGAGAACCTGCAGATGCTCCGCACGATCCGCGCGGCCGGCGGGGTGGAACTGCGCGCACCGGAGTTGTTCGTGACGCGGCGCCCGCCGACGACGCGGCACTTCCTCGGGCAGCGGGTGCGGCAGGCCTACGACGACTTCGCCCAGCCCGGCCGCCTGCTGTGGGAGGCGAGCTGGCTGCCCGCGCTCGCGCTGGCGTGGCGCCGGCCCCGCCGGGGTGCGGCCGCGACGGCGCTGGCGGCCGGTGCGGCGGTGGCGGTGGCCGAGGTGGGCCGGCGGCGGCACCGCGGGCGGGAGGCGTTCGGTGCCGCGGCGGCGCTGTGGGCGCCGGCGTGGGCGGCCGAGCGCGCCGTGTGCGTGTGGCTCGCGATCGGCGCCCGGGCCCGCGGCGGGGTCCGCTACGGCGGTTCCCGGCTGCCCTCCGCGACCCGCCCGCCCGTTCCGCGCGCACCGCTGGCACCGCCGCCCGCCGCCCCGGCCGGGGCCGCCGGCACGACCGCCGGGAGCGGCGTGCACCTGCCCGCACCGGGTCGCGGGCCGGTGCCTTCTCCGACAGGGTGAGCCCCATGGTTTTCGCAGTGTGGGCTCCGGACGCGGAGCGCGTCGAACTGGACGTCGACCACGGGCAGGGGTTCCGGACGGTGCCGATGCGGCGCACCGACGACCCCCGCCCGGGGTGGTGGGGCATCGGCGACGAGGAGGCCGGCGGACCGGCCGCGGAGGGGGTCCTGTACGCCTTCCGCATCGACGGCGGGGACCCGACCCCCGACCCCCGCACCGGCTGGCAGCCCGACGGCGTGCACGGCCCGAGCGCCGTCCTGGACACCGCATCGTTCCGCTGGAGCGACTCCGGCTGGGCCGGGCGCGACGCGCGGGGCGCGGTGTTCTACGAGATGCACGTGGGCACCTTCACGCCCGAGGGCACGTTCGACGCGGCCGCCGCCCGGCTCGACCACCTGGTCGACCTCGGTGTGGACGTGGTGGAGGTGCTGCCGGTCTCGGCGTTCGACGGGCGCTGGGGCTGGGGCTACGACGGCGTCGCGCCGTACGCGGTGCACCAGCCCTACGGCGGCCCGCACGCCTTCGCCCGGTTCGTGGACGCCTGCCACGCACGGGGTCTGGCCGTCGCGCTGGACTGCGTCTACAACCACCTCGGCCCCAGCGGGAACTACCTCTCGCGGTTCGGCCCGTACTTCACGGACAAGCACGACACCCCCTGGGGGCAGGCGGTGAACCTCGACGACACCGGCTCGCACGAGGTGCGCCGCTGGATCGTCGACAACGCCCTGCGCTGGTTCCGGGAGTTCCACGTCGACGCCCTGCGCCTGGACGCGGTGCACGCCCTCGTGGACGACTCCGGGCAGCACGTCCTGGCGCAGCTCGCGGAGGAGACCGCCGCCCTGTCGGCGGAGCTGGGCCGGCCCCTGTCGCTGGTGGCCGAGAGCGACCTCAACGACCCCGTCATGGTGACGCCCACGGCCGAGGGGGGCCAGGGCATGACGGCGCAGTGGGACGACGACGTGCACCACGCCCTGCACGCGCTGCTGACCGGCGAGCGCCAGGGCTACTACGCCGACTTCGGCTCCCCCGAGGTCCTCGCCACCACCCTCACCGAGGCGTTCTGGCACGCGGAGCGGCACTCCAGCTTCCGCGGCGAGGTGTGGGGGAAGAAGGTGGACCGCGAGCGCACCAGCGGGCACCGCTTCCTCGGCTACCTGCAGACCCACGACCAGGTGGGCAACCGCGCCGTGGGTGACCGCATCGGCGCGGCGCTCTCCCCGGGCCGGCTGGCCGCCGGTGCGGCGCTGTACCTGACGGGCCCCTTCACGCCGATGGTGTTCATGGGCGAGGAGTGGGCGGCGAGCAGCCCGTGGCAGTTCTTCACCGACTTCCCCGACCCCGAGTTGGGGGCGGCGGTCAGCAAGGGCCGCCGCTCGGAGTTCGGCGAGCACGGCTGGAACGCCGAGGACGTCCCGGACCCGCAGGACCCCGCCACCCGTGAGCGCTCGGTGCTGCGGTGGGAGGAGATGGGGCAGGAGCGGCACGCGCGCGTCCTCACCTGGTACCGCGACCTCATCGCCCTGCGGCGCGCGGAGGAGGACCTGCGCGACGGGAACCTGGCCGCCGTGCGGGTGGACGTGCAAGCGGGTTCCGGTGAGGGTGACGACGGCTGGCTCGTCGTGCACCGCGGGAGGTTCCGGGTGGTGGTGAACCTCGGCCCCGCGCGGGAGGTCCCGCTGGATGCCCCCGCGGCGCGGGTGGTGCTGGCGACGACGGACGAGGGCCCCGGCGGCGCCGAGCCCACCGCGGGCGGGGTGCGGCTGTCCGGTCAGGGCGTCGCCGTCGTCGCGCTGTCGTGAGCACGCCTCCCGGCGTCCCGGCGCCGCCGGAGGAGGCGGGGCAGGTCGCCGCCGAGGACCTGCCGCCCGGCGAGCGGGTCCGCCGGGCGGCGGTGCTGCTCGCCGGGCTGGCGCAGTCCGGCCTGGCGTTCACCGTGGGGAACCCCGCCAAGGACTACGACACCTCCCGGTACCGCCTGATGGGGGAACTGGCCGCGGAGATCCTCAGCGCCCAGTCGGGCCTGCCCCGGGAGGAGCTGCTCCTGGAGCTGGGGCGCGACAGCGGCTACGCCACCCCGAAGGTCGACGTGCGCGCCGCGGTGATCGACGGGTCCGAGCGGTTCCTGCTCATGCGCGAGCGCAGCGACGGCCTGTGGTCCCTGCCGGGCGGCTGGGCGGACCCGGGCGACCGGCCGGGGCAGGCCGCGGAGCGGGAGGTGCTGGAGGAGACCGGCCACCCGGTGCGGGCCGTCAAGCTGGTCGCGGTGTGGGACCGCGACGCCCGCGGGCACACCCCACCGCTGCCGGTGGCCGTGCACAAGCTGTTCTTCCTCTGCGAGCCCGCCGGGCCCCCGCAGGCCCCGCAGGCGCTGGAGACCCTGGAGGTCGGCTGGTTCGGCATCGACGAGCTGCCGCCGCTGTCGCTGGGCCGGGTGCTGCCCGCAGAGCTGGAGACGGTCCTGGCGCACCACCGCGACCGGTCCCTGCCCACGGAGTGGGACTGAGCGCTCGGCGCCGCCCGCGGCGGCTCAGCCCCGCAGGGCTGCGCCGTTGCGGGCCAGGGCCGAGAGCCGCGAGACGGCCCGCAGGTACTTCTTGCGGTAGCCGCCCGTCAGCAGCCGCTCGGTGAACAGCGCGTCGAACGGCACCCCGGAGGCCACCACCGGCACGTCGCGGTCGTACAGCCGGTCGGCCAGCACCACCAGCCGCAGCCCCACCACGTCGTCCGCGACCGTGGTGACGTCCCGCAGGCACACCAGGGAGACGCCCTCCACCATCGCCCCGTAGCGGCTGGGGTGCACCCGCGCCAGGTGCGCCTGCAGGTCCGCGAACACGTCGCACGTCGCGCCGGGGTGCGTGCGGGCCACCTCGGCCACCTGCTCGGGGGCCAGCGGGTCCGGCGCGGGCGCCAGGCCGCGGTGGCGGTAGTCCTCCCCGTCCACGCGCAGCACCTCGAACTGCGAGGCGAGGGCCTGGATCTCCCGCTGGAAGTCCTGCGCCGCGAAGCGCCCCTCACCCAGCGCGTCGGGCAGGGTGTTCGACGTGGCCGCCAGCTTCACCCCGGCGTCCACCAGCTCCCGCATCAGGCGGGACATCAGCACGGTGTCGCCCGGGTCGTCCAGCTCGAACTCGTCGATGCACACCAGCGCGTTGCCGGACAGCGCCTGCACCGCCGGGGCGAAGCCGAGCGCACCCACGAGGTTGGTGTACTCCACGAAGGTGCCGTACGCCGCGGGGCGCCCGCCCTCGGTGGCGACCTGGTGGAACAGCGAGGACAGCAGGTGGGTCTTGCCGACGCCGAAGCCGCCGTCGAGGTAGCGCCCCGAGCTCCCGGGCTCCTCGCCGCGCCCGCGGCGCAGGAAGCCCAGCAGGCCGCCCCCGCCCGCGCGGCGGCCCGCGGCGACCTCCTGCCCGAAGGCGCCGAGCCGCCGCACCGCCTCGGCCTGCGAGGGCTGCGCCGGGTCGGGCACGTAGGTGCCGAAGCGCACGTCCCGGAAGCGGGGCGGCGGCACCAGCTCGGCGACGAGCCGGCCCGGCTCGACGTGGGGGTCGCGGTCGGCGAGGCGGGCCGCGGGGGCGCGGTCGACGGCGGTCACCCGTCGAGCGTAGGCGCACCCGCGCCCCGCCCCGGGACGCCCCCGCCTCGCCCGCGCGGGCCTGCGGCCGGGCCGGGCCCCGCACGGGGCCGGGCGCGGGCGGCGCGCGCAGGGCCCGCGGTCTGGGACACTCGGCGCGCGGGGAACGCCAGGGCACGTCGTGGTGTTGCCGCACGTCAGCAGGACGAGGACCAGCACGAGACCAGCACGACGACACCGGAGGACATCCGTGGCCCTGCCCCACGACCCCGACGCGAAGCTCGCCGAGTACGCCTCCCCGGAGCGGCTCGTCACCACCTCCTGGCTCGCCGAGCACCTCGGTGACGAGGGCCTCGTCGTCGTCGAGAGCGACGAGGACGTCCTGCTCTACGACACCGGGCACATCCCCGGCTCGGTGAAGGTCGACTGGCACACCGACCTCAACGACCCCGTCACCCGCGACTACGTCGACGGCGAGGGCTTCGCCCGCCTGATGTCCGCCAAGGGCATCTCCCGCGACACCACCGTCGTGATCTACGGCGACAAGAACAACTGGTGGGCCGCGTACGCGCTGTGGGTGTTCACCCTCTTCGGCCACGAGGACGTGCGCCTGCTCGACGGCGGCCGCTCCAAGTGGATCGCCGAGGAGCGCGAGCTCACCCGGGACGTGCCCGAGCCCGCCGCGACGGAGTACCCGGTCGTGGAGCGGCGGGACGCGCCGATCCGCGCGTTCAAGGAGGACGTGCTCGCCCACCTCGGCGGGGCGCTGGTCGACGTGCGCTCCCCGCAGGAGTACACCGGCGAGCGCACCCACATGCCCGACTACCCGCAGGAGGGCACCCTGCGCGGCGGGCACATCCCCGGCGCCCAGTCCGTGCCGTGGGCGCGCGCGGCCGCCGATGACGGCAGCTTCAAGGCCCGCGCCGAGCTGGAGGCGATCTACCAGCAGGAGAAGGGCCTCTCCCCCGACGAGGAGGTCATCGCCTACTGCCGCATCGGCGAGCGCTCCTCGCACACGTGGTTCGTGCTGACCCACCTGCTGGGGTTCGGCAGGGTCCGCAACTACGACGGCTCCTGGACGGAGTGGGGCAACACGGTGCGGGTGCCGATCGCCGTGGGCGAGGCGCCCGGCGAGGCCCCGCAGAAGGGTGGGAAGTGATGGTGAACCTGACCGGGCCGGACACCGAGGGCCTGTCGCCGAAGTTCGCGGAGATCGTGGAGGAGTTCCACTCCGTCTCCGAGCGCGACCGGCTGAAGCTGCTGCTGGAGTACTCCGACGGGCTGCCGGCGCTGCCGGCGCGCCTGGAGGGGCACCCGGAGCTGCTGGAGAAGGTCGAGGAGTGCCAGTCGCCGGTGTTCGTCAGCGTCGAGATCGACGACGCGGACCGCACCCACCTGCACTTCTCCGCGCCGCCGGAGGCGCCCACCACGCGGGGCTTCGCCGGGGTGCTGCGCGAGGGCCTGGAGGGCATGCCCTCCGAGGAGGTCCTCGCGGTGCCGGACGACGTGTGCGCGCGCCTGGGCCTGACCGCGGCGATCAGCCCGCTGCGCCTGCGCGGCATGACGGGCATGCTCGGGCGCGTCAAGCGGCAGATCCGCGCGCAGAAGGCCGCCGCGCAGGCCGGCTGACGCCGGGACCGGAACGGGGGGGGGCCCCGGGGACGCTGCGTCCCCGGGGCCCTCGCCCGTCCGTGCGCCCGCTCAGAGGGCCGGCGCGGCGCTCGCCGTGGGGGTCGGCCCCGCGGTCGGGGTCTCGCTCGGCGCCGGGGTGGGGGCCGGGGTCTCGGTGGGGGCCGGGGTGGGCGTGGCCTGCGCGGAGGAGGCGTTGACGCGCACCGCCGTGAAGGCACCGGCGGCCGTGGTGCCGAGGACGGTGACGCGGTCGCCGACGACGACGTCGGCCAGGGTCGCGGGCGCGTCGTCGCGCTGCACGCGGGCGTCCTTGCCGAGGACCACCGTCAGGGGCTTGTCGCGCAGCGCCTTGTCCCTGCCGCCCTTGACGGTGAAGGTCAGGCCGTCCGCGGCGACGGCCGTGACGACCCCGCCGGCGGTGAACTTCACGGTGGCCTTGCGGGGCTTCTTCGCCTGCTTGGCCGGCTTCTCCTTCTGGGCCGCGACGGCGGCGGTCCCGCGCTGTGCGTGCTGCCCGCCCGCGGCGAGCGCCGCGCCGCCCGCGGGCAGGGTGAGCCCGAGGACGAGTGCGGCGACGACAGCGGTCCTGGTGGTGGTGCGCATCCGTGTTCCCCCATCGGTGACCGGGCCGCCCCACGACACCTCTGCGGGTGCGGCGGGGCCCGTGGTTCCGCGGGCCGGTTCGCCCGCGTCCCCTGCATCGGCCCGATCCGGGCGCCGGGAGAGCACCGCGCGGCACGCTCCACCCGAACGGCCGCCCCACCCCCGGACGCCGGTCCCGGGGACCGGCCCTCAGGACGTCAGCACCCCGTGCCGCGTGAGGAACGCCACCACCGCCGCCTCCCACGCGGCCGGGTCGAGGTTCCACTCCTTGGTGTGCAGCACCCCGCTGCTCGGCACGTGCGTCACCAGGTCCGGGCGCGCCTCGGCCAGGCGCCGGGAGGGCCCCGACGGCACCACCTCGTCGTCGTCGCTGTGCAGCAGCAGGATCGGCAGGTGCAGCTCCGCCGCGCGGGTCACCCAGTCCATGCGGCGCAGGTCCACCGGCCCGTCCACGCCCACCAGGCGCCGGGCCTGGGGGTGCCCCAGCAGGCGCAGGCCGTACCGGCCCAGCCCCACCGGCAGGCGCAGCCGGCGGGCCTGGTGGTCCAGCACCTCGAACCAGTCCAGCACCGGCCCGTCCAGCACCAGGGCCGCCACGCGCTCCGCCAGCGGCGACTGCGCCACCAGCTGCAGCACGATCGCCCCGCCCATCGACCAGGCCACCAGCACCACGCGCTGCGCGCCGCGCGCCAGCGCCAGTTCCACGGCCGCCTCCACGTCGCGCCACTCCGTGTCGCCCAGGCCGTAGCGGCCCGCCGGTGAGGACGGGCCGTCCGCGTCGTTGCGGTAGCTCGGCACCAGGACGTCCAGGCCGGCGCGGTGCAGCACCGGCACGGCCCGCAGCGCCTCCTCCCGCGTCGCGCCGCGGCCGTGGACGAGGACCGCGCACGTGGGCACCGGAGGCCCCGCCGCGCCCGGTGCCCGTGCCGCGCCCACCCACCAGGACGGCAGGTCCCCCACCTCCGAGCGCACGAGCACGTCCTCGTGGGCGATGCCCAGGGCCGTGGACGGCGTGCCCTCATGGAAGTACTGGTTCCAGCGCGCCCGTCCGGGCACCGCCGCACCGCGGTCCACGCCCAGCAGCGCCCGCGTCACCCGCCCGTCCCGCTCGGCGAGCACCTCCCCCACCCGCAGGTGCCCGCGCCCGCGGCGGGTCCACACGCCGTAGCGGCCCGGGGCGCGCGTCTGCGCGGAGGCGGCCAGCGTGACGGTCTCCCCCGTCACCGCGAGGACCCGCACGTCGTCGGGCCGGTGCCGCACCGGTGTGACGACGATCCGGGCGATCAGCGCCGCCAGCCCCGTGGTCGCGACGGCGGCACCCGCGACGGCACCGGCGCCCACCGCCGCCACGACGAGGGGGCCGGCGGCCCGGCGCGGCGGGCGCGCTCCTGCAGCAGCCATGCCCCGATCATCCCCCAGCCGCCGGGCGCGCGGGCAGCGGCGTCGGTAGCGTCGGGGCCGACGGCGCGGCGGCACCACCGGAGGAGACTGGCATGGCGGAGCGGGTCGTGGTCCTGACGGAGGAACCCCTGGGCGCGGGCGACGTCGCGCGCCTCGCCGCGCTGCACGAGGGCGAGGACCTCGCCTGGACGGTCCTCGTGCCCACCGACACCCACCGCAGCGTGCTGGCCGACCTCCTGGACCACCTCAGCCTCGGGGAGCTGCGCGCCGCCCTCGACACCGTCCGCGGCAGCCGGCACGCCGAGCACCCCGAGCCCGGCGAGACGCTGGTGCGCTCCCTGCAGTCGATGCACGAGGCGGGCCTGCACGCGGTCGGCACCACCACCGGGCAGGACCCGCTGCCGGCGCTGCGCGAGGCCGTCGCGGACGGGGAGCAACCCGCGCGCGAGGTCGTCGTGGTCACCCGCATGCACGCCGTGGAGGACACCTTCCACCGCGACTGGGCCTCCCGGGCGCGGGCCGAGCTGGGCGTGCCCGTGCTGCACGTCTACGCCGGGACCGCCCGGGTCGTCTGAGGAGGGCGGCCACCGCGGGGAGGAACCGGAACACCCGTCCCCCGCCGGGAGTTGCACCGGTCGTGACCACCGAGCAGACCGGCCGCTACCCCGTCCAGAAGAGCGACGAGGAGTGGCGCGCGCAGCTGAGCCCCCTCGAGTACCAGGTGCTGCGGCTGGCGGGCACCGAGCGGCCCTTCACCGGGGAGTACGAGGACACCACCACCGAGGGCGTCTACGCCTGCCGGGCCTGCGGGGCGGAATTGTTCACCAGCACCGTGAAGTTCGCCTCGCACTGCGGCTGGCCCTCGTTCTACGACGCCAAGGACAACGACGCGGTCGAGCTGATCCAGGACCGCTCGCTGGGCATGGTCCGCACCGAGGTGCGCTGCGCGAACTGCGGCTCCCACCTGGGGCACGTGTTCGAGGGCGAGGGGTACCCGACGCCCACGGACCAGAGGTACTGCATCAATTCCGTGTCCCTGAAGCTGCGCCCCGCCCGCGCGTGAGAGGCGGTGCCGCGGGGCGCCGGCCCCCTGCGGCACGGGGTGGGTCGCAGGCCCCGCACTAGCATGGGCGGATGCCTGCCTACCCCGCGGACGACCCCGCCCTCGTGCAGCTGGAGCTGCAGGCGCTCCCGCGGGGCACGGCGGTCGCCGAGGTGGCCAAGCAGCTCACGTCCTTCCTGGTGTCGGGGCGGTTCCAGCCCGGTGCGCGGCTGCCCCCGGAGCGGCAGCTGGCCGAGTCCCTCGGCGTCGGCCGCTCAGCGGTGCGCGAGGCGCTGGCGGCGCTGGAGATCCTCGGCATCGTCACGGTCCGGCCGGGTTCGGGCACCTACATCCGGGACAGCATGTCCGAGCTCCTGCCCACGACCCTGAGCTGGGGCCTGATGCTGGCGGCCTCGCACACGGAGCAGCTGGTGGAGCTGCGCGGTGGGCTGGAGGTGCAGGCCGCGACCCTGGCGGCCGAGCGCATCGACGACGCGGGCGTCGCGAGGCTCACCGCCCACGTCGAGGTCATGCGCGAGCACCTGGACGACCTGCCCGCCTTCATCGAGGCGGATGCCCGCTTCCACCTGCAGATCGCCGTCAGCTCCGGCAACTCGGTCCTCAGCGACCTGCTGCAGAGCGTGCGCTCGATGCTGCGGCTGTGGGTGGAGCGCGGCCTGACGGAGCGGGAGCAGGCCGAGGCCGCCTGCCGGGAACACCAGAGGATCCTCGAGACGATCGCCGCGCGTGACCCGGAGGCGGCCGAGACGGCGATGCGGGAGCACATGCGCACCGCCGGGCAGCGCCTGGCGCAGACCCTCGGCGACCACGCGTAGCAGGCGCCACCCGGACCGCCGTCCCGTCCTACCCGCGGGCGGGGTCGTCGCGCACCGGTGACCCACCCCCGCTGCTGGGACGACTCCGCGCCGGGAATTGGTCAACCGGTTGACATCATGCCGGTGGAGGGTCAGGATGAGCGAGAGCCACCGGAGCGTGGCGAGCAGGACCGCCCGGCGAGGTCGCCGGGCGGGCAGCCGGGATCGCGGCACGAGCGTCGCCCCCGCCCCCTCGCGCGCAGCACCCTGCGGGCGCACGCCCCGGGCACGAGCCCACCCGAGCACCCGACCTGCCACAGGAGAACGCGATGACCGTGCAGCAGACCGACCCGCGGACCGACCAGCAGACCCAGCCGCTCACCGTCACCGTCGTCGGCGCCGGGGGGAAGATGGGCATGCGGGTCTCGGCGAACCTGCAGAAGAGCCCCTTCGCCGTCCGGTACTGCGAGAACTCCCCCCGCGGCCGGCAGGCCCTGACCGAGCTCGGGCGCGAGGTCAGCGACACGGACGAGGCGGTGACCGACTCCGACGTGGTCATCCTGGCCGTGCCCGACGTCGTGCTGGGCGCCGTCTCCGAGCACGTGGTGCCCCTGATGCGACCCGGCTCCATCCTGCTCACCCTGGACCCGGCCGCCGCCTATGCGGGCCTGCTCGCCCGGCGCGAGGGCGTCGCCCAGGCCGTGGCGCACCCCTGCCACCCCTCGGTCTTCCTCGAGCGGCGCACCGACGAGGAGTACGCGGACACCTTCGGCGGCATCGCCGCCCCGCAGGAGGTCGTCGCCGCCCTGGAGGTTGACGACGAATCGGTGCGCGCCAGGGCCGAGGAGGTCATCACCACGATCTACGCACCGGTGATCCAGGTCCACTGGGTGAGCGTGAAGCAGCTCGCGGTCCTGGAGCCGACCCTCGTGGAGACGATCGCCTGCATGATCGGCGACCTGCTCAAGGAGGCGCTGCACGAGACCGTGCACACCGCCGGCGTCCCCGCCGAGGCCGCGCGCGCGATGCTGTGGGGTCACGTCGGGATCGCGCTGACCAACGCCCTGCGCGGCTCGAACCCGTTCTCCGAGGCCTGCCACGTCGCCATGGACTACGGCCGCGAGTCGATCGTGCGCGAGGACTGGAAGAAGGTCTTCCGCGACGAGGAGCTGGACGCCGTGATCGCACGGATGCTCAAGATCGACGCCGTCCGCCGCTGACCCGGCGGAGCTGACGGCGTGGCGATCGGGCTGAGCACGTACGCGTTCTTCTGGCGCACCTCCTCGCGCGCGGAGAACCCGATGTCCCTGCCGGACGTGGTGGAGGCGACCCGCCGGGCGGGGCTGGAACTGCTGCAGATCTGCGACGACCCACGACTGGCGGAACTGGGTGCCGCCGGGCTGCGGGAACTGCGGACGGTGGCGGAGGCGGCCGGGGTGGCGCTGGAGGTCGGCACCCGCGGCCTGGGACAGGACCACCTCCTGCGCCACCTCGAGATCGCCGCGGCGCTCGGGGCCCCGCTGCTCAGGACGATGCTCACGAGCGGCACGGACCGCCCGGGGCCGGAGGAGGCGGCCCGCCGCCTGCGCGACGTCCTGCCGGAGTTCGCGGCCTCCGGGATCACGATCGCACTGGAGACCTACGAGCAGGTCCGCAGCGGGGACCTGCTCGCCCTCGTCGAGGCGATCGACCACCCCCGGCTCGGGATCTGCCTGGACCCGGGGAACACCGTCGCCGGGCTGGAGCGGCCGGTCGACGTGGTGGAGCGCCTGGCGCACCGCACCGTCAACCTGCACGTCAAGGACTTCGGTTTCGCGCGGGCCGAGGGCTGGGTGGGGTTCGAGCTCACCGGCCGCCCCCTCGGCGAGGGTCTGCTCGACCTGGGGCACCTCCTCGCGACCGTCCGTCCCGACGAGCGCGGCATCAGCCAGATCGTGGAGCACTGGCTGCCCTGGCAGGGCGACGCCGGCACCACCTGCCGCGCGGAGGAGGAGTGGACGCGGCGGTCCGTGGACGTCCTGCGCGCCGCCCGGCGCCACCCGGCGCCCCAGCACGCCTCCTGATCCGCCACCCCGTGCCCGCACAGGCTGCACCGCAACGGATCCAGCGCCACCGCCCGCCGCGACGGGGTTCTCCGGGGTGCCGGCCGGGCGGCGCCGCGGGGGCCGGCGCCGGGCGGGTACCGGCTGCGGCGCCCACGGGCACCCGCCTCGCACAATATTGGTCAACCGGTTGACTCGTTGTCGCCGAGCGAGCACACTCGTTCCCAGAGGGACACCGCTGCACCGGAGCAGCGCTCCCCGCACCACCCACACCGCAGGACTCCCCCCGCGATCCTGTGACGCGCTGCTTCCGGAGCCCGAGAGTCGTTCTTCCCCACCCTGAGGAGTTCCCGTGGACGCGGTCGTCGCACCAGCGGTCGAGAGATCGGCCATCCGCAAGGTCGCGATCCGGCTCGTGCCGTTCGTCGCCCTGATGTTCTTCATCAACTACCTGGACCGGACCGCGATCTCCTTCGCCGGCCCGAACGGGATGAACGACGACCTCGCCCTGTCGGCGGCCCAGTTCGGCTTCGCCTCGGGGGTCTTCTTCATCGGCTACATCCTGCTGGAGATCCCCAGCAACGTCGCCCTCGCCCGGTTCGGCGCCCGCCGCTGGCTCTCGCGCATCATGGTGAGCTGGGGCATCGTCGCCCTGCTCTTCACCTGGGTCGACACCGCGGGTGGGCTGTACTTCCTGCGCTTCCTGCTGGGCGTGGCCGAGGCCGGTTTCTTCCCCGGGGCGATCCTCTTCCTGTCCCTGTGGGTTCCCGCGGCGCACCGCAGCAGGATCCTCGCGCTGTTCTACCTGGCCCAGCCGCTGACCACGGTCATCGGCGCACCGCTCGCCGGTTCGCTGATCGCGGCCGACGGGGCGCTGGGGCTGAGCGGCTGGCGCTTCATGTTCCTGTGCGTGGCGGTCCCCGCCATCCTCGTCGGCGTGGTCGCGTGGTTCTACCTCAGCGACAGCCCCGCCCAGGCGAAGTGGCTGACCGCGGAGGAGAAGACCTGGCTGATCTCCGCCCTGGACCGCGAGGCGGCGACCAAGGTCCACCACAGGGCCAACGTCGGCATCGGCTCGGCCCTGACCAGCGGCCGGGTGTGGACGCTGGCGCTGATCTACTTCGGGTTCATCTACGGCCTGTACGCCCTGGCGTTCTTCCTGCCCACCATCATCGACGGGTTCCAGCAGCAGTTCGGCACCGAGTTCACCCTGCTGCAGCGCGGCCTGATCACGGCGATCCCGTACCTGCCCGCCGCCGTCGTGCTGTACCTGTGGTCGCGGGACGCCACCCGCCGGGGACTGCGCACCTGGCACCTGGCCGTGCCCGCGGCGGTTGGCGGCGTCAGCATCCCCGTCGCCCTGTTCATGGACTCGCCGGCCGCGACCGTGGCCGTCATCACCGTGACCGCCTGCTCGATCTTCGCCGCCCTGCCGAACTTCTGGACCCTGCCCGCCCGGTTCCTCTCCGGCGCGGCCGCCGCCGCGGGCATCGCCCTGATCAACACCGTGGGCAACCTGGGCGGTTTCGCGGCCGGCTACGTGACCGGCTGGCTCAGCGACCTCACCGGCGGCTACGTCGTGCCCATGTTCGTGGTGGGCGGCCTGATGCTCTTCTCGTGCCTGCTCGTGGTCCTGCTCGCCCGCCACGGCGACGACCGGGCACCCCGGCCCGAGCCCGGGGTGGAACTCGGCGCACGCGCGCTGACCGGCGACTGAGAACCCGGCGGGCGACCGCCGCGGCGTCGCACGCACGACGACGGGCCGGTCGCGGGAGCGGTGGTGAACGCTCCCGCGGCCGGCCCGTCGCGCGGGTGCTCCCGGCGGACCGGCCCGCTCAGCCCTCGCCGAGGTCCGGCAGCGTCACCGGGTCCAGTTCGTCGCGCCACTGCCGCTCCCCGCAGCGCTGGCAGGGCGGCACCACCGTGAGGATGCGGCACTGGATGATCGAGAAGACGCGCACCGCGCCGCAGAACCCGCACCAGTGCTCGTGCCGGTGACGGGGGTCCATGCACCCGTTGCCTGGCTGCCCGCTTCTCATGCCGCCTCCTGCGTCGTCCGTGCAGGCAGCGTCCGTCACCGGAGCGCGGGAGCGGGCACGCGCGGCGGGATTTCACGCGGGCGGGGCACACGGGAGGCCGGTTGCGTCGCGCGACGACTACGCACCGTCGCGTGATGCGCTCCCGGCCAGGCGCGGGACTCAGGCGGAGAAACCGCCGTCGCAGGTGAGGAGCCGGCCGTTGACCCAGCCGCCCTGCGGGGAGCAGAGGAAGGCCACGAACTCCGCGACGTCCCGCGGGGTGCCGACCCGGCCCAGGGGGGTCCGCCGCGCCCCCGACTCCCGGATCTCCTCGCTCATCCAGCCCGTGTCCACGGGTCCGGGGTTGACGACGTTCGCGCGCACGCCGAGGTGCGCGAACTCGCGGGCGGCGGCCAGGACGATCCGGTCCAGCGCCCCCTTGCTCGCCCCGTAGGGCACGTTGCCCACGACGTGGTCGCTGGTCAGGGCGACGATGCGGCGCCGGTCGTCCGCCCCGCGCGCCCGCAGGCCGAACTCCCGCAGCAGCAGCCACGTCGCGCGGGCGTTGACGGCGACGTGGCGGTCGAAGCTCTCCACGGTGGTGTCCAGCAGGCCGCTGTCCACCGACTCGCAGTGGCACAGGACCAGGGCCTGCACCTCGCCGAACGCCTCCGCGGCCCGGTCCAGGACGAGGGCGGGCGCGGCCGGGTCGGACAGGTTGGCCTCCACGGCCAGGACCTGCGCGCCCTCGGCGCGCAGGAGCTCCGCGATCGCCGCCGGGGCGCCCGGCTCCGGGCCCCAGGGCATCCGCTCGTCGTAGGCGCCCCAGTACGTGAGGGCGAGGTCCCAGCCGCCGGCCGCGAGCCGCCGGGCGATGCCCGCCCCGATGCCCCGGGTGCGGCCCACCCCCGTCACCAGCGCGACCGGGCGGGCGCCCACCGCGTCGTCGTGCCCGCCGTCCGCCACAGGCCACCCCCGTCCGCTGCCGCTGCCCGCGCCGCTGCCGGCGCGAGGCTACGCGGGCGCTGCGCGGGCCGGCACGCCCTTTTCCGCCCGGCTCCCCGCCCGGTGCGCGGCGGCGCCGGGTGCGGGTCGTGCGCGGGCCGCCGGGCGGTGCCGCGGGCCGCCGCCCGGCGTGCGGCGACCGGCGGCGCGCGGCAGGGTTGGACCATGAGCGCAGAGATCCCCGACAACGGCATCGACCCGGAGCTGGACGCCCTGAACGACCCCGACCTGCGCCAGCACGACAGCCAGATCGGCGGCGAGGACCAGCCCGGCAACCCGGCGGACCCGCACGGCCTGACGAGCGACACCCTCGACGGTGACGAGGAGGACGAGACGTTCGAGCCGGACTACACCCTGTCGAACGCCACGGGGCTGCTGATCACCGAGGACGACCCGGACAACGAGACCATCGAGCAGCGCCTCGCCCAGGAGGAGCCGGACGTCGGGGACATCGGCGCCGCCAGCACCGGCCCCGACCACGTCGCGGAGGCCGACACGTTCGACGCCAACGTCGTGGACAAGCAGGTCGGGCACGGCTGAGGGGAACCGGGCCCGGGTCCGGGCACGGACCCGGGCCGGACGCGTCAGGGCAGCGCGGCGACCAGCTCCGCCAGCGGCACCCGCGGGCCGGTGAAGAAGGGGACCTCCTCGCGCACGTGCCGGCGCGCCTCGGTGTTCCGCAGGTCCCGCATGAGGTCGACGATGCGGTGCAGCTCGTCCGCCTCGAACGCCAGGATCCACTCGTAGTCCCCGAGGGCGAACGCGGAGACGGTGTTGGCCCGCACGTCGGGGAACGGCCGGGCCGCCAGGCCGTGGTCGCGCAGCATCTTGCGGCGCTCCTCCTCGGGGAGCAGGTACCACTCGTAGGAGCGCACGAACGGGTACACGCACACGTACCCGCGGGGCTCCTCGGCCGCCATGAACGCGGGGACGTGACCGCGGTTGAACTCCGCGGGCCGGTGCAGGCCCACCACCGACCACACCGGCTCCAGGTGCCGACCCAGGTGGGTGCGGCGCAGCCGGCGGTACGCCTCCTGCACGAGCTCGACGTTGTCGGCGTGCCACCACACCATCAGGTCGGCGTCGGCGCGCAGCCCCGCCACGTCGTAGAAGCCGCGCACCACCAGACCCTTGCCGGTGAGCTCGTCCAGCAGGGCCTGCACCTCCGCGGCGCTGCCCGCGCGGTCCTCGCCGAGGGAGCCGGAGGCGGCGAACACCGACCACATCGTGTACCGGATGCTCTCGTTGATCTCCTGCGCGGAGGGGGTCGTGCTCTGCGTCATGCCCCCATCCTCCCCCGGCCCGCCGCGGCGGCGGCGCCAGGGTTCGCCGCGTCCAGGGCGGCCCGCACCTGCGCGGCGGCGCGCGTGGCTGCGGCGATGCACGCGGGCACGCCCACCCCGTCCAGCACCGACCCGCAGACGGCGAGCCCGCCGGCCTCCGCCACGGCCGCCCGCAGCCGCGCGACGCGGCCGGTGTGGCCGACGGCGTACTGCGGCAGCCCACCCGGCCAGCGCGTCAGCACCGCGTCCACCGGGTGCAGCTCCCGCCCCAGCAGCACCGAGGCGTCGGCGGTCGCGGCGCGCAGCAGGTCCGCGTCCTCCCGGTGCAGCACGTCCTCCCCCGCCCGGCCCAGGGACACCCGCAGCGCCCGCACGTCGGGGCGCTGGGCGCGCACCCAGTCCCACTTCGACGCCGACAGCGTCAGCGCCTTCGCCTGCAGCCCCTCCGCCGCGCCCTCCACGGGCGGCACGAGGACACCGGAGCCGGCCAGGCCCTCGAGCTGTGCGGCCGGGACGGCGAGGGTGGCGATGGCCATGCCGGCGGTCCGCACGCCCGCCAGCTCCCGCGCGGCGCCCGGCACGGCGCGGGCCAGCAGCCGCGCGGCGACCGGCGCGGGCACGGCGAGGACCACCGCGTCGGCGTCCAGGGCGCCGCCCGCGGTGCGCAGCGACCAGCCGGCCGCGGTGCGCTCCAGGGCCTCCACCGCCGTTCCGCAGCGCACGGTGCCCCCCGCGGCGAGCAGCGCCGCCCGCACCGCGGCGGGCAGGCGCGCCACCCCGCCCCGGATGCCCGCGAACACCGGCCCCGCCCCGGCGGCGGGGGCGCGGTCGCGGACGGCGTGCAGCAGGGAGCCGCCCCGCACCGCGTGCGCCCACAGCTGCGGCGCGGCGGCCTGCAGCGACAGCTCGGCGGCGTGCCCGGCGTACACCCCGCCGAGCAGGGGCTCCACCAGCCGCTCCACCACGGCCGGGCCCATCCGGGCGGCGACGTAGTCGGCGACGGCCACGTCGGCCTCCAGCGGCGGCGCGGGCAGGTCCGGCTCGGCGGCGACGCGCGCCGCGGCCCGCGCCCCCAGCAGGGCCTCGACGTCCCCGGCGCTGCCCGGCACGCCGAGCAGCGTCCCGGCGGGCAGGGGGTGCAGCCGCCCGCCGGCCCGCACGCGTGCGCTCGTGGTGGCCGGGGACACCAGGTCCGCGGCCAGGCCGACCTCGCGGGCCAGCTCCACGGCCTCGGGGCGGCGCGCCAGCAGGGACTCCGCACCGGTGTCGACCACGATCCCGGCGACCTCCGCGAGGTCGAGGACCCCGCCGGTGCGCGGTGCCGCCTCCAGCACCACCACCTCCGGCGCCGCGGGCCCGGAGGCCAGGCGCAGCGCCGCCGTCAGGCCGCTGATCCCGGCGCCGACGACGACGACGCGCGGGCGCGGGCGCGGTTCCGGCACGTTCAGCCCACCGGCTGCCCGAGGCCCGCCGCGTCCGTCCGCGCCGGGCCGGGCTCCCAGGCGTGCACCTCGTCCACGACGCGGCGCAGCACGTCGGGGTCCGCCGTGGGCGGCACGCCGTGGCCGAGGTTGAACACGTGCCCGGGGGCGCGCCCGCCCGCGGCCAGCACGGCCCGCACCCGCTCCAGCAGCACCTCGGCCGGCGCGAACAGCAGCGCCGGGTCGAGGTTGCCCTGCACCGCCACCACGGCCCCGCCGGCGCCGCGGGCCCGGCGGGCGGCCTCGTCGAGGGGGACGCGGAAGTCGACGCCGAGGACGTCCACGCAGGCGCTGCCCGCGGGGGCGGCCATGTCGGCGAGGAGCTCGCCGGTGCCGGTGCCGAAGTGGGTGCGCGGCACCCCGAGGTCGGCGACCGCGGCCAGGGCGGCGGCGGAGTGCGGGGCCACGAGGGCGCGGTAGTCGGCGGCGGACAGCGCCCCGACCCAGGAGTCGAACAGCTGCACCGCCGAGGCCCCGGCCTGCACCTGGGCGCGCAGGAACGCCCCGGAGATCTGCGCGAGGCGGGCCAGCAGGTCGTGCCACAGCTGCGGGTCGCCGTGCGCCATCGCCTTGGTGCGCAGCAGGTCCCGGGAGGGACCGCCCTCCACGAGGTAGCTGGCGAGGGTGAAGGGGGCGCCGGCGAAGCCGATGAGGGGCGTGGCGCCCAGCTCGGCGGTGATCAGCCGGACGGCGGCGGTGATGTGCTCCAGCTGCTCCGGGTGCAGCTCCGGGAGGCGGTCCAGGTCGGCGCGGGTGCGGATCGGCTCGGCGATGACGGGGCCGGTGCCGGCGACGATGTCGAGGTCGACGCCGACGGCCTCCAGCGGCACGACGATGTCGGAGTAGAAGATCGCCGCGTCCACGCCGTAGCGGCGCACCGGCTGCAGCGTGATCTCGGTGACGAGCTCGGGGCGCCGGCAGCTCTCCAGCATCGGCACGCCCTGGCGCACCGCGCGGTACTCCGGCAGCGAGCGCCCGGCCTGCCGCATGAACCAGACGGGGACGCGGTCGGCCGGGAGACCCCGGCACACCTGCAGGTACGGCGAGGTCGGCGGCACCCCCCGATCGTCGCACGCACCCCGGACGCCGCCCGCCCGGCCCCGCGCCGGGCGGGCGCGGGGCGGGCGCGGGGAGGGCACAGGGCACGGATCGGTCACGTCGGCGCGCCGCGCCACCGCGGCGCCCCGCGCGCTGCCTATGGTCGTCGCCGTGAACGTGCCCCGCGTCCCCGGCCCCCGGCTGACGGCGTTCGACCGGGCGGTCGCCGAGATGCTCCAGGTCCGCCTGCGCGCGGAGGTCACCCTCGGCGAGGTGCCGCCGCCCGCCCGGATCGCGCCGCGTGCCGCCGCCCTGGCCGGTGACGTCGTGGTCGGCGACGAGGAGGTCGCGACCGGCCGGTTCATCCTCCTGCACGACGAGGCCGCTCCCGAGGAGTGGGGCGGGCAGTTCCGCGTCGTGGCCTACGTCCGCGCCGACCTGGACCCCGAGGTGGGCGCGGACCCGCTGCTGGGCGAGGTGGCCTGGTCCTGGCTGGAGGACGGGCTGGCCGAGGCCGGGGCGCTGGCCACCGGCGCCGGCGGGACGGTGACGCGCGTGCTGTCGGAGGGTTACGGGGCGCTGGCGGACCGGCCGGCGTCCGTGGACGTGGAGGTGCGCGCCTCCTGGACACCCGTGCCCGACGCCGACGGCGAGGTGGCCGTGGAGGGGCACCTGCGGGCGTGGGGGGCGCTGCTGTGCGCGGTGGCGGGTCTGCCCCCGCTGCCCGACGGCGTGGCCGTGCTGGGGCAGCGGCTGCACTGAACCCGCGTCCGCTGACGCTCCGCAGAGGGCAGATCAGCGGAGCGCAACCGGTTTCCGGGCACCCGAGGAGCGCACCTACACTGTCGCGGCACCCATCGGGGCCGGTGCGCGGCTCCGAACGACAGTCCCCGCGCAACACCGGCGCACGCCGGATTGTCAAGTCCCCCGTACGGGCGACCGATGCACCTGGGGAGGGATCCGCAGGAGGCGGGTTCCCGTGTCCGCAGGAGGACTTCGATGACTGCCCTCGTGGAACGCCCCGGCATGGCGGTGCCCTCGCGGCTCGGTCGGTTCGCGGCGCTGGTGGCCGTCGCGGACCCCGCGACGCGGGAGTCGGTGACCCGCACGCTGCGCCTGCTCGGTGCCGCGCACGTGGACCACGCGACCAGCGTCGCGCAGGCCCGTGCTCTCGCCCGCACCGGCCCCCGCGCCCTGTTCGTCGCCGACGCCGGTCTGCCCGACGGCTCCGGCGCCGCCCTGGTCTCCGAGCTGCGCGCCGCCGGCTGGAACCGCTGCGTCGTGCTGTCCACCAACGCCGACCCGTTCGCCGTGCGCGGCGCGGTCGCCGCCGGTGTGCGCTGCTACCTCGTCACCAGCCGCCCCGAGGGTGCCGGTCCCGACGCCCGCCAGGGCGACAACGGGGTCGACAGCCTCTCCGAGCGGGAGATCGAGGTGCTCCAGCACGTCGCCGACGGCCGCTCCAACAAGGACACCGGCGCCCTGCTCGGCCTGTCCGCCCTCACCGTCAAGAGCCACCTCGCCCGCATCGCCCGCAAGCTGGGCACGGGCGACCGCGCGGAGATGGTCGCCATCTGCCTGCGCGCCGGCGTCATCCAGTGACACCCCTCCCCGGCCGGGGCTGACCGGCCGGGGACCACCGCCCCCACGTCGCGCGCCCCCGGTGCGTACCGTGGGGGCGTGTCGTCGCACGGTACGCAGCAGCAGGGAGCCCCGCCGGACGAGGAGGCGCCCCCGCCGCTGCCCCTGCTGGACACCCCCTCCGGCGGCCTGCCCGACCTCGTCGTCGACGAGGCGGGCCTCGCGCAGGCCGTGGCCGCGCTCCGCGCCGGCAGCGGTCCCGTCGCCGTGGACGCCGAGCGGGCCTCGGGCTACCGCTACGGGCAGCGCGCCTTCCTGGTGCAGCTGCGCCGCGCCGGGGCGGGCACCGTCCTGCTCGACCCCACCCACCTGCCCGACCTGTCCTCCCTCGGGGAGGCGCTGCGGGACGTGGAGTGGGTCCTGCACGCCGCCAGCCAGGACCTGCCGTGCCTGGCGGAGCTCGGCATGCGGCCCGCGGTGCTCTTCGACACGGAGCTCGGCTCCCGCCTGGCCGGCCTGCCGCGGGTCGGGCTGGGCGCGGTCGTGGAGGAGCTGCTCGGCATCCGCCTGGCCAAGGAGCACTCGGCGGTGGACTGGTCGACCCGTCCCCTGCCGCGCCCGTGGCTGACGTACGCCGCGCTGGACGTGGAGGTCCTCGTGGACCTGCGCGACGTGCTGGCCGCGCGGCTGGCGGCGCAGGGGAAGCTGGAGTGGGCGCTGCAGGAGTTCGCGGCGGTCGCGGCGGCCACCCCCGCCCCGGCCCCGGCGGACCCGTGGCGGCGGGTGTCGGGCCTGCACGCGGTGCGCTCGCGCCGGCAGCTGGCGGTGGTGCGGGAGCTGTGGCTGGAGCGCGACGCGCAGGCCCGCGCGAAGGACACCTCCCCGGGCCGGCTGCTGCCGGACTCGGCGGTGGTGGCCGCGGCTCGCGCGATGCCCCGCTCGGCGCGGGACCTGCTGGAGCTGCCGGGGTTCAGGGGCCGGGCGGCGCGCAGCGGTGCGGAGCGGTGGGCCGCCGCGGTCGAGCGGGCGCTGGCCCTGCCGGAGGCCGAGCTGCCCGTGCACCCGCCGCGCGGTGACGGCCCGCCGCCGCCGCGGGCGTGGGCGCAGCGCGAGCCCCTGGCCGCGGCGCGCCTGGCTGCCGGCCGCGCGGTGGTGCAGCGCATCGCCGACGAGCGGGGGCTGCCCGTGGAGAACGTGCTGCAGCCCGACGCGCTGCGCCGCCTGGCGTGGGCTCCCCCGGACCCGGCCGGCCCCGCGGAGGTCGACGCGGCCCTGGCGGCCCGGGGCGCGCGTCCCTGGCAGCGGGAACTGGTCGCCGCGGCCCTCGCGGAGGCGTTCGCCGGTGCCCGCGCCGAGGACGTGCTGGAGGCTCCCGCCGAGGGCGGGGACCCGGAGGCCTGAGCTCCCCGCCCGGCCGGGGCGGCTCGTCCGATCGGACCAACCGGGGGCGTGGCGGACGGGGGCGTGCCCGGCACCGCGAACTAGCGTCTCCCCCGTGCCCCCCGGTCCGGACCTCGCCGCCCTGCGGCGCTGCCTGCTCGGCGTCGTGGTGCTGGACGACCTGGACCTGGAGCTGGGCGAGGACGGGGTGGGGGTTCCCGTGGCCGGCGGGGACCCGCTGGTGCCGTGGCCGGAGGTGGCCGCCGCGGTCGGGAGCCCGTCGGGGAGCGCGGGCGCGCCCGCCCGGCTGCGGGTGCGGGACTGGCTGCTGGCACACCGCGGCCTGCAGGAGGAGGCCGCGGCCGGCACGGACCCGTGGAACCTGCTGCTCCCGCTGGCGCTGCCCGTGGGTTCGGCCGCGCACCTGGGGGCGGCGTGGGCGAGCACGCGCGTGCTGGGCGGGGCGCTGGACCTGGGGCTCGGGGTGCGGGTGCCCTCCGCGGAGCCGCCGGAGGCGCGCGTGGTCCCGCTGCCGCGCCCGGTGGCGGCCCGGCTGGGGCTGGACGTGCTGCCGGGCGGCGCGCAGCCGCAGGGGGTGCTGTCGTACCTGGAGCGGATGGGCGGCTACGCGGCCTCGCGGTTGCGCCGGGACGAGGGTGTGCGCGGCGGTGACGTGCTGCGCCCGGTGGGTGGTTGCGACGTGCCGACGCTGCTGGCGTCGTCGGCCCTGCGGGACTTCCTCGCCGGCGGCGCGCAGGGGCTGCGGGCGGTGGCGGTGCCCATGCGGGACCGCGGCTGGTTCGACCTGGCCCGCATCGACCCGGCGTTCGTGGGGGCGGCGTGGTCGGCCACGGAGGTGGAGCGGCGCGGCTTCCCCCGGGCGCTGCTCGTCACCCGCGACGAGGTGGCGATGCCCGAGCCGCACGTCGACCTGGACCGGCGCTCGCTGCGGGTGTGAGAGCGCCGGCCCGCGCTCCTCAGGACGCCGCGGCGGGCGAGCCGACCTCCTGCAGGCGCGCGACGGCCTCCACGATCCGCAGCGACACCGTCTGCGGGGCCAGGCCCGCCTCCTCGAGGATCTCGTCGCGGGTGCCGTGGTCGAGGAAGCGCTGCGGCAGGGCGAAGGTGAGGACGCTGGCGCCCACCCCCTCCCGGCGCAGGACGTCCGCGAGGGCGGAGCCGACCCCGCCGGCCTCCCCGCCGTCCTCCACGACCGCGACGTGCCGGTGGGTGCGGGCCAGCTCCGTCAGCGCGGACGGCAGCGGGATCACCCAGCGGGGGTCCACGACCGTCACCCCGACGCCCTGGGCGCGCAGCCTCGCCGCCACGTCGAGGCAGGTGGGCGCCATCGCCCCCACCGCCACGAGGAGCACGTCGGTGCCCTCGGCCCAGCCGGCGTTCTCCAGGACGTCGACGCCGCCGGTGCGGGCCAGGGCGGGCAGGTCGGCGGGCACCTTGCCCTTGGGGAAGCGCAGCACGGTGGGCGCGTCGGGCACGGCGAGGGCCTCGCGCAGCTCCTCGCGCAGCGTGGTGGCGTCTCGGGGCGCGGCCAGACGCAGACCGGGCACCAGGCGCAGCAGCGACATGTCCCACATGCCGTGGTGGCTGGCGCCGTCGGGGCCGGTGACCCCGGCGCGGTCGAGGACGAAGGTGACGCCCGCGCGGTGCAGGGCGACGTCCATGAGGACCTGGTCGAAGGCCCGGTTGAGGAACGTGGCGTAGACGGCGACCACCGGGTGCAGGCCCCCGGCGGCCATCCCGGCCGCGGAGGTGGCGGCGTGCTGCTCGGCGATGCCGACGTCGACGACGCGCCCGGGGTGGGCGCGGGCGAAGGCGTCGAGGCCGACGGGGGCGAGCATCGCGGCGGTGATCGCCACGACGTCGTCGCGCTCGGAGCCGACGGCCACCATCTCCTCGGAGAAGACGCTGGTCCAGGAGGAGCCCGAGGACGCCTGCGCCTCCCCCGTCTCGGGGTCGATGATCCCCACGGCGTGGAAGTGGTCGACGTGGTCGTCCAGGGCCGGGCGGTAGCCGCGGCCCTTCTGGGTGAGGGCGTGGACGATGACCGGGCCGCCGAAGGCCCGGGCGCGGCGCAGCGCGTGCTCCACGGCGGTGACGTCGTGGCCGTCGACGGGCCCGACGTACTTCAGCCCCAGGTCCTCGAAGAGGCCCTGGGGGGCCACGATGTCCTTGATCCCCTTCTTCATGCCGTGCAGGGTGTCGTAGGCCAGGCGCCCGGGCGCCCCGCCGCGGCGCAGGGTGCCGCGGCCCCACTCCAGGAACTTCTCGTAGCCGCTGGTGGTGCGCAGCGTCGCCAGGTGGGAGGCCAGGCCGCCGATGGTGGGCGCGTAGGAGCGCTCGTTGTCGTTCACCACGATGATCACGGGCCGGTCGCCGGCGGCGATGTTGTTCAGCGCCTCCCAGGCCATGCCGCCGGTGAGCGCGCCGTCCCCGACGACGGCGACGACGTGCCGGTCGTGCTCGCCGCGCACCTGGTGGGCGCGGGACAGCCCGTCCGCCCAGGACAGGGAGGTGGAGGCGTGGGAGTTCTCCACGACGTCGTGGGGGCTCTCCGCGCGGCTGGGGTAGCCGGACATGCCGCCGCGGGAGCGCAGCCGGGAGAAGTCCTGCCGGCCGGTGAGCAGCTTGTGCACGTAGGACTGGTGGCCGGTGTCGAAGACGATGCGGTCCCGCGGGGACTCGAACACCCGGTGCAGGGCGATGCTCAGCTCCACGACGCCGAGGTTGGGCCCGAGGTGGCCGCCGGTGCGGCTGACGGAGTCCACGAGGAAGTCCCGGATCTCCCGCGCGAGCTGCTCCAGCTGCTGCGGGTCCAGGGTGCGCAGGTCCTGCGGGCCGGTGATGGATGCGAGCAGCCCCATGCGGGCGTTCCTCCTGGGGTGCGACAGCACACCTGGCCCGGGGCCGGGCGTGGACGGGACCTCGGCTGCCCCGCCTGATCGAGTGTAGGAGCACCTGCGCGCGCCGCCTTCCGGGACGGCCGGGTGCGTACAGGTTCTCCCCGGATGCTCACGACGGCCCGCACCCGGCTCCTCACAGCCGGGGCACGAAGCGCCGCCCGCGCAGCGCCTCGGACAGCAGCCCCACGGAGCGGCGCAGCCGGCGCAGCCGCAGCTCCTCGCGCTCCAGCACCTCGAAGACGCGGGGTGCGGCCTCCACCGGCAGGACGTCGGACAGGTCCACGCGGGCGGTGGACACGGCGCGGCGCACGGCCTCGGCCTGCCCCTCGACGTGGTGCCCGACGAGCCACACGAGGAGCACGGGGTGGCGGCGGGCCACCGGGTAGGAGCGGTACTCCGGCGGTGCCTGGTCGAGCAGCCAGCGCACGGCGACGTCCTCGAAGTCGGGCGCCCCGGGCGGCGGCACCCCGGGGGGCCAGCCCGGCGGGGTGCCGGGGGCACGACGCTGCTCGAACACGTGTTCGAGCGTAGTGGTGTGTGGTGCTCGTCGTGCTGGCCGGGGAGGTCTCGATGGCGGAGCCCGCCCGCCGCCACGGCGTCGCCCAGGCGACCGTGGGCAACTGGCGCGACCGCTTCATCACCGCCGGCAAGGAAGGCCTCGTCCCCAAGCTGCCGGGCACCCCTGGAGCCGGGACGTCGACGGAGCGGCGGTTGCGGGTGGAGAACGAGCAGCTCAAGCTCGCCCTGGCCGAGGCCGTCATCCAGGTGCGCATCCTGCAGATGGCCACCCGCTACCCCGACACCGGCGCGGCGGCGGTGGATCGGGTCCCTTCGAAGACCGCCCCGCAAGCGGGGTACCCCAGAGGCCCTGAGAGGCGAGGCTGACTTGCCGGTCTCTGGGGGTACCTCCCGCTCGCGGGGGCGGCTCGCGAAGCTGGCCGGGGTGCCGGAGCGGACCTACCGACGCCGGCTCGCTCGCTACCGCCAGCTCGGCCCAGACCATCCGGGCCGGGGGCCGTGGCCTTCCCCGAAGGTGGACGCCGTCGAGGCGCTGGCCGCGAAGTACGCCGCGGACTGGCCCGCCTGGGGCCACCGCAAGATCGCCGCCCTCATGCGGGCCGACGGCCACCAGGTGTCGACCTCGACAGTGGAGCGGGCGCTGCGCCGCCGGGGACTGCTGCTGTCGTCGGGCTTCCGCGCTGACCGCAAGGCGTGGTCGATGGTGCGCCGCCGGGTCTTCCACGACCCGCCCACGGTGAGGAACCGGGCGTGGCAGATGGACTTGCCCCCGCAAGCGGGAGGTACCCCCACCTCGTTCGAGACCCCTACCGGCGGCATCTGGCGCCTCTGCGCGGTCGTGGACCACGCCACGAAGTTCTGCCTCGCTGTCACCGTGACCACGACAAGTCGCGGCGCCGATGCGGTGGCTTGCGTCCACGCCGCCATCACCGCAGCGCAGCGCCAACTGGGTCTGGAGGACCTGCGGGCCGACCGCGGCAGCGTCGAGGTTCTCGACGAGTCCACCGGGGAGCTCCTCGACCGGCCCGTACCCATCGCTCTGGTCACCGCTCCCCCGCGAGCGGGAGGTGCCCCTACCGGCCCGGACCCACTGCTGCGCCACGTTCGCACCCGCGTCCGGAGCCCGCAGACCAACGGCGTCGTCGAGCGGTTCTTCGGCACCCTCAAGTACGAGCACCTCTACCGCGCCATCATCGACGGCGGTGATGCTCTGGCAGTTGAGGTGAACCTGTTCCGCCAGACCTACACTCCCCCACGCTCCGCGCGGGAGGTGCCCCCACCCTTCGTCCGCACCAGGCTCTCGGGGATCGAACTGCTGGTGAGGCGTTCCGGGCTTCTCAGGTGCCGTGAGCGACCTGGTGTGGAGCTGGCCCCCTGCTCCTCTTGTTCCTGGCTGAGCATCGGTGTGAGGGCTTCGTTTCAAACGGCGTGACGGTCGGTCGACGTGGTCGTGGTGTGGGTGGCGGCCCAGCTGGCGAGCATGTGCAGGGCGTCTGCCGCCGGGGAGCCGGGGGCGGCGGTGTAGACGGTCATGGTGAGGCCGGGGTCGGCGGGCAGGTCGATGGAGTTGTAGGCGACCTCGACCGGTCCGACGACGGGGTGGGTGAACTGCTTGGCCCCGGCGCGGTGCAGACGTAC
This sequence comes from Kineococcus anabasis, assembly GCF_054590795.1. Classification (NCBI taxonomy): domain Bacteria; kingdom Bacillati; phylum Actinomycetota; class Actinomycetes; order Kineosporiales; family Kineosporiaceae; genus Kineococcus; species Kineococcus anabasis. The sequence goes on from NZ_BAAIHU010000001.1 coordinate 649,071, forward strand.
GTCGTGTTCGGCCCAGCGGGCGCGGAAGTCCTCGCTGCGGGTGGCGAGCTCGCCGACCAGGTCGGACAGGTCCCGGTTGAGCGGGTCGCGTCCAGCCGCCATCCGCAGCTGCGCGGCGGCGACGTTCGCGGCGCCGTCCCAGTCGGGGTAGAGCTCGTGGGAGCGGGGGTCGAGGTAGCAGAAGCGGGCGAAGTTCGCTGGCTTCTTGGCTTCTGCGGTGCCGTCGAACATGGGTGCGTAGAACGCCCGCCCGAGGGCGTTGATGGCCACGACGTCGAGGTGGGCGTTGGCGACGAACGCGGGCGCCGTGGCGAGGGCGTCGAGCATCCACTGCACGCTGGGCCGTACCTGCCCTTGCCGCCGGCGCGGGGCACGGGTGCGGGTGGGACGGGCGGCGTGGGCGAGGTCGAAGAGGTGGACCCGCTCGGCTTCGTCGAGCTGGAGGGCGCGGGCGACGGCGTCGAGGACCTCGTCGGAGACGCCGGCGCTGTTGCCCTTCTCCAGCCGGACGTAGTAGTCGGTGGAGACCCCGGCGAGCATGGCGACCTCCTCCCGGCGTAGACCGGGCACCCGGCGCCTGCCCCCGTACAGCGGGATCCCGGCCTGTTCGGGGGTGATCTTCGCCCGGCGGGTGGCGAGGAACTCGCGGATCTCGGCGCGGTGGTCCATGCACCCAGGCTAGGCACGTCCAGCGGCCGCAGGGGGGTCGTGCTGGACCCCCCTGTAGACGCGGCCTCCCACGCGCACGCGGACGGGGGTTGCATGGACGACGTCGAGCCGGGCAGCTGCCCGGCCGTCAATGCGCTGCTGCTGTACGGCTGCTGAGAGAAGAGGATCCCTCGTGCTCGCTACCTTCATGTACGCCCCCGGAGACGTCCGCGTCGAGGATGTCGCCGACCCGACCATCGTCGAGCCGACGGATGCGATCATCCGCCTGGCCGCGGCGTGCGTGTGCGGCTCGGATCTGTGGCCCTACCGCGGCATCGAGAAGCTGGACGGGCCGAGGCCGATGGGCCACGAGTACGCCGGGATCGTCGAGGCCGTCGGCAGCGACGTCACCACGATCACGCCTGGCCAGTTCGTCGTCGGCTCCTTCTTCGCCTCCGACAACACGTGTGAGGTCTGCCGCTCGGGCTACCAGACCTCCTGCGTGCAGCGGCAGGGCACCGGTGGCTCGCAGGCGCAGCTGATGCGGGTGCCGCTGGCCGACGGCACCCTGGTCGCAACCCCCGAGGCCCCCGACGCCAAGTACGTCCCCAGCCTGCTGGCCGCCTCCGACGTCCTCGGCACCGGCTGGTTCGGCGCCGTGGCCGCGCAGGTGGGCCCGGGCAAGACCGTCGCCGTCGTCGGTGACGGGGCCGTCGGACTGCTCGGGGTGCTGGCCGCGAAGGAGCTGGGCGCGGAGCGGATCATCGCCATGAGCCGGCACGAGTCCCGTCAGGCCCTGGCCCGCGACTTCGGCGCCACCGACATCGTCACCGAACGCGGCACCGAGGGTGTGGCACGGATCAAGGAGATGACCGGTGGCCTCGGGGCGCACTCGGTGATCGAAGCCGTGGGCACCCAGGAGTCGATGATGCAGGCCATCCACTCCACCCGCCCCGGCGGCCACGTCGGCTACGTCGGCGTCGCCCACGAGGTCCAACTGCCCGGCATGGAGCTGTTCTTCTCCCACGTGCACCTGCACGGCGGTCCCGCCCCCGTGCGCCACTTCCTGCCCGACCTGATCGAGCGGATCCTCACCGACCGCATCGACCCGGGCAAGGTCTTCGACCTCACCCTGCCCCTGGACCAGGCCGCCGAGGGCTACCGCGCGATGGACGAGCGTCGCGCCATCAAGACCCTCCTGCAGCCCTGACCCCACAGAGGGCGCCCGGAACCGGTCACCCCTTCACCTGGCCTCAAGGAGGACTGAGCATGAGCACGACTTCCGACGCACACGACCTGGCGTCGTCGCCGAAGCGAGACAGCGACGGCTTCGGCAGGCGTCAACTCCTGAAGCTGGCCGGAGCCGGCGCACTGGCTACGGGGGCAGTCACCATGACCGCAGGCGATGCCCTCGCGCACGAGGCGAGCGAGGAGTCCTGGGACAAGACCTTCCCCAGGAGCGACCTGGTGACCCACGAGAAGGTGGGGTTCCGCAACCGCCTGGGCATCCGCCTGGTCGCCGACCTCTACACCCCGGCCGGCCTCGACCGCACGACCCGGGCCCCGGCGATCATCGTGGGTCACCCCTTCGGTGGGGTGAAGGAGCAGACGTCCGGGCTCTACGCCCAGACCATGGCCGAACGCGGCTTCGTCACCCTCGCCTTCGACGCTTCCTACAACGGTGAGAGCAGTGGCCGGCCCCACGCCATCGCCTCCCCGGAAGCCTTCGTCGAGGACTTCAGCGCCGCCGTGGACTACCTCGGCCTGCACCCCCGCGTCGACCGCGACCGCATCGGCGTCATCGGCGTGTGCGGCAGCGGCGGCTTCTCCCTGGCCGCTGCGCAGATCGACCCCCGCATGAAGGCCGTCGCCACGGTCAGCATGTACGACATGGGCCGCGACCGCCGCCAGCAGCTCGGCGACACGATGACCGAAGCACAACGCCGGCAGCACCTGGTCGACATCGGCCAGCAGCGCTGGGCCGAGGCGGAGGGCTGGCCCACCGAGTACGTCATCGGAACTCCGGAGCAGATCACCGCGGACTCCCCGGACGTGGCCGAAGAGTTCTACGACTACTACCGGACCCCGCGCGGGCACCACCCCCGCTCCACGACCGAGATGTCCCTGAACAGCAACGGCGCACTGATGCAGTTCTTCCCCTTCGATCACCTGGACTGGATCAGCCCGCGCCCGCTACTGCTCATCCACGGGGAGATTGCGAACTCCCGCTACTTCAGCGAGGACGCCTACGCCCGCGCATCCGAGCCGAAGGAGCTGCACATCGTTCCCGGCGCCGGTCACGTGGACCTCTACGACCGCGTGGAGCTCATCCCCTGGGACAAGCTCACCAGCTTCTTCACGCAGAACCTGTAACCGGCCGCGCCCCCGTGGCTGCCGGCGGGTGGTGGCGGGCTGCCAGCACGCCCCCGCCACCACCCGCCCGCCCCCATCAGCTTGCCGGCGCTCCGCCTGCCGGCACCGAGCAAGTCGTCCAGTCATCTGAGGAGCGATGGAACAGCCGATCTCACCAGCAGCGACCCAGCACGGGTCGGCCAGGCCGATCTCGGCGGCGTTGATCGGCACGGTCGTCTTCGTCACGGCGATCGCGCCGCTGGCCACCGACATGTACGTGCCGGCCTTCCCCGACGTCGCCCGTGACCTCGATGCCAGCGCCACCCAGGTGCAGCTGACGCTCACCACGTTCTTCGTCGGGATGGCCACCGGCCAGCTCATCGGCGGGCCCGTCTCCGACCAGCGCGGCCGCCGCCGGCCCCTGCTGGCCGCGACCGTGCTCATGCTCCTCGCCTCGGTGGCCTGTGCGCTGGCCCCCGGCATCACGTTCATGGCGCTGGCCCGCTTCGTGCAGGGCTTCGCCGGCGGCTGGGCCATGGTCATCGCTCGCGCTGTCATCGTCGACCTGGCCAGCGGCACCCAGCTGGTCCGGGCCCTGAACCTCGTCCAGGGCGTCGGGGGTATCGCGCCGATCGTCGCGCCCCTGCTGGGTGGGCTCATCCTGCAGGTCGCCGACTGGCGGGCGCCGTTCTGGGTGATCACCGCACTGGTTGCCGTCATGCTCGTCGTCGCCTACCTGGTGGTGCCGGAGTCGCTCCCCCCGGAGCGGCGGCACGCCGGTGGCCTGCGCGCCTTCGGCCACGCCGGGCGCGAGGTCCTGAGGAATCGCGAGTACGTCGGCTACGTCGTGGTCAGCTCCGCGGCGATGATCGCCCTCTTCGCCTACGTCGCGACCTCCGCCTTCGTGCTGCAGTCGATGAACGGGCTGTCCCCCCTGGCCTACTCCGTCGACTTCGCTGCCAACGCCGGAGGCATGACCCTGGCCGCCTTCGCCGCCGCCCACCTGGCAGGGAAGGTCGCCACCCGCACGGTCATCCTCGCCGGGCAGATCCTCGCCCTGGTCGCCGGGTTGGTGATGCTCGCCGGTGCCCTGTGGTTCGACACGCCGCTGCTGCTGACGATGGGCTGCTTCCTCGCCCTCATGGTCGCCCTGGGCCTGATGTGGGGCAACGCAGGGGCGCTGGCGTCGGCCGCAGTGCCCAAGCACCCCGGCACCGGCTCCGCCGTCCTAGGCATGCTGCAGTGGGGCACCGCCGGCATCGCGGCACCCATCGCCGGCCTCGGTGGAACCGATACCGCCGTGCCGATGGCGCTGATGATGACCCTCGGCGCGGTGGCCTCCATCGTCGGCCTGCTCGTCATCGCCAGGCCTCGGACCGCCTCAGACGGGCCCTTGCCGTGACCTTCGTCCACGACGGGGCAGCGAACCGCCGCCGAGGGCCTGCCAGTGCCGTGACCAGGCGACCCCTTCCGCGAGCAGCCGCGACGGCTCCTGCCGTGGCGCTGGCCGCGATCCTCGCTGCCGGGTGCGGCGGCGCCGGGGACGGCGCCGGCCAGCAGTCCCCAGGTCCGTCGCCGACCAGCACCCGGAACAGCACCACCCCCTCAACCAGCGCGGTCCAGCCCCCCGGCCCCGACCAGGAGGACCGGATGCGGCTCCAGATCACCATCGACGGTCAGAGCTTCAACGCCACCCTGACCGACAGCGCCGCAACGGCCGACCTCATCGCCCAACTGCCCCTCACGGTCGAGATGGTCGACCACGGCGGGGTCGAGAAAACCGGTCCGCTGCCTTCGCCCCTGTCCCTCGACGGTCAGCCCGAGGGGGCGGACCCGGACGTGGGCGACGTGGGCTACTACGCCCCCGGCAACGATCTGGTCCTGTACTACGGGGACCAGTCGTACTACCCGGGCATCGTGGTGCTCGGGCGGCTGGAGGGTGACGCGGCGCAGCAGCTCTCTGTCCTGACCGGCCCGGTCACCGCGACCGTCGTGGCACCGTAAGCGCGGTGGAGCCCCAGAACTTCCTCGACCACGTCGACAGAGGAATACCCATCGAGGAGGTGTCAGCTGTTGCGTGCCTCGCAAGCAGTCGAAGGCTCATGCCGCCGTGGAGGCGGTGGGTGACCCGCTAGGCGAGCGTCTGTCCGCTGTCAGGTGCCGGCCTGATCGCGCCGATCGAGCAGCGGTCTCCCCGCCAGACACCTACCCAGCGCCCCAGTCGTGATCACCCACACCACAACTCAGGCAGCATCCGGACCTGCCTGACCGGCTGGACGAAGCCCGTCACCACTCACCCTGCCATGATCTTGACGCACCACCATGCGCTACGACCGGGCCCGTACCAGCCTGGACCGACACCCCAACTACATCCTCGCCGCCTACATGGCCTCCGCCACCTAACGGTTGCGCCCACCGGCCGGAGGAAGCACCAGTGTCGGACCCGGCCGGCAATCTCCACTCAGGAGCAACCCGGCCATGATCTCGACGCAGGACAGAGCTTCACGCCGCCGACTCCGGCCGGGCCATCTGCTGGAGAGGAGGTCGCTCACGCCACGGCGGTGGCCAGCCGTGTCGTCCGGCCGGCGGCTGCAGCTGTCGCGACGAGGGCGAAGACCACCACGGCTGCGCTGACGGTGCCGTACACGGGCAGGTCGACCACGGGCGGCCCGCCCAGCAGCCCGGCGCTGACGCCGATGAGCGACGGCACGACGGCCACGGTGCCGATGGCGCACGCGGTCACCCCCGTGATCAGCGCCTCGACGGTGGTCATCGCCATGAGCTGGCGCCGGGTGGTGCCCGTGCGGTGCAGCAGCGCGAGTTCCTCGCGGCGCGCCGCCGTGGTGAGGGCCAGCGTGCTCACCGCCCCCACCGCCACGACGCCGAGCAGGATCAGGAGCAGCGCGGTGCCGATGTCGTTCTCCCCGCCGGTGGACCGCGTCGCCCCGGTGACGTGGGTCTCGACGTCGCTCGCCGTCGTGCCCAGCGCGCTGATCGCCGCGGCGGCGTCCCGGGGTTCGACGCCCGGGCCGACGTCGACGAGCACCGTGTCGGGCACCACGGGCAGCCCGCGCGCTCGGGGCGTCGCCGGTCCGGTGAGCACTCCGGCGACGCCCAGCCCGCGGGAGAACACCGCGACGACGTCGGCGTCGACGACGTCGTCGCCGAGCCGGAGGGTGAGCGTCCCGCCCAGCCCGGTGCCGGTCAGGAAGGCGGTGTCGGTGCTGATGGCCACGGTGTCCGCGGCGGCGAGGCCCGCGAGGTCCCCCTCCACGATCCCGGGGTCGAGGGTGCCGGCCAGCTCGCCGGGGACGACCCGCAGCGCGGCCGCCTCCCACGCCAGAGCGCCGGTGAGGGCGAGTTCCTCGTCGGGGTCCTCGGTGCGGACCTGCGCCGGGACGGTGGCCAGCGGCACGGCCGCGGCGACGCCGGGCACCGCGGCAACCTGCCCCGTGATGTCCGCCGGGCCCCCGGCGGGTGTGACGACGAGGTCGGCGGTGAGCGCGGCGGTGGTCTCCTGCTCGGCGGCGACCGTGACGGCCCGGTTGACGCTGGTCTGGACGGTCGCCGCGGCCACGACCAGCGCGAGCGGGACCACGACCGTCGTCAGGCGCCGGGAGAACCCGCGCACGTTGCGCACGGCGAGCACCGCCGCCGGGCCGCCCGCGGACGGGTGCACCCGGGCCAGGCGGCCGAAGAGCCAGCGGACCAGCACGGGCCCGGCGAGCGCCGCGGCACCGACGAGCAGGAACGCCGAGGTCGCGGCCGCGGCGCTGCCCTGGGTCCCGGGGATCCACAGGGGCGTGAAGGCGGCGCCCAGCCCGACGGCGGTCAGGGCGAGGGCGGCGACCCGCCGGGCCCGGCCCACCTCCCCGGCCTCGACGGCGCTCTGCCGCAGCGCAGCCGTCGGGTCCGTGCGGGCGGCCTCCCGCGCCCCGAGCCGGCCCACGGGCACGGCGGTGGCGACGATCAGCACCACCGCGAGGAGGGCGGGCAGCGGGGACGGGGCCGAGGTGAACTCCGGTGCCACCATCCCGGACTGCACCAGGAGCGGGTCCAGCAGAGGAGCCCCGAAGAGCCCGAGGAACGCCCCCGGCGGGGCCGCGGCCAGCGACACCACGGCCACCTCGAGCGTGACGGCGCGCCGGACCTGGGTGGGCGTGGCGCCGACCGCCCGCAGCAGCGCGAACTCCCGGCGGCGCCCGCGCAGGGCGAGGCTCACGGTCGCCGCGACGACCATCACGACCACGACGAGCAGCGTGCCGGCGTAGGAGGAGGCGAGGGCGACGAGCAGCCCCCCGGCGGGCCCGTCGCCGGTGGACTGCGCGCGCAGGCCGGACTCCAGCAGCACGCCCGTGACGGCGACGGCGGCCGCGGCGACGGCCAGGACGAGCGCGGTGCCGGCGAAGGCCCCGCGGTGGGCGCGGACGCCCGAGGACGCGAGCTGCCACACGGTGGTCACCGCCCCCTCTTCAGCAGGCGTGCGGTGACCTGCTCGGCCGTGGGCTGCTCGAGCTGGTCGACGACCAGCCCGTCGGCGAGGACGACGACGCGCTCGGCGGCGGCGGCCACCCCGGCGTCGTGCGTGACGACGACCACGGTCTGCCCGAGGTCGCGGGCGGTGTCGCGCAGCACCTGCAGCACGGCGGCCCCCGTGGCGGAGTCCAGCGCGCCGGTGGGCTCGTCGGCGAAGACGACGGCGGGCCGGGTGATGAGCGCGCGGGCGATCGCGACGCGCTGGGCCTGCCCGCCGGACAGCTCGCCCGGCAGGCGCTCCACCAGGCCGCCGATGCCGAGGAACTCCAGCAGCGCGGACTCCCACGCGCGGTCCACGTCGCGGCCGGCGAGGGCGAGGGGCAGCCGGACGTTCTCCCGCGCCGTCAGGTGCCCGATGAGGTTGTAGGCCTGGAACACGAAACCCACGTGCTCGCGGCGGAACCGGGTGAGGTCGTCGGGGCGCAGGACCGTCAGGTCGTGGCCGCCGACGACCACCGCGCCGCGGGTGGGGGTGTCCAGCCCGGCCGCGCAGTTCAGGAGGGTGGACTTGCCGGAGCCGGACTGTCCGACGACGGCCGTCACCGATCCGGCGAGCAGTTCCAGGGAGACCCCCCGGAGCGCGTGGACGGGCTCGCGGCCCCGGTAGGTCTTGTGGAGGTCGATGAGCCGGAGGGCTGTGGTCGTCCCCCGAGCGGTGGTCAGCGTCGTCATGGTCGTGCTCCCGGTGTCGAGGTCGGTTCCGTCGGCCTCGAACCTAGGAACCGCGGGAGCGGCGATCGAGCCTCGGAAGGAGGGCCCCGGGGGGTTCCACCTTTCGATGCAGGTGCCTCAGCGGCCGATGTCGACCACCCGGTTCTGGTAGGCCCAGACGACGGCCTGCAGGCGCGAGCGCACCCCGAGCTTGGGCATCATCCGTGCCAGGTGGGACTTCACCGTGGAGACCTCCAGGTAGAGCGCCCGGCCGATCTCCTCGTTGGACATTCCCTGCGCCAGGTGCAGCAGGATCTCCAGCTCGCGCGCGGTCAGCAGCTCGCTGGCGCGGGCGGCCGTCACCGGCTGGGTGCGGCGGCGCGTGAGCAGCTCCTCGACCACCCGCTTCGTGAGCGTGTCCGCGAGGGTCCCGTTGCCGGCGGCGACGGAGCGCACGGCGTCGACGACGGTGGACGGCTCCGCGTCCTTGAGCAGAAACCCCGACGCGCCGGCCTCCAGCGCGCCGAAGAGGTACTCGTCCACGTCGAAGGTGGTGAGGATCAGCACCGGGACCGGGTCGGCCACGCCGGGCCCGCACAGCTCACGGGTGGCGGTGATGCCGTCGGTGCCGGGCATGCGCACGTCCATGCAGACGACGTCGGCGTGCAGCCGCCGGGCGGCCTCGACCGCCTGCGCACCGTCGGGGACCTGGGCGACGACGTCCAGGTCCGGCTCCACGCCCAGCATCGCGCTGAGCCCGGCGCGCACCAGCGGCTGGTCGTCGGCGACCACCACGCGGATCACCCGGTCACCCCGTCCACGCGCACCGGTGGCCGTGGTGCCCCGACCTCGCGGTGGGTGGGCACGCCCAGCGTGACGCGCCAGCCGCCACCCGGCTCGGGCCCGTAGGTGAGCCGCGAACCGGTGAGCTCGGCGCGCTCCCGCATGCCGACGAGGCCGAGCCCGCCCCCGGGGCGGTTCCCCCGCCCGGCCTCGGGCGCCGCGGGGGCTGGCGGCGGTCCGTTGAGGACGCCGACCTGCAGCACGGCCGGCTCCCGCGCGTCCAGGACGACCTCACAGCGGGCGCCGGGCGCGTGGCGGATCACGTTGGCGAGGCACTCCTGCACCGTGCGGAAGGCGGCGAGCTGGGCGAGCGGCCCGATCGCGCCCCAGTGGCCGGCGGGGTTCCCCAGGACGGTGAAGGTCGCCTCGACGCCCGCCGCGCGGGCGCGCTCCACGAGCGCCGGCACCGCCGCGAGCGTCTCGACCGGGCGCTCGGCGTCCTCGGGGGCCTCCCGCAGCAGGCGCACGAGGGTGCGCAGCTCCTCGAGCATCGCGGAGGTCTCGGCCCGCACCAGCTGCACGGCCTCCTTGGCGGCGGCGGGGTCGACGTCGATCTGGCGTCCGATCGCCCCGGTCATCACGGCGATGCCCGACAGGTGGTGCGCGGCGATGTCGTGGAGTTCACGGGCCATCGCCGCGCGCTCGCGGGCCACGGCCGCCTCCACGCGGGCGCCGTGCTCGCGGCTGAGCGCCTCGACCTGCCGGGCACGGGCCTCCGCCGCCTCCCGCCGGGAGCCGACGACGACGCCCACCACCACCGGGAGGGCGACGATCCCGAGCGCCTGGGCGAGCGGGGCGCCCACCCACACCAGGAGCGGTTCGCCGTCACCGGGCTGGGCGATCAGCGTCCCGACGCCGACCAGTACCGCGGCCACGCCCAGGGCCGGCGCCGCACGGCGCAGCGGCCCGAGGACCGTCGCGGTGTAGGCGGCGACGAGCACGGCGACGGACGTCGTGCCGATGGCGTCGCCGAGCCCGGCGAGGGCCGCCACCGGGACGCCGGCGGCCGCGAACCCGAGGACCAGGCGCGGGTGCGCGCGGCGCCGCGCGAGGGCGAGGGCCTGCGCGATGAGCACAGCGACACCGGCCCACCACGCTCCGCTCCCCGGCGCGGGGATGGTGGCCGCGGCCTCGGGGTCCGCCTCCACCGCGGGGACGAGGAGGAGCAGCGCCGTGACGGCGACCAGGCAGGTCGCGCCCGGGACGGCAACCTCGGTGAGGGTGGGCGTCCGGGTGCGCAGGGGCATGGCCCACATCCTGCCAGCGCGGTGCGCGGCAACCTTCCGGGATCCCGTGAGGGGTGGCTGCACGCCCGTTCACACCGCACTCGCGAACTGCGCGCCGTGGTCCTTTCGGTGCAACCGCACCGGTTGCGGCTTTCGCCGCTGGAGCGGTCCCCCTTCCCCGAGCCAGGCTCGGCTCCATGACCACCACATCAGCACCGGCCGCTCCACACCGACCGCGGACCGGTGGCGTCCTGTCCCCCGTCCGCAACCACCCCCTCCTGAGCTTCTTCGTCCTCGCCCACGCCATGAGCTGGCTCGCCTGGATCCCCTACGTCCTGTCCCAGCACGGACTCGGCGTGTGGGACTACCGCTTCCCCGATGGCGGCCAGCTCCTCGGGGTCCTGCCCGGCGCCTACCTCGGCCCGATCGCCTCCGCGCTGCTCGTCACCGCCGTCGCCGACGGGCGGGAGGGGCTGCGGCGCTGGACGAGCCGGATGTGGCGCTGGCGGGTCCGCTGGCACTGGTACGCCATCGCGCTGCTCGGGGTGCCCGCGGCCATGCTGCTCACCGGGTTCGCCTTCTCCGGCGGGCAGTACAGCACCCCGTCGCTGGTCGCCGTCGCCGCGTACGTCCCGGCGCTGCTGGTCCAGATGGTCACCACCGGCCTGGCGGAGGAACCCGGCTGGCGCGACTTCGCGCTGCCCCGCCTGCAGGACCGCTTCGGCCCGCTGGCCGGCTCGATGGTGCTGGGGCCGTTCTGGGCGCTGTGGCACGCCCCGCTGTTCCTCACCGAGTGGGGTGGGTGGCCGCACGCGCACTGGTCGCGGCCGGTGGCGTTCGTCGTGTTCTGCCTGGCGTTCAACCTCGTCATGACGTGGGTGTTCAACAGCACGGGGCAGAGCCTGCCGCTGGCGGTCCTGGCCCACGTCAGCGTCAACAACTTCGCCTCGGTCCTGTGGTTCGACATCTTCCCCACGATCGACACCGACCGCGCGATGGTGGCGATGGCCTCCGGAGCGGTGGTCGCCGCCGTCGTGCTCGTCATCGCCACCCGGGGGCGGCTGGGTCTGGACGAGTTCCGGAGCGAGGTGGGTCAGATCGGTGAGAGGCGTGCTGACCGCTGAGGTGGCCGGCACCGGAACGGCTGCCGCCGTCGTCACAGCCAGCGGCTCCTCCCGAACCCGGCGAGAGGCTGGACCGGCACCGGGAGCGGCAGCCTCTCGCCGGCCCGGGAACTCCCGGCAGCACCGCGATCTGTCAGGGACCCCCTGCCCCCTCCAGGTGGATCGCGGCTCCGGTCGGGCCTGATCTGCGCCGGTGGGCTGGGAACAGCACCGTCGTGCGCGCATCACCGGACCTCCGGCAACCTCCGGTGGCAGGACGTCGAGACGAGATGGCTCCCGCTCGTCCGGGAGAGGGGGACCGCGCCCGCTGCCCGCGGTCCGGCGCCTGCGGCGGCGGGAGCGGCGGGCACGACCGCGGCCGTGCCGAACAGGCCGGCCAGGCCCAGGGCACCGAGAGCGGAGAGAACGCTCCTGCGTGAGGTCCTCCCGGACGCGGCCGTCATCACCTCCGGCGAGGGGCCGGCACCCCCACCGGACGAGCGCACGGTGTCTGCGGGCCGGGTCTGGTCCGTGCAGCTCACGAGCGTCCTCCCGGGCCCACCGGCGCGTGAACTCGCGACAGGTCGACGCGTGAGCCGCGGCGCCAGACGGCGCGGATGTTCAGGGTGTCCGAGATGGTCGTGGTGGGATCGCCTTCCACCAGGAGCAGGTCGGCCCGCTTCCCTTCCGCGATGCGGCCGCGGTCGTCCAGGCTGAAGCGCCGTGCGGGGACGAGGGTCGCGGCGGAGAGGGCCTCGAGGGGGCTCAGACCGGCCCGCACCAGCATCTGCAGTTCGTGGTGGACGCTCGCCCCGTGCGCCAGGCCGCCGAGGAAGGGCAGCGGCACGGAGGCGTCGGTTCCCGTGAGGATGTCGACACCGGCGTCGTGCAGCACCTTCACGGTGGCCAGGACATCGGCGAGTTCGCCCTGCGGGTAGTGGCCGAAACTGCTCCTGAGCGTCGTCAGCCATTCATCGCTCAAGCGGGAGGACACCCGCGGATCGGCGGCGAAGCTCTCCCCGGTGATCCCCATCATCGAGGCGTTCAGGACCACGCACGGCACCACGAAGACCCCTGAGTTCACGATGAGCCTGACGATCTCAGGGGTGTGGGGCTTGTCCATGAAGAGGTGGACGAGCCCGTCGATACCGGCCTCCAACGCCATGCGGGTCGCGTCGATGGTCAACGCGTGCGCGACCGTCAGCATGCCTGAGCGGCGAGCTTCCGCCACCCCGGCGTCGAGGGTCGCCTGGTCGATGAGGGGCAGTCCTGGCGCACCCTCGACCGTTCCGTCGTCGATCATGAACTTGATGTAGTCGGAACCGCTCGCGATGAGCTTCGGGATGAAACCCACGGCTTCCTCGGGTGTGCTGGAGAACGGCATGACGAGGTCGTCCGGCTCGCCACCTGCGCCGTCACCGGGGCCCTGGCCCTCACCCGGCTCCTCACCTTCGGGGAACAGTTCGCTGGGGTGACCCCCCGGCGGTGTGATCCCGAACCCGGCGGATCGCACGTCTGCCACGGCGTCGTTGGTCGTGATGTCGTCTCTACGACCGGCGGTGGAGGTTCCCTGCATCTCCAGCTCGGTGGTGACGCCGAAGGTCAGCGCCAGCGCCAGCGACTCGAGGGAGGTGTGCACGTGGGCGTCGATCAGCCCCGGGAGCAGGGTCATCCCCCGTCCGTCGACGATCTCGGCGTCCGCCGGGATGAGCGGGCGGACGCCGCGGTGGTGCCCGCGTCCACGCCGGCGGCCGGAGACGTCCCGGACAGCCGCGATCGTCGTCCCGTCGACGACGACCGTGTTCTCGCGCAGGACTCGCTGCCCGTCGAAGATCCGTACGTTGGTGATGGTGGTGGGCATGGCTTCCCCTCGTGGCGTCAACTAGATTCAATAGTGCAAGCATATGCACAAATGCACGCATTTGCTAGATGCACAGTCGCGTCCTAGGCTCGGGGGGTGCCGACCGGAGGAGCGATGCCTGAGGACGAGGACGCACTGCTGAACGCCGTGGGTGCGGCGTTCTCCCGCCTGCGCCGGCGTACCGTCCAGGTCGCCGTCGAGCCGCCGGTCTCCCGCAAGGACCTCTCCCGCAACCTCGTCATCAACATCATCGACGAGTCGGACAGCGAGGTGTCGGTCGGTGAGCTCGCCGACCAGCTGGGCGTCGACCCCTCGGTCGCCAGTCGCGCGGTCGCGGACTGCATCTCGGAGGGCTACCTCGTGCGGGCGCCCTCGCAGCACGACGGGCGCCGGAGCGTGCTGCACATCACCCCCGGTGGATTCGCCCTGCGTGACCGCTTCCGCAGCCAGCAGCGGCAGGCCTTCGAGCACATCACCCGGGACTGGCCCGACCAGGAACGGCTGCAGTTCGCCCGGCTCCTGATCAAGTACGCCGACGCCGCGGCCCAGCTGCCCAGGTAGTCCCGACGCCCCGGACCGGGCACCCGTCACGAACGTCACCGGGCACCGCGGACCGGGCCGCCCGGGACGTCGGGCAGACTGCGGTGCGGGTCACGACCGCACCGCCGCGACCCGGTTTCCCGCCCCGGTGCGCGGACAGGAGGTCACGGCCGTGGCGCGAGCGGTCCTCATCGTGGGAGCCGGCATCACGGGCACCTGCCTGGCGCGGGAGCTCGCCGGGCGCGACGGCGTGGACGTGACGGTGCTCGAGCGCGACACGGCGGCGCCGCGCGGGTCGACGGCCCTCGCTCCCGGGTTCGTCGGCCTCTACAACGACGCCCCCGTCCTGACCGAGCTCGCCCGGACGTCGGCCGCGGTCTACGACGAGGCCGGCGCCGGGTTCGGGCGGGCGGGCGGCCTGGAACTGGCCGTCTCCGGCGCAGGCGCGGCCGAGGTCGAGCGGCGCGTCGAGGCGGCCCGGGAAGCGGGGTTGCCCGCCCGGGTGCTGGGCGCCTCCGAACTGCCGGCACCGGTGGCGGCGTTCGTCGACGGCGCGCAGGTCCTCGCCGCCGGGTCCTTCCCCGACGACGGCGTCGCGGACCCCTCCGTGCTGGCGTCGGCGTTGCGGGCGCAAGCTGTGGCCCGCGGGGCGCGGTTCCTGCCCGGGCACGAGGTGGCGGCCGTGGAGCGCCGCGCAGGCCGGTGGGTCCTCGCCACCGAGCACGGGGCCCGGCTCGACGCGGACGACGTGGTCCTGGCCGGCGGGGTGTGGGGCCCCGCCCTGGCCGCCCTGACCGGCACCGACCTGCCGCTGTTCCCCGTCGCCCACCCCTACGTCTACTCCGCACCTGCCCCGCACCTGGGTCCGGGCCCGTTCGTGCGCTGGCCGGAGCGCCACGTCTACGCCCGCGTCCACACCGACCGCCTCGGCATCGGCTCCTACGACCACCCGCCCGCACCCGTCGACCCGCACGCCCTGACCGGCGGGGCGGGCCTGCCCTGGGACGAGCGGTTCGACGACGTCATCACCCGCGCTCGCTCGTTGCTGCGCCCCGCTTCCCGGCTGGAGCCGCAGCAGCGGGTCAACGGGGTGTTCGCGATGACCCCGGACAACCTGCCCTTCCTCGGCCCCCACCCCGACCTGGACGGCGTGTGGATGGCGCAGGCCCTGTGGGTGACCCACGCCGCCGGTGCCGCACGCGCGCTCGCCGACGCGATGACCCGGCAGGCGCCGCTCCCCCGCGAGGTCGCCGTGGGCCGCTTCGGGCGACCGGACGGGACGTCCAGGGGCGAACTGCGCGACGCGGCCCTGCGGCTCTACCGCGACATCTACGCCCACGACACCACCTGACGCCCGCGCGGAGGGAGTCGTGCTGGTGGCCGGGGCCTCCGTCTCCTGGCAGTTCGTCGGCCTGGGCCGCCGCGGGCCGGAGGAGCCGGTGGCAGGCGGCGGGAGGGAATGCCGCGCCCTGCCGCCGGGCTTCAGCAGGCGTGGGGAGCGTCCCCACGGTCGAGTCGATGGCGAGGTCGCGATGGGTCAGGCGGAGCACTTCCTCGATCCCGCACCCGGTCAGGGGCCGGAGGCCCTGGAGGTGGCGGCTCTGGGGACGGGGGTTCTGCTGGCGGTCCTGCGCGGTGACCGCGAGGGGCTCAGCGAGCTCATCGGCTCCGCACCCCCGCAGCAGGCGGCGCTGTCGGCCGTCTTCTGCGCGCAGTACGCCGTCCAACTGCTGGAGAGCCTGCCCCCGGACATCCGGCAGCGGGTCACGGCCGACCTGCAGGCCAGTGCCCTGCGCCTGCGGGCGGCGCAACCTTCCCCGCAACCCTCGCCGGGCCCTGCGGTAGCCCCGGACGCTGGGAACCCGCAGGGGGACGAGGGCCCGCAGGGTTCGAGCCGCTCCGGAGGGGAGTAGCCGGCGGGCCGTGCGTCCGCGGCGCCCGGCCGGACCGCGGGAAGCCGCTCGGCGAACTGCCGCACCGGGAGGTCGACGTCGCCCTCGATCGTGGCGAGCGTCGCGTCCAGCCGGTCGAGGTTGTTCGCGAAGCCCTCACGGGTGGCGATGAGGCCCAGCAGGCCGGTGCGGAACGCGACCCCCTCGGCAGCGAGCGGATGAGGTCGCCCGTGCGGTCGGACTCCGCCGCACCGGTGCCGCTCTGACGGCCGGTCCGTGGGGCTGCTCAGCGGGCGTCGATGACCGTCGTGCCGGCCCGCGCCAGCTCCAGGAGGACGGCGTGGTCGGCGGGGGCGTCGGTGATGACGGCGCTGACGTCGGCCAGGGGCAGCACGGTGAACGGGGAGGCGGCACCGATCTTCTCCGAGCTACCCAGGACGTAGGTCTCGGCCGCGCGACCGGCGAGGGTGCGTTTCATGGCGGCCTCGTCGGGGTCGCCGGTGGTGAGGCCGGCCTCGGGGTGGATGCCGGTGACGCCCAGCAGGAACAGGTCGGCGTGCACGCCCTGTGCGGCCTCCGCGGCCGCTGCGCCGCAGGTGACGGCGGAGTGCTTGAACAGCCGGCCGCCGAGGACGTACACCTCGACGATGGGGTGCTCGACGAGCGCCGCGGCGACGGTGGGGCTGTGGGTGACGACGGTCGCGGCGAGGTCTTCGGGCAGGGCCCGGGCGACGGCCAGCGCGGTGGTCCCCCCGTCGAGCAGCAGGGTGCTGCCCGGTCGGACCAGCCGGACGGCGGCGGCCGCGACGCGCTCCTTGCTCCCGGTCGCCACGCCCGTCCGCGTGGCGTAGTCCGCCACCGCGGGCGAGACCGGCAGGGCTCCGCCGTAGACCCGCTGGCACAGGCCGGCGGCTGCGAGTTCGCGCAGGTCCCGGCGCACGCTGTCCTCGGTGACCCCGAGCTCGAGTGCGATGTCCTTGGCCACCAGGCGCCCGTCCCGCCCGAGCCGGGCGAGCAGCACCTCCCGCCGCTGAGCAACCAGCATGCGCGTTCCTCCATGTTTCTACGCGGTTGTCCGCGTTCTCAGGTTACAGTTCTCCGCATGGAACGACCACTGCTGATCCTGATCGCCGGCCCGTACCGCTCGGGCACCGGCGACGACCACGACGTCGCGATCGCGCAGGAGCGAGGGCTGCCGGTGTACTTCCGGCTCGAGGACGTCCCGGGGTGCGGGACGCAGGTGCACCACCGGAGCGTCCCGTGACGACCGGCGACGTGACGGGCGGGCCCGTCCGGCACGGTCCGGGCCTGGACGTGCCGGACGCCCGGGGCCGCACCGGGCTGGACCGGGCCGGCCGGGACCTGGGCGGCAACCCCGGCGTCGTCGTGCGCGACGTCGAGCTCCTCGCCGCGGGCTGGCACGTGTTGCGCCGCACCACGTTCGACTACCGGCACGCCGACGGCCGCTGGAGCACCGAGCAGCGCGAGACCTACGACCGCGGCGACGGCGCGACGATCCTGCTGTACGACACCGCCCGGCGCACCGTGCTGCTCACGCGGCAGTTCCGCTACCCGGTCTACGTCAACGGCCACCCCGACGGGATGCTCGTCGAGACCGCCGCCGGCCTGCTCGACGACGACGACCCCGCCACCGCGATCCGGCGGGAGACCGCCGAGGAGCTCGGGGTGGAGGTCGGCCCGCTCGAGCACGTCTTCGACGCGTGGATGAGCCCGGGCTCGGTCACCGAGCGGCTGCACTTCTACGCCGCCGCCTACACCCCGTCCGACCGCACCGGCGCCGGTGGCGGCCTCGCGGAGGACGGCGAGGACATCGAGGTCGTCGAGCTCGACGTCGACGAGGCGCTGCGCCAGGTCGGGACCGGACACATCGCCGACGCCAAGACGATCATGCTGCTGCAGTGGGCGGCGCTGCGCGGACCCTTCCGCACCCGCTGAGCACCCGGGCACCCCGCTGACCAGCCCGATCGCCTGGTGCGCGTCGGAGAGGGCGAACGCCGGGCCGTCCAGCAGGGTCGTCGGTTCCGCGGTGGGGTCCGGGGCGCCCCGGCGGGCCTTCTCCAGGTGCCCGCGGAGGTTCTCCAGCCCGTGGGAGTGGATTCCGCCGGTCATGGACGCTGCCTCCGCCCTCGCTCCCGCCGCCCGGGACTTCCGGCCCGGCTGGGAGCATGCCGCCGCCGGAGGCGCGGGGAGCGGGAACGGCCGCGACCCGCACGGCCGGGCCGCGACACGGCAGCACACCGGCACCACCGCACCCGGCGGGCGGGGCTGAGGCGCAGGAGCGCAGCGGCCCGGCGCGGGCGCCTCAGCGGGAGGCGAGCAGCGGGGCCAGCGAGCGCGCCATGTCGCGGGCGCGGGTCAGGTCGTGCGCCGCGACGGGGCGGCGCACGGGCAGGACGCCCTCGCGGGGTACGGGGTCGGTGACGTCGAGCACCACGGCGCGCCCGTCGACGAGCATGGTGTCCAGGAGGCGCTCGGCGTCGAGGGCGGCGACGGCGACCCGCCAGCGCAGCAGGTGCCCGATGGCGGTGGTGCGCGCCAGGCGCAGCAGGAGCCTGTCGTCGTCGAGGTGGTTCAGCTCCGGGCGGCGCAGGAGCAGCCGGGCCAGGTCGGCCACCTCGGTGTCGGAGGCGGGCGGGGCGGCGGGGTGGGCGGTGGCGCTGCGGGGGTGGCGGTGCACGGTGGCTTCCTCGGGGTTGTACGGCGACCGGACTTCCAGAACTGCTCGCTCCCCCTGGTTCTCGGCGCCGTGAACGGGTGCCGCGATGGGCCGTCCGGGGGGTGGCCGGCCCCCGCGGGCTCGCGGCCGGGTGGTTCCGCCGTCACAGCGGCGCGCCGCCCGCAGCCCGCGGCGCGCGACCTAGTCTCGCCGCATGAGGATCGTCATCCCCGGGGGGACGGGTCAGGTCGGCGGGGTGCTGCGGCGGGCGCTGGTGGCACGCGGGGACGAGGTCACGGTCCTGGGCCGCCGCCCCGGGCAGCTGGAGGACGGCGTCCGCCACGTGCTCTGGGACGGCCGCACCCTCGGCGCGTGGGCGGCCGAGCTCGACGGGGCCGACGCCGTGGTGAACCTGGCCGGGCGCACGGTCAGCTGCCGCTACACCGACGCGAACCTGCGCCAGATGATGGACTCCCGGGTCGACTCCACGCGGGTGGTGGGCGAGGCGATCGCGCGGGCCGCACGCCCACCGGCGGTGTGGCTGCAGATGAGCACGGCCACGATCTACGCCGATTCCCGCAGCCGGGGTGACGACCTCCCGCACGACGAGGCGAACGGCGTCCTCGGCGGGGAGGAACCCGACGTCCCCCTCTACTGGGAGTACAGCGTCCGCATCGCCCGGCGGTGGGAGCAGGCGCAGGCGGAGGCGAACACCCCCTCCACGCGCCGCGTCGCCCTGCGCGCGGCGATGGTCATGACCCCGGACCGCGGCGGGATCTTCGACTACCTGTCGTGGATCGCCCGCCTCGGCCTCGGCGGCCCCGTGGCGGGCGGCGGCCAGTACGTCTCCTGGGTGCACGGCGAGGACTTCGTGCGCGCCGTGGAGTTCCTCCTCGACCGCGCGGACCTGGAGGGCCCCGTCAACGTCGCCGCCCCGGACCCGGTGCTGCAGCGCGAGCTCATGCGGTCGCTGCGCGCCGCGTGGGGCCGGCGCCCCGGGCTGCCCGCGACCCGCCTGATGGCCGAGGTCGGGGCGTTCGCCCTGCGCACCGACACCGAACTGCTGCTGAAGAGCCGCCGGGTGGTCCCCGGCCGGCTGCTCGATGCCGGGTTCGCCTTCGCGCACCCCGGCTGGGACGCGGCGGCGGTGGACCTGGCCGGAGAGGCGCGCGCGCTCCGGCGGCGCGGGTGAGGCCACCTGCGGCCCTCCGTGCGCCGCGTCCGGGCCGGGCTCAGCGGTCGCGGCTGCCGTACCAGACGGCCGGGTCGGGACGGTCGGCGCCGGGCTGCGTGGGGAAGCGGGGACGGGTGCCGGGCTCCGGTGCGCAGCCGCGCGCCTCGACGGCCCGCGCCTCCAGGGTCCCGGCGTCGAGGACCCGGTCGCGCCCGGCCTGCTTGGCGGCGTAGAGGGCGGCGTCGGCGCGGCACAGCAGGTCGGCGAAGGGCTCCGCCCCCCGGCGCGTCGCGTAGCCGATGCTGCACGTGCGCGCGTCGCGGACGGCGAGGCGGACACGCTCCAGGATGGGCAGGGCCGCCTCGGCGGAGCAGTCCGGCAGGGCCAGGGCGAACTCCTCCCCTCCCCAGCGGGCGACGACGTCGCTGCCGCGCAGCTCGCGGGCCACGAGCCGCGCCACCTCCGCGAGCAGGCGGTCCCCCGCCAGGTGCCCCTCGGTGTCGTTGTAGAGCTTGAACCGGTCGACGTCGAGGACCGCGACGGTCAGCGGCCGGCCCTCCCGCGCGCACGCCGCGGCCAGCCGCGTCAGGTGCTCCTCCCAGCCGCGGCGGTTCGGCAGGCCCGTCAGGGCGTCGGTGACCGCGGAGGCCTCCAGCTCCGCCACCACGCGCGCGTGCTCCAGCGCCGCGGACGCGCCGGCGGCCAGCATCAGCAGGGCACGCGCGGGACGCTCCTCGACGAGGGCGACCTGCTCCCGCCAGCACACCACCAGCACCGCGCTGACCAGGCCCGTGGTCCGCAGCGGGCTGCACAGCACGGAGCGGGCGGCGGCGACCTGCGGGAGGTCCTGCCCGGCGCGGGGGTCGGCGGAGCAGTCCGGCACCAGCACCACGTCACCGGAGAGGTAGCAGTGGGACGTCGCGGAAGCCGAGCCGAGCTGCACCTGGGCGCCCACCGCGCCGGGGTCGGTGGCGGCGGTGACGCGCAGCGCCGCGGGGCCCTCACCGCCCTGCGGCTCGCAGAGGGCGACGAAGCCGGCGCCGGACACCGCCCGCGCGGAGTCAATGATCTCCTGGCGGGGGTCCTCCCCGGCCTGCACGCGCCGGGCGATCCGGTTGAGCGCGGCGAGGTTGGCCTCGGAGCTGCGCAGGGCCTCCTCGGCGGCCTTGCGGGCGGTGATGTCCTGGGCGTGCATGAGGGTCCACTCCTCACCCGCCGCCCCGGTGGTCACGGTGACGGTGAGCCACGCCCAGACGATCTCGCCGCCGGGGCGCACGTACCGCTTCTCCAGCTGCACCGCGCGCTCGCCGCGGGCGCGGGCGGACTCGAGCATCGCCGCGATGTTGCGGTTGGTGTGCAGGTCGTCGGGGTGGGTGAAGGGAACGGTGGAGGAGCCCAGCAGCTCCGACTCGGGACGGCCGAGGAGCTCGCACATGGCGGGGTTGACGGCGATGAAGACCCCGCGCGCGCACAGGCCGATCGGGACCGGTGACGCCACGAAGATGGTCGTGAAGGGGTCGGTGGAGTCGTTCCCGGGCCGCACGGGGACCTCCCCGGACGGGGACACCGCCCCGTGGCGTCTCGTCTGCGGGCCCATGGCGCCACGAGAGTAGCGGTGCCAGCCGGTTCCTCCCACGGTCGGTGCATCGGGACCGCACGCAGCGCTCTTGAGCCCGGCGCCCGTTCCGGTGGTGTCTATCGTTCACCGGTGAGCACTCCGACGACGACGTCCCCCGCGGCACCGGCACCGGCACCGGGGCTCAACTGGGCCCGCAACCACCGCTACGCCGCCCGGGCGCTGCACCGGCCCACGTCGACGGAGGAGCTGCGCCGCGTGGTCGCCGGCGCGCGGCGGCTGCGCGCCCTGGGCACCCGGCACTGCTTCAACGACATCGCGGACTCCCCCGGTGACCTCGTCACCCTGGAGGGGCTGCCGGTGGAGGTCGGTGTCGACGCCGGCGCGGGCGTGGCCCGGGTGAGCGCCGGGACGAGCTACGGGGTGCTGGCGCAGGCCCTGCACGAGCGGGGGATGGCGCTGGCCACGATGGCGTCGCTGCCCCACATCAGCGTCGCGGGCGCGGTGGCGACGGGGACCCACGGCTCCGGGGACCGCACGCAGAACCTGGCCGCGGCGGTGCGGGCGGTGGAGCTCGTCGGCGCCGGCGGTCAGGTGCGGCGGGTGCAGCGCGGCGAGGCGGACTTCGAGGGCAGCGTCGTGGCGCTCGGCGCGCTGGGGATCGTCACGCACCTGGAGCTGGACGTCGTGCCCGCCTACGAGGTGCGCCAGGACGTCTACTCCGGGCTGTCCTTCGAGGCGCTGCTGGCGAACCTCGACGCGGTGACCTCGGCCGCCTACAGCGTCAGCGTCTACACGGACTGGGTGGGCCCGGACACCCGCCAGGTGTGGCTCAAGACGCGCCTGGCGGACTCGCCCGACGCGCCGCGGGAGCTGTTCGGCGCGCACCGGGCGGGCGAGCCGCTGCACCCGCTGCCCGAGGTCGACGTGCGCAACGCGACGCAGCAGCTCGGGGTGCCCGGGCCGTGGCACGAGCGGCTGCCGCACTTCCGGTTCAGCTTCACCCCCAGCAACGGCGAGGAGCTGCAGGCGGAGTACCTGCTGCCCCGCGGGCACGCCGCCGCCGCGATCGGCGCGCTGCGCGAGCTGGGCCCGGATCTCGCGCCCCTGCTGCACATGTGCGAGATCCGCACCGTCGCGGCGGACGGGCTGTGGCTGTCGGGCTCCTGCGGGCGGGACACCCTCGCCGTCCACTTCACGTTCCGGCAGCGCCCGGCGGAGGTGCTCGCAGCCCTCGCCGACGTGGAGGCCGCCCTGGACCCCTTCGACGCCCGGCCGCACTGGGGCAAGCTCTTCACCACCGGCGCACGGCGCCTGGCGGGCCTGTACCCGCGGATGGCGGACTTCCGGGCGCTGGTGGCCCGTCACGACCCGGACGGCGTCTTCGCCAACGCCTTCACCGACCGGGTGGGCGTCACCGGCTGAGCGGGCGCCGCTCAGCGCGGGTGGCGCGCCTCCAGCGGCAGGGGCACCGCTCCGGCAGGGGTGGGCGCCGGGGCGCAGCAGCCGTTCGCGCAGCCGCCGCCGGCGGTCCCGCCCGGGGCCGCGAGCGGCTTGACGGTCAGCGCGGGACGGGGCGCGGCGATGTCCGCCGGCGGCGGGGTGGCCTCCTGCGGCCCGGCGCAGCAGGACGCCTGCGCGGCGGCGGATCCGGTCGCGGTGCCGGCGCCGGGGGCGCAGCAGCCCTCCCCCCGCCAGGCGGCGCGCCCCTCCTGCACGGCGAGGCCCGCGATGACGAGCGCGGCGACCGGATCGGCCCACGACCAGCCGAGCGCGGCGTTCAGGACGAGCCCGACGAGCAGGACCGCGGACAGGTACGTGCAGAGCATCGTCTGCCGGGAGTCGGCGACGGCGGAGGCGGAGTGCAGCTCCCGCCCGGCGCGGCGCTGGGCGGTGGAGAGCAGCGGCATGACCAGCAGGCTCAGGGCGGCCAGCACGATGCCCGTGCGGGAGGGGTCCGCCTCCCCGGAGCCGGTGAGGGTGCGGACCGCGTCGGCGGCGACCCAGGCGGCCAGGGCGAAGAAGGACAGGGCGATGACGCGCAGCGCGCGGCGCTCCCGGGCCTGGCGGACCCCGGGGTCGCGGGCGGAGAACTGCCAGGCCAGCGCCGCGGCGGAGGAGACCTCGACGACGGAGTCCAGGCCGAAGCCGACGAGCGCGCTGGAGGAGGCCCGGACCCCGGCGGTGAGGGCGACGGCGGCCTCGGCGACGTTCCACGTGATGGTCGCGGCCACCAGCAGCCGCACCCGCCGGGTCAGCACGTCCCGGCGCGCGTCGTGGGGTACGTCGTGAAGTTCGTCGTGGGGCGCCGGTCGCGCCGCGTGCCCGTCGCACATCAGCAGCAGCCCTGCCCGTCGGGGGCGCACGCGGCCTCGACGGTGAGCACGACCCCGAGGAGGTCGCCCAGGGCGTGCCCGAGGCGCGGGTCGGTCAGCTCGTAGCGGACCCGGCGGCCCTCGGGGACGGCCACGACGAGACCGCAGCCCCGCAGGCAGGCCAGGTGGTTCGACAGGCTCTGCCTGCTGACCCCCAGCAGCTCCGCGAGCTCGGCGGGGTAGCCGGGGGCCTCGCGCAGGGCCAGCATCAGGCGCGCGCGGGTCGGGTCGGACAGGGCGTGGCCGAAGCGGGCCAGCACCCCGCCGTGCGTCAGGAGCTCCACCCCGCGACTGTACATCGAGTCGTGTACGAAGTGGGAGCGGGACGCTCAGCCCCCCGCGGAGACCAGCCCCGTCGAGCTCAGGGCGCTCCACACGCCCAGCGCGACGATGGCGGCGGCGCTCACGGCGAGCGCCACCGCGGAGCCGCGCCCCCCGCGCAGCGCCGGGTCGACCTCGTGGCGCCGCAGCCACCACGCCGCGACGGCCACCGCGGCCAGGAAGACGCCGCCGGCCACCCCACCGATCAGGATCATCACGAACGGCGAGGCGATCCACAGGTACGTCGCCAGCCAGGTCAGCGGCAGCGCGACGACGAAGAACCGCATGACGGTGTTCCGGCGCCGGGCGTCCGCCCAGTCCAGGCCGCCCAGGATCGCCACGAGGTTCGCCCACGAGCGGGACCACGACGGCACCGCCGCCCAGATGGTGGAACCCAGCGCGGCCAGGGCCCCGAACAGGTACAGGTAGCGGCCGCCCTCCCCCAGCACCGAGGAGTACGTCCCGGACAGCACGGCGATCATGTCGTTGCCCTCGGGGACCAAGCCCTGCGGGTGCAGCACCGCCGCGCCCATGACGTAGAAGGCCATCGTCGCCACCGTGTAGAGCACCCACGACGCGGCGGCGTCCTTGCGCATCACCGCGATCCAGCCCCGCGCCCGGCGCCGGTACGCCTCCGAGCCGTCGTCCGGGCCCGTCCAGCGCGCGTACCCCTTCTCCAGGCACCAGTACGAGTACGCGGTGATCTCCTCCGAACCCACCCCGGTCAGGCCGAACATCGCGATGGCGATGCCGAGCGCGCCCAGCGGCAGCGACAGCGACAGCCCCGAGGCGATCTCCTGCGCGCCGAAGCCGAACTCCGTGGCCGGCAGGCCCGCGGTGACGGCGACGGTGACCACCACGAACGTGACGGTGAGGACCGTCGCGACCTTCTCGATGAGGCCGTACCTGTTGGGCAGCAGCGTGACCACGGCGACGAGGGTCACGAGAACCGCCCACACCGTCAGGCTCACCGGCTCCAGCGGGGCGGACCCGATGGGCAGCAGCAGCGACATCACGGCCGCCATGCCCCCGATGAGGCCACCGGTCTGGACGAGTTTCGACAGCGCCATGAGCACCCACAGCACCACCACCCAGCCGAGGCGCCCGACGCGCGGCGGAACCCGGTTGTAGCCGTCCAGGGCGCGGCCCCCCGTGGCGATGGACCACCGCGCGACCTCCACCTGCACGGCGACCTTCACGAGGGTGGAGAACACCACCAGCCACAGCAGGACGAAACCCGCCCGGGCACCGAGCGCGGTGGCGGTGATGAGCTCGCCGGCGCCCACGATGGACGCGGAGACGATGAGACCGGGGCCGAAGAACCGCGCGGAGGCGGCCCAGCCCGCCGGTGGCTCGCGGACCCCCGCGGGGTCCAGCACGTAGGGGTCGGGGGCCGGCGTTCGGGGGTGGTGCGTCGCTGCCGCCACGGTTCCTCCAGGGACTCCGGCAGCCCGTCCGGCGGCTGCCGCGCGGAGACGGCCACCTCGCCGCGGCCGCCGCACGTCACGCTAGGGCCGGGCGGATCCGTGCCCGGGACGCCACGCCGGGGGCAGCGCCGGGCGGGCAGAACCGGTTCAGCCGGCGGGTGCGGCGGTGCGGCCGTCCACCGGCGGCCCACCGCCACGCCGGGCGGGCCGGGCACCGGCGGGCACTATCGTCGTGACCGTGCCGCACCGCATCACCCGCGCCGCCGCGCCGCTGGCGGCCCTGGTCCTGCTGGCGTCGTGCGGGACGGGCCCCCCCGCACCGGGGACCGGCGGAGCACAGGGTGCCGGGCCCGGCGGCTCCGCGGCCCCCCGCACGCTCACCGTCCTCGCCGCCGCCTCCCTGAAGGCCGCCTTCACCGAGATCGGCGGGGAGTTCGAGGCGGCCCACCCGGGCGTGCAGGTCGAGCTGGGCTTCGCCGGTTCCTCCGAGCTGGTCACGCAGGTCACGGCCGGAGCGCCCGCCGACGTCCTGGCCACCGCGGACGAGCGCAGCATGGCGCAGGTGAGCGGCGCGGGGCTCGTGGACGGCGAGGCGGCGGCGTTCGCCACCAACACCCTGCAGATCATCACCCCGCCGCGGAACCCCGCGGGCGTCGGCGGGCTCGGCGACCTCGCGCGGCCGGGCCTGGCCCTGGTCGTCTGCGCCCCGCAGGTCCCGTGCGGGGCGGCGACCCGGCAGGTGGCCGACGCCGCCGGGGTGCGGCTGGACCCCGTCAGCGAGGAGTCCTCGGTGGCCGACGTCCTCGGCAAGGTCGTCTCCGGGGAGGCCGACGCGGGCATCGTGTACGTCACCGACGCGCGCGCCGCCGCCGGCCGCGTCCACGCGGTGCCGCTCCCGGAGGCGGCGCAGGTCGTGAACACCTACCCGATCGCCGTGCTGCGCGAGGCGCAGCAGCGGGACCTCGCCGCGGAGTTCGTGGCGGCCGTGCAGGGACCGCAGGGGCGGCGCGTCCTCGCGGCGGCGGGTTTCGGCCCGCCACCGCGCCCGTGAGGCGGCCACCGCGGCCGGCGGCGGGCACCACGGCCACCGGCACCGACCTGCCCCGCTGGGTGCTGCTGCCCGCCGCCGCGGGTGCGCTGCTCGTCGCCCTGCCGCTGCTGGGGATGCTCACCCGCGTGGACTGGGTGCGCTTCCCCGCCCTCGTCACCTCCCCCGCGTCGCTGGCCGCCCTGGGCCTGAGCCTGCGCACCGCCGCGGCGAGCACCGCGTGCTGCCTGCTGCTGGGCGTGCCGCTCGCGCTGGTGCTGGCGCGCTCGGCGTTGCCGGGCCTTCGGGTGCTGCGCGCGCTGGTGCTCCTGCCGCTGGTGCTGCCCCCCGTCGTCGGGGGCATCGCGCTGCTGGCCACGTTCGGGAGGCAGGGGCTGCTCGGCCAGCACCTGGACCTCCTCGGCCTCCGCATCGCCTTCTCCACCGCGGCGGTCGTCCTGGCGCAGACGTTCGTGGCGATGCCGTTCCTCGTGGTGAGCCTGGAGGGCGCGCTGCGCTCGGCGGGGCGGCGCTACGAGGCGGTGGCCGCCACCCTCGGGGCGCGCCCCACGACGGTGCTGCGCCGGGTGACGCTCCCGCTCGTCCTGCCCGGCCTGGCCTCCGGCGCGGTGCTCTCGTTCGCGCGGGCGCTCGGGGAGTTCGGCGCGACCCTGACGTTCGCGGGCAGCCGCGAGGGCGTCACCCGCACGCTGCCCTCCGAGATCTACCTCCAGCGCGAGGTGGACCCCGACGCGGCCGTCGCGCTGTCGCTGCTGCTGGTGGCCGTGGCCGTCGGGGTGGTCGTCCTGGCCCGCGGCCGCGACACCCGGTGAAACGCGCGGGCGAGGCGCCGGGGAACCCGGGAGGTGGACCACCCCGCGCGGGTCTCGTGCTGGACGTCCGCGTGCCGGCGCGGGACCTGGACGTGGCGCTGCACGTGGCGCCGGGCGAGGTCGTCGCGGTCCTGGGACCCAACGGCGCGGGGAAGTCCACGCTGCTGGCCGTGGCGGCGGGCCTGCTGCGCCCCGGCGACGGGCGGGTCGTCCTCGACGGTCAGGTCCTGGCGGACACCGCCGCGGGCGTGTGGGTCCCGCCGCACCGGCGCCGTGCGGTGCTGCTGTCGCAGGAGCCGCTGCTGTTCCCCCACCTGGACGTCGCGCGGAACGTGGCGTTCGCCCCGCGCAGCCGCGGAACCGGCCGCGGGCGGGCGAGGGAGCAGGCGCTGCACTGGCTGGAACGGGTGGAGGCGGCGGACCTGGCGGGCAGGCGCCCGGCGCAGCTGTCGGGCGGGCAGGCGCAGCGGGTGGCGCTGGCGCGGGCCCTGGCCGCCCGCCCGCGGCTGCTGCTGCTCGACGAGCCGATGGCCGCGCTCGACGTGCGCTCCGCGCCGCTGCTGCGGCGGCTCCTGCGGCGCGTCCTGCGCGAGGACGGCCGCTCGGCGCTGCTGGTGACCCACGACCCCCTGGACGTGGCGGCGCTCGCCGACCGGGCCGTCGTGCTGGAGGCGGGGCGCGTCGTGGAGGCCGGTCCGGCCGGGGAACTCCTCACCCGGCCCCGCGGCGCGTTCGCCGCACGCCTGGCGGGGCTGAACCTGCTGCCGGGCACCGCGACCCCCACCGGTCTGCTGACCACCGGCGGCACGGTGCTGACCGGTGCGGTGGACGCGGACTGCCCCGCGGGGGCGGCGGCGGTCGCGCTGTTCCGGCCCGCCGCAGCACGGCTGCTGGGTACGCCGGGGACCGGGCCGGAGGACTCGCCGCAGGTCCCGCCGGAGGCAGCGCTCGAGGCAGCGCTGGAGGCAGCGCTGGAGGCAGCGCTGGAGGGAACGGTGCTGGACGTGGAGCCGGCGGGCCCGGGCGTGCGGGTGCGGGTGGGGAGCGCCGCCGGAGACGTCCTGGTGGACCTCGACGTCCGGGCCGCGGCCGACCTGGACCTCGTCCCCGGTTCCCCGGTGCGGGTGCACGTCGCCGCCGCGGACGTCTCCGTGCACGCCGCGCAGCCGCCGCCGTAGCGACCGGAACCGCCCACGCGGCCGGAACCGCCCACGCGGCCGGGTGCTCACGCGAGGGCGCCGGCCAGCAGGCGGCGGTGCCGCAGCAGCCAGGCCGCCTCGCGGACGCCGCCCGCGACCGCCTCCGCCGCCTCGCGCTCCCGGCCGGGCGCCACCGCCAGCGTGCGGTCGGCGGCGCCCAGGACGGCCAGCGCCAGCAGCAGGTCGAGGACCTCCGCCCGCTCCGCGGCGCTCGCCGCGTACCCGTCGCACACCAGGCGCGCGCGGCGGGCACCGGTGGCGGGGTCGAACTCCCCGGCGGGGTGGGGACCGGTACCGCGGAACTCAGCCCCCGGGAACTCCGCGCCCCGGAACTCCCCGATCCCGAACTCCGCGCCGGGTTCCTGGGCGCCCGAGAACCCGGCGTCCGAGAACCCGGCATTCGAGAACCCGGTGTCCGAGAACCCGGCGTGGAGGCCGCACGCCTGCGCGAGGTCCACCAGCGGGTCCACCGGCCCGGCCGTCCCCCACCCGGTCAGGACGACGCGACCCGAGGGCCGCACGAGCACGTGCGCGGGGGAGGTGTCGCAGTGGCCGAGGGCCCGGCGCGACCTGTCCCCCAGCGTGCGCCCGTACCACGGGCGCCACCGGGTGCCCGGAGGTGCCCGGAAGGACGCCGACGCCACGTGCAGCTCCCGCAGGGTCGCGCCGATGCCCGGCAGGGCGTCCTCCGGGCACGGCGCCACGGTGCGCGGCGTCCGCGACCCGGCTCCCGCGACGGGACGCGGTGCGGCGCCGCGGAAACCCGCGGCGTCCAGGTGCCGCAGGAGCGCGACCACGGCCGCCGGGGTCCGCCCGTCCCGCGGCGCCCGGTACCCGCGCAGGGGCACCACCGTGTCACCGCTCCCGCCGGTCCGGGTTCCCGCCGTCTCCTCGCCCACGCCCGCATGCTGCGCCCGCGGAGGCCGCCCGCACCAGCGAATAGCACGCCGGTGCGGGCGGGTCCCACCCCGGACTGAGCCCGGACTGAGCCCGCGCGGCCTCAGCCCAGGCGTCGCGCGGCGTAGGCGGCGATCGCGTCGCGGTAGAACTCCGCCAGCCCGGGCGCCAGCGCGTCGTACCGGGCGCGGTGCTGCGGGTCCTCCACGAACAACCGGCCCAGCCCGGCGTAGCTCGTGGCGTCCGGCGTCCAGTGCCGGCTGACGGCGCGGAAGTGCTCCTCCACGGCGTCGAGCGCGGCGTCGCCGTCCGGTGCGGCGCCGGAGCGCATCACCTCCAGGACGCGGGCGTCGATCCGCCTGCCGGTCTCCTCCGCGTCGAGGTAGTCCTCGGCGCTCCAGCCGGCGGTGCGCTCGCGGGCGGCGGCGAAGTGCTCCCGCACGCCCTCCCCGAACCGGGCGGCGAGGTCCTCCTCCGCCTGGGCGGTGCGCTCGCGGAAACCGTCGAACAGCTCGGATGCGGTCATGGTCGTCCCTCCTCGCAGGTGCGTGACGGTGTGCGCGACGGTCGCGGCGAGCCGGGCGAGGCGCTCGGACTCGGCGCGCAGCCACCGCTCGTGGGCCTGCAGCGCCGCGAGCCGGTCCCGCTGCCCGCCGAGGACCTCCGCGATGGTGGTCAGGTCCAGGCCGAGCTCCCGCAGCAGCAGGATCTGCTGCAGCCGCAGCAGGTCCACCACCTCGTAGTGGCGGTAACCACCGGGGCCGACGCGGGCCGGCGCCAGCAGGCCGATGGCGTCGTAGTGCCGCAACGTCCGCGACGTCACGCCCGCCATCCGCGCCACCTCGGTGATCGGCCAGCTCACCCTCGTCCTCCTCCGCGCACACCGGCCGGGTCGTCCCGGCCTGCGAGGAGCGTTCCGGTTGACGCAGCGGCAGGGTCAAGCCCGCGGCGGACCTTCTCCCGGCGCGGCCACAGCGTGTAGCTCACCGCGGCGACAACTTCCACGAGGAGGACGATCCCCAGCACGGGCAGCATCCCCACCAGCGCGGCCGTGCGGGTGGGCTCGCCCACCCAGGCCACCAGCGCGAGGAGGAGGCCGGCGGCGATCGCGGTGGCCAGCAGGGTGCGGCCCACGTCGCCCCAGCAGCGGCGGGTGTGGGCGGCGCCGTGCAGGCGCGCCGGCGCCGGGCCGCCGGCGAAGCGGGCGGCGAAGCGGACGTCGGCCCAGCGGATGAGCCGGTGGCCGTAGGCGACGGAGAAACCGAGGTAGACGGCGGCCAGGGCGTGGGCGGTGGTGGCCACGTGCCCGGCGCGCAGGGACGCGGCGGTCGCCACGAGCAGCACGACGTCGACCAGCGGGGTGGCGGCGAGCAGCAGCAGGCCGGTGCGGGGGCGGCGCAGCGGGTAGCGCGCCACGAGCCCGGCGGCCACCAGGACCCAGAACCCCACCTCGCACGCCACGATCAGCGCGATCATCCCGGCCTCCCTTCTGAACACGACTGTGCTAACTCCGTCAAGTTAGCACAGTCGTATACATTCAGGGCGTGCCCAAGCTCGTCGACCACGCCGCCCGCGAGGTGGAGGTCGCCCGCGCCGCCTGGCGCGTCCTCGTCCGCGACGGCGTCGGCCGCGTCTCGGTGCGCTCCGTCGCCGCCGAGGCCGGTCTCGCCACCGGCTCCCTGCGCCGCGCCTTCCCCACCCAGCAGGCCCTGCTGGTGTTCTGCCTGGAACTGGTGGGCCGCCGCGTCCGCGAACGCACCGCCGCGCTCCCGGGCGGCCTGCCGGCCGCGGACGCCGTCCGCGCACTGCTCGCCGAGCTGCTGCCCCTGGACGCGGAGCGCCGGATGGAGATGGAGGTGTTCCTGCACATCGGGTCCCTCGCCCCGACCGACCCCGCGCTGCGGCGGGTCTACGACGCGGCGCACGCCGAGCTCGCCGGGGCCTGCCGCTCCTGCGTCGAGGCTCTCACCGCCGGCCGCGACGACCCGGCCCTCGACGCCGGGTTCGAGGCCCGGCGGCTGCACGCCCTCGTCGACGGCCTCGCGCTGCACCTGCTGCGCCAGCCGGAGGAGGTGGCCGGCACCTGGGCGACGGACCTGCTCGAGCGGCACGTGAGCGCGCTGGGGGCGGGCGCGGGCTGAGGCGGGAGGGACCTCACCGCCAGGCGTACAGCCGCCCGCCGTCGAGGAACGCCGTCCAGGCCCCACCGTCGTCCGGGCAGCTCGACAGCGGCGTGGAGCGCGCCAGCGGCCAGTTCCCGCCGCCGTCCCAGGGCTGGGAGTACCCCACCGCCGCGCACTCCTGCGGCAGCGCCCAGCCGTGCGGCACGTCGGCCTGCACCGCCACCGCCCCCGGGCCGGCCCCCTGCTCCTCCCCCGGCCTGCGCACGACCACCTCCGCGGAGGACGGGGGCAGCCACGCCGGCACGTCGCCCCGGGGGGCCCGGTCCGCGCTGCCGTAGCTGTCGGTGCGGACCTGCCCGCGCAGTTCCGCCAGCAGCGCCCCCGGCGAGGTCCCGGTCAGCGACAGCGAGGCGAGCACGGCCGCGGCCAGCGCCGTCGCGGAGACGGCCGCCACCCCCGCGACGACGGGGCGGGACACGGGGCGGGTTTCGGGGCGGGCGGGGACGGGCTCGGGCATCGCGGAACTCCTGGGGTTCGTCTCGTGCCGGCGCAGGTGGCCGGCCTGATTCCACGGTAGGCAGCGCGCGGCGCCGGGGTCGTCCGCCCGCGGCCGGGTTCCCGCCTCCACCCCCGGGTGGAGTCCGGCGGCGGCACCTGCGGCCGTAGGCTGGTGCGGTGCTCGTCCGCGACGCCCGCGAGGCGGCCCGCACCTGGGTCGGTGCACACGCCACCGGCCTGCCGGGTTTCCGCGGCGCGTTCCTCACCGGCTCGGTCCTCGCCGCAGCCCCCGGTGCCGACCTGCCGCGGACCTCGGACGTGGACGTCAGCGTGGTGCTGGCGCAGGCCGGGCCCGGGAAACCCGGCAAGAGCCGCTCCGGCGGTGTCCTGCTGGACGTGGCGGTCCTGCCCGCCGCGGACCTCGCAGATCCCCGCGAGGTGGCCGGCTGCTACTTCCTCGCCCCGAGCTTCGCCACGCCCGGCGCCGTGCTCGCCGATCGCGGAGGTTTCCTGGAAGCCCTGTCCCGGTTCGTGTCCGCGGACTTCGCGACACCGGCCGCGACAGCGAGGCGGTGCGCCGACGTCGCCGCCCGCGTCCGGCGCAACCTCGCCGCCCGCGACCCCCACGACCCCTGGCACCGGCAGGTCCTGGCGTGGCTGTTCCCCGCGTCGCTGCCCACCCAGATCCCCCTCGTGGCCGACCTGCGCGTCCCCACGGTCCGCAGGCGCTACGTCGCCGCCCGCGAGGTGCTGCACGCCCGGGGCCTGCCGGAACTGCACGGGGAGCTCCTCGGCCTGCTGGGGTGCGCGGGGTGCGGGACGGGCGACGTCGCCGCGCACCTGGAACCGCTGGCCGAGGTGTTCGACACCGCCGCGGCGCTGGGGCACGGCGGTCTGCCGTTCTCCCGGGACCTCTCCCCCGACGCGCGCACGGTCTCCGTCGACGGCACCGCGGAACTGGTGCGCTCCGGCTCGGCGCGCGAGGCGGTGTTCTGGATCGTCGCCACCCTCGCGCGCTGCCGCACGGTCCTCGCCGACGGCGGCGCGGCGCGCGACGTGGCCGCCGCGGACGCCGCCCTGCGCCGGGCCACCACCGGGCTGCTCGGCGTGCGCACCCCCGCGGACCTCGCCGCCCGGGACGCCGCGGTCCTGCGCCTGCTGCCGGTGCTGCTGGACGCGGCCGCCTCGATCGCCGCTCAGCGCGGCCCCGGCCGGGACCAGTCCAGGGTGTAGCGCCAGTACAGCCGCCGCCGCACCCGGGACCCGGGCAGGAGCTGCGCCGCGGCGGCCCGGACCTCGGCGAGGGACGCCTCCGGGTCGCGGAGCGGCATCCCCTCCTCGTGGGGCTTCCCCGCCCGCCGGCGGGCCGCCAGCCAGGCACCGCGCGCGGCGTTCGCGGGAACGGCGGCGGCCTCCCACAGCAGGTCCGCGGCCGAGACCGGCCGCGCCAGGCCGACGACCAGCAGCCGCCCGCCGGGGCGCAGCAGGTCCGCGAACCGTCGCAGCGCCGGGACGAGCGGCAGGTGGTGCAGGCTGGCCACGGCGGTCACGACGTCGTACCCCCGCTCCTCCAGCGGCAGGTCCGGGTCCAGGACGGAACCCTCGACCCAGCGCACCGGCAGCGACGGCGGGGTCAGCGCCCGCGCGCGCTCCAGCACCGCCGGTTCCACGTCGACGGCGTCCACGGCGGCCCCGCGCCCGGCGAGGCGCCGGGCCAGCTCCCCCGCGCCGCACCCGGCGTCCAGGACCCGGGCGCCCGCGGGGACCCTGGCCAGCAGCCACGGGTGGTGGTGGGCGTTGTGGTCCCACCGCAGCGCCTCCGGCAGGTCGGGAAGCCGTACGCGCGGGAGCTCCACGACGACCTCAGCGCACCTGCTCCAGCGCCACCGGGGCGCTGGGGCGCGGTGCGCGGCGGCGGCGCGGCGGGGCACCGGCCGCGCGGCGCCGCAGCAGCAGGAAGACCGCGGCGGCCAGGGCCAGGACGAGCACGAGGAGCGCCGGGCGCACCGCCCCGCTGCCCGTGCGCCCGGTGC
This sequence comes from Kineococcus anabasis, assembly GCF_054590795.1. Taxonomy (NCBI): domain Bacteria; kingdom Bacillati; phylum Actinomycetota; class Actinomycetes; order Kineosporiales; family Kineosporiaceae; genus Kineococcus; species Kineococcus anabasis. The sequence goes on from NZ_BAAIHU010000001.1 coordinate 682,883, forward strand.
CCACGCCGAGCAGGAGCACGACGAGCACCAGGTGCGCCCCGGCGCAGGTCCAGACCGAGCGCGCGGCGGTGGCCTCGCGGGCCGCGGCCAGCGCCAGCCCGGCCGCGGTCGTCAGCACCGCGGCCGCCACGGGCTCCGGGCCGCTCAGGACCCCGGTGAGGGATCCGGTGAGGGCCACACCGCCGACGTCGGCGAGGGACCCCGGCCGGCCGGTGGCGCGCACCAGGGCCCCGCCCACCACCACCGCGGCCGTGGGCACCAGCACCCAGACGCTGGTGACCAGGACCGCCGCCCACGCCGCGCCCGCGCCGCGCTCCCGCAGCGAGGTCAGGGCGTAACCGCGCAGCGCCACCTCCGCGGGGAGCACGACGGCGAGGGCGGCGACGAGCACCGCACCGGCCAGCGCCGCGACCTCCGCCCGGCCGGCCACCTCCCAGCGCACCAGCCCCGCCGCACCGGCCGGCACCAGCACCGGCACCGCGGCGAGCAGCACCACGGCGGCGCCGACGGCGAGGCCCCGCAGCGCCCCCGGCCCGGTGGTGCCCAGCGCGCGCATCCCGCCGCGGTCCAGCCGGCGCAACCACGCGACGGCCGCCAGCGTCAGCGCGGCGCACAGCGCGGCGGGCAGCAGGCGCCGCCACAGGGCCGGCTCGCGCCCGGCGAGGGCGAGGAGGGCCAGCACGCCACCGCAGCCGGCCGCCACCACGGCGCCCGCGAGCAGCGCGCGGCCCAGCCCGGAGGCCCGTTCCGCCGCGGAGGTGCGCACGGCACCACCGTGGCAGTCGCTCACCGTGACGTGCAACGGTCCGGTCCGTCCTGGCGGTGCAGCAGGTAGATGCGGGGGTGGTGCCCCTTGTGGAAGACGCTCAGCTGCTCCTGCAGGTGCCAGACGTCGTCGGCCTCCCGCAGGCACCGCTCCATGACGCGCAGCGCGTGCGTGAGGACGACCAGGCGCGCACCGGGGGCCGCGGCGCCGGCGGCGCGGCGCAGCAGCAGGCGGTGCACGTGCTCGGCGTCCTGGTCCCGGCCCGCCTTGTCACCCCACGGCGGGTCGGCCAGCAGCAGGTCGAAGGGCCCGTGCCGCGTCCAGCCGTCCTCCGCGACGTCGCCGTGCAGCAGCCGCACCCGGTCGGCGAGCCCGGCGGCGGCGAGGTTCTCCGCGGCCGCGGCGAGGGCGCCGGCGTCGGTGTCGACGGCCACGGCCGAGCGGGCGGGCCCCGCGAGCAGCCGCTCGACGAGGAGCGTGCCCGAGCCGCACATCAGGTTGGCGACCCGGTCGCCGGGGCGGGCGCCGGCGAGCACGGTCATGGCGGCGGCCACGGTGGCGTTGGCGGCGGCGGGGTGCCCGGCGCGCCGCCACGGCCGCGCGGACAGGGGCCGGGAGCCGAGGCGGACGAGGACCTCCCAGCCGTCGCCGCCGGCGTCGGGGCGCACCCGCAGCACCACGTCCCCCTCCTCGGGGTCGTGGCGCAGGTGCGCGGCGTCGGCGACCTGGGCGGCCAGGGAGCGGAAGACCGCGGAGCCGCGCCCGGCCGCGTCGAAGCGGAACGTGCGCGGCGCCGGCCCCGGGCCGAGGTCGCGGGCGGTGCGCACCGCGGCCAGCAGCCGGGGGAAGTGGGCGCCGTCGAGCAGGGCGCGGGGACCGGGCACGGCGAAGCGGGTGACCAGGAAGGGGGCGACGACGGTCCGCAGCGCCAGCGCCGGCCGCAGCGGGCCGCTCCAGCTCGTGACGACGGCGTCGGGGCGCCCGGGCACCGGGCGCACCACCCCGGCGTTCGGGCAGGTCGCCAGCTCGGCGCGCACGACGTCCTCCAGGCCCGGCAGGAAGGTCAGCTCCAGGCGGTGGTGCCGCTGGGCGGCGCCCCGGCGGGGGTCGCGTCCGGTGTCCCGGCGGGCGTCCGGGCCGGTGTCCCGGCGGGCGTCCGGGCCGGTGTCCCGGCGGGCGTCCGGGCCGGTGTCCCGGCGGTGGCCCTCCACCGGGCCGCGGGTCCTTCTCACCCGCGCAGCTTGCACCATCGCACGGACACCCGGGCGCGCCCCGTGCGGGCCCGGGCCGCCCGCCCGGGCGGGCCGGACCTGCAGAAACCCCTGTTGCGGCCGGTGCGGCGGCACGCCCGTCCGGGTGTTCCCGGGGCGCCCCGGCGGTGCCGCGACGCGCGCGCCCGTGCACAGCGGACGCGGGCAGCCGTGGACGGCGGTAGCGTTTCCCCCCATCGACAGCCGCGCCGGCCCCCTGCCGCCCGGCGCTCCGCACCGGCACCGGGGGTGGCGACATCAGCACAGAGGCTCTCCCATCGGACACCCCTGTCGTGACCCCAGGGCACTCCTCGGGGCGGCAGCGCCTCGGGGCGGGAGCCGTCCACCTCTACACGGCCAGCGGCTCCGCGCTCGCGCTGCTCATCGTGCTGGCCGCCTTCGAGGGCAACGCCATGGCGGCGCTGTGGCTGGGCCTGGCCGCGCTCGTCATCGACGGCACCGACGGCATGCTCGCCCGCCGCCTGCGGGTGCGCGAGCACCTCCCCTGGTTCGACGGCGCCCGGCTCGACGACATCGTCGACTACCTGACGTACGCCTTCGCCCCGATGCTGCTGCTCTTCAGCGACGGGCGCCTGCCCGCCGGAGCGGCCGGCATCGCGCTGGCCGTGCTGCCCCTGCTGGCCTCGAGCTACCAGTTCTGCCGGGTCGACGCCAAGACCGACGACCACCTGTTCCTGGGCTTCCCGAGCTACTGGAACGTGGTGGCGTTCTACGCCATCGTGCTGGACCTCGGCCCGGCGGTGGTGGCGACCATCCTCGTGGTGTGCTCCGTGCTGGTGTTCGTGCCGATCGGGTACCTGTACCCGTCCCGCACCAACGCCCTGCGCACGCCCAGCCTGGTCCTCACGGTCGTCTGGCTGGTGACCTACGCGGTCCTGCTGGTGCAGTTCCCCGACCCGCACCCCGTGGTGGTGGCGCTGTCCCTGAGCTACCTCGCGTACTACGTGGCGGTGAGCCTGTACTTCACGCTGGCCCGCGCGCGGTACCGGCGCAAGGGCGCCGCGCAGGCCTGAGCCGGTCCACACGCACGACGAACCGGTCCACACGCACGACGGCCGGGCGGGGTCCTCCCCGCCCGGCCGTCGTGCGTCCGGGAGCCGTCCGCCCGGTGCGGTCGGCTCCGCCAGGCGGTCAGCTCCGCTCGGCGGTCACCGGCTCGGGCCGCGGCGCGTCGTGCCCACGGGCCCCGGTCCGCGGGGCCCCGCCCCACAGGGGCCGCAGCTCGCTCTCGCCGCGGTCCTCCGAGCGCAGGGCCCCGAACAGGCCGACCATGACGAGCACCATGACGAAGGCGAACGGCAGGCCCATGATGATCGTCGCGCTCTGCAGGGCGGCGATGCCGTCGACGCGGAGCATCGCGGCCGTCAGCAGACCGGTGGCCACGCCCCAGAAGATCCGCAGCCGAGGCCCGCCGTCCTGCTCGGGGCCGCTGGTCCGGGAGGAGAGGGTGGCCATGACCAGCGCGCCGGAATCCGCCGACGTGACGTAGAACAGCAGCCCCACGAAGGTCGCCACCGCCGCCACGAAGGGGAACGCCGGGTACTCCTGCAGGAGCGTGTAGAAGCCGTGCTGCGGGGTGGCCGCCGCCAGCTCCCCGAACCCGGTGTTGCCGGAGCGGATGAGGTCGATGGCGCTGTTGCCGAAGATCGACACCCACATGACGATGTAGCTGAAGGGGATCAGCAGCGTGCCGGTGACGAACTGGCGGATGGTGCGGCCCCGGGAGATGCGGGCCAGGAAGAGGCCGACGAAGGACGCCCAGGCGATCCACCAGGCCCAGAAGAACAGCGTCCAGGCGTTCAGCCAGTCCACCGGCCGGTCGTAGGCGAACGTCTGGGTGGTCAGCTCGGGGAAGGTGCGGAAGAAGTCCCCGACGTTGAGCACGAGGGCGTTGAGCAGGAAGACGGTCTTGCCGGCGATCAGCACGAACACCGCCAGGCCGATGGCCAGGAGCACGTTGAGCTGCGACAGCAGCTTGATGCCGCGGTCGACGCCGCTGACGGCGGAGACCGTGGACATGGCGACGGCGAGGGCGATCAGCCCGATCTGCACGCTCTGCCCCTCGGGGAGGCCGAAGAGCACCGACAGACCGTAGTTGAGCTGGACGACGCCGATCCCCAGGGACGTGGCCACGCCGAAGATCGTGCCCAGGACGGCGGCGAGGTCGACGCCGTCGCCCACGGGGCCCTGCACGCGCCGGCCGAAGACCGGGTACAGGGCCGAGCGGATGGCCAGGGGCAGGCCGCGGCGGAAGGCGAGGTAGGCCAGCGCCATGCCCATGAGCGCGTACATGCCCCAGCCGGTGATCCCGTAGTGGAACATCGTCCACACCGTGGCCTCGCGGGCCGCCTCGACGGTGCCGCCCTCCCCCACCGGCGGGGTGAGGTACTGCGTGACGGGCTCGGCGACCGCGTAGAACATCAGGTCGGTGCCGATGCCCGCGGCGAACAGCATCGAGGCCCAGGTGAAGGTGCTGTACTGCGGGCGGGAGCCGTCCGGGCCGAGACGGACGTGGCCGTAGCGCGAGATCGCCAGGCCGACGACGAAGAGCAGGACGACGGTCGCGAGGAGGATGTAGAACCAGCCGAACCACTCGGAGATCGCCCCGGCGACGGTGCCGAGCGCGCCGCCGGCGCCCGTGGGGTCCACGATCGCCCAGAGGGTGACCAGGAGGACGCCGGCGGCGGCCCCGTAGAAGACGCCCCGCTTGACGGGGGGCGCGCTGGCGCTCCCCGGTCGCGCGGGGGCTGTTCGCTCGCTCATGGGCGTCTCTCCACTGTGACGGCGTGCGGGGCAGCCGCTGGGGGCTACCCCGGACTCCGGGCCCGAGCGGCGCCCGAGGCTACCAGCGGGCCCGCGTCCCGGCCGGTCGTGCGACGGGCCGCCCGGCGACGGCAGGTCCTGCGGTGGAGCAGGAGGCCCCGGCCCGGCTGCGGTGCCCGGGGCGGGGCCTCCTGGTCGTGGGGTGGACGGCCCTAGCGGGTGGTCCACTGCTGGTTGGTGGCGCCGCTGCACGTCCACAGCGCCACGCGGGTGCCGTTGGCGGTGCCGCGGGCGGCCACGTCCAGGCACAGGCCCGACTGCTGCCCCACGATCGAGCCGTTCGCGCCGCGGGCGAACTTCTGGTTGGCCCGCCCGTTGCAGGTGTAGGACACCAGCCGGGTGCCCGGCGCCGTCCCGGACGCCTCGGCGTCCAGGCACAGCTCCCCACCGAAGGAGCGCAGCTCACCGGCGGAGGTGAACACCCACCGCTGGTTCGCCCCACCGTTGCAGTCGTAGATGTCGATCTCCGCGCCCGGGGTGCGGCTGCTGCCCACCACGTCCAGGCACCGCCCCGAAGCCACCCCCACCAGCTGCACACCCGACGGAGCCGGCTGGGCCGTCCTCAGCCAGGCCTCCAGGGGGATGTTCTGCCGGTCCACCGCGTCCGCCACCAGCGCGGCGATCTGCCGGGCCCCGGAGGCGGAGAAGTGGGTGTGGTCGTCGGCGAAGAAGTCACCGACGGCCCCGCGGCTGTAGTCGCCGTCGTTCGGGCAGAACCCGAGGCGGTTGTACAGCGAGACGCTGAGGGCGTGCAGGTCGATGACCGGGGCCCCGGTCGCCGCGCCGACCTCCCGGGTCTCGGTGAGGTAGCCGCGGTTGCCCACGGCCGTGGACCCGCTGCACCTGATCGCCGCCACGGGGGTGAGCAGCACCGGACGCGCACCGCGGGCGGTGGCGGCGCGGGCCATCTGGGTCATGAGCTCCTTGTAGCGCGCCCCGCCGACGTGACGCGGGCACGTGGGCGACCCGTCGTTGATGCCGAACTGGATGAAGAGGAAATCACCCTGCTCCATCCCGTTGAGGGTGGTCTGCCAGCGGGCGGAGGGCGCGGTGCTCGTCAGCGTGCACTCGCCGTTGGAGCCCATCGTGGAGCTGACCCCGCCCTCGTACATCCACGTCTGGATGCTGCGCCCGCCCTGCGCGTTGTTCGAGACGGTGGCCTCGGGGACGAAGGAGGACTGGAACTCCCTCCCCCAGCCGACGATGTTGGTCCCGGAGCTGTTCGCCATGGTCGAGTCACCGGCCAGCCAGACCGTGGTGGGCGGCGGGGCGGCCACCGCGGGGGTGGCGGCCACGCCCAGCCCGGTGGCGAGGAGCGCGGCGGCTCCGACGGCGCTCGCGGCGGAGCGGAGGCGGCGTGCGAGGCGTGTCACGGGTGCTCCCTGTGCCGGGGTGACCGGGACGACCGGGGTGGTCGGGCCGCTCACCGGGTGGTCCACTGCTGGTTGGTGGCGCCGTTGCACGTCCACAGCGCCACGCGGGTGCCGTTGGCGGTGCCGCGGGCGGCCACGTCCAGGCACAGACCGGACTGCTGCCCCACGATCGAGCCGTTCGCGCCGCGGGCGAACTTCTGGTTGGCCCGCCCGTTGCAGGTGTAGGACACCAGCCGGGTGCCCGGCGCCGTCCCGGACGCCTCGGCGTCCAGGCACAGNGCTCCCCACCGAAGGAGCGCAGCTCACCGGCGGAGGTGAACACCCACCGCTGGTTCGCCCCACCGTTGCAGTCGTAGATGTCGATCTCCGCGCCCGGGGTGCGGCTGCTGCCCACCACGTCCAGGCACCGCCCCGAAGCCACCCCCACCAGCTGCACACCCGACGGAGCCGGCGGCGTCGTCGTGGACCCCAGGTACGGCTGCATGATCGGCGCGAGCCGGTCGGCGATCACGCGGTGCCCCTGGTCGTTGGGGTGCACGTTGTCGCTGGTGTGGACGGCCGGGTCGATCCAGCCGGTGGTGTCGACGTAGACGACCTTGCGGTCACCGGCCGACGTCCGCGCCTGGACCGCCGCCTGCGTCTGCGGGGCGTAGCGGCCCCTGAAGTTGCGCATCGCGATGATCGTCGCGTTGGGGTACTTGCCGCGGACGGTCCCGAGGAACTCGGTGTAGACGCTCTGGAACTGCGTGCTGCTGACGCTGTGCCCGACGTCGTTGGTGCCGAGGTTGATGACGACGACCTGCGCCTGGTACCTGCGGAAGTCCCACTCCGGGGAGGTGGCGCCGGAGGCGACGCGGGTGAAGCGCCGCGACAGCCCGGTGCAGCCGTCCGCGGACTCCACGAGGCAGGCCCCGCCCTCGGCGATCTGGGTGTGCTCGGCGCCGAGGCGCTCCCCGACGAGCCAGCCGTAGCCGGTCAGGGACAGCTGGGAGGTGAGCTGGCCGACGGTGATGGAGTCGCCGACGAACTCGACCAGCGGGGCCCGCACCGCGGCGGGCAGGGTCGTGGCGCCCGGGTCGAGGACGACCCCGCGGAAGACCGCGTCGCCGCGGTAGCTGCCCGCCACCGCGCGGTAGGACACCCGGAGCTGGTGGTTGCCGGCGCGCAGGCCGGGCGGCGTCACGTCGACGGTCCCCGAGACGTTGCTGTGGCGGACGTAGGGCGAGCCGTCCACGCTCACCCAGACGTCGATCGCGTTGCGCTGGCGGAGCTTGACGCTCGCGCCGGTGAAGCCGACGGCGACGTAGGCGCCGGCCCAGCCCGCCGTCGGGGCGGCCGGGTCCGCGAAGTTCCAGCGGCCGAAGTAGCGGACGTTGGAGTCCGTGGCGGTGCCGTCCCCCGGCGCCGCGGAGGCCGGGGCGGCGAGGCCCACGAGCGCCCCGACGGTCAGGACGGCGGCCACGGTGGCGGCGACCAGGCGTCCCAGCGCGCCACCCGAGGTGGTGCGGCGCTCCCGCGTGAGCGCCATCAGCCGACGACCCGGATGGACGGGGTCGGTGCGGCGGCCATGCCGTCGCCGATGAAGAAGCTGGGGTGCGGCGGCTGGTTGTAGGCGGTGTTCTGCCACGCGATCGCGGTGCGGTACTGCAGGTCGTGCATGAGGGTCGGGATCCGCACGCCGGTGGGGTGCGGCGTGGAGTAGATCCGCAGGGCCCGGCTGTCGGTGGTGCGCCAGACGACCTCCTCGCGCCAGTCGCCGAGGATGTCGGCGGAGAGGGCCGGGGTGGACTTGCTGCCGTTGTTCGAGGCGACGCCGCTGCCGGTGAGCAGGCGGGTCTCCCCGCTGGTGCCGTACTTGTCGATGCGGGTGCCGTCGAGGAGCTCGCGCACCGGGTCCCCGTCCCACCAGACGAGGAAGTTCGCCGAGGAGGGCTTGCGGCCCAGGGCGGCGCCGTCGGAGCCGCGCTGCAGGCTGTCCGAGCCGAGGGAGGACCACGCCTCCGCACCGGGGCTGCCGGCCCAGACGTCACCGGCGACGCCGCGGCCGTTGTCCCCGCCCGCCGGGGTGCGCCACAGGATCTGGCCGGTGCGGGCGTCGGCCATCCACGAGGACGGCTGGCTGGCGGACTCGGAGACCTTGAACGCCTCCAGGCCCGGCCGGGACGGGATCAGGTCGCCGGTGTGCCCGGCGTCGCCGTGGCCGTACCTGGTGTTCCAGAGCCCGGAGCCGTTGTCGTCGATCGCCATGGCGCCGTACACGATCTCGTCGCGGCCGTCCGCGTCGACGTCGGCCACGGCGAGGCTGTGGTTGCCCTGCCCCGCCCACGCGGACCCGTTCGTGCTGGAGCTGGAGTCGAACGTCCAGCGACGGGTGAGCTGCCCACCGCGGAAGTCCCAGGCGGCGATGACGCTGCGGGTGTAGTAGCCGCGGGCCATGACGATGCTGGGACGGGAGCCGTCGAGGTAGGCGGTGCCGGCGAGGAAGCGGTCGACCCGGTTGCCGTAGGAGTCGCCCCACGACGCGACGTCCCCGCGCGGCGGCTCGTACGGCGCGGTCGCGAGCGCCGCACCGGTGAGGCCGCTGAAGACGGTGAGGAACTCCGGGCCGCGGAGCACGTACCCGTCGGAGTTGCGGTGGTCGGCGCTCCCGCTGCCGATGACCGTGCCCCTGCCGTCGCGGGTGCCGTCGGCGGTCTTCACCGCGACCTCGGCCCTGCCGTCGCCGTCGTAGTCGTAGACCTGGAACTGGGTGTAGTGCGCCCCGGAGCGGATGTTGCGGCCCAGGTCGATGCGCCACAGGCGGGTCCCGTCGAGGCGGTAGGCGTCGATCAGGGTGGGACCGGTGTAGCCCGCCTGGGAGTTGTCCTTGGCGTTGGACGGGTCCCACTTGACGAACAGCTCGTAGTCACCGTCGCCGTCGGCGTCACCGACGCTGACGTCGTTCGCGGAGTAGGTGTAGGAACTGCCTCCGACGGTTCCCCCGGCGGGGACGGAGAGCGGCACGTCGCGGTAGCCGGCGGCGAAGGACAGGGCGGGCGCGCCGGTGGACGCGGTCGTGCCGTTGACGACGTCGCGGATCTCGTACCGGGCGCCGGCGGCGGCGCCGCGGTCGAGGAAGTTCGTGGCCCCGGTCAGGTGGGTCGAGGTGATGCGCGTCCCGTCGCGGTAGACGTGGAACCCGATACCGGCGGGGTCGTTGCCGAGCAGGCGCCAGGAGACGAGGTTGCCGTCTCCGCTGCGGACGCTGACGGCGCCGCGGTCCAGGCGCTCGGCCTGTCCGTTGACGCGGGCCTCGGCGGGCACCGCGGCGGTGCCGGCGACCGCGAGGCACAGCGCGGCGGCGGCGGTCAGGCGCAGGCGGCGGGAGCTCCGGGAGGAGCCACCGCGGGAGGGGGTGCGGGGGGAGACGAGCACGAGGTGCTCCCATCTGCCACGGCAGGGCGCGCGGCGTCGACATCGTCGTCGGAGGGGGAAGCTCATCGGCGGGCGGCAACCGATTTCCTGACCGTAATGAAACGTTTCGGCATCCGTCAAGACGGGAAACCGGCGCGTGTGAACCGGTTCACTCCGGGTGGTGGCCCCGTGACACGACGACGGCGCCGGCCGCCCCGAAAGGTGGCCGGCGCCGGTCGTGCTCGCCCCGCGGGGCGCCCGCGGATCAGCCGATGGCGGTGATGGCGGAGGTCGCACCGTGGCGCAGGACCCGCTGGGCGTGCTCGGTCGCCCCGCCCTGCCCGGAGTGCTTGTCGAGCTGCCCCAGGAAACGCTCCAGCTCCCGCAGGCCCTGGTCCGTGCGGCCGCTCTCCAGGTGGCGCTGGGCGTTCTGCGCGTGCGCGCGCAGCGTGTTCGCGAGCGGGCCGGTGACCTTCCCGGCCTGGGTCAGCTCGGCGAGCCGCGCCGCGAGGGACGCGGCCGTCGGGGCCACCACGTTCGGCACCGGCACCTTGGTGAAGTCGGTGTCCGAGGCCAGGTAGAACGAGGTGTACGCCGGCTGGTTGTAGGACGTCTGCTGCCGGGTGACGTCGGCGCGGTACTGCGCGTCGTGCTGCAGCGTGAACAGCTTGCGGTCGGTCACCTCGGTGCTGAGGAAGATCCGCAGCGCCGAGCTGTCGGCGGTGCGCACGACGAGCTCCTCGCGCCAGTCGCCGAGGATGTCGGCGACGAGCGAGGGGTTCCCCTTCGTGGTGTTGTTCGTCCGGGTGCCCGTCGCGGTGAGCAGCACGCCCCGCTTCCAGTCCCGGACGACCGTGTTCTGGTCCCCGGACCCCTCGACGATCTGCGTGGTGCCGTCGGCCGCCCAACGGATCGACTGGTTGGTGCCGGGGGTGCCGGCGGCGACCGTGGTGCCCTTGGCGCTCTTGAGCCCGGAGCCGTCGGAACCGTTCGGCATGCCCGCCCAGACCTCGATACCGCGCACGGCGGGGTCGACGTCACCGATCATCCCGCGGCCGGTGTCGCGGCCGGAGTACGCCCCGAACAGGACCTTGCCGGTCGCGGCGTCGCGCATCGCGAAGCCGTAGGGAGCGCTGGTGGCGCCCTCGTGCACCGTGAAGATCTCGAGCCCGGGGCGGTCGGGGTCGATGTCGGTGACGTGCATCGCGTCGCCGTGACCGAGCTTGGCCACCGTCCCGGGGGCCGCGGAGCCCGCGGGCAGGACGTCCGTGGAGGAGTACAGCAGCTTCCCGTCGTCGTCGAGGGTCGCGGAGCCGTAGACGATCTCCTGCTTGCCGTCGGCGTCGACGTCGGCGACGCCGAGGGAGTGGAAACCCTGCGTCGTCAGCGACCCGTACACCGGGTCACTGCCGTTGCGGCCGTGCGGGTTGTCGTTGAACGGGTTCGTCAGGGGCGTGTGGCCGCTGTCGACGAACCAGCGCTTGACGAGCTGCTCGCCGTTCCAGTCGTAGGTCGCGACGGTGGTGCGCGTGTAGTAGCCGCGGGCGAGGATCGCGGAGGGCCTCTTGCCGTCGAGGTAGGCGACGCCGGAGAGGAACCGGTCGACCCGGTTGCCCGGCTCGATGCGGCTGTACGCGTAGTCGCCCCACATCAGGCCGTCGTCGCCGCGACCGGGCTCGTAGGCGACGGTCTGCAGCTCGCGGCCGGTGCCGGCGTCGAACACCGTCAGGTACTCGGGGCCGGTGACGATGAAGCCCTCGAACTTGCGCAGCTCGTTGCGGGCGGAACGGCCGGGCGCGTACACGTCGATGAAGTAGTCGGCCAGGGCGCCGGCGTCGGCCGCGGACAGCGGGTAGGCGTACTTCGGCGCGATGCCGAGCGCCTGCTCCACGGTCGCGGGCCAGCGCCCGGCGACGACCTCGGGGTGGGCGTGCCAGTTCTTCAGCATCCCGGCGAGGTGGTCGCGGTACTGCGGGGCACTGAGGCGGTAGTCGTCGGTGTGCTTCACGCCGGCCGCGACGTCCTGCGGCAGCAGGGTGATGGGCGAGGTCGCCCCCGCCTTACCGCCCTCGTAGCGGGTGCTCGTCGTGCCGGGGGCGGTCTTGACGATGATCTCGGCGCGGCCGTCGCCGTCGAAGTCCTGCACGAGCTGCTGCGCGTAGTGCGCGCCGGCGCGGATGTTGACCCCGAGGTCGATGCGCGCGAGGAGGGTCCCGTCGAGCTTGTAGGTGTCGAGGTAGACGTTGCCGGTGTAGCCCTTCTGGGAGACGTCCTTGGAGTTGGACGGGTCCCACTTCACGACCAGCTCGAGCTGCCCGTCGCCGTCCACGTCCGCGGCGGTGACGTCGTTGGCCGAGTAGGTGTACGCCTCACCCGCCGGGGTGGTGCCACCGGCCGGCTTCTGCAGCTTCACGTCCAGGGACGCGCCGCCCCACGGCGTCGCCTCGCCGGCCGGGCCGGCCTCCCGGCCGCCGACGACCGGCACGACGCGGTAGCGCGACGTCGCCCTGCCTGCGGCGTCGAGCCAGTTCGTGCTGTCCGTGACGGTGGCCGCGAGCGCGCCGTCGCGGTAGACCCGGAAGGCCGGGCCGGTCATCCCCTTCGGGGTGGAGCCGGTGACCTCGGTGCCGAGGAGGCGCCAGGAGAGGAAGACGCCCCGGTCGGTGGCGGCCGCGACGAGGCCGCGGTCCAGCCAGTCCAGGCGCGTCGCGCCGCTCGAGCCGGCCGTCGTGCCCGCACCCGCGGCGGGGGCGGCCGGCTCGGCCGCGGCACCGGTGGCCAGAGAGAGGATCAGGGCGGCGCCGGCGCCGCCGCACACGACGGCCCGACCGGTCGTCGTGCGGGAGAGAAGCCTCATCGTCGAACTCCTTCGTCCGTGGGGGCCTGACGACGCCTGCGCGGTGGGCGGTCCCCACTCCGCGCGACCCCGCCCGGCGGTGGGAGAGGTCGGTGCAAGCGTTTTCCGGCACCGTACTGAGACGTTTCACCGCCGTCAAGGGTTGTACCGCCGCCGGAGTTGACCGGTTCACCGACGGCATGTCCCGACCAGACGGGACGGACCGGACGGGGGGTGGGGGCGGGGGGCGGAAAACCCCTGGCGCCCGGAGCGCGGGCCGCCCTACCGTCGTCGCATGATCTCCTGAGGCGCTCCGGGCGTGACCGCTCCGCCCGCACCGTTCCTCCGCCGGCCCGCTGCCGGCGCCCCGCCACGCCGTGCCGCGCCGTCGCGCCCGGCCCGCTGCAGCACGCCCCGTCCCGGCACGGGGCGCCGCACGGCCCCTTCCCGTCAGGAGGACCCCATGCGAACCCCTCTCCCGCTGCCCGATCCCTTCCGCGACCGCCCCGCGGACCACACCCCACCGGCGACCGGTGCGCTCCCGCCGGAGGGCACCGGGCTGCGGGCGGCGGCGTCCGCGCCTCCCGCGCCGGCGCTCCAGGTCGCCCTCCCCGCCGCGGTGCCGGCGCTCCCGCCTCCCGCCGCGGGCGTCGACCGGCTCCCGCCCGCGACGGCAGCCCGGAAGGCACCGGCGTGGCAGGAACGGAGCGGCCGCTCCCGCATCCCGGGCAGGGCCGGCGGTTCCGCGCCCCGCCAGTACGCCGCACGCCGGCACTGAGGCGGCCCTGCACCGCAGGCTTCCCGCACCGCACGTTCCCGGCCCGGGCGCCCGCCCGTGGCGCCCGGGCCGGGACACCACGGTCGGGCGAGCCGCTACCCCGGCGGGGTCGCGCTCCGCAGCGGCAGCACCATGGCCGTGCGCGGTGACAGGGCGTCGAGGCCGGCGGCGGCCTCGGCGGCGCGCACCGCCCGCAGCTCCGGTCCGGGCTCGGCCAGCTCGCGGAACCCCCGGCGCCGGTAGAAGGGCCCGTTCCACGGCACGTCGCGGAAGGTCGTCAGCGTGAGGGCGGCGCGCCCCTCCCCGCGGGCCCAGCCGGCCGCGGCGGCGAGCAGCGCCGAGCCGGTGCCCCGCCCCGTCGCGGAGGGCAGCACCGCCAGCTGCTCCACGTGCGCCAGCCCGTCCACGACCTCCAGCCGCACGAACCCGGCGGGCGGGCGCCCGGCGACGAGCACGCAGGCCGCCGTCCGCAGGTCCTCCACGGAGCCGACGCAGGGCGGCAGGACGAGGCCGGCGGCGGCGAACATCCCGTCGGCCGCCGCCTCCAGCGCGGGTAGCAGGGGCAGGTCGGCCGGCTCCGCGGGCCGGACGGTGGGCACGCCCGCAGCCTCCTCCCCGCCGCGCCGCGGCGCCACCGCATTCCTCCGCGCCCCTGCCCGGCACCGGCGTCCGGCACCGGCGTCCGGCACCCGTGACGCCGTCACCCTCAAGGCGTAGCCGCCATCGGCCGACACAGTGCGGGACGACGTATCGCGGAGGGACGGGGTCAATGGACGGCATCAACGGGGTCATGTCGCGCATCGCGGAGCTCGACGCCCGGTTCGGGTCGATGCGGCCGGTGAGCGTGCCCGCGGTGGTCACGCGCCAGATCCCGGCGAGCGCCGCGGGTGGTGGCGACTTCGCGAGCGTCCTCGCCGGCGCGGCCCCCGCCCAGCAGCAGGCCGCCACCGCGCAGGCCGCCGCGCAGCCCGTCTCCTCCCACCACCTCGTCCCCCGTCAGCTCGTGGCCCAGCAGAGCGCCGCGGGATCGACCTCCGCGGGCGCCGGCACGGCCGTCGGCGGCGTCATGGGCAGCACCGCCGTCACCGGCGGCGGCACGACCGGTGGGGCCGCGGCGAGCGCGCCCGTCTCCGGCAAGCGCAACGCCGCCGGCGTCCCCGTGGAGCTGGCCGCCTACGGCAACGGCAAGATCCCCACGGGCGCCCTGCGCAGCATCGGCGTCGGCCAGCACCGCATGTGGGGCCCGGCCGCCGAGAACTTCGAGCGCATGAACGCCGCCGCGGCCAAGGACGGCATCCGCCTGAAGGTCACCGACTCTTACCGCACGTACGAGTCGCAGGTGGAGCTGGCGCAGCGCAAGGGTCTGTACTCCCAGGGCGGCCTGGCGGCCAGGCCGGGGACCAGCGAGCACGGCTGGGGCCTGAGCGTCGACATCGACACCTCCGGCGGCGCCGTGGGCTGGCTGCGGGCGCACGCCAAGGAGTACGGCTTCAGCGAGAACGTCAAGCGCGAGCCCTGGCACTGGACGTACACCGCCCGCTGAGCCGGGACGGCGCCCCCGGCCGCGACGGGGGGTGCCCCCGCCGCCCGGTGCCGCCTCAGCCCGCGCACCCGCCCGGGTCCGGGGGGTGCGACGTGTCCTGCCGCGCGCCGCACAGGCTGCGGGCGAGGTCGTCGAGGACGGCGAGGAGCTGCTGCGGCGTGGTCGCCGCCAGCCCGGCCACGGCCTCCTCGGCCTGCCGCACCCGGAGGCCGCGGACCTGCCGCGCGGCCGCCCGGCCCCTGTCCGTCAGCCGCACCACCGTCGCCCGGCGGTCCGTGGGCGAGGGCTCGCGCGTGAGGAACCCGGCGGCCTCGAGCTTGCGGGCGCTGACCGTGACGACGGGCGGCTCGCAGCCGGCGGCCGCGGCGAGCTGGGCCTGCGTGCGCGGGCCGTGCTCGTCGAGCTCCAGCAGCAGCACCTCCTGCCCGGGGTGCAGGCCGGTGGCGGCCAGCAGCTCCGCCGTGCGCGCCCGGTGGCGCAGGCACACGGCGCGGATGGCCGCGTGGACGGCCTCCGCCTCCCGCTCCTCCACACCGGCTCCCTCCGCGCAGCTTGCCGCTGATTGTTGCACCTGACACCATTAGGGTGCTAACCACTCGTACCGGCCGTGCCCGCACGGCTCAGCGGAGGCTCCCATGCGCATCCTCGTCCTGTCCGGCTCCACCCGGAGCGACTCGCTGAACACCCGCCTCGCCCACGCGGTGGCCGAGGCCCTGCCGGAGGCCGAGGTGAGCGTCGAGGCCGGCCTCGCGCGCCTGCCGCACTACGACGCGGACGTGGAGGCGCAGGGCGCCCCGGAGGTCGTCCAGGAGCTGCGCGAGGCGGTCGCCGCCAGCGACCTCCTGCTCGTGGCGACCCCCGAGTACAACGGCACGACCCCGGGGGTCCTCGTCAACGCCCTCGACTGGCTCTCGCGCCCCTACGCGCAGTCGGTGCTCATCGGCAGGCCCGCGGCGGTGCTCACCGCCTCCCCCGGCGCCCGCGGCGGGGTCCGCGCCCGCTCGCACGCCGCGCAGCTGCTGGCCACCATCGGCGCCGAGGTCGCCGGGGAGGGGCTGGCGCTCGCGCACGCGGGCGACAGGCTCGCCCCCGCCGCGCGCGCCACCCTCCTGGAGGAGATCCGCACCGCCCTGGCCCCCGCGCTGGACCTGGCCGGGCGCGAGGCCCGCGAGGGCGGGCGGGCCGCCTGATCCGCGCGGGCCGGTGCGGGGTCCCCCCGGACCCCGCGCCGGCCCGCCTGCGTCAGCCGCGCGCCCAGGCGGCCGTGTAGGAGCGGTGCAGCCAGTCGTCCACCCAGGCCCGGTCCGGCTGCTCCGGCAGGCCGCTGCCGTCGCGCAACCGCAGCAGCCGCTCCTCCGCGAGGCCGACCACCTCCAGGACCTCCGCCAGCGGCACCTCGCCGGCGCGCACCGACCGCAGGTAGCCCAGCGCCGGCTGCGGCACCGGCAGCGTGATGCGGCCGGTCGTGAGCAGTTCCACGCCCTGCAGCCCCAGGCGCAGGGCGTGCATCGCGTGCTTGGTGTCGTAGCCGTGCGCGGCCACCAGCTCCGCGCGGGGCGAGCCGCACTCCCCCGTCACGGCGGCGCGCTGGGCCCCCAGGTAGCCGAGGAAACGCTGCGCCGCCCGGCGCGAGACGAAGCGGTGGGCGTTCGCCACCAGCTCGGCACCGGCCTCGTCGCGGAACACCACCTCCTCGTCGGGGACGAACAGCAGCAGCAGGACCGTGGGGTTCCCCGCCAGGGCGAGCTGCGCCCACTTGCGCGCGGAGTACACCACGACGTCCAGATCGCCTGCGCCGGAACGGTTGCGCAGCCCACCGGGCCGGTCCCACGCGGTGTGCCGGTGGTACTGCTGGAACTGCACCCGCTCGGTGGTGCCCCGGGTTCCGGCGGGAACCCGGGCCAGACCGGTGACGAACCGGCGCGGTTCCAGGCAGATGCCCATCTCGTCGCGGTCGTCCTGCCCGCCGACGGCGGTGCCGTGCACGCCGGAGCCGACCTGCGCGCGCAGCACGAGACCGCGCTCGGCGATCCGCCGCGCCTCCTCCGAGGCGTGCGGGTGCGGGTAGCCGGCGGGCAGTTCCCGCGGGCCGTCGACCACGCCGACGTCGCGGGGCGCGCGGGTGCCGGCCGGGGCGTCCACGCAGCGCAGGACGTCGGCGGGGTTCGGCAGGGTCTCCACCGCCGCACTGTCGCACGCGGGGCTGCGCCGCCTCCTGCCGTTTTCCGCCCGCCCCCGCGCACGCCCGGCACGCGCACGACGGGCACGCACCCAGCCGTGGGACCATGGTCCACCGTGACCCGTCCCGCCTCCCCCTCCCCCGCCCACCTGCGGCGCTGGCGGCAGTACCTCGCGGACGAGCGCGCCGAGGCGGCCATCTACCGGGAGCTCGCCAGGCGCCGCGGCGGGGAGGAACGCGCCATCCTGGACGCCCTCGCCGAGGCGGAGGGCCGCCACGCCGCCCACTGGGAGCGCCTGCTCGGCCCGGACGTCGGCCTGCCCCGCAGCGCGGGCCTGCGCACCCGGGTGCTGGCGTTCCTGGCCAGGTACTTCGGGTTCGTGTTCGTGCTCGCCCTCCTCCAGCGCGCCGAGTCCCGCTCCCCCTACGAGGGCGACGCGGACGCCACCGAGGCCATGGCCGCCGACGAGCGCATCCACGGCGAGGTCGTCCGGGGCCTGGCGGTGCGCGGGCGCAACCGCCTCTCCGGCACCTTCCGGGCGGCGGTGTTCGGCGCCAACGACGGCCTGGTGAGCAACCTGTCCCTCGTGCTGGGCATGGGGGCCACCGGGGTCGGCAACCGCACCGTCCTGCTCGCGGGCCTCGCCGGGCTGCTCTCCGGGGCGCTGTCCATGGGGGCCGGGGAGTTCGTCTCCGTGCGCTCCCAGCGCGAACTGCTCGCCGCCTCCACACCGGACCCCGCCGCGCACGCCGCCCTGCCCCACCTCGACGTCGACGCCAACGAGCTGGCCCTGGTGTACCGGGCGCGGGGGATGTCCCCGGCGGAGGCCGAGGCGCACGCGGCCGAGGTGCTGCACGACCACGCGCTGGCGGCCGGCCCGCGCGCCGCCGAGGACGAGCACGAGGCCGTCGGCACCGGCCTGGGCGCGGCGCTGTCCAGCTTCGCGTTCTTCGCCTCCGGGGCGGTCGTGCCGGTGCTGCCGTACCTGCTGGGCCTGGGCGGCACCGCGGCCGCGCTCACCGCGGCCGTCCTGGTGGGCCTGGCGCTGCTGGGCACCGGCGCCGTCGTGGGGCTGCTCTCCGGTGGGCCACCGCTGCGCCGGGCGCTGCGGCAGCTGGCGATCGGGTTCGGCGCGGCCGCCGCGACGTACGCGCTGGGCCTGGCCTTCGGCACGACCCTGGGGTGAGCCGGCCCGTGCCCGGGCACCCTCCACACCGCCGAAACCGCTGGCACGCGCGCCCGCGCGTGCGGTACCCCTGTGCGGTGCGCCCGCCGGGCGCCGCGGAGGAGGCGCCGTGCGCGAGCTGACCTACTACGTCGGCGTCACCGTCGACGGGTACATCGCCGGGCCGGACGGCGACACCGGGTTCTTCCCCCTCGCCCCGGACGTGCTGGACTTCATCAGGGCGGAGTTCCCCGAGACGCTGCCCACCCACGTGCGGGCCCAGCTTGGCGTCACCGCGACCGGTTCCCGGTTCGACACGGTGGTGATGGGGCGGGGCACCTACCAGCCGGGCCTGGACGCGGGCTACCCGAGCCCGTACGGGCACCTGCGCCAGTACGTCCTGTCCCGCTCCCTGCCAGGCCCGGCGGACCCGGCGGTGGAGGTGGTCGCCGCCGACCCGGTGGGCCTGGTGCGCAGGCTCAAGGCGGAGGCGGGAGGCGGTGTGTGGCTGGCCGGCGGCGGTGCGCTGGCCTCGCAGCTGCTGGACGAGATCGACGAGCTGGTCCTCAAGCGCTACCCCGTCCTGGCGGGCGCGGGCATCCCCGTCCTCGGCGGTCGCCCCGCGCCGCGCGCGCTGTCCGTCACCGGGGAGCGGACGTTCCGCGACGGCACGGTCGTCACCACCTACCGTCCCGCCGCCTGACCCGCGCCACCCACCGCGGCCGGCACCCGGTGTCCGTCCCGGCGCCTACGCTCGGGGCGTGAAACCGGAGGAGCTGCCCGCGCCCGTGCGCGCCCTGGCCGACGCGGTGGGCGAGGCGGTGCGGGCCGCGCAGGACGGCGACACCGGCCGCCACGGCGAGGCCGCCGCGCGCCTGGCGCAGGCCGAGCCGGAACACGTGCGCCTCGTGCTCGGCGCGGTGGTGCGGGCGCTGGTGGAGCAGCTGCACCCCGAGGGCATCGACGCCGACGACGTGCGCGAGGTGGTCACCGACTGCCTGCGCGGCACCGCCGGCTGGACCCCGACCCCGCCGGAGGTGGACCCGTTCGTGCTCGTCGTCCTCGTCTGCGGCGCGCTCGGCGTGCACCCCGACGACCCCCCACCGGGCGCCGTGGCCGACGACGGCACGGCCGGGGAGGGTTCCCCGCCCCTGCACCGGGCGGCGGACCCCGCGGCGGTGGCCGCCGCCGCGACCGTCCTCGTCGCGCACCTGCTGCGCCGCTCGGGGCGCCGGCTGCCGCCGCTGCTCGCCGCGGCTTTCACCGAGATCGCCCGCGCGGAGACGCAGGACTAGGACGTGCCCTGCGGATCATCAGCGGCCGTGATCGTCGGCACCACCGGCGGCCAGCCCTTCGCCGCGATCGTCCGGGAGACCGCGGATCAGCCGCTCGGGCCTCGACCGCCTGATCACCGGCGCCAGCGCGCGAAGACGCACCGTCACGCCGCGCTCAGTGCGCGATCATGAGGGGCCGCCGATCACCCACGTGACGGCGACGAGCGCGCAGTCGTGCGAATCCCGCACGGAACAGGTTCGGACCAGCCCACTGATCGCGATCACGCCGTGCTGGCGCTGCGGCCCTCGTGCGAGTGCTGCGGGGAAGACGTCCCGATTCCCCGGAGGCGGTGATCTGCTCGTCCGAGGACACGTTCTGCCGCCGGTGCGTCGAGCAGAAACTCCTGCACAGGTGCCTCGACTGCCGCGGAGGGTTCGCTGCCCGTCCGGTCCGCCCGGTGGGTGCTCCGGCGGGCACCCCACGTCAACCGTCCACGTCCGCCATCCCGAAGGGTGTGCGGACGTGGACGGCCGAGCGCAGCCACGCCCGAGCCTCACGCTCATACCGCCGTGCGGGCGTGGTCGTGGCGGCAGGACCAGACAGGTGACGTCTGCGTCTGCTGAAGGGCGGGGAGTCCCGGTCGACAAGCTCTCACCGACAGCGACCGCTCCTCCGTGCGCACGCTCGTGCTCAGCTCCGGCTCGCTCGGAACCGCCGCCGGTCCGTTCCTGCTGCTGGGCACCTGGAACGGAGCCCACGACTCCCGCTCGGAGCGGATGCGGGACGAGGACCAGCGCATCGACGCCCTCGACGCCTGACCCCACCGGGGCACAGCACGACATCCGGCCTGCTGCACCGGCTCGCCAGGAGCAGGCAGGAGCACCCGCACACACCGCCGAGCCCTTCTCGGGAGCGAGGGGCCGCTACGGGGGGCGCTGTGCCCGGCTGTGGCCGGAACGTTCCGGACATCGCGCTCGCCGCCGCCGCGTCGAGCGCTGCGGTGCCGGCGAGCGAAGTGGTCACCCCGTCCAGCGGTAGCCGTTCTCCGGGCGCCCTGCCCGGCCGTAGCGCGGATGCACGCTCGCCAGGCCGATCCGCTCCAGGTGCTCCAGGTAGCGGCGCACGCTCACCCGCGCGATGCCGCACAGCTGCGCCAGTTCGGTGGCGGACACGTTCCCGTCGCCCTCTCCTCCGGCCGCACGCAGGTGCGTGAGGATCACCTGCAGCGTTCTGGGCGACAACCCCTTCGGCAGCGACGGCGGCTGCTGGCGCGCACGCAGCAGCCGGTCGACCTCGTCCTGCCCGAGCTCCCGGGTGCTGTGCCCGCCGGAGAACTCGCTGCGCTGGTCGGCGTAGGCCCGCATCCGGTCCGAGAAGGTCGCGAGCGAGAAGGGTTTGACGAGGTAGTGCCAGACCCCACCCGCCATCGCGTCGCGCACCGTGTCGACCTCGCGGGCTGCTGTGATGGCGATGACGTCCACGGCCGTCTGGGTCGCCCGCAACCTGCGCAGCACGTCGATGCCCGACTCGTCGGGCAGGTGGATGTCCAGGAGCACCAGGTCCGCCGCGCTCGCCCGCACGGCCGGCAGGACGTCCACCCCGCGGTGCACCACGCCGCACACCGCGAAACCCTCCAGCGTCTCGACGAAGGCGCGGTGCACGCCCGCCACGGCGGCGTCGTCGTCCACCACGAGCACTCGCACCGGCTCGCCGGGCTGCGCCGGGGACGCGTTCACCGGACGCTCCGCGCGACGGGCCGCGGTACCCGTGCGGCCGGCAGCTCCACCTCGACGCGTGCCCCGCCCAGGGGGGACTCCAGCACGACCGCGCGGCCGCCGCGGCGGGCCGCGACGCGCGCCACCAGCGCCAGGCCGATCCCGTGCCCGTGCTGGCCCCGACCGCTCTTCGTCGTGACCCCGACCTGGAACACCTCCGTCCGCCGCTGCGGGGACACGCCGGGGCCGTCGTCGTCGACGCGCACCAGCAGCGACCCCGGTTCCTGCGTCGTCGCGGCGCGCAGCAACGCCACGACCACCGTCCCGCCCGCACCGGCGGCGTCGACGGCGTTGTCGACGAGGTTGCCCAGCACGGTCAGCAGGTCGTCGTCGCCCGCGGCGGCGTCCAGCTCGCTGGCCGGGTCCAGCGTCACCCGGCAGCCGCGCCCACGCCCCACCGCTGCCTTCGCCAGCAGCAGCGCCGCGGTCTCCGGGTCGCGGACCCTGGGCGGGTCCCCGGCCGAGAGCAGGTCCCCGCCACCGCCGATGCGGTCGATGAAGGACAGCGCCTGCTCCGGGCGCCCCAGCTCCAGCAGCCCCTGGACGACGTGCAGGTGGTTGGAGAACTCGTGCGCCTGCGCCTGCAGCGTTCCTGTCAGGCTGCGCTGGGAGTCCAGCTCCCGCATCGCGGTGACCAGCTCCGTGCGGTCGCGCAGTGTCAGCAGGTACGCGACCTGGCGTCCCGACACCACCGCGGAGGTGCGGTTGGCCACCAGCAACCGCTCACCCGCGAGCAGGGGTTCGTCGATCAGGTCGCGCGGCCCGGTGATGAGGTCGAGCACGTGGGCGTCGAGGACGTCGGCCGCGGCGCGCCCCGTCGGGTCGGCGGGCAGGTCCAGCAGGCGCAGCGCCTCGTCGTTGGCCAGGACCAGCACCCCGGCCCTGTCCACCGCCAGGACACCCTCGCGGATGCCGTGGAGCATCGCCTCCCTCGCCTCCAGCAACCGCCCGATCTCCTCTGGTTCGAGACCGTGGATGCGCCGGCGCACCAGCCGCGTCAGCAGGTACGAGGCGGCTGAGCCGAGCAGCGCCGCACCCGCCATCCACGCCACCAGCACGGGGACGTCCTCGCGCAGGTCGTCGGCGAGCTCGGTCTCCAGGATGCCGACGCTCGCGGCGCCGATCACCTGCCCCGACCCGTCGCGCACCGGCACCTTCGCCCGCAGCGACTCCCCCAGCGTTCCCGTCTCCGTGCCGACGTAGACGCGCCCCGCCAGTGTCCCCGACGGGTCGGTCGACACACGCTCGCCGATGCGCGCCGGGTCGGGGTGGGAGTACCGGACCCCCGACGCGTCCGTCATCACCACGAACGTCATGCCCGCCGCCTGCCGCAGCAGCTCCGCCAGCGGCTGCAGCGCAGCCGCTGGGTCCGGGTCGTCGTAGGCGTCGACGACGCTGGGCAACCTCGCCGTCGAGGTGGCGACGGTGAGGACCTGCTGGCGGTAGGCGTCGCGGATCTGCTGCTGCTGGAGGCGCACTGCGAGCGCGCCGGCGATGGTCACCGTGAGCAGCACGATGCCCACCTGCAGAACCAGCAACTGCAACCCGAGCGGCATCGACCGACGCACGCGACCAGTGTGCCCCACCCCCGCCGGCGATCGAAGACCTGGCCGCCACCGCCCGATGAGCGCTCCCCGGACGGCGCCGCTCGGCGACCACAACGACCGGAACGACCAATAGCCGCCGCAACGCCCGGCCCGGGCGCCCCGCTCCTACGGTTCGAGCACCCTGACGACCCTCGACGAGGAGGACTCGTGCTCCGCACCGCCGCCACCACCCGCACCAGAGCCGCCGAACGCGGTGTCCCCCGCACCCCGACGCACCGTCTCCTCACCCGCCGCGCCGCGGTCGTGCTCGCCGTCGGGACCCTCGCCCTCACCACGGCGTGCTCCGAGGGCGGCTCCACCTCCCCCGGCGGCGGCGGGCAGGAACGCATCCGCCGCCTGCAGATCATGGCGCCCGCCGACCCGGGCGGCGGCTGGGACTCCAGCGCCCGCGCGATGGCCTCCGCGATCGAGGGCGAGGAGCTCGCCGGCAGCGTGCAGGTGAGCAACGTCGGCGGCGCGGGAGGCACCGTCGGCCTCGCGGAGCTGAAGAACGAGCGCAGCGAGGACTTCCTCATGGTCATGGGTCTCGTCATGGTCGGCGCGATCGAGACCAACGGCTCGCAAGCCACCCTCGACGACGTCACGCCCATCGCCCGCCTCACCGGCGAGGACGAGATCATCGTCGTGCCGGCGGACTCCCCCTACCAGAGCCTCGCGGACCTCGTGGCGGACATGTCCGCGCGAGGCCAGGGCGTGGCCATCGCCGGCGGATCCGCAGGCGGCACCGACCACATGCTCGCCGGGCTGCTGGCCAAGGCGGCGGGCGTCCCCGCCGCCAACATCAACTACGTGCCGTTCTCCGGTGGTGGTGAGTCCCTCGCCGCTCTGCTGGGAGGACAGGTGTCCGCGGGCATCTCCGGTGTCGGGGAGTATGCCGAGCAGGTGCGCTCCGGTGATCTGCGCGCTCTGGCCGTCTCCGGTGAAGAGCGCGTCGAGGGCCTCGACGTCCCGACCATCACCGAGGCCGGCTACGACGTCACCCTGACCAACTGGCGTGGGGTGGTGGCGCCTCCGGGGATCAGCGACGAGGCCCGGCAGAAACTGTCCGCCCTCGTCGAGCAGATGCACGCCTCGCAGTCCTGGAAGGACCTGCTGGCGACCAACGACTGGGACGACGAGTACCTCTCCGGGGCCGAGTTCGAAGCCTTCCTGGACGAGGAGGAGACCCGCGTCGAGGGCGTCCTGAAGGACATCGGGCTGACGTCGTGACAGGCGTCCCCGCACTCGGCGCCGCCGGCGCCGGGACGGGTGCCGGCGCTGCGTCGGCACCTGCTCGCCCCCGGCGCTGGCCGGAACTGCTGCTGCCCGTGGCGATCACCGCCCTCGGCGTCTACACCGTCGTGCATGCCGGCACCATCGCCCAGACCGGCACCCAGAACACCGTCGGGCCCCGCGTCTTCCCCTACGCGGTCGGGATGCTGCTCATCGCCGCAGGCGTTGCCGTCGTCGCCGCCGTCCTGACCGGGCGGCGCGGGGAGGTGGAGGACTCCGAGGACGTCGACGCCTCCGCCGGGACCGATTGGGTCACCGTCGCCGAGCTCACCGGGTCCTTCGCGGCGCTCGTCGTCCTCGTCGAGCCCCTCGGCTGGCCGATCGCGGCCACCCTGCTCTTCGGCGGCACGGCCTGGTCGCTGGGCGCCCGGCCCGTGTGGCGCCCGGTCGTCGTCGGCCTGGTCATCGCCGTCGGCACCCACATCCTCTTCCTCCAGGTCCTGGGGCTGTACCTGCCCGCAGGGCCGCTGTCGGGAGTGATCGGCTTTGGGTGACTTCGGCCTGCTCGCGGACGGGTTCGCCACGGCCCTCAACCCCGCCTACCTGCTGTACGCGCTCATCGGCGTCACGGTCGGCACCGCCGTGGGTGTCCTGCCCGGCATCGGCCCGGCGATGACGGTCGCGCTGCTGCTGCCGCTGACGTACTCCCTCGAACCCGAGGCCGCGCTCATCATGTTCGCGGGCATCTACTACGGGGGGATGTACGGCGGGTCGACCACCTCGATCCTCCTGAACACCCCCGGCGAATCGGCGTCGATCATCACCGCCCTGGAGGGCAATGCGATGGCCCGGGCCGGGCGCGGCGCGGCGGCCCTGGCGACCGCCGCGATCGGCTCGTTCGTCGCCGGCACCATCGGCACCCTCGGGCTCACCCTGCTGGCACCGGTCCTCGCCGAGTTCGCAGTCCAGCTCGGCCCAGCGGATTTCGTCGCGCTGATGGTCGTCGCCTTCCTCACCGTCGCCGCGGTGATGGGCAGCTCCCCCGCCCGCGGCATCGCCTCGCTCGGGATCGGCCTGTTCATCGGCCTCATCGGCACCGACCTCATCACCGGACAACAGCGCTACACCTTCGGCCTGCCGGCGCTGGCCGACGGGATCGACGTCGTCGTCGTC
This sequence comes from Kineococcus anabasis, assembly GCF_054590795.1. Lineage (NCBI taxonomy): Bacteria > Bacillati > Actinomycetota > Actinomycetes > Kineosporiales > Kineosporiaceae > Kineococcus > Kineococcus anabasis. Next base: position 708,053 of record NZ_BAAIHU010000001.1, read on the forward strand.
GCGGTCGGTGTCTTCGCCGTCGGGGAGGCCCTGCTCGTCGCGGCCCGGATGCGCCGCGGACCCATCCCCCTCGTCCCCATCTCCGGGTCGTGGTTCACCCGCGAGGACTTCCGCCGGTCCTGGCCCGCCTGGCTGCGTGGCTCGCTCGTGGGCTTCCCCATCGGGACGATTCCCGCCGGCGGCGCGGACGTCGCCACGTTCCTCTCCTACGGGCTGGAGCGGAAGGTGTCGGGCCGCAAGGAGGAGTTCGGCAAGGGCGCCATCGAGGGCGTGGCCGGGCCGGAGGCCGCGAACAACGCCGCCGCCGCCGGTGTCCTCGTGCCGTTGCTGACCCTGGGCCTGCCGACATCGGCGACCGCGGCCGTCATCCTCGTCGCCTTCCAGAGCTACGGCATCGACCCCGGGCCCACGCTGTTCACCGACGAGGCAGCGCTGGTGTGGGCGCTCATCGCCAGCCTGTACGTCGGCAACCTGCTGCTGCTGGTCCTGAACCTGCCGCTGGCCCGGGTGTGGGTGAAGCTGCTGCAGATCCCCCGCCCCTACCTCTACGCCGGCATCCTCACCTTCGCCGCGCTCGGCAGCTACTCCGTCGGGTCTTCCACCACCGACCTCGTCCTGCTGTTCCTGCTCGGACTCCTGGGCTGGGCGATGCGCGTGCACGGCTACCCCGTCGCGCCCGCCGTGATCGGCCTCATCCTCGGCCCGCTGGCCGAGAAGCAGTTGCGCCGCGCGCTGCAGATCAGCCAGGGAGATCTCGCGGTCCTCGTCAGCACGCCGTTCACCATCGCCACGTACGGCGCGCTCTTCCTGTTGCTGGCAGGCAGCTTCTACCTCAAGCGCCGCGAACGCCGCCTCGGTGAGGTGGTCCTGGCCTCGGCCCACGCCGACGACGCGCCCAGCCGCGACAACCCCGCCACCGGCACCCACGGCAGCGGCGACACCATCGAGACACCGGCCCGGCCCGGTGCAGGACGGGAGCAGTCATGACCATCATCGTCGGCTACACACCCAGCCCCCAGGGGGATGCCGCCCTGACGTTCGCCCTCGATGAAGCCGACCGGCGCGGAGAGGCGCTGTACGTGCTCAACACCTCCCGTGGCGACAAGATCGTCGATCCGCGCTTCGCCGACGAGCAACAGCTCGCCGCCGCCCAGCGGCGCCTGGAGGAAGCAGGCGTCGAGTTCGAACTCCACCAGCGCGTCGAGGGCCGGGACGCCGCCGAGCAGCTGCTGCGCGCGGCCGAGGAACAGCAGGCCACGGCCATCATCATCGGCCTGCGCCGCCGCAGCCCCACCGGCAAGCTCATCTTCGGCAGCGAAGCGCAGACGGTGCTCCTGGAGGCCGACTGCCCCGTGCTCGCCGTGAAGGCACCCAAGGGCTGACGGGCACCCGACCTCACCGCGGGCGGGGCGCGTTCGTGCCGGTGGGGCGGTCGCCGCTCGGCGTGGTGCACCCCGTGTGCGCCACCTCCACCTCGTGGCTGCCCGGAGGTGTGCGGTCGGCGAGCAGGACCGGGTCCTGCTCGCCCACCAGGACGGCCTCGGCCGCTGCCCCGGGTCGGCGTGACCGTGACGGGCCGGTCCGCCGGGTCGCCGGAGCGTCAGAAGCCCAGGTTCCTGAGCCACGTCAGGAGGCCGTCCTCACGCTGCCGCGCCTCCCCCTCCCGCCACCGCCCCGGCTCGTGCGAGGCCACGAGCAGGCCGTCGCGGAGGTAGACGACGCGGTCGCCGCGGGCGGCGACGGCCGGGTCGTGGGTGACCATGACGATCGTGGTCCCGCTCCGGTGCACGTCCGTCAGCGCGTCCATGACCTCGGCCGACATCCTGCTGTTCAGCGCTCCCGTCGGCTCGTCCGCGAACAGGACGGACGGCTCGCCCGCCAGCGCCCGGCAGAGGGAGGCCCGCTGCAGCTGGCCGCCGGAGACCTGCGTGATGCCGTGGTTCCCGAGGTCCGCGATGCCGAACCGCTCCATGAGCGCGTCCGCACGTGCGATCGCGGCGTCCTCGCCCGTCCTGGACACGGCTTTGAGCGCGGGCAGCAGGATGTTGTCCCGCACGTCGAGGTTGCCGAGGAAGTGCGCCTGCTGGAAGACGAAGCCCATCCGCCTGAGGCGCACGTCGGCCATCTCGGCGTCGCTCAGGGACGTCAGCTCGCGTCCTTCCAGCAGGACCTTCCCGCCCGTGGGCCGGTCCATGCCGCTGATGCTGTACAGCAGCGTCGACTTGCCCGAGCCGGACGCGCCCATGATGACGAGGAACTCCCCCGCCCGCACGGACAGGTCGATGCCGCGGAGCACGGCGGTCGGGGCCTCGGTCGAGAAGTACGTCTTGGTGAGTGCCCGCGACTCGAGCGTCACGTCCTGGATCATGAGTTCTCCCCTCATCCCCGGAGCCACCGGCTCTTGTCGGCGCCCCGGACACCGGCGGTGAGCAGGACGACGCCGAGATGGCCCGCCCCGACGAGGAGCAACGGGTGGAGCGCGTACACGAGCCACGGGTCGGGGATGAACGTCAGGTCCGAGATGTTCATCCGGAGCGCGGCGAGCAGACCGCTCGCCAGGGTCTCCCCGCCCGTCGCCGCGAACAGGATCCCGAGCAGCGTGCCGGCGACCGCCGTCACCAGCGTCTTCGTCCGCACCTGCCCGATGACCTCGCTCGCCGAGAACCCGATCGCGGAGAGCACGCCCATCTTCGACCGGTCCCGCGTGAGCCGGAGTTCGAGGAACAGGCTCGTGACGAGCAGCGCCACCCCGATCCCGAAGACCAGCGCCAGCCGGGCCGCGCTCCGGAACGCGTCGGTCGTTCCGGCGAAGGTCTGCTCCAGGTACTCCGCCATCGGGAGGACGACGGCGGTGGGGAACTGCTCCTCCAGCGCACCGGCGACGGTCACCGGATCCTCGCCGTCGACCACGTCGGCGTAGAAGTGGTACGCGGACGCGCCCTGCGTGACATCGCCCTGCATCTTGGCGGTCTTCCCACCGGCCGTGAGGTCCTGGTACACCCCGCTGACCTCGACCTCGGTCGACCTGCCGCCGCGCTCGACGGTCATGGTGTCGCCGATGCCCATCTGGAGCTCGGAGGCGTTCAGCGCCGACAGCGCGATCTGCCCGGCCTCCGGCGCGCCGCCCTCCGTGAACCGCACCGTCTCGCCGGAGTGGTCACCGACCTCCACGGGCAGGCTCACCACCCCTCCTGCGCTCCCCGTCCGGTACTGCACGCTCGCGTAGGCCCGCAGGTCGACGAGCCGCTCGTCGCCCTCCAGAGCGGCGGCCACCTCCTGGCGCACACCGTCGACCTCGTCCTGGAACTGCACGTCGACGCGCAGGTCGCGCTCAGGCGCACCCATGTAGGTGACGAACCGCGGGCTCTCGAACGTGCTGAGCAGGTTGGCCGGCACGGTGATCAGCACCGCCGTGAGGAAGAACACGACGGGCAGGAGGATCCACTGCCCGCCCTCGGCCCGCAGGTCGAGGAAGGCGAGGCGCCGGTTGATGCTCGCGCCCGACGACGACGTCAGGCCGGTCCGCCGCACCCCGCGCGCCTGGCGTCCGGCGCGCCGGGCGGTCTGTTCCTGGTTCAGCGTGCTGCCGTGCACGAGGGCGTTGACGACCTCGATCCTCCGCACCCCGCCGAGCACGCGGCGGCAGATCGCGACCACGGTCAGGAAGACCGCCGCCAGCGCGATCAGGGGCACCAGGAACGTCCACGGCCCCGTCTCCGCCGCGGCGTAGTTCGCCTGGAGGCTCTTCGTCAGGGAGTTCGTGGCGAAGATCGCGAGGATGCCACCCACGACGCAGGCGGCCAGTGTCATCACGGTGTACTTGGACAGGTACAGGCCGGAGATCGCGCGGTCCGGGATGCCGATCGCCTTCATGGCGCCGATCTCCCGGACCTCGTCCTCCAGCGTTCCCGTGATGACGAACCGCAGGGTGAGCAGCGCGACGACGACGAGGAGCAGGCTGATGAAGATCAGCGCCACGGCCGACAGGCCGTCGCTGAACGTGTTGATGATCTGGATCTGCTGACCCGTGATCGCCGGGCCGTTCTTCGGCAGTGCCTCGTCGGACTCGTACGCGCCCTGGAAGTCGCTCGCCAGTCCCGCGTCGGAGAGCCGGTACTCGACGATGACCTCGGGCAGACCACCAGCCTGCCGGAGCTGCTCGAAGTCCTCGTCGGAGATCAGCACGCGCGTCCCGCTGTTCGCCGACGCCGCCATCTGGGCGTCCTTCACGACCCCCTGGACATCCAGCGCGAACGGTCCCCGGTCGGTCGAGACGGTCAGCGTGTCACCGGCCTGCAGACCGAAGGCCTGCTGGTACTTGACCGGGACGTACACCTCGCCGCGCGCCGGCTCGGGTGTGTCCCCGTTCTCGTCGACGAGGTGGTCGAACTCGTCGTTCTGCGTCACGAAGAGGTTGTCGAACCGGCTCGAGCTCATGGAACCGGACTCGCCCGTGGCCGGGCGGTGCCAGCTCAGGGCGTTGCTCCCGTAGCCGACCATCTCGGTGACGAGCCACGAGTCGATCTCGTCGTGCCCGGCGGCGAACGTCTCCAGCGCCGACCGGTCGTACCCGCCCTTGTGCATCTGCAGGAAGTGCGGCGGCTTCGCCTGCTCGAAGAGCCCGCCGACCGATCCCGTGAGCCGCTCGACCACCATCGATCCGGTCGCCATGAGGAAGGCGCTCAGGACCAGGATGACGATCAGGGCGGCGTTGACGCCCTTGTTCCGGACCAGATCGTTGTACGCGTAGCGGAGGTACAGGTGCTCCCTCGTCCTCGCTCGATCCCTCACGAGATGCTCCGGACCGGCTCTTCGCGGTCGGGCGCGCGGGGCCGGGGACGGGCGTGGACGGCGCGTCGGTGCCGGGGTGGGGGCCTTCCGGGGACGGGGGTTCTCACACCGTCCATCGTGGAGACGTCGGGGTGCCTGACGCCACCCTCGCCCACCCTGACCTGACCCTGATCCGCCGCAGGGCGACCAGGGCCGCCGGCGACGTGCGCCGCTGCCGGGGAGCGCGCGATCCGCCGACCGCCGGTGACTGCCACCAGGAGCACCACGACAGCTGCTGCCGTGCAGGTCAGCGCGCACCAGCACATCGGAGCGATCGCGGCGTGGTGACCGGCTTCCCGTGCGGCATCGCTGCTGCGGGTGGCGCGGGTGCGGATGCCGACCAGGCCGTTGCGCACGAGGTCACCGCGAGCAGCGGCCCGGGTCGTCGTCACCGTCACGATCCCGGTGATGAGGAACGCGGGGAGCACGCTCATCGCCGCTGCCGGTCCGTTCGTGCTGATCACCCTACGAAGTCGCACGCGGTGGCCGCTCACAGCGGCGAAGGTGAGGCCCGGGGACATGTACCGGATCGACCGGTCTCCACAAGTTCCGGAGCCCTCATCGCATTCCCGGGGAGGGAGCCGCTGGAGCGTCGGCCTGCCGCCGGACCCTGCCCTGCGGATGCTGCGGAGCGAGCGGTGATCCGCCCGGCGCGCGAACATCACCGGCAACAGCGCGAAGGCGACGACGGCGCCTGCCACCACCGGGAGTCCGAGCGGGCGACCGCCCGCTCCGGTCGAGAGCGTCCCCGGCGTACAGCGGTGGACCCGCCCACCCGTGCAGCGCCTCGAGCGCAGCCTTCGTGGAGGGTGTCCGGCCGTCCGCTCGGACGGTACGTGGTCAGTCCCCCGGTTCCTGCGGCTGCCTCAGCGGTCGCCGGACGCCGGGGAAGGCGCGAAACGTCCCCGTGCGTAGGCTGCGACGAAGGTGATCATGACGAGGCCGGCGAGCACGGCCAGCACGTCGGCCGCGCGCGGGATGCCGAGAGCGCCCGCCGACATCCCGACCGCACCGAGGAGTGCCACAGCCCCGCCGAGGTGGAGGAACATCCGCTCGCGGAAGGCCCACGCGAACGGGAGGAAGTGCAGCCCGACGACAGCGGCGATCAGGGCCGGTCGCAACTCGCCGCGCCCTGCCGCCAGCAAGGCTCGTGAACCGAGCGCGATGAGGACGAGCTCGCCGAGGACACAGCCGCCGTAGGTCACCAGGGCGAGCAGGCTCGGGCGGGCCAGCGGCCCGAGGGGCACGGGGCGGACGTAGTGGGCGAACAGCGCCGCCACGACCCCAGCGATCCCGGCGGCCCACGCGACCGTCGACGCCACCGGCCCCAGCACGGCCGAGTAGCTGCCGATGAACACCATGCCGCCGACGAGGCCGATCAGGCTGCCACCTCGCCGCGGATCGAGCAGGAGCGGGGGCTCCCCTGCTGCGCGACCGTGGGGCCGCGCTGGTGCCGGCTCGGAGCTGTCCGCAGGTCTGAGGAGCCCGTTGCGCGGCACTGGTCCCGTCATGCCGTCATCCTGCACCGGCACGGGCAGCCATCGCGTCGAGGCCGCAGCTCTCGACGTTCCCACCGGCACCGACGTGTGCGGACGTCCTGGACGGTTCACGATCGCGCCGCACCAGCGGCACGGGCGGACGTCCGGAGGTCCCTGACCGCGCACCGATGGCGGCGTGTGCGGATGCCCGTACGGGCGTTGGCGTGGTGGCGGCGCGGGGCCGTGTCCGGAACACCAGCGCCGGTCCGCAGGGTCCCGGGCATGCGCACCGGTGCAGCTGAGGAGGACACCTCGGCTGGACGGACCAGCGCGACCGCATCGTGCAGGACCTGCTGAGCGCACGGTCCACACGGCTCAGCCACACACGCCGGCAAGGGCTGAGCATCCTCGACGGGGCGGGTACCTCTAGGTTGCATCCGTGATCATCTGGATCAACGGTGCCTTCGGGGTCGGCAAGAGCACGACCGCCCGCGAGGTGGCCTCCCGGCTGCCCGGAGCAGGTGTCTTCAACCCCGAACGGTGGGGATGGGTGCTGAAGCGGACCGTGGGCCTCGTCCACCCCGGCGACTTCCAGGACCTGACGCTGTGGCGCGCTGTGACGATCGCCGGCATCGACCGGCGTGGGCGCCATGGGCGGCACGTCGTGGTCCCGATGAGCGTGCTGAACGCTGGGCACCTGGCCGGGATCGTGCACGGCCTGCGGCAGCGGGGGCGGGAAGTCCTGCACGTCACCCTGCACGCCTCCACCGCCGCGCTGGAGGAGCGCATCGCCGCGGACGCCGGCGACGTCGACGCCCGGGTCTGGCGCACCCAGCAGCTCGCCCGGTACGAGGCCGCAGCAGCGGCCCTGGCCCATCTCGGGCCGGTGGTGCACACCGACGGGCTGGGACCGCAGGAGGTCGCTGACGCCGTCGTGGCGCTCACCCCGCGGCGTTGACCGACGCCCTAGGGCACGCCTGCGATCTCCGCCCGGGCTCGGTGACGCCGCTGCCGCGGGAGTGCCCGCACGGGCGGCTCCGAGCACGTACACGGACCGGGCCACCCCGTGTACGTCGACCGGCCCCACGACCCGCGCGAGCGCGACGTCAGGCCGCGCGCCGGTCGCGACCCCGGGTCGCGGACCGCACGAGGTCGTCCTTGGGCAGTGGCGAGCCGTTCCGCACCGCCTCCACCCACTGCTCGGTGGTGCCCACAGCGGCGAAGTTCGACTGCAGCAGCACCATGAGCGTGGTGTGCAGCGCTTCGGCCGACACGTGCCCGGCCTCGTTGGCCAGGTCGACGGCGCCGCTGGCGTCGGAGAGGACCTCCGCTTCGAACCCCAGGCCCTCGGCCTCCACGGCGGTGGCCAGGTCGCAGTTGTTGGTCATGAAGCCGACGATGCTGACGGTGTCGACGCCCTGCTCGCGCAGCCAGGCGGCGAGGTCGGTGCCGGCGAAGACGCTGCCGAAGGACTTCGTGATCCGCTTCCACGACGGTTCCACGACCACCTCGAGGTCGGGGTGGAGCTCGAAGCCGGCCGTGCCCTCGACGAAGACCGGGGCGCCCTCGGGCAGGCGGTGCTGGACGAGGACGACGGGCAGGTCGTTCGCCTTCGCCGTCGCCACCGCCGTGACGACGTTGGCCAGGGAGGTCTCCCGCGGCGGGTGCTGGATCGCCAGCGGGCCGCTGAAGTACTCCTGCTGGACGTCGACGACGACGAGGGCGCGGTGCGGTGCGGTCACGGGTCACTCCTGCACGTGGTCGGGGCGGCTCCTTCTCCGGGGCCGGGAACCATCGTCCGGGGGGCGACGGCCCTCCACGAGTGGCCTGGATGCAGGGTTACGATGATTTCGCGCCACTTCCGGGAGGCCCCCGTGCGGATCGCCGTCTACGCCTTCGACGACATCACGATGTTCCACCTCGCGGCCCCGCTCATGGTGTTCGGCGAGCTCGGGCGCCTGGGCCTCGCCGAGGACTGGACGTGCCGGCTGTGGTCCGACCACCCCGGCACCGTCCGCACCGTCGAGGGCTACCCCCTCGGGGAGGTGGAGGGGCCGGAGGTCCTGCAGTGGGCGGACATGGTGGTCATCCCCTCGTGGCCGCAGCCGGTGCGCCCCAGCAGCGACGTCTTCCGGAACGACCTGCGGCAGGCGCACGAGCGAGGGGCCGTGATCGCGGGGTTGTGCCTGGGCGCGTTCGCAGTGGCCGACAGCGGACTGCTGGACGGACGAGCGGCCGTCACGCACTGGCAGATGCTGCCCGCCCTGGCCGAACGACTCCCCGGTACCGGCACGGACACCTCCGTGCTCTACATCGACCACGACGACGTCCTCACCTCCGCGGGCACCGCGTCCTCCATCGACGCCTGCCTGCACCTGGTGCGCAAGCACCTCGGATCCACGATCGCCACCCGGGTTGCCCGCAGCCTCGTCGTCGCCCCGCACCGCGAGGGCGGCCAGGCCCAGTACGTCGAGCGCCCCCTGGCGCAGCCGGCCACCAGGAACGCCATCACCGACGTCCAGCAGTGGGCCCTGGCCCGGCTGCACGAGGACCTCTCCATCGACCGGCTCGCCGGGCAGGCACGGATGAGCCGGCGCAGCTTCATCCGCCAGTTCGCCCGCGCGACGGGCACCACTCCGGCGCGGTGGGTGCTGGAGCAGCGCACGGCCGAGGCGCGCGTCCTGCTCGAGACCACCGACTGGACGGTCGAGCGGGTTGCCTCCGCCTGTGGCTTCTCCAGCCCCGTCACGTTCCGGCAGAACTTCTCCGCAGCCTTCGCCACCACCCCCACGGCCTACCGGCGTCGGTTCTCCCACCTCCCTGAACCGTCGCGGTGAGCTGAGCAGCACTCCACCACGACGACGGGAGTCCGCGGTCGTGGACCAGGCACAGTTCGGTCCAGCGAGGCGCTCCGAGCCCCGTCGCCCCATCTGACGTGTTCTCGCCGGGACGCCAGGACCCATGCGGCGCCACGGGCATCAGCAGGCTCGCGAAGGGCGTCCGCAGCTGGTCCAGGTAGCCCGTCCGGGGTCGACCTCAGCGAGGAAGTTCCTGATCGACTCCTCCACGCCACCTGTCGTGAGGGGCGCACCGCCGCTGGTGAAGCCGTGGAGCTGCGGGCCCGTCAGCCACTGGAAGTCGTGGACGTGGGTTTCGCTCCGGCGATTCCGCACGACCCGGTCGTGTCCGTCGAGGACGCACACCGCGCCGATGACGTGGCCGCTGCTGGTGCGCAGCGGGACCCCGGCGTAGGAGCGGACTCCGTCGATGAGGTGCAGCGGGTCGTCCGCGGTGCCCGGGTCGAGCGCCATGTCGGGGAGGACGCGGCTGGCGGAACGTCTCACGCTGATGTGCGGACGTTCGTCGGGGTGGGGGGTGCGTGCGGGTGGTGCTGACGTCAGGCGCCGGGCGGGGTGGGTGTGCTGGGCTGCTGGCGGCCGGCGGTGATGGTGAGCGCGACCATGACGGCGGCGATGGCCAGCACGACAGCGGCGGCGAGGTAGGCGCTGGTGTAGCCGTGGCTGAGCGCCTGCTCGGCTCGCGCCAGCAGGCCGGTGTCGTCGGTGCTCAGCGCCCGCTGCAGGGCTTGGCCGGCACCTGGCAGGCGGGTGTGCGCGGCGGTGGTGGAGGCGGTCGTCAACAGCGCCAGGCCCAGGGCTGCGCCGATCTGCTGGGCGGTGTTCATCAGCGCCGAGGCGCTGCCGCTCTCGCGGTGGTCGACCTCGTGCACGACGAGCAGGGTCATCGGCATGAACGCCAGACCCAGGCCGAAGGTGGCCAGGAAGAGGGGGACCATCACGTCGGTGAGGTAGCCGGAGTCGGCGCGGAGCTGCGCGAGCCAGAACGAGCCTGCAGCGGCCAGCAGCAGGCCGGGGACGGCCACTGCGCGCACGGGAACCTTGCCCACGAGCTGGGAGGCCACCGCCGAGGCCACGACGATGCCGAGCCCGAAGGGCAGCGCGGCCACGCCCGCACGCAGCGGGCCGAAGTGCAGGACCTGCTGCAGAAACAGCACCGCCAGGTAGAAGGTGCCCATCAGCCCGGCACCGATGACCAGCACCGACAGGTAGGCGACGGCACGGTTGCGATCAGCCAGCAGGTGCAGCGGCAGCAGCGGGGTGCGGTTGCGCGCCTGCACCAGCACGAAGAGCGCCAGCAGCACCAGCGCGACCGCGAAGGCGGCCAGCGTGAAGGCCTCACCCCAGCCGTGCTCACCAGCGCGGGTGAAGCCGTAGGCCAAGGCCGTGAAGCCACCGGTGGCGGTCACGGCGCCGAGGGTGTCCAGGCGGCCGGTGCCGCGCTCCCCCTCGTGCAAGACCTTGGTGCCGGCCAGGACGGCCAGGCCGATGGGCAGGTTGATCAGCAGCACCCAGCGCCAGCCGAGCGCGCCGGTCAGCAGCCCACCCAGCAGCACCCCGCCGACGATGCCGAGAGCCGACATGGCCCCGTAGGCGCCCATGGCCTTGTTGCGTGCGGCGCCGGCGGAGAAGTTGGTGGCGATCAGGGCCAGGACGTTGGGGGCCACCAGGGCGGCGCCGACGCCTTGCACGGCGCGGGCGGCGATCAGCAACTCGCTGCTGAGGGCGAGACCACCGGCCAGCGAGGCGGCGGTGAAGACCACCAGTCCGATGCGCAGCACCCGCCGGCGTCCGGCCAGGTCGCCGAGGCGGCCACCGAGCAGCAGCAGGCCGCCGAAGGCGAGCAGGTAGGCGTTGATCACCCAGGGCAGCGCCGTGGCGGACACGTCCAGGTCGGCCTGGATGCTCGGCAGCGCGACGTTGGCGACGGTGTCGTCGAGCACGGTCATCAGCTGGGCGGTGGCCACCACCAGCAGGGCCGACCCCAGACGCGCGTCCGTGGCTCCGGCCCGATCGGGGAGTGTGCTCGGCATGGTGATCCTCTGCTCAGTCGACGTTGAACGTACCCCGGGGGGGTATGGGATCCAACGGGTGCGCCCCCGGGGGATATTCCGGATGGCGCCACGTCGGCGTCGTGGGCCCACCCCGTCCACACCCCGGATTCACCACCCCTGGTGAGTACGGACACGGGACGGCGGACGGTCGACGAAGCAACCGACGAGCTCCCGCACATCGACAGAGGCGGAGGCCCGGCGGTCATGATCGCGCGCCACCTGCGGCATGTGCGGACGTTCAGTCGCTGCGGGACCGGGCAGGATCTGCACCGTGCCGATCACCACCTCACCCGCCCTGCCCGTCGGCACCTTCGCCCGACTGAGTCAGCCGGTGCTCGACGCCGGAGCTGTCGTGCTGCGCCCGTGGGCCGCTGCTGACGTCCCCACCGATGTCGCTGCGGTGGTCGCCGCCTACAGCGATCCGGGCATCCAGCGGTGGCACGCCCGAACCATGAGCGAGGACGAGGCGCGGGCGTGGGTCACGCGGTGGCCCGAGCGCTGGGTGCAGGAAAGCGGTGCCGGCTGGGCCCTGGAGGTCGACGCCCAGGTGGTGGGGCAGGTGAGCCTGCGTCGCATCGATCTGCACGAGGCGTGTGTGGAGCTGTCCTACTGGGTGCTCCCGACAGCACGCGGCAGGGGGGTCGCTCCCGCGGCACTGGCGGCGGTCACCGAGTGGGCTTTCAGCCTCGGTGTGCACCGCGCGCAACTGGACCACTCCACGCGCAATACGGCCTCCTGCCGGGTCGCGGCGAAGGCCGGCTACCTGATCGAGGGCACCGCGGCGCAGCGGGGCCTGCACGCCGACGGCTGGCACGATATGCACCTGCACGCCCGGATCAACACCGCACCCACGCCCAGACACTGCCCACAGCGCAGCGCACACGGTCAACCACCCGCACATCGACAGACGAGGACGCCCGGCGACCGTTCTGATCGCGCTCTACCTGCGGCAGGTGCGGATGTTCTCAGCTGCGACGGCAGAGCTTGAGCACCCGGTGGAGGCGGCGGTCGTCCACTCCGCGCAGTGGTGGCAGGAGCAGGGTCGTGATGCCGCACTCGACTGCGGCTCCGTCCGGTCGTGAGCGGTCCCCGACCATCAGTGCGTCCTCCGCAGCGGCGCCCAGGCCTTCCAACGCGGCCGCGAACATGACCGGATCGGGCTTCTGGACGCCCTGCTCGAAGGACAGGACGAAGGTGTCCACCAGGCCCTCCATGCCCGCCCCAGCAAAGGCGGGGCGGATGTCGAAGTGCACGTCGCTGAGCACGGCCACCCGCACGCCAGCGCTCCTGAGCTGCTGCAGTGTCTCGACGGCGTCGCTGGCGAAGCGGTTGTGCCGGTGGTCGGACTCCACCGCGTACAGGGCCTCGGACAACTCCCTGTCGAAGCCGGCGTCGGCGAAGACCCCGAAGTAGGTCTCGCGGTGCAGGTCGGCGTCGCAGTCGACACCGGGCGCGTCGAGCCGGGCTTCCCCGGGGTCCACCGCACGCAGGGCCTGCAGCACCTTGTCGACGTGGGCGGTGAAGTCCTCCCGGCCAGCTCGGCGCAGAGCCTCCTCGGCCCACCCCTGCCAGGAGAGCGTGGTGACCAGCGTGCCGCGCCAGTCGAAGATCACGGAGGTGAAGGTCACGGACGCCTGCCCAGCAGGCAGTCGATGCAAGACCCGACCGCTGAGCTAGTCGCCCCAACGCCTTCGATCAGGCGAGGGCGGGCGTCCCCCGGCCGTCCATGATCGCGCTCGCACGGCGGCATGAGAGTGCGTCTGCGGAGGTGCTGCCTGGATCCGCGGCACCTGCTGCGGGTACCGATGTGGGCCGCTCCCGGTGGTGAGGGCGCTGCCTCCGTGGAGGTCGCGTCCGCGAAATCCTGTTGGGGGACGACGGTGACCCTGCTAGCGTCCGGCGGGCCGTGCCGGAGAACGAGGAGGTGGTACCCGTGAACGCATCGACGTGGGTGCTCCTCCCTGGAGTCATGGTCGGACGGTAGGTCGTCCGGGAGCGCCGTTCAGGTCCTCCCCGAAAGGCACGACCATGCAGATCACCGCTCAGCAGCGCTTCGACGACGGCGTCCTGGAACGCCGGTTCACGCTCGGCGAGATCCCCGGCATCTTGTGGACACCCGGGTCGGCAGCGGCATCCACACCGGTCCCGCTGATCCTGCTCGGCCACCCCGGCGGTCTGGACGTGATGTACCCCAGACTGTTCGTCCGGGGCCGGCACGCCGCGGGCGCCGGCTACGCCGCGGCCACCATCGAGCTCCCCGGAAGCGGTGACCGGCCGCGGCTCGCCGCCGCGGAGCAGGCCCGCGCCGACCTGCGCCGAGCGCTGAAGGCCGGCGAGCCGGTGGACGACGACATCGTCGACCGGCTCGTCCTCCCCCTGGTCGAGCAGGCGGTCCCGGAGTGGCGGGCCGTGCTCGACTCCCTCCTGTCGCTGCCCGAGATCGGCGGTCCGGTCGGGTTCGCGGGAGGGGTCATCGCCGTCGCCGTCCGGCTGGCGGTCGTCGACCAGCGCATCAGGGCCGCCCTCCTGTTCGCCGGGAGCTTCGTGCCCCGCAGCACCTTCGGCGAGGCCCGGCAGGTGACCGTGCCGCTGCAGGTCCTGCTGCAGTGGGACGACGAGTGGAACGACCGGCAGGTGGCTCTGGACCTGTTCGACGCCTTCGGGTCCGAGGAGAAGACCCTGCACGCCAACACGGGAGGGCACACCGGCGTGCCGGCGTTCGAAGGGGACGACGCGAACCGCTTCTTCGATCGCCACCTGAAGCAGGGCCGTTGGTCGGCAACGGTGGACGGCAGGCGCTGACAGCCAGGACGGCGCCCGTCGAGGACGGGCCAGCCTCGGGCCGCCGGCAGTCACCGGCAGGGGGAGGACTGCACCTGCCGGTCCGCACATCCACCGGAGTCGACACATCCCACCGGCAAGCGCGTCTCCGGCGCCGCCTGTCGACCTTCCCGCTCATGGAGGTGCTTGCGGCCACGGGCCACGCATCTCCGTGCCTGCCCACCGAGGCGCCTGAGCCGGCCACATGCCGCTGCACCAGGCGCGCCACCTACCGATCCAGGTCACAGCGCTCGGATCGTGTCGATCCCCGTAGCCGGCGATGAGCGCCCACCCGGTGAAAGGCCGGCCAGCACTCCGGCCGAGGCGCTGCCGGCCGCGTCAGGTGATCACGAAGTGTGGCTCCACGGCCACCTGCCGGGCACGTCGGAGGTCGGGACAGGGACCTTCAGGACTACCCGTCGACTGCGCCGCGCCTCCTCGATGGTGCTCGACCATCGGCAGATCAGGACGTTCGCCGACCGTCATGATCGCGCACTGAGCGCGGCATGAGCGGGCGGGTGATCGTGCTGGTGCGATGCCAGTGGATCTAGGCGCCGCGGATGTCACGTAGTGGGCGGCGGACTCCATCGCGGTCTGGCTCCAGGACGTCGATGTAGCTGCCCAGTTCGTTCTGCAGCTCGTACGCCAGCTGCCGGCGCTCCTGCTCCCAGCGCCACACCACCTCCTCGCCTGGACCGGCAGGGCCGTAGTTGAGCCAGGACTCCCACTCGCCCTGCCAAGCGTCCAGCCGTTCCTGCAGCTGTACGGAGACGCCTAGGGCGCTCAGGTCCACGGCGGCGATCCTGCGGCTTCTCCGCCCGGGGCCGGGGTAGTGCGTCCACACGACCTGCTCGGTGCCGTAGTCGAAGATCTCAATCCACACCTGCTCAGGGATCACCTCGCTGTCCTCCACGACGGAAGCATGAAGCACCAAGAGCGCGCGACCAGCGATGGGCGATGCAGCCCACCGCGTCATCATCGCGCCCGCAGCGCGGCAAAGTCGGATGTTCCTCGGGCTTCCTCGAACTCAGGTCTTCGGCGATGACTCGCTCGTTCGGGTCGGGGGTGTTGGGCTGTCCAGGGCAGCTCGGGCGCTGAGTGCGCTCAGGGCTGCCAATGCGGTGATGGCAGCGATGACGTGCATGGCTGTGCGGGCGTTGATGGTGTCGATGAGCAGGCCCGCTCCGGCGGCGCCGAGGGATCCTCCGATGTTGGTGGCGGTGTTGATCCAGGTCGTGGCCTCGGTGCGGTCGTTGTCGGTGCTGAGGTCATCGGCGCTCAGGTAGGCGATGACGAAGATCGGTGCGCTGGCCACGCCGACGAGGACCAGCGCCAGTCCGAGCAGTGGCAGGGACGGCGCCCACCCCGCCAGAGCCGCACCCCCGGCAGCCAGAGCCACCAGCGCCGCCAACTGCCGCGACCGGGGTACCGGCGCAAGGCGGTGGGCGAGGTGGCCCCACGCCAGCCCGCCGACGGCCGTGGCGATCGCCAGGGCCGCCAGCATCGGACCTGCCACTGCCAGGGGGTGCCCCATCTCGGAGACGCGGGCGACCACCGCCACCTCGATGGGGCCGATGCCCACGGAGACGGCAACGGCCACCAGCAGCAGCACGGCGAAGCGGGGCCGCTGCACAGGTCCCAGCAGCCACCGCCCCACCGATCGCGGCAGCACCGACCACGGCACCTGTGGCCGTCGCCGCCCGGCGTCGCGGCCTGTCGGCGTCTCGACCGCTGCGGAGGCCGCTCGTTTCAAGGCCGGGGCTCGGACCATGGCCTGGGTTCCGATGAGGTTGAGCCCGGCGGCCATCAGCAACACCACGCCCGCGTGCACATGTGTCGCCACGGCCGCGACCAGGAGCGGGCCGATGGCGTAGAGGACGCCTTCGACGACCTCGTCGAGGCTGTAGGCGCGTTGGCGGGTCACCGCATCCGGCGTCAGCACCGCCCACAGCGCCCGCATCGTCGGCCCCACCGGTGGGGCGAGCAGTCCGACCAGTGCTGAGTAGGCGATGTAGGCGGCTGCCGAAGAGCTGCCACTGAAGGCTGTCAGGGCTACAGCGGCCAGAGAGCAGCCCAGCCCCACCGACAGCAGCGGCAGGATCCGCCGCGGCCCGCAGAAGTCGATGAGACGGGCTTTGAGGGGCATGGCCAGGCTGGCCGTGCCGTAGGCGCCGACGGCCGCGCCGGCGACGGCATAGGAGCTGGTGGCGTGCTGCACGCATGACAGCAGCGCTAGGTAGATCAGGGCGTAGGAGAAACGGGCAACGGTGGCGGCAGTGAACACGCGCAGCACCCCAGGCAGGGTCACGACAGCGCGGTAGCCCACCACCCGGACAGGGCGGGACATGCAGACTCCAAGGCAACGCTGATGACCCGACGTCACCTCAGTGACGGCAGGGTCATCGATGCGGACAGGTCAGCAGAAGCGCCGCAGCGCGTCTGGACCTAACCCGGGAGCTGGCTCACGTCGAGCACCGTAGCGGCCCCAGGCGAGCCCACCAACGCGCGACCATCGGCATGGTCGGGCAGTCGGGTGCTGGTTTGATCGCGCACTGAGAGCGGCATGAGCGTGCGTTCGATGCGCTGTGGTCGACGTGGGCTGCTTCGCTTCGCTAGGCGTCCAGACTGGTCAGGTGTGGTGGAGCAGCAGGCGCGGCGAGGTCCGGCCGACGGTGGAGATGGAGCTCATCGCGGCCGGGCAGGCCCTCGTCATGGCCGCGCCTGAGCCGCCAGCCCCCTTCGCTGTGGCGCCTTCAGGCGCCGAAGGGTCCGCCGACGACGAGGAGACGGACGCCTGTCGCGTGTGCGGCTGGGACCTGGGCGACTTGGGGCGCGAGCAGCAGGTGCCGCTGTACACCATCTGTGACTGCTGCGGGGCGGAGACCGGGCTCGACGACTACGACCTGGAGCGTGTGCGCCATTACCGGGCCGACTGGTTCGCGCGGGGCTGCCCGTTCTGGTCGTCGCAGGATCGACCTGCTGGATGGTCCTTCACCAGCGACCAGGCCCGGCGCATCCCACTGGAGTACCGCTGAGCCGGGGAGCCGGTGCCGGTTGGGGAAGCGCTGGACGCATCTGCAGCCCCCATGGCCGCGCCCGCAGTGCGGCATCTGCGGAAGGTCGTCGTCACCGCCGTCGAGGTCTGCAAGCATCTAGGGATGAGCACTGAGCAGGCCCAGAAGGCATCCCCAGCCCAGCAGGAGCGCTTCGGCTTCGGGGCCTGCGTCGGCATCGTGATCATGTTCCTCGCGGTCGTGGCGCTCCTGAAGGCGAGCAGCGCGGGTGAGGTGGTGTCGAGCTGCGTGCTCCTCTTGTTGGGGGCGCAGCTGGTGCTGCCTCGGGGGGAGCGGAGCCGTGTGGTGCGAGTGGTGAGCATGGTGCTCCTCGCGGTGGCGGCGGCTCTGGTGATCGTGAGCATCGCTGTGCTGTGACCCGGTGGTGTGGGCGGGTGCATCGAGGAGCGACGTCGCGCAGGAGCGCGCACAACGCGGCAATTGCGGATGTTCGATCATGCCTCGGCAGGCGGGCCGCCTGTAGTCGCAGCAGGCGATGGCGCAGGCTGGTCACCGAGACGACAGCTGGTAAGACGATGAGCAGCAAGGGGGCTGGTGGAGCAGGTGGCGGAGCAGCGGACGGTGTGGCTGTTGGACGTCGACGGGGTGCTCAACGCCTCCCGTCCCGGCTGGAGCGCACCACCGCGCATCCGCAACGCCTACTCCGGTGGCTTCGAGTACCGCATCCGCTGGGCGCCGGCCCTGCTACAGCGCATCCGGGCGCTGCACGCCGGTGGCCGGGTAGACATCCGCTGGTGCACGACCTGGTGCGCTGATGCCGGTCAGCTAGAGCAGATGTTCGAGCTGCCGGTGCTACCCCGGGCCTGGCCTGACCGGCTGCTGGGTGAGGACGCCGCTGCCGCCAAGCTGGCCGCCGCACGGCAGGTCCTGGCCGAGGGACACCGACTGATCTGGACCGATGACGACGAGGTCCCTACCGATGGACCGGTGCGGGACGAGCTGACCGGCACCGGCCGTGCGCTGCTGATTCGCCCCAAGCCCAGCCTCGGCCTGCAGCCACGTGACCTCGACGCCATCGAAGCCTTCATCACAGCCGCACCGGCATGACGACCACGCCCAGGCAAGCCCAACCGCGCCCGCAGGGCGGCAGATGAGTGCGTCTCTGGCGGCGGGAGCTATAGCTCGTCGCAGTGTCCAGGCATGGGCTGGCGGAGGAGGTCGCGCGCGTCCTGGAGCATCCGGTGCTCGTACGTGCTGCGGTGCTCGGGGTGGTCCTCCCACTCGCTCGCCTCGCCAGCGAAGACGCTGAGCTGCTCTGGACACTCCAGCGGGTGCCAAGCGTCCTGCCAGATGTTGCGTGCCGCCTCGGAGGGCGTCAGCTCACCGGTGAGCATGGCCTCGGCCCAGGCGTAGGCCAGCTCCCAGCGCGCCTGCTGCTCCGTCAGGTTCGGCGCCCCCAGCTCCTGCAGCGCCGCGGTGACCACCGCGGGCACGTAGGTCAGCTCACCGGGGCCCATACCGGCCAGCTCCAGCAGCGCTGGGGAGTCGAGCCCGGCCTGCAGGGCTTCCACCGCCCAGGCGGGCATGACCTCCACGTCCAGCTCACCGAGCAGCACGCGGGCACGGGCACGGCGTAGAGACTCCACCGCACGATGCTCCCGGACCGCGCCCTCAGTGCGGCAGCAGAGTGCGATTCGCTCGGCTACTTCGGCTCGCTGGTGCATTCAGCGGTGTGCTTGATGTGCGTTGCGCGTCGCCGCAGCAGGCGGCGCAGGTAGGGAGCCAGCACGAGTCGTGCGACCGCCGCGCCGAGCGGGCCGGCGGGTGCGGTGATGGTCATCCGGTCCCTCATCCGGGTGCCGCCGCCGGTCAGAGCCTCGAAGACGTGCTCGTGGTGCAGGCTCCGGAAGGGGCCGCGGGTCTGCTCGTCGACGAAGCGGTGCGGCCGGTCGTAGGTGGTGATGCGGCTGGTCATGCGCCAGGGCAGGCCGAAGTGGCGGGCGGAGAAAGTCACCTCGTCGCCGAGGCGCAACCGGCGCCGGTCGCTGCTGGTGGTGGCGCTCTCGCCGCTGCCGGCCAGAGACGCAGCGTGTACGTCGACGTCGAGCTCCAGGTCGAAGACCACGGTGGGATCAGCGTCGATGTCGGTCAGGACCTCGATCACCGCGGGCACCACGACAGCCTAAGAGGCCCGTCCGGGCAGCCACCCGGACATCGGCAGGGTCGAGCGTCGTCAGCCGCCCATGATCGCGCGCGACCGGCGGCAGATGCGCGCGTTGGGCTCGATGCCGAGGGGCCCGGTGGGCTGGCATCCTCAGGCGGTGACTGAGACGACCAGCGTGTCGATGAGCGTTTTGCGCACGGCACTTGATCGGGTGCTGGATGAGGTGCAGCGCCGCCATGGCGAGGTGATCGACCTGGATGCGGACCTCTACTACGTCCTGCCCAAGGAGAGCGTCTACCGCCCCGGAGTCACTCCAGACGGGGAAGCATGCACTCTGGCCAGCCTGGTCGATGACCTCGACACCATCCGGGAACTGGCGGCGGGCCGGCCCGATGAGGACGGAGCCGATCCAGAGGTGACCGTCTGGCACGACCTGGCGCACCTGGTCGGTGTACTGCAGCGGTTGGCTGCTTTGGACCGGCTCTAGCGGCCAGCGCGCCCTGAGGGCGGCATGTGCGGACGTTGGGCGTGGAAGCGCATGGCGCCTTCGGCTCGTAGGGCCTATCGCTAGTGGCGCCGGATGATCTTGACGAGCAAGCTAAGGGTCGCTGCAGCGGCTTCCGCGATCCCCTCGGCGGTGTCCTGAGCCCTTCTCGGTGGCCACCGATCGCTAGTCACATGGTTCTACCGAGTTAGAGGTAGGCGCTCATCCAGCATGCGAGGAAGCTGCCCCCACCCCACCAAGTCCTCGGACGGCATGCTGGCGTCGATGTCGTCGGGATCGGCGACCACACTGGCCAGCCGCACCGACGGATCCTCCGCGTCGTAGGTCACGATCCAGGACGGCCCCATGCTGGGCTGGCGAAGGAACCGGGTTACTTCCCACTGGTGCGGCTCCCAGCCTTCGAGACGCCCCAGCTTGGGCCAGGTGCCCTGCCGGATCAGGCGACCACCGAACATGCAGACCAGGACGGCGTCGTCCGGGCTACCCGGCAGGAATCCGTCCACTGCGGGCAGTTCGGACCTTCGCGGCCCGAAGAAGAAGCCGAGCAGGATGCCCCTGTGCTGGCGGGAGACGCGAGCGATCAGTCCGACGGCGTACCCCCCGCCGGGCAGCGGTACTCCGAAGACGTCCCCGGATGAGCAAGTCCTGGGCATGCATTCCCTCGCTTCCGATCGGTCCCGGCGGCCGCGATGGGCTCTCGCCTGCGCCATCTTCTGGCTCGACCGGCTGTGGTGGCTGCACCGAAGGCGGAACTTCTCCACCACCTGGCACCGCCCCTGCACCGCGGAAGGCTACTTGCACCCACCTACGGCAACAGCGGACGTGCGGTGTCAGCGGCGCTGCTCCACGGTGGAAGGCTCGCACATCGGCAAAGTCGCGCGTCCGCCAGCCGCCCGTGATCGCGCACTGACCGCGTCATGAGCGTTCGAGTGCTGGGCGAGCCAGCACCGGTGTCTCCGGATCGTGCAGCAAGTCCTCGGGTCAACAGGCGGATCAGGCTCCTGACCCGATCCGGGTCGCGGTGGGCGACTCGACCCACCCGGTGGTGGGCTCGCCCGGGACTCGGCCCCGCTGGTGTGCCGCTACTCGATGACGAAGACGGTGCTGGAGCCGGAGCCGGTGGTGACGGGCCCGGTGATGCCGGAGACCTTGGTGGGGGTAGTCGCGTCCGTGGTCCCACCGCTGCCGAGGGAGCCGTCGGCGCCGCCGCCCCAGCACCACACGGTGCGGTCGCGCTGGGTGCCGCAGGTGTGCGACCAGCCCGGCGTCACCGAGTTCCAGGTGGTCGCGGTTCCGACCTGTCCGGGGGTGCTGCGCGAGGTGGTGCTGCCCGAGCCGAGGCGGCCGTTCCCGCCGTTGCCCCAGCACCACAGGGTGCGGTCGCTGCGGGTCGCGCAGGTGTGGGAGCTGCCGGCGGCGACGCTGCTCCATGTCGTGCCGGCGCTCGCGCCGGTGGGCAGGAGGGCGACCTGCACGGGCACACTCTGGTCGGTGGTGACGCCGGAGCCGAGGCCGAGGCGGCCGTCATCGGCCTCGCCCCAGCACCACAGGGTGCCGTCGGTCTGGGTCGCGCAGTGGTGGTACCAGCCGCCGGTGACCTGCCTCCAGGTCGTCGCCGTGCCGACCTTGGAGGGGGAGGCGACGACAGTGGTGCTGGTGTTGCCGTTGCCGGCCTGGCCGGTGCCGTTGTACCCCCAGCACCACAAGGTCCCATCGCTGCGGATCGCGCACGCGCCGACGGAGCCCATCCCCACCGAGCGCCACGTCATGCCTGTGCCAGCGCTCACCTGGGTGGGGGAGAGCCGGTGCGTGTTCCCCGAGTCCCCCTGTCCGATCCCACCGAAGTTGTTGTACCCCCAGCACCACAGCGTGCCGCCGGTGCGCAGCCCGCAGGTCAGGAGGTCACCTGCTTCGACGTCCGTCCAGTCCGTGGCCGTGCCGATCTGAACGGGAGTGGTCTGGTCGGTCGTGTTCCCCGTGCCGAGCTGGCCGTAGGCGTTCTCCCCCCAGCACCACAGGGTGCCGGTGCCGCGCAGCCCGCAGCTGTGCCCGGAGTTGCTGTTCCAGGTGCCGCTGTAGTGGTTGTTGCCCGTGGAGACGTCGAACCAGTCGGTGGCGGACCCGACCGTCACCACGCTCAGCTGCGGACCGACGTTGTTCCCCAGCCCGAGGTTCGCCTCCAGGTTGTCCCCCCACCCGTAGAGACGGCCGGCGCGGAAGTCCGCTGCTGCGGCGAGGGAGGAGGTGGGGTTGACGGTCGTGGCGGTCCACGCCGCCCACGCCGGGGGCAGAGCCAGCACCGCAGTGAACAGTGCGAGGACCGCGGCGGGCGCGGACCACCTGCGCCGGTCGCGACCGTGCACGGTCAGGTCCTCCCTCCCGAGGTGTGGCTGGTGCGCCGGCCATGACACGCCAGCCCGCTACGTCATCGGCAGCGGACGACGGTGGCTGAAGTCCGGTCCCCGGCCGCACGAGCCCTGGCCCGATCGCTCAAGTCGGCACCCCCGGGAGCCGAAGACCATGGGAGGCGTGAAGGGCTGCAGAAGGAGGCCTCGCGACATCATGCGAGGAGGACCAGATGCGCGGACGAGCCTGCTCGTCCATTAGGCGGACGCCGTCCGCGCTCCCGCGCGCCCGTGCGCACCCCGGTGGCGACCGGCACCGCCTGCTCCGCTGGGCGCTCGTGCTGGGAGCGACCGCAGCGGTCGGCCTGGCGCCGCTCTCCTTTGGCAAGGCCGGCGCGAGCTTCGCCGGCTCCTCGGTGAGCCCGTCCAACACCTTTTCCACCGGCACGGTGATCTTGTCCGACGACGACAACGGCTCGGCGCTGTTCACCACGGGCACGGCCGGGAGCGGGCAGGTGGCCGCCGGGCGGCTCAAGCCCGGGGGCAGCGTCGTCAACTGCGTGCGCGTCACCCACACCGGTACCGTCCCCGTCACCGTGCGCCTGTACGCCAGCGCGGTCTCCGGGGTGAACGGCAGCGGCGGGGTGGGCATCCTCGACAAGATGCACGTGAGCGTGGAAGAGGGCACTGCCGGTGCGTTCGGCTGCGCGGGCTTCGGCGGAGCCACCGTGGTGTGGAACACCACCACTCACCCCGGCGCGACCTCGGACCTGCTCTCGGTGTTCCCCACGACGGCCGCCACCGGCCCCGCCTCCCCGGCCGGCACGTGGGCCGCGGGAGCCGCGCGCTCGTACCGGGTCACGCTCACCATGGACCCGGACACCCCGGCCACCGCCCAGGCCGCGACGGCCGCTCTCCAGCTCACGTGGCAGGCCACGAGTGCCTGAGGACCCGCGGTCGCTGAGAGCGTGCTGCGTCGTCGATCAACGTCGGCGGGGGCGAACGGGCGGTCACGGACTTCCGCCCTCGCCGCGGATGGCAAGCGGTCAGCCGATGCACCAGAACCACTCGCTCTTCGGCAGAAGCGGACGATCCGGCGCCCATCATGATCCACGAGACAGGCCCTGGGGCCGGCCCCTCCCGGGCCCCTACGGCCCGTCACACCGCGCGGGTGGCGGTGATGCCGCCGTCGACGGGGATCTCGGCGCCGTGGACGTAGCCGGCCCGGTCCGACAGGACCCACGCGACCGCGTCGGCGATCTCCTCGGGAACTCCCGGGCGTCCCGCGGGGGTCCCGGTGGTCATGCGCGCGACGACGTCGCCGTCGGAGGCGTTGACCGGGGTGCGGGTGGCCCCGGGCGAGACGGTGTTGACGCGGACACCGCGGGGGCCGAACTCCGCGGCCCAGCTGCGCGCGAGCTGGATCTCGGCGGCCTTGGTCGCGGAGTACAGGCCGACGAAGGCGTGCCCCACGTGCGCCATCCAGGATCCGATGACGACGATCGCGCCGTGGCCGCGCTCGGCCATCGCCGGGGCCAGGGCGGCGGTGAGGACGTGGGGGGCGCGGACGTTCACCGTCAGGGTGGACTCCAGGTCGGCGTCGGTCAGGGAGACGGTGTCGACGGGCGGGCACACGGCGGCGTTGTGGACCACCGCGTCGATCCGCCCGCCGGCGGCTGCGGTGGCGGCACGGGCGAAGGCCCGCAGCACCTCGGGAGCGGCGCTGAGGTCCGAGGGGACGAACACGGCCTGCCCGCCGTCGGCCTCGACGGCGGCGACGACGGCCGCACCACGGTCCCGGTCCCGGCCGGTGACGACGAGACGCCATCCCTGCGCTGCGAGGGTGCGGGCGGTGGCGGCACCGATGCCGCTGGTGGAGCCGGTGATCAGGACGGTGCGGAGCTCGTGGGAGGTGGTCACGGGGAACAGCCAACGCACGGCGCGACCGGCCCGCCAGGGCGGGTGCTGCCTGGTCACGGCGTGACCAGGCCGGCGCCCCGGCCGGCTCCTAGGCTGGACAGGTGCCGCCCGACCGCTCAGCCCTGGGTGCCTTCCTTCGTTCGCGCCGCGACCGGTTGACCCCCGCCCAGGCCGGCATCGCCCCCTTCCCCGGTCCGCGGCGGGTGCCGGGGCTGCGCAAGGAGGAACTCGCCGTCCTCGCCGGGCTGAGCCCGGACCACTACAGCCGGCTGGAACAGGGCCGGCAGCACACCCTCACCGAGGACGTCCTGCAGGCGCTGTCGCGGGCGCTGCAGCTCGACGACGTCGAGCGCGCCCACCTGCGCGACCTCGCCGCCCCGCTCTCGCGCCGGCGCCGCAGCGCACCGGAGGCCCCCCAGCGGCCCGACCCGGGGATGCTGCGCCTGATGGGCGTGCTGGACCACGTGCCGGTGCTGCTGCTGGGGCGCCGCTCCGAGGTCCTGGCGCGCAACGCCCTGCTCACCGCCGTGCTCGGGACCGCGCTGGAGCCGGGCTCGTCGTTCACGCGCTGGTTGTTCCTCGACCCCGACGCGCGGCTGCGGATCGTGAACTGGGCCGACTTCGCCGCCGCGGCGGTGGGGGCGATGCGCTACGAGGTGGGCCGCCACCCCGACGACCGGCGGCTCGCGGAGCTCGTCGCGGACCTGCGCCGGCGGGATCCCGACGTCGCGCGCTGGTGGGACGACCACGGGGTGACCTTCCGCACCTCGGTCACCAAGCACATCACCCACCCGCTGGCGGGACCCCTCAGCTTCGGCATCGAATCACTCGTCGGGCCGCACGACCCCGAGCAGCGCCTGGTCGTCTACACCGTCGAACCCCACTCCACCACCGCGCGGACGCTGCCGCTGCTGGCCCGCTGGGCGCCCGTGCCGGAACCGTCGGGCGGGGCGTCCGGCGCGACCGCGTGAACGGCCGCCGCGGCAGGCGCCGGACCTGCGCGGTGCTCACTTCAGGGTGGCCTCCGCGGCCTGCACCGCCGCGAACTCCTCCTCGGGGGCGGAGGCGACGAGGTGGTGGCGGGAGTGGAACCAGAAGTACGCCAGGAACGCCGCGAACACCGCGGCGGTGATGCCGGCGGCCTTCTGGTCCACGAAGAACGTCGCGACCACCGCCACCGCGGACAGCACGAGCGCGATCCCGGTCGTCACGACGCCTCCGGGGGTGCGGTAGGGGCGCTCCAGGTCCGGCTCCCGGCGGCGCAGGACGATGTGGGAGAGGTTCATCAGGACGTAGGAAACCGTCGCGCCGAAGACGGCGATGTTGATGAGCAGGGCGCCGTCCTGCGTCCAGGCGGCGAGGAGGAACCCGATGGCCGCGGGGACCAGCAGGGCGAGGTAGGGCGTCTTGCGCCGCCCCGTGACGGACATCCAGCGCGGCAGGTACCCGGCGCGGGAGAGGGCGAACAGCTGGCGGGAGTACGCGTAGACGATGGAGAAGAAGCTCGCGACCAGACCGGCCAGCCCCACCCAGTTCACGAAGTCCGCCAGCAGGCTGTCCCCGCCGGCGGCGATGCGGGCCGCTTCCGGCAGCGGGTTGGCCGAGGCCTGCATCGCCGCCGAGCCCGCCGCGCCCGGGGCGAGCAGGAGCACCCCGGCACCGAACACCAGCAGGGCGAGCATCGCCGCGATGATCCCCCGCGGCATGTCCCGGCGGGGGTCCCGGCTCTCCTCCGCCGCCAGCGGGACCCCCTCGATCGCGAGGAAGAACCAGATGCCGTAGACGAACGCGCCCACGGCCCCGGCGTACCCCATCGGCAGGAACTCCGAGGCCCCCGCCGCGTCCGTGGGCGCGATGTCGAACAGGTTCGACACCTCGAAGTGCTGGACCATCCCGGCCATCCACACCACGAGCGCGACGACGGCGAGCGCGGTGATGCCGAAGATGACCTTCATGGCCTCCCCGACACCCCACAGGTGGATGCCGACGAACAGGGCGTAGCAGACGAGGTAGACGGGCCAGGGGCTCGGCAGGGAGAACAGCTCCAGCGCCTCGACGTAGCCCGCGATGAACGTGGCGATCGCGGCGGGCGCGATGGCGTACTCGATGAGGATCGCCACGCCCGTGGCGTAGCCGCCGAGCGGCCCCAGCGCCCTGCGGGCGAAACCGTACCCGGCGCCGGCGACGGGCATCGCCGAGGACATCTCCGCCAGCCCGAACACCATGCACGTGTACATGACGCCCATGAGGACGAAGGCGATGAGCAGACCGCCCCAGCCGCCCTCGGCCAGCCCGAAGTTCCAGCCGGAGAAGTCCCCGGAGATGACGTAGGCGACGCCGAGGCCGGCCAGCAGGAGCCACCCCGCGGCACCCCGGCGCAGCTGCCGGTGCTCGAGGTAGTCGGCGGAGACCCTGTCGTAGCCCACCGCCGGGTTCCTGCGGGGGCCCTGTCGGGTCGGGACGGGACTGCGCTGCTCGGCCATGCGCGCCTCCGGGGCGGGGACGGTGCCCGGGCGGGCCGGGGTGTTCCCCCGGTCCGGGTGACCGCCGAGTATGTGCGGGCCGCACCGGTGCGTCAACGGTCTTGACAGCCGGTAGCGGCACCGGCTTCGATCCGGTGAATGGTCCGTGGACGGACCATTCGGGCGCCGGCCCCCCGCAGCCGGCGCGGCACGTCCGGGGCGCGGCACGTCCAGGGAGGGCCCGTGGAGCACACCGCCACCGACGGGGAAGCGGGAGCACCGCTCAGCCTGCAGGACCTGCGCCACGACGTCGCCGGCGGCAGGGTCGAGACGGTGCTCGTGGCGATGACCGACATGCAGGGGCGCCTGCAGGGCAAGCGGCTCACGGGGCGCTACTTCCTGGAGGAGGTCCTCGGGCACGGCACCGAGGCCTGCAACTACCTGCTGGGCGTCGACGTCGAGATGACCCCGGTGCCGGGGTACGCCATCACGTCCTGGGACCGCGGCTACGGCGACTTCGTGCTGCGCCCGGACGTCTCGACCCTGCGGCGCATCCCCTGGCACCCGGCGACCGTGATGGTGCTGTGCGACGTGCTGTGGGCGGACGGCACACCCGTGCGCCCCTCCCCCCGGCAGGTCCTGCGGGCGCAGCTGGACCGCCTGGCCTCGCACGGGCTGCACCCGCTGGTCGCCACGGAGCTGGAGTTCGTGGTGCTGCGCGTGCCGTACGAGGAGGCACAGGCCCGCGGCTACCGGGACCTGCGGCCCGCCAACGGCTACAACGTCGACTACTCCCTGCTCGGCACCGGGCGCGTGGAGCCGCTGCTGCGGCGCCTGCGCCAGGAGATGGAGGGCGCGGGGCTGTACTGCGAGTCCGCCAAGGGCGAGTGCAACCTCGGCCAGCAGGAGATCGCGTTCCGCTACGCCGACGCCCTCACCACCTGCGACCAGCACTCCGTCTACAAGCTGGGCGCCAAGGAGATCGCCGCGCAGGAGGGGATGTCCCTGACGTTCATGGCGAAGCTGGACCACCGCGAGGGGAACTCCTGCCACATCCACCTCAGCCTCACCGACGACGCCGGAGCCCCGGTGTTCGCGGACGGCACCGGCACGGGGATGACCCCGGTGTTCCGCTCCTTCCTGGCCGGGCAGCTCGCCGCGCTGCGGGAGCTGACGCTGCTGCTGGCGCCCAACGTCAACAGCTACAAGCGCTTCGCCGCCGGCTCGTTCGCACCGACCGCCGTCGCCTGGGGGTACGACAACCGCACGTGCGCGCTGCGCGTCGTCGGGCACGGCGCGTCCCTGCGCCTGGAGAACCGCGTGCCCGGCGGCGACGCCAACCCCTACCTCGCCGTCTCCGCGCTCCTGGCCGCCGGCCTGCACGGTGTGGAGCAGGGCCTGGAGCTGGAGGACGCCACCCCCGGCAACGCCTACCTGGGCGACGCACCGCGCGTCCCCGGCACCCTGCGCGAGGCCGCGGACCTCTTCGAGGCCTCCGCCGTGGCCCGCGCGGCGTTCGGCGGGGACGTGGTGGAGCACTACACCCGCGCGGCGCGCGTGGAGCTCGAGGCGTTCGAGGCGGCCGTCACCGACTGGGAGCGCGCCCGTGGCTTCGAGCGCCTCTGAACCGGGCGCCGGCGCGGGCGGCCCGGGCTGCGGCGCGCCGCCCCCCGGGCGGCGGCCCCTCGTCGGGCTGACGACGTACCTGGAACCCAGCACGCACGGCGTGTGGCACGTCCTCTCGGCGCTGCTGCCCGCCGTCTACGTCGACGGGGTCACCGAGGCGGGCGGGCGCCCGGTGCTGCTGCCGCCGTGCGGCCCGCACGCGCCGCCCTGGTCGGCGCAGGAGCTGGCGGACCTCGACGCCCTCGTCCTCACCGGCGGCGCGGACGTCGACCCGGCCCTGTACGGGCAGCGGCCGCTGCCCACGACCGGCACCCCGCAACCGGCGCGCGACGGCACGGAGGTGGCGCTGCTGCGGGCCGCCCTGGGCAGCGGCCTGCCCGTGCTGGGCATCTGCCGGGGGGCGCAGGTCCTCAACGTCGCGCTCGGCGGGACGCTGCACCAGCACCTGCCGGACGTCCTGACCGGCGCGGCCCACCAGGGGCCGCCCGGGGAGTTCACCACGACCGCGGTGCGCACCGAGCCGGGCACGCGGGTCCACCGGCTGCTGGGGGCGCAGGCGCGGGTGCACTGCTACCACCACCAGGCGGTGGACCGCCTCGCGGACGGGCTGCGCGTCGCGGCCCGCGCGGCGGACGGGACCGTCGAGGCCTTCGAGGCCGCCGACCCCGCGCGGGGTTTCTGCCTGGGCGTGCAGTGGCACCCGGAGCAGGACGCCGCCGACCGCAGGCTGTTCACCGCCGTCGTGGACGCGGCCCGCGAGCGCGCGGCGGTGGCGCGGTGAGCGGCGCGGACGGTGCGGGCGGCGCGGTGAGCGGTGCGGGCGGCGCGGGCACGGGCGGGGACGTGCTGGAGGTGCTGGATCCCAGCACCTCCGCCGTGCTGACCACGGTCCCCGCAGCGGACGTGGCGGCCGTCGACGCCGCCGTGGCCCGCGCCGCCGCCGCGTTCCGCACCTGGCGCGAGGTCGCGCCCGCCGACCGGGCCCGGCTGCTGCGCCGCTTCGCCGAGGAGGTGGACGCCGACACGGAGCACCTGGCCGGCCTGGAGGTCGCCGAGGCCGGGCACCTGCTCACCGCCGCCCGCTGGGAGGCGGGCAACGTGCGCGACGTCCTGCACTACTTCGCCGGGGCCGCCGAGCGCCACCTGGGCGACCAGATCCCCGTCGCCGGGGGCATCGACGTGACGTTCCACGAACCCCTCGGGGTGACCGGCGTCATCGTGCCGTGGAACTTCCCCATGCCCATCGCCGCGTGGAGCGCCGCCCCGGCCCTGGCGGCCGGGAACACCGTCGTCGTCAAACCCGCGGAGCAGACCCCGCTCACGGCGCTGCGCCTGGCGGAGCTGGCGCTGCGCGCGGGCCTGCCGGAGGGTGTGCTGCAGGTCCTGCCCGGCCGCGGGGACGTCGCCGGGGCGAGGCTGGTGGAACACCCCGACGTGCGCAAGGTCGTCTTCACCGGCTCCACCGCCGTGGGCCGCTCCGTCATGGCGCGGGCGGCCCGCCACGTCAAGCGCGTCACCCTGGAGCTGGGCGGCAAGAGCGCCAACATCGTCTTCGCGGACGCCGACCTGGAGCGGGCGGCGGCCACCGCGCCGGAGGGGGTGTTCGACAACGCCGGGCAGGACTGCTGCGCGCGCTCGCGGATCCTGGTGCAGCGCAGCGTGCACGAGAGGTTCCTGGAGCTGCTGGAGCCCGCGGTGCGGGCCGTGCGGGTGGGCGACCCCCGCGACCCGGCCTCCGGCATGGGCCCGCTGATCTCCGCCGCGCAGCGGGAGCGGGTGTCCTCGTTCCTCTCCCCCGGCGCCCTCGGGAGCGCGCAGGTGGCGTTCTCCGGTACCGCCCCGGGCGGTGCGGGTTTCTGGTTCCCGCCGACCGTCGTGCTGGCCCCCGACCCGCGCGTGCGCGTGGCCACCGAGGAGGTCTTCGGCCCCGTCGTCACGGTCACCCCGTTCGAGGACGAGGCCGACGCCGTCCGCATCGCCAACGCCTCCCGCTACGGGCTCTCCGGCTCGATCTGGACGCAGAACCTCGGCCGGGCGCTGCGGGTGGCGCGCGCCGTGGAGGCGGGGAACCTGTCGGTGAACTCGCACTCCTCCGTGCGCTACTGCACCCCCTTCGGCGGGGTGAAGGAGTCCGGCCTCGGCCGCGAGCTCGGCCCGCGGGCGCTGGACTCCTTCACCGACGTCAAGAACGTGTTCCTCTCCACCACCTGACCCCGGAGGGCCCGCCCGTGAGCACCCCTGAGCGCGCACCGCAGACGCCGACGTCCCGCCGCCTGCCCGGGCGGGTGGCCGTCGTCACCGGCGGCGGCAGCGGCATCGGCCTGGCCACGGTGCGCCGGCTGGCGTCGGAGGGCGCGCACGTCGTCGTCGCGGACGTCGACACCGCCGCGGGCGGCGCCGCCGCGGCGGAGGTCGGCGGGCTGTTCGTGCGCACCGACGTCACCGACGAGGAGCAGGTCGAGGCGCTGTTCGCCGCCGCCGCGCAGACCTACGGATCGGTCGACGTCGCCTTCAACAACGCCGGGATCTCCCCGCCGGAGGACGACTCCATCCTCACCACCGGCCTGGAGGCGTGGCGGCGGGTGCAGGAGGTGAACCTCACCTCCGTGTACCTGTGCTGCCGGGCGGCGCTGACCCACATGCGGCGGCAGGGCCGGGGTTCCATCATCAACACGGCCTCCTTCGTGGCGGTGCTCGGCTCGGCCACCTCGCAGATCTCCTACACCGCCTCCAAGGGCGGCGTCCTGGCGCTCAGCCGGGAGCTCGGGGTGCAGTTCGCCCGCGAGGGCATCCGGGTCAACGCCCTGTGCCCGGGTCCCGTGAACACCCCCCTGCTGCGGGAGCTGTTCGCCGCCGACCCCGAGCGCGCCGCGCGCCGCCTCGTGCACGTGCCCGTCGGGCGGTTCGCCGAGCCGGAGGAGCTCGCGGCGGCGGTGGCCTTCCTCGCCAGCGACGACGCGTCCTTCGTCACCGCCTCGACGTTCCTCGTCGACGGCGGGATCTCCAGCGCCTACGTGACGCCCTTGTGAGCCGCGACGCCGCGGCGGAGGCGGAGGCGGTGCCCCTGGTGCTGCGCGGGGTGCGCACGGGCAACGCCTTCGAGGAGACCGTCGAGCGGCTCCTGCAGACGATCCGGCTCGGGATCGTCCCCCCGGGGCACCGCCTGCCCGCCGAGCGCACCCTGGCCGCGTACCTGGGCGTGTCCCGGGCGACGCTGCGCGAGGCCCTCGCGACGCTGCACGCCGCCGGCTGGGTCGAGGTCCGCCGGGGACGCACCGGGGGCACGTTCGTGCGCGCGGAGGTCCCCGCGGACCCCGGGTGCCCACCGCCGCCGGATGCCGGCGAGGTGGAGGACGTGCTGGCCCTGCGCCGGGTGCTGGAGGTCGGCGCCGTGGAGGTCGCCGCGCGCCGGACGCTGGAGCGGGAGCAGCGCCGCGAGCTGCGCGCCCACCTCGCGGCGGCGGACGGCGCGGACGCGAGGGACTACCGCCGCTGCGACTCCCGGCTGCACCTGGCCCTCGCCGAGGCCACCGGCTCCCCCTCGCTCGTGCTGGCGGTCGCGGACGCGCGCAGCCGCCTCAACGCGCTGCTCGACCGCATCCCGCTGATCGCCGTGAACCTGCAGCACTCCGACGCGCAGCACCGGCGCATCGTGGCGGCCGTGCTCGCCGGCGACGCGGCACGGGCCAGGGCGCAGATGGTCGAGCACGTCGAGGGCAGCGCGGCGCTGCTGCGGGGGTTCCTCAGCTGAGGACCTGCGAGAGCTCCTCCGCCTGGGCGCGCACCACGCCGCACAGGTGCTCCACCTCGGCCTCGCGCCAGCGCCCGGCGGTGAGCCGCTCCACCGGCGCCCGGCGGTGCTCGGGGTTCACGATGCGCTCGGAGAGCTCGATGCCGGCGCTGACGGCGGCGGCCAGCGGCACGGTGGCGCCGCCGCGGGCCACCTGCAGCAGCCCCTCGGGCATGTCGGCGGGGAAGCCCCACGCCGCCAGCGCCTCCGCCGACAGCCGCACGTGCGTCACGCCGTAGGCGCGCGTCTCCGCGACGAGCAGGTCCGCCCGGTCCGGGGCCGCGGCCACGACGTCGGCGTAGCCGTCGTCGCAGCGGAACAGCAGCGCCTGCCCGAGGCGGGCCAGCAGGCCGAGCGCGAACGCGTCCGGGGCGCGCACCCCGAGCCGGGGGGCGAGCTCGCCGGCGGCCACGGCGCACAGCAGGCTGCGCTCCCAGAACCGCTCGGGCAGCTGCGCGTCCTCCTCGTCCAGCCCGGCCATCGCGGCGACGGCGAGGCTGCGCACGGTCGAGAACCCGACGACGGTCACGGCGAAGGTGGTGCTGGCCACGCGGCCGCGCAGGCCGAAGTAGGCGGAGTTCGCCAGGCGCATGAGCCTCGCGGTCAGCGCCGGGTCGTAGGCGACGACCTCACCCAGCGTCTTGGCGGAGCTGCGGGAGTCGTCGGCCGTGGCGATGACGCGGGCGGCGACGGGACGCTGCGCCGGCAGGTCGTCCAGCGCGCCGGCGATCCGGCCCAGCACCTCCGCGGCGGCCGCGGCGCCCTCAGCGGTGAGTTGCACTGCGAATCCCCTCCGTCGTCCGTGCCCCCGCCGTCGTGGCGAGGGTCGTGCTGTACCCGGCGACCGCGGCCGGGGCGGCGCCGGCCGCGGTGCGGGGCGCCCCTCCCAGTGTGGGCACGGGGACGCCCGCGGGCCCAGCCGGGCGCGGCAGGACCCCGCGCGCGGCGGGACGCGGGGCGGAGCGGCTGGCGACCAGCAGCTCCCGCACCTGCGGGGCGGCCAGCGGGCGGGAGTAGAGCCAGCCCTGCGCCGCGTCGCAGCCCAGCTCCGCCACGACGGCCGCCTGCTCGGCGGTCTCCACGCCCTCGGCGATCGTGCCCAGACCCAGCGCGCGGGCCAGCGCCACCACCGCGGTGGTCACCGCGCGGGCGCTGCGGGCGGAGTCGGAGCACAGGTCCCTGGTGAAGCTGCGGTCGACCTTCAGGTGGTCCACGGGCAGCTCGCGCAGGTACGTCAGCGAGGAGTAGCCGGTGCCGAAGTCGTCCACCGCGACGAGCGCCCCGGCGCGGCGCAGCTCCTCCAGCGCCTCGCGGGAGGAGGCCGTGTCCGTCAGCACCGCCGTCTCGGTGATCTCCAGGCACAGGTCGCCGACCTGCAGCCCGGCCGCGTCCACGGCCTCCCGCACGCGCTGGACCAGGCCGGGCACGGCGAGGGTGACGGCGGAGACGTTCACCGCGACGGTCGCCGGCGCCCACGGGCCCAGCTCCGCGCGCCAGGCCGCCAGGTCGCGGCAGGCCACCTGCAGGACGTGGTCGTCCAGGGCCGGCACGAGGTTGTTCTGCTCGGCGAGCGGCACGAACACGCTGGGGGGGATGACACCGAACTCCGGGTGGCGCCAGCGGCACAGCGCCTCCAGGGAGACGATGCGGCGCTCGGGACCGGTGGAGACGACCGGCTGGTACACGACCTCCAGCGTCCGCTGCGCCAGGGCCTGGCGCAGGTCGGCGACGAGGCGCAGGGAGCGGCGGGCGGCGGCCACGGCGTCCGCGTCGGCGGCGGCCCAGCGGTCCTTGCCGGCGGACTTGGCCGCGTACATGGCGATGTCGGCGTCGCGCAGCACCTGCTCGGCGGTCAGGTGGGAGGCGTCCAGGACGACGACGCCGACGCTGGCGGAGGGGCGGATCCGCAGGCCCTGCACGTCCACGGGCTCCGAGACGGCGTCGATGACGCGCTGCGCGGCCACCCCCGCGGCGGCGGCGCCGTCGAGGCCGCGGCAGAGCAGGACGAACTCGTCGCCGCCCAGGCGTGCCACGAGGTCGTCACCGCGCACCGCCCCGGACAGCCGGGCGGCGACCTCGGTGAGCAGCCAGTCGCCGGACTCGTGCCCGAGCCCGTCGTTGACGATCTTGAAGTCGTCGAGGTCCAGCAGCATGACCGCGAGGTCCTGCGGCGCCCGGTTGCGGGGGGTCGCGGCGAGGACGGCGGTGAGCTCCTCCGTGAGCGCGGCGCGGTTGGGCAGGCCCGTGAGCAGGTCGTGGCGCGCCTGGTAGGCGAGGCGGTGCTCCTGCGCGAGGCGCTCGGTGATGTCCTCGACCGTGCCGACGAACCCCGCGCCCTGGCCGGGGGAGCTCGAGGGGGCGAGGGCGACGTGCACCCAGCGGACGTGCCCGCTGCTCTGGCGCAGGCGCACGTCCACCTGCGCGGTGCGGCCCTCCAGACCGGAGGAGACGCAGTCCAGGAGGGCGTCCACGTCCTCGCCGAGGACGTGGTCGAGCCACGCGGTGCCGCACAGGTCCTCCGCCGCGGTGTCCAGCAGCCGGGCGAAGGCGTCGTTGACGTAGGCGAGGCGCGCGCCGACGTCGGAGACCACGGTGGGCACGGGCGAGCGCTGGGCGACGGCGGCGAAGCGGTCCTCCACCGGGCGCGGCCACGGGCCGGTGCCGGTGCCGGTGGTGACGTTCTCCAGGCGCAGCGCCCACCAGCGCTCGTCGGTGTGCGGGGCGCGGCCGGGGGTGGGGGAGGCGACGACGTCGGCGGTCCAGACGGCGCCGTCGGCGCGCGGGACGTCGACCTGCCAGCGGGCGGTGCGCTCGCGGGAGAGGCGCTCGCCGGAGCCGGTGCCGCCGGGGGGCAGCAGCAGGTCCAGGCCGGTGCCGAGGAACTGGCTCGCGTCGCGCAGGAGCAGGGCGGCGGTGGCCTCGTTGGCCCAGCGCACGGCCGGCGCCGCGCCGTCGTGGGCCGAGACGACGAGCAGGGGCGCCTCGGCGGCGGAGGCCAGGTGCACCAGGGCGGAGGCGACCACGTCGTCCACGACCTGCACCCCCCGCGAGCCCGGTGCGGACCACGCCGGTCGCGGTCCGTCGTCATCCCATCGGCAGGTCGGGGCCGGAAGTTGACCGCCTCCCGGGCCGGCCCGCCGGCGGGCCTCGCGCGGCGGCCGGGGCCGGGACGG